>NZ_CP031194.1:2415672-3019590 GCF_003344965.1 Streptomyces paludis | reverse complement strand
ATGCGCCCGCCCGCGCCGAGCGCGGTCAGCCCCAGGGTGATACCGCCCCACTCCAGCCAGTCGAGCAGCCCCGGCAGCTCGTCCGCGCCGCCCACGGCCACCAGCAGCCGCATCCGGTCCCCGTGGAGCGCCACGGGACCCGTCGGGCCGATCCGCCGCAGCAGCGCGGCGCCCGCGTCGGCCGGCAGCTCCAGCGCGTCGAACCGCACCCCGGTGAGCAGCGCGACCGGCGGCCCCGCCGCGGTCGGCCAGCCGAGCCCCTCCTCGTACCACCGCGCGAGATCCCGGCCGGCGCACCCGGCGCCACCAGCGCGCCCGGTGGAATCCTGGCGCGCGGGACCGCCTTCGGGAGCGGCGCGCGGGGGCGGGACGGGAAGGGCCATACCCGGAGCAACTCCCGAACAGGGCACGGAGTTACGCTGTGTCGCGTACGCGTCGCACAGGGTGCGGGATTCGGGGGCGTGCGGGAGCGTCCCGGAGCGCAAGGGTGTTCGCCCGTAGCGGAGGGAACAGGGGTGCGCCGCATGGACTGTCAGTGACGGCGGGTAAGACATTACCTAGTGGGAGAGGGGCGACACGCGGTTTCGGGCGGCTCGCGTTCGCCATCGGCGTACTGATGGCGGGGGTATCTGCCTGGCCTGCGGGAACATCGTCTCGGACCATCGGGTTGGAGCTGGTGTCCGGCGTTCGGGGCTGAGAGCCTGGGACAGGTGTCAGCAGTTGGAATGAGCGGTCCCCGCTTGCGGGACTAAGCTGCGGAAGGACAGGGAGGGGACCGACCCCTTTACTGCCTGACCGCTCTGAGGAGCGATTAACGATGTTCGAGAGGTTCACCGACCGCGCGCGGCGGGTTGTCGTCCTGGCTCAGGAAGAAGCCCGGATGCTCAACCACAACTACATCGGCACCGAGCACATCCTCCTGGGCCTTATCCACGAGGGTGAGGGTGTCGCCGCTAAGGCCCTGGAGAGCCTCGGGATTTCGCTCGAGGCGGTCCGCCAGCAGGTGGAGGAGATCATCGGGCAGGGTCAGCAGGCCCCGTCCGGTCACATCCCCTTCACCCCCCGTGCCAAGAAGGTCCTGGAGCTGTCGCTCCGCGAGGCCCTTCAGCTGGGCCACAACTACATCGGCACGGAGCACATCCTGCTCGGCCTGATCCGCGAGGGCGAGGGCGTCGCCGCCCAGGTCCTCGTGAAGCTGGGCGCCGATCTCAACCGGGTGCGGCAGCAGGTCATCCAGCTGCTCTCCGGCTACCAGGGCAAGGAGGCCGCCACAGCGGGCGGTCCTGCCGAGGGCACGCCCTCCACGTCCCTGGTCCTCGACCAGTTCGGCCGGAACCTCACCCAGGCCGCCCGTGAATCCAAGCTCGACCCGGTCATCGGGCGCGAGAAGGAGATCGAGCGGGTCATGCAGGTGCTGTCCCGCCGTACGAAGAACAACCCGGTCCTCATCGGCGAGCCCGGCGTCGGCAAGACGGCGGTCGTCGAGGGACTGGCGCAGGCCATCGTCAAGGGCGAGGTGCCCGAGACCCTCAAGGACAAGCACCTCTACACCCTCGACCTCGGCGCGCTGGTCGCCGGCTCCCGCTACCGCGGTGACTTCGAGGAGCGCCTGAAGAAGGTCCTCAAGGAGATCCGCACCCGCGGCGACATCATCCTGTTCATCGACGAGCTGCACACCCTGGTGGGTGCCGGCGCCGCCGAGGGCGCGATCGACGCCGCGAGCATCCTCAAGCCGATGCTGGCCCGCGGTGAGCTGCAGACCATCGGTGCCACGACGCTCGACGAGTACCGCAAGCACCTGGAGAAGGACGCGGCCCTTGAGCGCCGCTTCCAGCCGATCCAGGTCGCGGAGCCGTCGCTGCCGCACACGATCGAGATCCTCAAGGGTCTGCGCGACCGTTACGAGGCGCACCACCGCGTGTCCATCACGGACTCCGCCCTGGTCGCCGCCGCGACGCTCGCCGACCGCTACATCTCGGACCGCTTCCTGCCGGACAAGGCGATCGACCTGATCGACGAGGCCGGTTCCCGGATGCGTATCCGCCGGATGACCGCGCCGCCGGACCTCCGCGAGTTCGACGAGAAGATCGCGGGCGTCCGTCGCGACAAGGAGTCGGCCATCGACTCCCAGGACTTCGAGAAGGCGGCCTCTCTCCGCGACAAGGAGAAGCAGCTGCTGGCCGCGAAGACCAAGCGCGAGAAGGAGTGGAAGGCCGGCGACATGGATGTCGTCGCCGAGGTGGACGAGGAGCTGATCGCCGAGGTTCTGGCGACCGCCACGGGTATTCCGGTCTTCAAGCTCACGGAAGAGGAATCCTCCCGGCTGCTCCGTATGGAGGACGAGCTGCACAAGCGCGTCATCGGCCAGAAGGACGCCATCAAGGCCCTCTCGCAGGCGATCCGCCGTACGCGAGCCGGTCTGAAGGACCCGAAGCGCCCCGGTGGCTCGTTCATCTTCGCCGGCCCGTCCGGTGTCGGTAAGACCGAGCTTTCGAAGACGCTCGCCGAATTCCTCTTCGGTGACGAGGACGCGCTGATCGCTCTCGACATGTCGGAGTTCAGCGAGAAGCACACGGTTTCCCGTCTCTTCGGTTCTCCCCCCGGATACGTGGGCTACGAAGAGGGCGGCCAGCTGACGGAGAAGGTCCGCCGCAAGCCGTTCTCCGTCGTCCTCTTCGACGAGGTCGAGAAGGCCCACCCCGATATCTTCAATTCCCTTCTCCAGATCCTGGAGGACGGTCGGCTGACCGACTCCCAGGGCCGGGTCGTGGACTTCAAGAACACGGTCATCATCATGACGACCAACCTCGGGACCCGGGACATCTCCAAGGGGTTCAACCTGGGCTTCGCCGCCCAGGGCGACACCAAGACGAACTACGACCGGATGAAGAACAAGGTCAACGAAGAGCTGAAGCAGCACTTCCGCCCCGAGTTCCTCAACCGCGTCGACGACACGGTCGTCTTCCACCAGCTCACCGAGGAAGACATCATCCAGATCGTCGACCTCATGGTCGACAAGGTCGACGAGCGACTGCGCGACCGCGACATGGGCCTGGAGCTGAGCCCGTCCGCGAAGTCGCTGCTGGCCAAGAAGGGCTACGACCCGGTCCTGGGCGCCCGTCCGCTGCGGCGGACGATCCAGCGGTCGATCGAGGACATCCTCTCCGAGAAGATCCTCTTCGGCGAGCTGCGCCCCGGTCATATCGTCGTCGTGGACACGACGGGTGAGGGCGACGCCAAGGAATTCACCTTCCGCGGCGAGGAGAAGTCCCCCCTCCCGGACGTCCCCCCGATCGAGCAGGCAGCGGGCGGCGGCCCGAACCTGACGAAGGAGGCGTGAGCGTCCGCGCTCCACGCTGAGCAGTACGAAGGGGCTGCCCCGGAACCGGTTCCACGGTCCGGGGCAGCCCCTTTGGCGTGGGCGGGGCTCAGTCGGCGCGACGGGCGACGCTGGTCCGCAGCCCGGGGAGTGTGCGCAGAGGCGTCAGGTCCGGCAGCGGGCCCGGTACATGAGTGAAGACAACGAGCGTGGCCAGGAACGGAAACACCTCGCCCAGGCGGGCCAGCCCGGCATGGTCCGCCGAGAGCCGGAGCGTGAGCGAGGCGACCTGAGGCGCACGGACAGGACCGGGGGAGCCGAGGGTGAGCCAGTCGCACGAGTCGACGGTCACATCGAGTTCCCGCAGTGAGAACCACGCGTCCAGGGACGAGAGATCGAGCGGCTGCCGACTGTCCAGTCGGAGGTAGCTCACCCCGGGGTGGGCGGCGGGCAGCCGGCCGGGGGACGAGCTGCCGTAGGTGAGCGTCAGACTCCGGAGGTACGGGATCCGGTGGACAGCGTCGAGTTCTTCCTCGCCGAGGGTGCCCACGTCCAGTTCCAGAGCGGTGAGCGGCGTGTTCACCAGCCCGGACAGGTCCTCCAGGGCGGGGCACTTGGTGACACTGAGACTCCGCACGTCGGTGAGTCCCGGGAGGAACGACACATCCCGGAGCACCGCGTTGCCGTAGACGTTCAGCTCTTCGCATCCCGCGGTGGGGAGATACTCACCCAGCTGCGAGGAGGAGGCGTCGATGGAGACATCGACCGCCGACGGGGATGGCAGGCCGGGGAGCAGCCGCAGTCTGTCCGGCGTGGATACGCTGATGGCCAGGCCCGTCAGAGACATCCCGGCGAGTACCTCACGGGCGTACCGCTCCGTCGGGAACTGGAACCAGCTTGCCGCGATGGTGGACCGTACGTGCACGCTCTCGTGCAGGGAGAACCGCTTGGCGTAGGGAATGGCGCTGGATCCGCCCACCATGCAGATGAGTTCGGCCACTTCCTCGGCGTCCCTGACGCCGAGGCCGGACGGTTCGGGGAGAAGCGGCAGCACATAGTCTTCGAGCGAGACCAGCGCGTCCGTGTGCCCGCTGTCCCGGGGCGGCAGCAGCGTACGGATCCGGTCGGCGACCCGTTCGCCCACCGTCTCGTCCACCACGACCGTGTTGAGCAGACAGCGCGCCGCGAGGACATACAGGTCCGCGCGTCTGCCGCCGTAGGACGAGGCCGCCCCGTCCGCGAGCAGGCCCTCGACCAGTCTCCGTACCTCGTGCGGACGGCAGTGGCCCACCGCCAGCAGGACCGTGTCCCGCCACTGCTCGTTGGGGGCGTTCTGGAGCAGCTCAAGCAGCGAGCCGCCCTCGATGAGCGCGCGGGCCGCCAGATAGTCCTGGAAGGTGCGGTGGATGAACTGGATCTCGTCGTCCGCGCGTTCCTGGATCAGACCGCTGCGGTTGAGCAGATGCCGGAGAACCGTCGCCGCCGATCCCTGTTCCCTGACCTTGGGCAGCCGTCGCAGCGCCACCTCGATCTGCTGTTCCGCGTCCGCGCGGGAGAGCTGCGCCCGCCCCGCCCGGACCAGCCAGACCGCCAGACACTGCAACAGCTCCTGGTGCTCCTCGAAGCCCATGGTGATGCCTTCGGGGCTGCCGATCCTGCGCTGGGCGTCCCGGTTTCCGAGGAGCATCGCGAGGGTGGCGCGGTACAACTCCCAGCGGGTGTCGGGCAGGAGGCCGCCCCGGCGGCGGTGCAGGGCGCAGATGACCGCGCAGAGCAGCGGGGTCCGCGCGAGGGTGCGCAGTGCGGTGTTCTGCCGTAACCGCTCCTTCAGCTCCGCTTCCAGGCCGTCCAGTTCGGCGCGTTCGGCGGCGGCGCGGTGCTGGTCCGCGTATCGGTCGCATTCGAGGCGGGCCGCCCGGTGCCAGGCGGTGACGAACGCCTCGATGTCCTTGTCCCGCATGGGCAGGAGCTGGAGTTCCTCGAACTCCTCCGAGCGGAGCCAGTCGTCCTCGACGGCGAGCGGCCGGACGGTGGCGAGACAGTGGATGTGCGGGTAGAGGTCCAGCAGTTCGCCCAGCCAGCGCCGGGCCTCCTCGCGCTCGCCCGGCGGGATCTCGTCCACGCCGTCGATCAGCAGGAGCGCCCGGCCCGCAGACAGGACACGGCGCGCCCAGCCGGGCGGCGGGTCGTCCGTCAGGATCTGGGCGACGGAGTGGAGCGCGGTGGGGCTCGGGGGCCGAGTCCACGGGCGTGCAGGGTCCGTAAGGGGACGACGAACGGGACCAGGCCGTTGAGGCCGGCCAGCTCGGGGCCCAGGGTGCCGCAGGCGGCGTGGGCGGCGAGCCACCACACCAGGGTCGTCTTGCCGGCGCCCGCCTCGCCGCGCAGGAGCGTACGGGGCCGCTCCGTCAGCAGTTCCTCGATCCGGCGGGGCCGGCCGGGGGAGCGGTCCCGCCGGCCGGCCTCCAGGCTCAGATACGCCGTGTCCAGGTCCCAGGTGGACTCGCCCGCGCCCAGTTCGTCGATGCCGAAGATCCGGGTCTTGCGGTAGCGGGCCCGGACGGCCCGCGCGTACTCCTCCTCGAAACGCCGGTCCCGCGGGTGATGGCCGGTGAGCGACTCGTGTTTCAACGGGAACAGCTTCACCGGGAGGCTGCTGACGATCCGGTCCATCGGTACGCCCTCGACGCGCAGATGGCCGCGCCCGCGCGGGACCTGGGTGACCACGCCCAGCAGCACGCTCCCCGCGAAGACCGGTGCGCCGGAGAGCCCGGCGAGCGGTGTGGTGCCGTCGTGGCGGTCCTCGGCCGCCGGGTGGTCCAGCTCACAGACCAGCGCGGAGCGCAGGGTGCCCGCCGCCGGGAGGACCGTCGCGCGGTACTGGTCGAGTTCGAGCGCGCCGTCGTCCCCGTACCGCTGGACGGCGGGGAAGCCGGTGATCGCGCAGTGCGGCAGGGGCGACTCGGTGGCGAGGGTGCCGACACGGATCATGCCGAGCGGAGCGGCCAGTTCCGGGCCGATGATGTCCTCGCCGGTGATCAGGGCCGCGATGTCGAGACCGTCGTCCCGCCACTGGACGGCGGCGGCGACGCTTCCCGTGCGCTGCGGATGGGCGACGGACGGTCCGCTGCCGTCGCCGCTGCCGTCGCCCAGCACGTGCGCGCAGGTGAGGACCAGGCGCGGGGTGAGCAGTACCCCCGTGCCCTGGCTCGCGCCCAGGACGGCGACGACCCGGGCCAGGGTCACCGCCCCGGGCCGCCGAAGCCGGCCGTGCTGCCCCGGTCCGCGTTGCCGACCTGCCACGGCGCTCCGGTACGGGCGTCCCGCGGCTTCAGCGTGAACGCGACCTTGTGGGTGTGGGCCGAGGTACGGGCGCCGTCCGCGCCCGCCTCCACCACCCATGCCCTGACCTTGAGGCCGCCTTTGATCTCCTTGCGGAGTTCCAGCGTGAATTCCATCTGGATGTCACCGACCTCGAAGGCCATGGGCTGGCCCGTGGCGCGGGTGGCGGCGTCCAGGAGCTGGTCGCGTACGGACTGGATGGCGTCGGCGAGTTCGATGCCGTCGAACTCGTGGTCCTCGGTCCGGTCGTCGGCGCCGGTCATGGCTGTTCGCCCCCTGAGCTGGTTTCGGGATCCCGTCGAGCCTAGACGAGTAAGTCCGAAGTCCCGTCTGCGGGGAAGCGCCACGCACGCACATCCGCGGCGTTGTCGTCGGTCGACGACGCTCCGCGTCGCCTCCCTCCTCCGCCTTGCGGCTGCACGCACCTGACACTTCCCCGCCCGCCCCAAGGGGCGGACGACGCTACTTCGGACTTACTCGTCTAGGGTTCCGGGCCCCTCCGTACCCGCCGTTTCCGGCAAGGACCTACGTCCCGAAACGGACGGCCTTCCGGCCCGGTGGCCGTGACAAGGCGCACAGGCGTTTTCGGCCCCCCTACGCGGGGTAGTAGCCGCGCCCGTCGCCGGCCGGGCCGAGGGGCGGGCGGGGCGGGGGACCTTCGGCGGCGGGCGGGTTCTCGCTGTCCCCGCTGGACGGCGCCGTCGTTCCGTACCCCTTCAGGAAGCCGTGGAAGGGTACGGATTGGCATATGCCGGGAGGTTTACGGCCCGGGTGTTTGAAGCGTCAAGGGGCGGAGGGCAGGGGCGTTCGCTACGACGCGATGTCGTAGATGGGGTGTTTTGGGATGCGGTGGGGTCCGGGTTACCAAGGTGAGGCAAGCCCGGCGCTTCGAGTGCCGGGTCCCTTTACGCCCGGAGGTTCTCGCGTATGTCGCAGCGCACGCTGTCCCGTCTCGTCCGCCCGTCCGCCCTTCGTACCCGTGCCGGTGTCCTGGCTGCCGGACTCGGGGTGTCCGCGGTGGTCGGGGCCGGTGCCGCGGTCGCCGCGACCAGTGGTGGCGAGACGGCCGCCGCCTCCGCCTCCGTATCGCACCGGGCCGCCGCGCACGCCCCGGCCAAGGAAGCGGCCGCGAAGGCCGTCACCTGGACCGGTCCGGTCAAGAAGTACACGCTGAGCGCCAGCTTCGGTCTCGGCGGCAACATGTGGTCGCAGAAGCACTCCGGCCAGGACTTCGCGGTGCCGGTCGGCACGGCCGTCCACGCCGCCCACAACGGCACCGTCGTGAAGGCCGGCCCCAACGGCGGCGGTGACGGTCCCGCGTACGGCAACGCGATCGTGATCAAGCACGCCAACGGCACCTACTCGCAGTACGCGCACCTCTCGAAGATCCAGGTGAAGATCGGCCAGGCCGTGAAGACGGGCCAGCAGATCGCGCTGTCCGGCAACACCGGCAACTCCAGCGGCCCGCACCTGCACTTCGAGATCCGTACGACCCCGAACTACGGCTCGGCGGTCAATCCGGTGAACTTCCTGCGCTCCGTCGGTGTGAAGGTCTGACCGGCCGAACGTGGCTGAGCGGTCGCGTACCGTCTCAGCCGGTCACACCGTGAGCCCGGTTCATCAGCTCGAAGGAGACCTCAAGGACAGCCTCGCGCTTCTCCTCGGGGTCTCCTGCCACGTCCTTGAGCGCGAGCATCCCGGTGTGCACGGTGAAGAGCGCGCTCAGGCAGCGGACCTGGTCGCTCATCGACGCGCCGGGCTCCTGGAGCAGATCGCGCAGATCCAGCATCCGGTCCTTGAACGGCGCCCCGATGCGCAGATCGCGCAGGCTCGCCTGGTTCTCCTGGAAGAAGCGGAAGAGCGGTGCCGCGTTCGCCAGCATCCGGCTGTAGCGGCGCAGGATCTCGTGCTTGGTCTCCAGGGAGTGCGGCCGGCTCCGGCCCCAGGCGATCAGTTCGTCGATCGGCGCCGTCAGATCCGCGAAGATGCTGACGATGATGTCTTCCTTGGACTTGAAGTGGTAGTAGAGCGCCGCTTTTGTCACATCCAGCCGCTCCGCGATCTCCCGTAGCGAGGTCTTCTCGTACCCCTGCTCGGCGAAGAGTTCCAGCGCGACGTCCTGGATGCGCTGGCGGGTGTCGCCCCGTCGCGGGTGCTGGGTGCTGCCCATGCTGCTCTCCCGAGAATTAACTTACTTGACGCCCGGCAAGTAAAGGTCTACCTTCCCCCAGTGTAGTCAGCTTGCCGGGCGGCAAGTAAGTGCAGGGGCAGTGGGACAGGGGAGTTGGGGCAGATGAGTACGGCCAATCCAGGCGCGGTCGAAGCGGCCGGCAGGGACAAACAGACGCAGGACGATCCGCGGTCCCCGTCCCAGGCGCAGCCGCGCAGCGTGCGCGTGGTGCTGCTCGCGCTGATGATCGCGATGCTGCTCGCCATGCTGGACAACATGATCATCGGTACGGCGATGCCGACCATAGTCGGCGAGCTGGGCGGGCTCGCACACCTTTCCTGGGTGGTCACCGCGTACACCCTGGCCACCGCCGCCTCCACCCCGATCTGGGGCAAGCTCGGCGACCTCTACGGGCGCAAGAGCGTCTTCCTCACCTCGATCGTGGTCTTCCTGATCGGCTCCGCGCTCAGCGGCATGGCCCAGGACATGGGCCAGCTGATCGGCTTCCGGGCCATCCAGGGACTTGGCGCCGGCGGTCTGATGGTCGGTGTCATGGCGATCATCGGTGACCTCATCCCGCCCCGCGAGCGCGGCAAGTACCAGGGCATGATGGCCGGCGTCATGGCGCTCGCCATGATCGGCGGACCGCTGGTCGGCGGCACCATCACCGACCACCTCGGCTGGCGCTGGAGCTTCTACATCAACCTGCCGCTGGGCGCGGTCGCGCTGGCGATGATCACGATCGTCCTCCAGCTGCCCGCCAAGGACCCCGGGAAGGCCAAGGTCGACTATCTCGGCGCCGGGCTGCTGGCGGCCGGTATCACCGCGATCGTGCTGGTCACCACCTGGGGCGGCACCGAGTACGACTGGACCTCGCCGGTGATCCTCCTGCTGATCTTCGGCGGGATCGCCGCGCTGGTCGGCTTTGTCGCCGTACAGCGGCAGACGGCCGAGCCGATCATGCCGCTGCACATCTTCGGCGACCGCAACTTCTCGCTCATGTCGGTGATCGGCTTCCTGGTCGGCTTCGTCATGTTCGGCGCGGTCCTCTTCCTGCCGCTCTACCAGCAGGCCGTCCAGGGCGCCTCGGCCACCAACTCCGGGCTGCTGCTCCTGCCGATGCTGCTGTCGATGATGCTCGTCTCGCTCGTCGCGGGCCGGGTCACCACCAGCACGGGCCGGTACAAGATCTTCCCGATCATGGGCAGCGGGCTGATGGTCGCCGGGCTGTTCCTGCTCGCGCAGATGGACACCGGCACCTCGCGGCTGACCTCCGGCCTCTACATGGCGGTGCTCGGCGCGGGCATGGGCTGCCTGATGCAGATCACCATGCTCGTCGCCCAGAACAGCGTCGAGATGAAGGACATGGGCGTCGGCTCGTCGACGACCACCCTCTTCCGTACGCTCGGCGGCTCCTTCGGCGCCGCGATCATGGGCGCGCTCTTCACCAGCCGGGTGCAGCACGAGATGTCCCAGGCCGGTGGCGCCGCCGCCGGCGCGGCCTCGCAGTCCGCGCAGCTGGACGCGGCGAGCCTGGCGAAGCTGCCCGACGTGGCGCGCGAGGCGTACCAGCACGCGGTGTCGTCCGGTACGCACGCGGCCTTCACGCTGGGCGCGGCGGTCGCGGTGGTCGGTTTCGTCGCGGCGTTCTTCGTCAAGGAGGTCCCGCTCAGGGGCGCGGGACCGCAGGAACCCGGCGAGAGCGGCGAGACGTCCGCGCCGACCGTGCCGCCCGCGGCGGACGGCAAGGTCGCGCAGCCCGCGTGACCGCCTGACCCCTTCGCCGCCCGTACGGCACTGACCCGTACCCCCGGATCCCCGGTCGGCACCCTCACAGCGGCTCCCCGGCGCGCACATCGCGCCGGGGAGCCGCTGTCGGTCGTCCTGTTGTCCGCGTGGTGCGTTCTAGTCCATCAGGTGCGGCAGCATCGGGAAGCTGCCCGTCGCCGTCGGCGCGTGTTCCGGCAGCCACAGGACCGCGATCGCGCCGCCCTCGCCCTCGCGCTCCACCGCGCCCTCCGGCGTCGCGTTGCGGAAGGTGAGCCGCGCGCCGAGGACCCGGGCCTGGCCCGCCGCGATCGTCAGACCCAGCCCGTGGCCGTGGCCCGCCCGGTCGGTGGCGCCCGTACGGAAGCGGCTCGGGCCCTCGCGCAGCAGCGCCTCGGGGAAACCGGGACCGTGGTCGCGTACGCGCACGACCCGGCCCTCGACCGTGACCTCGACCGGGGTCGCGCCGTGCTTGGCCGCGTTCGCCAGCAGATTGCCGAGGATGCGCTCCAGCCGGCGCGGATCGGTGTTCACCCAGGACTCGTGCACCACCTGGATCCTGATGTCCGGGTTCAGCAGCGACACCCGGCGCCCGACGAACTCGCCGAGCGCGATCTCCTGCAACTCCGCGCGCTCCGACGCGCTGTCCAGCCGGGCCACTTCGAGGACGTCCTCGACCAGCGTCCGCATCGCCTGCGCCCGGTCCCGTACCAGCTCCGTGGGGCGGCCCGGCGGCAGCAGCTCGGCGGCCGTGAGCAGTCCCGTGACGGGGGTACGCAGCTCATGGGCGATATCGGCGGTGACCCGGCGCTCCGCCTCGATACGCGCGTTCAGCGCGTCCGTCAGGGCGTCCACGGCACGCGCCAGCTCGTCGGTCTCGTCGCGGACGAGCCCGCCGATGGCCTCCCCGACCCGTACGTCCGTGTTCCCCTGCGCCACCCGGCCCGCCGCCGCGGCGGCCTTGCGCAGTCTGCGCGAGAGCTGCCCGCCGATCAGCACGCCCAGGGCGCAGCCGCCGAAGACCACCGCGACCGAACCGATGATCAGGGAGCGGTCCAGCGCCGACATGATCGAGGCGCTGCGGTCGGCGACCGTACCGTGCAGCGAGAGCACCGAGCCGTTGGACATGGGCACGGCCGCCCAGATGTCCGGCGACCCGTTCGCGTTCTCGTGCACGAAGGTCGCGCGCCGCCCCTCCTTCATCTTCCGGTGCAGATCGCGCGGGAGGGCGGGGTCGTTGATCTTCGTGCCGAACTTCGGGTCCTTGGTCGTCTCGTACATCCGCTGGGCGAACAGCAGCCGCTCCATCTGGAACTCGCGCGCGTTGTCGAGCATGGAGACCCGGGCGGAGTTGTGCACCACCAGGCTCAGCGCCACCGCGACCAGCGCACCGACGGCGGCGATCGCGATGCTGATCTTCCACCTGACCCCGGTGCGCAGGACGAGCCGCTTCATCGTGCTCCCTGTTCCTTCTGGATGCCGGACCGCCCGGACGCGGACCGTCCGGGCGTGATGTACGTGGGTAAGGGCCTGGGCCGTCGGGCCGGCGGGTCAGGCCCTGAGCTTGTAGCCGAAACCCCGGACGGTGTCGATCCGGTCCTGGCCGATCTTCGTACGCAGCCGCTGCACATGGACGTCCACCACCCGGGTGTCACCGCCCCAGCCGTAGTCCCAGACCCGCTCCAGCAGCCTGTCCCGCGACAGTACGGTCCCGGGCGCCGCCGAGAACTCCAGCAGCAGCCGCATCTCCGTCGGGGTCAGCGCCACCGGCGCACCCGCCCTGCGCACCTCCATGCCCTCCGTGTCGATCACCAGATCGCCGAAGGTCAGCACCCCGTTCTCGTCGGCGTACCCGTCCGAGCCGTCCGGCTCCCCGGCGGCCCCTCCCGCGTGTCCGAAGCGGCGCAGTACGGCCCGGATCCGCGCGACCAGCACCGCGCCGTCGAAGGGCTTCGTCACATAGTCGTCGGCGCCGGCCTCCAGACCGAGCACCACATCGATCGAGTCGGCGCGCGCCGACAGCATGATCACCGGCACGGTCGACTCGTCGCGGATACGCCGGCACAGGCTGACCCCGTCCAGCCCCGGCACCATCACATCGAGCAGCGCGATGTCCGGCCGGTTCGCGCGGAACGCCGCCAGCCCCGACAGCCCGTCGGGCATCGCGGTGACCGCGAAGCCGTCGCGCTCCAGCGCCAGCTGGGTGGCTTCGCGGATGACATCGTCGTCCTCGACGAACAGGACGTGGGTCTCGGCCATCCCGCGCCTCTCAGTGATCGCTCGGCGCGGCGGACTCGTCGGCGTTGCCGTCGCCGTTGCCCACCGCTCTGCTGTAGTCGTTGCGCACCCGGTAGCGCTCGCTGAACTTGGTATCCGCCCAGCCGTAGGTCACCACGTCCTCGCCCGAGGGGAACGTGGCCGCGTCCCCGCGCGCGTATATCTGCTGGGTGACGACCAGTTCGCCGCGGTCGATCGTGGCGTAGACGGCGGGCTCCTCGGCCTCGAAGACCTTCTCGTACGCGTCGTTCTTCTCGCGGTACACGAACGTCCCGACCCCCACCGAGTCGGCGCATGTCAGCACGTTGATCACCACATCCGGCACCGTACCGCCGGTGAGGTTCCCGTACGAGGTGTCCACCGGGTAGCCGGCCCCGGAGCACGGCTTCAGCTCGGCCTTGATCCGCTTGCTGACGGTGGGATCCTTCCGCAGCACCGCCACCGGATCGACGGTCTTCGTCTTCGACGCCGCCCCGGGCGCCCTCGGCGAGGCCACGCCGTGCTGGGTGGGCGCGGTCATGGCCGCCCCCTCGTCCCTCGTCCCCGTACCGCCGGTCGAACAGGCCCCCGCGAACAGGCCCAGGGCGATCAGCCCGGCCATCAGCGTGCCTCCTGTCGCCGGCGATCCGCCCCCCGGCCGGCCGGGGCCTGTCAGGCCGCGCACCTCTCCCGCCCCATTTCCCCGGACCTCGTCCCGGACTCCCGGTTGTCGAGGGCCCGGCTCTCGTGCGCCCGGCCCTCCTGCGCCCTGCTCTCCCGCGCCCGGCTCTCCAGCTCCTGGCGGAGCCGGGCCAGCGCGCGGTGCAGTGTGCTCTTCACCGTACCCGGCGACATACCGAGCGCCGCGGCCGTCTCCTCGGTGCTCATCTGCTCCCAGTGCCGCAGGACGACCACACTGCGCTGCTTGGGAGCCAGCACCCCGAGGACATCCATCAGCAGCGCGCGGTCGGCGCGCTGTTCGGCGCCGTCCTCGACCCGAGCGTCGGGCAGCTGCTCGGTGGGGACCTCTTCGAGCTTGCGGGCGCGCCACCACTCCGTACGGGTGTTGATCATGACCCGGCGCAGATAGGCGTCGGCCAGGGACTTGTCGGCGATGCTGTTCCAGCGGCCGTACGTACGGGCCAGCGCGGTCTGGAGCAGATCCTGCGCGTCCACCGGATCCGGTACGAGACGGCGGGCGCTGCGCAGCAGCGCCTCCTGCCGGGTACGCACGTACTCCTCGAAACCGAGCACCTCACCCTGCGCCATGCCAACCGCCTCCGACCCCGTGACCACCGCGCCGTTCCCTGACGGCGCTTTTCCTTACGTCACTGAAATTACGGAGCGTCTGTCACGAGGCTGTGCGGGACAGCCGTCGGAGGACGCACGGCTGTCCATCGGTTGTGTAACGGTCATGTGGTGAGAGGTTTCCGGTGGGTGACCGGGCCGCCCCGGTCGGGGCCGTTCGGGATCAGCTCCGCGGCAGCCGGTAGAGGCCGCCGTCCAGCGGCTCGACCAGCCCGTCCGCGACCAGCCCGTCCAGCGCCCTGGCCCGCTGCACCGGCTCGTCCCACACCGCGTCCAGCGCCCGCTGCGTGACGGCACCGTGCGTGTCGCGCAGTACGGCGAGGAGCTTGCCGCGCACCTGGCGGTCCGTACCGGCGTACGTCTGGCCGCGCCGGGCCGGGCCGTCGTGCGGCGGCTTGCCGGCCAGCAGCCAGGCGCAGCGGGCGGCGATCGGGCAGCGCGCGCAGCTCTCGTTCTTCGCGGTGCAGACCAGCGCGCCCAGCTCCATGGAGGACGCGGCCCAGCGCGCGGCCGTGTCCTCGTCGGCGGGCAGCAGCGCGCGGGCGAGCTTGCGTTCGGCGGCCGTGGTCGCGTTGGGCGGGTACTGGACGCCGGTCACGGCGCGGGCGAGGACCCGGCGCACGTTCGTGTCGAGCACGGCGTGCCGCTGTCCGTACGCGAAGGAGGCCACGGCGGCGGCGGTGTACTCGCCGATGCCGGGCAGGGCGAGCAGCTGCGCGTGCCGGCGGGGTACGTCACCGCCGTGCCGTTCCGTTATCGCCTGCGCGGCCCCGTGCAGCCGCAGCGCGCGGCGCGGGTAGCCGAGCCGGCCCCAGGCGCGGACGGCCTCGCCGGGGGCCTCGGCCGCGAGGTCGGCGGGGCGCGGCCAGCGGGCGAGCCACTGCTCGTACACGGGGAGCACCCGGCTGACGGGGGTCTGCTGGAGCATGAACTCGCTGACCATCACGCCCCAGGCGCCGGCCTCGGGACGGCGCCAGGGCAGGTCGCGCGCGTGCGTCTCGAACCAGGCGAGGACGGGGGTGTGCAGGGCCGCCGCTTCGGTGGCGGGGGAGGGGGAGAGTGAGGTGGAGGTGATATCCGTGGTGGACATGCTGTCTGTGGCGGACGGGATGTCCAGGGCGGGTGCGGTGTCCGGCAGGTGCGCGGCGGCTGGGGTGTGCACGGCGTCTGGGGTGTGCGCGGGGGTAGCAGTCATGGCACCACCGATCCTGGCACGGCCGGGAGCGTGGACGGTGCAGCGGGCGGGCGTACGCCGGAGGTTGTCACGCGCCCGGCTCCGCTGCCGTCCATTCTCCCGTTCGGTTCCTCGTACTTGTAGTCGTGCGTTGGCGTTGTCGTACGTGCTCGTTCGTGTGGTGTCCGGTCCGGTGGCGCGGTCAGCGGCGGCCGGCGCTGTGCCGGCCCCGCTCGGCCCCGGCGCGCGCACCCGTACCGACCATCCAGAGGACCGCCCCCGACTGGCTCGTCCGCATGGTCTCCACGAGTTTCTGTACGGGACCGGCGGCGAGCAGAACGATCAGCGCGGCCACCACACCGCCCAGCACCAGACCCACGGCGACGTCGTGCGGGTAGTGCACGCCGACGAAGACCCGGGAGAACGCCATCAGGAGCGCCATCGGCACCGTGAGATAGGCGAGCAGGGGCCTCACGATCGCGATCGCGATCGCGGCGCCGCCGGCGATCGTCGAGTGGTTGCTCGGGAAGGACCAGTCACCGACCGGGGGGCAGGCCACGAGCGATGCCCCGGCCCCCGCGACCGCCCGGCAGGGCCGGTCCTCCGTGAAGACGGTCTTGAGCGTCTCGCTGCACACATACGCGATGGCCGTCGCGAGCGGGGCGAGCACCGCCACGGCCACGGCGCGTGAGCCGGTCGGCCGGGCGGACCACCAGAGCACGATGAAGATGACGCCGAACAGAAGGAGTCCGGCCTCCGTCCACAGCTCGGCGAGGTGTTGGAACCAGGAGGGGGTCGAACGGGCAAAGTCGGTTATGTCCCGATAGAGATCGGCAGTTGCGCTGCTGTCCATGGGGAGAACGTACAGAGTTCGCCCAGCGTTCCCCGCATGCGCGGTCCCTCATAAGGTTTTGACGGGCCGTCGGCGGGGCATCGGTCCGCTTCGCCGGAATGATGATCCGTAAAACTTGCCGAGACGGGCGGCATGGGGGGCGGGAGTTGGCGCCGATCTCTCGTACAGTTTGAGCCGTGGGATCTTTGCGCAATCCGGTCGGGCCGCTTCCCTCCACCATCTACTGGCGACGGAGGGCTGTAGCGGCGACGCTGATCGCGCTGCTCGCTCTCCTCGTCGTCTGGGTCGTCAGCATCGGCGGCGGCGGGAGCAAGAAGACCGGCGACACCACCGACGGCGCGCACCCCACGAAGACCATCGGCCCGGGGCCCTCCGGCTCGGGTCCCGCCATCAGCCGGCAGCCCGGCGGCCGTGACGACGCGGACGGCTCCGGCGAGGACGGCGCCACCAGCGGCTCCGGTGACGGCGGCGCCAGTGCCGGTACGGACGAGGGCGAGGACGGCGGCAAGAACGGCTCCGGCGGCGGCTCCGGCGACAGCGGCGCCTCGTCGGAACCCGGCGGCGCCGGCGCCACGGACGGCGGAGACGGTACGGCGGCGGGCTCCTCGGGCGGTACGGGCGGCGGCTCGGCCGGCTCCGGAGCCGGGGGCACCGGCTCGACCGGGTCGGGCCGTCAGGTGGCGACGGGCTCCGGTCTCCCCGACTGCGCCCCCAACTCCCTCACCCTGCGCCTCGCCGCCACCAAGGTCGCCTACGCGCCGGGTGAGAAGCCCGCGTTCCGGCTGACCGCCATGAACACCTCCGACACCGCCTGCAAGGCGGACTTCGGGCCGAAGGCCCTCGTACTGACGATCACCAACGCGGACGACGACGAGGTCTGGACCTCCAAGGACTGCCCGAAGACCGGCGCCGCCCTCTTCGAGGTCCCCGCCAAGGGCACCATCACCCGGACCGTCACCTGGGACCGCCGGAAGAGCACCACCGACTGCGAGGCCACCAAGGCCCCCGGCGCGGTCGGCACCGGCACCTATCTGGTGGAGGTCGAGGCGGCGGGCGCCTCGGTCAAGCAGGGCCGGGCGTCCATCCGCCTGGAGAAGGACTGAAGCGGCGAAGGGCTGAAGCGCTGAAGGCTCAGCAACTGAAGGACCGCACAGCCGAATGCCCCGGTGGGATCTTCCGGTCCCACCGGGGCATTCGTACGGACAAGACCTGACGTGCGCGCCCGCTACACGTACCGCTCCAGGATCGACGACTCCGCCAGCCGCGACAGCCCCTCGCGCACGCTCCGGGCCCGCGCCTCGCCGACACCGTCCACCGTCTGGAGATCGTCCACACTCGCCGCCAGCAGCTTCTGGAGCCCGCCGAAGTGCTCGACCAGCCGCTCGATGATGGCGCCCGGAAGCCGGGGCACCTTCGCCAGCAGCCGGTAACCGCGCGGCGAGACCGCCGAGTCGAGCGTCTCGGGCGAACCGCTGTAGCCCAGCGCCCGCGCCACATTGGGCAGTTCCAGCAGCTCGGGATGGGTCAGCGCGTGCAGCTCGTCGAGCGCCTCCTCGACCGTACGGGACCGCTTCGCCGTCGGCTCCGGGACATAGTCGCGCGCGACCAGATCCCGCTCCGGCTCGACGCCCGCGATCAACTCCTCCAGCTGGAGCGAGAGAAGCCGGCCGTCGGTGCCCAGCTCGACCACGTACTCCGCGATCTCCGTGGCGATCCGGCGCACCAGCTCCAGCCGCTGCGCCACCGCCGTCACATCACGGACCGTCACCAGGTCCTCGATCTCCAGGGCGGAGAGCGTGCCCGCGACCTCGTCGAGCCGGAGCTTGTAGCGCTCCAGCGTCGCCAGCGCCTGGTTCGCCCGCGACAGGATCGCCGCCGACTCCTCCAGCACCCGGCGCTCACCGTTCACGTACAGCGCGATCAGCCGCATCGACTGCGACACCGAGACGACCGGGAAGCCGCACTGCTTCGACACCCGGTCCGCCGTGCGGTGCCGGGTGCCCGTCTCCTCCGTGGGGATCGAGGACTCCGGGACCAGCTGCACACCGGCCCGCAGGATCTTGGTGATGTCCTTGTCCAGAATGAGCGCACCGTCGAGCTTCGCCAGCTCGCGCAGGCGCGTCGCGGTGAACTCCACGTCCAGCACGAAGCCGCCCGTGCACATCGATTCGACGGTCTTGTCCATGCCCAGGACGATCAGACCGCCGGTGTTGCCGCGCAGGATCCGCTCCAGCCCGTCGCGCAGGGCCATGCCGGGCGCGACAGCGCTCAGGGTGGCGCGCATCAGCGCTTCGTTGCCGGAGCCCGTGCCGGATTTTCCGGGCGCTGATGCCCGGTCGTTGGCTGCCACTGCACTCCTCCGGCTCGTACGGATGGGCGAGACCAGGGCAAAGTCTACCGGCGAGCGTTGTCGTCCCGTGGGGCGTCCGCCCTACCCCGGCGCGGCAACGCTCTCAGAGCGTCGCCCATGTCGGCGACTTCTGTGACCTTCATACCGGCGGGGATCTTGCCCGGGTCGCTCGGAACAAGGGCGTGGGTGAAGCCCAGACGGTGTGCCTCGGCGAGTCTGCGCTGCACGCCGGTGACCCGTCTGACCTCGCCCGCGAGCCCCACCTCACCGATCGCGACCAGGTTCTTCGGCAGCGGGGTGTCGCTCGCCGCCGAGGCCAGCGCGAGCGCCACGGCGAGATCGGCGGCCGGCTCGGTGAGCTTCACCCCGCCGACCGTCGCGCTGTAGATGTCCCGCTTGCCGAGCGCGCTGATCCGGCCCCGCTGCTCCAGCACGGCCAGCATCATCGAGACCCGCGAGGTCTCCAGCCCGGAGGTGGTGCGCCGGGGTGAGGGGATCTGGGTGTCGACCGTCAGCGCCTGCACCTCCACGACGAGCGGGCGCTTGCCCTCAAGGGTGACGGTCAGACATGTCCCCGGCACGGGCTCGTCGCGGCGGGTCAGGAACAGCCCCGAGGGATCGGTGAGTCCGGTGATCCCCTCGTCGTGCAGCTCGAAGCAGCCGACCTCGTCCGTCGCCCCGTACCGGTTCTTGACACCGCGGACCAGCCGCAGCCTGGCGTGCCGGTCGCCCTCGAAGGAGAGCACGACGTCCACCAGATGTTCCAGCAGCCGGGGGCCCGCGATCGCGCCGTCCTTGGTGACATGCCCGACCAGCAGCGTCGCCATCCCGCGCTCCTTCGACGCCCGGATCAGCGCGCCCGCCACCTCGCGGACCTGCGCCATCCCGCCGGGCGCGCCGTCGATCTCGGGGGAGGCCACCGTCTGTACGGAGTCGAGGATCAGCAGCGACGGCTTGACCGCGTCGAGATGGCCGAGGACGGCGGAGAGATCCGTCTCGGCCGCGAGATAGAGATGGTCGTGCAGCGCCTTGATCCGGTCGGCGCGCAGCCGCACCTGGCTGGCGGACTCCTCGCCGGTCACATAGAGCGTGGGGTGTTCCGCGCTCGCCGCCTTCGCGGCGACGTCCAGCAGCAGCGTGGACTTGCCGACGCCCGGCTCGCCCGCGAGCAGCACGACCGCGCCGGGCACCAGCCCGCCGCCCAGCACTCGGTCCAGCTCGGCCACGCCCGTGGAGCGCGCGGTGGCCGTACGGACGTCGACCTTGCCGATCGGCAGCGCGGGGGTGGAGACCCGGCCGGCCGCCGTCGTCCGCACCGCGGGCGCGCCGTACTCCTCCACCGTGCCCCATGCCTGGCATTCGGGGCAGCGGCCGAGCCACTTGGCGGTCGTCCAGCCGCACTCGGTGCAGCGGTAGGACGGCCGGTCCTTCGCGGATTTCGTACGGACAGCCATGACGTCACCGTATAGGGGCCCACTGACAGCGCCTTACCAGTCGGTGCGGCGTCCGGGCCGGAGGAGGGCCAGTGTTCCCCTTTCGAGCGATAGATTCACCCGTAAGAATGAAATTGACTCAAGGTCTGCGAAGGGTGCGGGCTGTCCTGTCTACCGTCACCGGGTGATGAGCAGCGGTCCCCACACCTCCCCGGATACCACCGGCGCACCTCGCGCGCCCCGTAGTGCGCCCCAGTCGGTGGCGCCGGTCCCGCCCGCCCGCTACGAGCCGTATCTGGACGGGCTGTTCACCTACTGTCTCTCGGTCCTCTGCGACCACGACGCGGCGACCGGCGTACTGGGCGATGTCCTGGCCATCTCCGAGCGGCAGTACGGGCGTTGCCCCGCCGGCGAGGGGGAGCGCAGGGCCTGGCTGTACGCGATCGCGCGCTGGGCCTGTCTGCGCGAGATGACCGAGCGGCGGCGCGGCCGGCCGGGGGCGTATTCGGGCAGCCGCGAGCCGGAGCGGGGGCGCGAAGGACGGCGTGAAGGGCGGCGTGAAGGGCGGCGCGACGGTGTGGCGAAGACGGCCGGACCGGGCGCCGCTGCCGAGCCCGGCCCCGGTCACGAGCCCGAGGCCGCCGAGCGGCGCCGCCGTGAACTCGCGCTGCTGGCCTGGCCCGAGGCCGCCGGGACGACGCCCGAACAGCGCGAGGCCCTGGAGCTGGCCGTACGGCACCGGCTCGGCCCCGGCGAAGTCGCCGCCGTCCTGTCCATGGAGCCCCCGGCTGCCCGCGCGCTGCTCTCCTCCGCCGCCTGCGAGGTGGAGCGCACCCGCGCCGCCCTCGCCGTCGTCGACACCGGCGGCTGCGCGTCGGTCGCCCGGCTCACCGGCGACGACCAGGTGCTGCTCTCGGCCGCGCTCCGGCGCGAACTCGTCCGGCACGTGGACGACTGCCCGCGCTGCCGCCGCGCCGCCGAGCGCGCCGGGGCGGCGGACCCGTGGCCCGGCTCACGCCCGGTGGTCCCGGCACCGAGGGCGGTCCCGGTGGCCTCGGCGCCCGCCGCGGGAGGCGTCAGTAGCGCCTCCACCGCCACGGCCGCACCTGCCGTCCCGTCCGCCCCGCCCACCTCGTCCGTCTCACCCGCCGCGACGCTGCCCCTCGTCACCGCGCCCAGGAGCGCCGCGTACGCCGCCATGACCCGGGCCCGCCGCGCTCGCCCGTCGGCGCCGCGCTTCGGCCGTAACGGTTTTCCCATGGACCCCAAGGACCGCGCCGCCCGCCGCGACCGGCTCCGGGCGCGCGCCGTGACCACCACCGTCGTCGCGACGGTCGTCGCCGCCCCCGTGCTCGCGCTCTGGGCCGCGTACCGGGGCGCACCGCAGACCGGCGAGAGCCGCGGCGGCTCCTCGATCGCCGCGGGCGAGACCGGCGGGCCGGCGGGCTCGGACGGTCCGTACGGTCCGGAAGGGCCAGGGGGAGAGCCGTACGAGCACTACGAGAACACCGGCAGCACCCGCGACGGGACAGGGGCCCGCTTCATCGAGGGCAGCCGCGCGCCCGGTATCTCCGTCGAGATCATCAGCGACGGCGTCGGGGTGCCGCCCGTGGGACCGGACCGGCCGAACCCCGGCCGGATCGCCGTCGAGGCGCGGCCCGCCGGGGACGCGGTCGACTCGACGCTGATCATCCTGCGCGCGTCCGGCGGCGAACCGGTCTCCTGGACCGCCGGTACGGAAGCCCCCTGGCTGCGGCTGAGCCGCCACTACGGCACCCTCGCGCCCGGCGAGTCCGCCACCGTCCGCGTCACCGTCGACCACCGGCGCGCACCGTCCGGGCCCTGGAGCGCGCGGATCGCCCTCTACCCGGCCGGTGTGGTCGTCAAGCTCCACGGTTACGGGGTCCGGCCCCCGGCGACGGGCGGCCGGCCAGGACCGGGCAGCCCCGGTCACACCACCGGACCGGGCGGCCCCGGCGGCGGTACGGGAGGCGGCACCGGCGGACCGGCCTCGCCGCCCGCCCCATCCGGCCCCGGCACCCCACGCCCCACCGACCCGTCCCCGCCGAACCCCGCGGATCCCACCGGTCCTGGGCAGGGGCCGGATCCGGGCGATCCGTCCCCGTCGCACCCGGATCCGGACCCGTCCGGCTCCGCGCCCTCGCCGCCCGACTCCAGCGCGCCGGGCCCGGCCGACCCGCCACCGTCGGACTGACGGCGTACGGACCGATGCCGTACGGACCGATGCCGTACGGGCTGACGGCGCGCTCGCCCTCAGCCCCCAGCGGCGGCCGGAGCGGCCGGCGGCACCGGCGGTACGGGAAGCAGCGGCAGCGCCGGGTCCGCCGGATGCGGCGCCACCATCGCGGGCCCGCTCGCGATCCGCCGCTCGCACAGCTCCACCAGGCGGTCGTAGCCCTCCTTGCCCATCAGCTCGGTCAGCTCCGGGCGGTACGTCCGGAACACCGGCTCACCCGCGCCGTGCGCCGACGTCGCCGAGGTGCACCACCAGTGCAGATCGTGACCGCCCGAGCCCCAGCCGCGCCGGTCGTACTCGCCGATCGACACCTGGAGGACCCGGGTCTCGTCGGGGCGGTCGATCCAGTCGTACGTCCGGCGCACCGGCAGCTGCCAGCAGACGTCCGGCTTCGTCTCCAGCGGCTCGCGCCCCTCGCGCAGCGCCAGGATGTGCAGCGAGCACCCCGCGCCCGCCGCGAAGCCCGGCCGGTTCTGGAAGATGCACGAGCCCTTCCAGCGCCGGGTCTGGCGCTCGCCGTCGTCGTCGGTCTGCGTCCAGCCCGTCTTCGTTCCCTCGGCGTGGAACTCCCAGAGATCGGGAGTGAGACGCGCCACATGCTCCGCGACCCGCTGCTCGTCCTCCTCGTCCGAGAAATGCGCGCCCAGTGTGCAGCACCCGTCGTCGGCCCTGCCCGCCTGGATGCCCTGGCAGCCGCTGCCGAAGACGCAGGTCCAGCGCGAGGTGAGCCATGTCAGATCACAGCGGAAGACCTGTTCGTCGTCCGCCGGGTCGGGGAACTCCACCCAGGCGCGGGCGAAGTCCAGACCCTTTTCGTCGGGGACGTCCGGAGCCGCGACCCGGACCTCCCGACGCCTCTCGTCCTGCTTCTTCGGGCCCTGAGCTTTGCCCGGCTTCGCCTTTTTCGTCTTTGGCACGGGTCCAGCGTATGCGCGCGGCCGCAGTAGCGTTCCGCCCATGAGACTCGGAGTCCTCGACGTCGGTTCGAACACGGTGCACCTGCTGGCAGTCGACGCGCATCGCGGTGCCCGCCCGCTGCCCGCGCACTCGCACAAGGCGGAGCTGCGGCTCGCCGAACTCCTCGACGCGGACGGCGCGATCGGTCCCGAGGGCGTCGACCGGCTGGTGGCGACCATCGCCGACGCGCTCCAGGCCGCCGAGGACAAGGGCTGCGAGGCGGTCCTGCCGTTCGCGACCTCCGCCGTGCGCGAGGCCACCAACGCCGACCAGGTCCTCGGCCGCGTCAAGAGCGAGACCGGTGTGGATCTCGAAGTGCTCACCGGCGAGCAGGAGGCCCGGCTCACCTTCCTCGCCGCCCGGCGCTGGTTCGGCTGGTCCTCCGGGAAGCTGCTGGTCCTGGACATCGGCGGGGGCTCGCTGGAGATCGCGTACGGCATGGACGAGGAGCCCGACGCCGCCGTCTCCCTGCCCCTGGGCGCCGGCCGGCTCACGGCGGGCAGGCTGCCCGGTGACCCGCCCGACCCCATCGACGTGAAGGCGCTGCGCCGGCACGTACGGGCGGAGATCGCCCGTACCGTCGGCGAATTCGCCCGCCTCGGCACCCCGGACCATGTGGTGGCGACCTCCAAGACCTTCAAGCAGCTCGCCCGGATCGCCGGGGCCGCCCGCTCCGCCGAGGGGCTCTACGTCCAGCGCGAGCTGAGCCGCGCGTCGCTGGAGGAGTGGGTCCCCCGGCTCGCCACGATGAACGCCCTCCAGCGCGCCGCGCTCCCCGGTGTCTCCGAGGGCCGCTCCTCGCAGCTGCTGGCGGGGGCGCTGGTCGCGGAGGCGGCGATGGATCTGTTCGGGGTCGAGACGCTGGAGATCTGCCCCTGGGCGCTGCGCGAGGGCGTGATCCTGCGCCGCCTCGACCAGCTCACGGTGTAGCTCACGGTGCGGAAGGTGCCCGTACGCGGTGCCCGTACGCTGTCTTCCGTGGCAGATCCAGTGGTGCGCAACCCGGCGGAGAACGCGGTGAAGGTCGCGCTGTCGACGGCCTCGGTCTACCCGGAGTCCACGGCGACGGCCTTCGAGATCGCCGCGCGCCTCGGGTACGACGGCGTGGAGGTCATGGTCTGGACCGATCCGGTCAGCCAGGACATCGAGGCGCTGCGCAGGCTCTCCGACTACCACGGGGTCCCCGTCCTGGCCGTCCACGCGCCCTGTCTGCTGATCACCCAGCGGGTCTGGTCCACCGATCCCTGGGTGAAGCTCCAGCGCGCGCGGCAGGCGGCGGAGCGGCTCGGGGCGGACACCGTGGTCGTACATCCGCCGTTCCGCTGGCAGCGGCAGTACGCGCGTGACTTCGTCACCGGTATCTGGCGGATGGCGGACGAGACGGACGTGCGGTTCGCCGTCGAGAACATGTACCCGTGGCGCTACCGGGACCGCGAGATGCTCGCCTACGCCCCCGACTGGGACGTCACCAAGGACGACTACCGGCACTTCACCGTCGACCTCTCGCACACCGCGACCGCCCGTACGGACGCCCTGTCCATGATCGACCGGATGGGCGACCGGCTCGGCCACGTCCATCTCGCGGACGGCACCGGCTCCGGGAAGGACGAGCACCTGGTGCCGGGACGGGGCAGCCAGCCGTGCGCCGAGCTGCTGGCGGGGCTGGCGGGCAGCGGCTTCGACGGCCATGTGGTGATCGAGGTCAACACGCGGCGCGCGATGTCGGCGGCGGAGCGCGAAGCGGATCTCGCGGAGGCGCTGGCGTTCGCCCGGCAGCATCTGGGCGCAGCCGCTCCGGCTTCCGGTCCGGCTCCCGGTCCCGCTTCCGCTCCCGTACGGGCGTCATCGTCGCGTACGTCGCCGCGTACCTCGCACACGTCCGAACCCTCATGACCCCGGCCGGCACCCCGGGCGACACCCCCCGCCGCCGTGGCCGTCCCGCCCGCAAGGACGCGGGCAACGGCCCTGGCGCCCGGCAGCAGATCCTCGACGCGGCGCGCGCGCAGTTCGCCGAGCGGGGGTACGACAAGACGTCGGTCCGGGGCATCGCCAAGGCCGCGGGCGTCGACGCGGCGCTGGTGCACCACTACTTCGGTACCAAGGACGAGATGTTCGCGGCGGCCATCGAGGTCTCCTTCGAGCCCGCCCTGCTGGTCACCCCGCTGTTCACCGCCGACCGCGACCACATCGGGGAGCAGCTCGCGCGCCACTTCATCGCCATCTGGGAGAACCCGGCCACCCGCGCCCCGCTGCTGGCGGTGATCCGTTCCGCGCTGACGCACGAGGCGGCGGCCACGGTCCTGCGGTCGTTCCTGCTGCGCCGGCTCCTCGGCCGGATCGCGGGGGAGCTGGACGTACCGAACCCGGAGTTCCGGGCGGAGATGGCCGCCTCCCACATGATCGGGACGGCGTTCCTGCGGTACGTGATCAAGGCGGAGCCGCTCGCGTCGGCGGACCCCGAGGAGATCATCGCGCTGGTGGCGCCGACGATCCAGCGCTATCTGACCGAGCGCTGATACGCGTATCCCGCATTCCGGACGCCATGTCCAGATCTTGGATCCGGGGCGTACGCTCGGAAAGAGTCTTTTCTGCCGAAGGATCTGTCGAAGGAGCGAACGGCGATGCCCGAGCTGAGGTCCCGCACTGTCACCCATGGCCGCAATATGGCGGGCGCACGTGCCCTTATGCGAGCCTCGGGCGTAGCGAGCGCGGACATCGGCAAGCCGATCATCGCCGTGGCCAACTCCTTCACCGAGTTCGTGCCCGGCCACACCCACCTCGCCCCGGTCGGCCGGATCGTCTCCGAAGCGATCAAGGCCGCGGGCGCCGTGCCGCGCGAGTTCAACACGATCGCCGTGGACGACGGCATCGCGATGGGCCACGGCGGCATGCTCTACTCCCTGCCGTCCCGCGACCTGATCGCGGACTCCGTCGAGTACATGGTCGAGGCGCACTGCGCGGACGCGCTGATCTGCATCTCCAACTGCGACAAGATCACCCCGGGCATGCTGATGGCCGCGCTGCGCCTCAACATCCCCACGGTCTTCGTCTCCGGCGGCCCGATGGAGGCCGGCAAAGCCACCCTGGTGGACGGTACGGTCCGAAAACTCGACCTGGTCAACGCGATCTCGGACGCCGTCGACGAGTCCATCTCGGACGAGGACATCCTCCGTATCGAGGAGAACGCCTGCCCCACCTGCGGCTCCTGTTCCGGGATGTTCACGGCCAACTCCATGAACTGCCTGACCGAGGCCATGGGCCTCTCCCTCCCCGGCAACGGCTCGGTGCTCGCCACCCACACCGCCCGCAGGGCGCTGTACGAGAACGCCGGCCGCACGGTCGTCGAGATCACCAAGCGCCACTACGAGCAGGATGACGCGTCGGTCCTGCCGCGCAACATCGCCACCCGCGCCGCCTTCGAGAACGCCATGGCGCTCGACATCGCGATGGGCGGCTCCACGAACACCATCCTCCACCTGCTCGCCGCCGCCCAGGAGGCCGAGCTGGACTACGACCTGGACGACATCGACGCCGTCTCGCGCCGTGTCCCCTGCCTGGCCAAGGTCGCGCCGAACGTCGCCCCCGGCGGCACGTACTACATGGAGGACGTCCACCGGGCCGGCGGCATCCCCGCCATCCTCGGTGAGCTGTACCGCGGCGGGCTGCTCAACGAGGACGTGCACACCGTCCACTCGCCGAGCATCAAGGACTGGCTGGAGACCTGGGACGTGCGCGGCGGCTCGCCGTCCGCCGAGGCCGTCGAGCTGTGGCACGCGGCCCCCGGCTGTGTGCGCTCCGCCGAGGCGTTCTCGCAGTCCGAGCGGTGGGACACGCTCGACACCGACGCGGCCGGCGGCTGCATCCGCGATGTCGGCCACGCGTACTCGAAGGACGGCGGCCTGGCGGTCCTCAAGGGCAACCTCGCCGAGGACGGCTGTGTCGTGAAGACCGCCGGTGTCGACGAGTCCATCTGGACGTTCGAGGGCCCCGCCGTCGTCTGCGAGTCGCAGGACGCGGCCGTCGAGAAGATCCTCCGCAAGGAGATCACCGAGGGCGATGTGATCGTCATCCGGTACGAAGGACCGCGCGGCGGCCCCGGGATGCAGGAGATGCTCTACCCGACCTCGTATCTGAAGGGCCGCGGCCTCGGCAAGTCCTGCGCGCTGGTCACGGACGGCCGCTTCTCCGGCGGTACGTCGGGCCTCTCCATCGGCCACGCCTCCCCGGAGGCCGCCTCGGGCGGCACGATCGCGCTGGTCAACGACGGCGACCGGATCCGGATCGACATCCCGAACCGGACGATCGAACTCCTTGTTGACGACGAGGAACTCGCCACCCGGCGCGCCGCGTTGAACGGCGTGTACGCCCCGGCGCAGCGCGAGCGCAAGGTCTCGGCGGCGCTGCGCGCGTACGCGGCGATGGCGACGAGCGCCGACAAGGGCGCGGTGCGGGACGTGTCGCGGCTCGGCTGACGTCGCTTCTCACCCGTATCCGTACGTCGTACGACGAGGCCGCGTGTCCCCGATCCGGGGCGCGCGGCCTCGCCCGTTCCACCCGTTCCGTGTTCCGCGCTACCAGCGCGCGGGATCGCGCCCGGCGACGGTGAAGACGGATCCGTCGGGCGCCGTGGCGAAGACCCGCCGGCCGAGGGCGACGGGCGCGGCCAGGGCCGCCGCGACCGTGCCGCCCGCCGAGCCCATCCGGGGCTTCGTCTGCCCCAGCAGCTTCCCGCGCGCGGTGTCCACGGCGAGCAGCCGCCCGTCCCCCGCGCTCACATAGACGCGGTCCTTCGTCGCGGTGGGCCGGGAGGCCCGGGTGACCGAGGTCTCCAGCCGCCAGCGGACGCCCGCGCCGTTGCCGGTGTCGGCGGTGGCGCCGGTGGTGTCCACGGCGAGCAGCGAACCCGTGTACCCCATGACATAGACCGTGTCGCCGAACACCGTGGCCTGCGCCTGCTCGACCGGCGCGGCCAGCGGGACCCGCCGTACGGTACGGGTCGCCGCGTCGATCCGTACCACCGCGCGGGTCACGTCGTCGGTGCCACTGGCCAGCAGGAAGAGCGCGTCGGCCGAGGCGCCCGCCGGGGTCAGCGTGCCGGTCAGCCGCTTCGTCCAGCGCAGCGCGCCGGAGGCCGGATCGAGGGCGCCGACCTCGGTGGTCGCGCCGTCGGGCGACGGAGTCGCCGCGTACAGCAGGCCGCTGCCCGCACCGCCCTCCGCACCGCTTGCCGTACTCCAGACCGTGCCGGTCCCGCCGTGCCGGACCGTCCAGCGCTCGGTGCCGGTCGCGCTGTCCAGCGCCCGCACCTCGCCGTCGTACGTCACGAGCAGCACCCTGTCGGCGGTGTGGCGCAGCATCGCGTACGAGGAGAGGGGGACCGACCAGCGCTCGGTGCCCGAGGCGGGGTCGAGCGCCGCCAGCCGGGCCCGGCCGGGGGTGGTGACCAGCAGCAGCCCGCCGGAGAGGACCGGCGGGGCGCCGTCGTCGGACTCCGCGCCCGCGCTCGCGTCCGCGGCGGTGTGCTTGACGGTCCAGCGGACCTTTCCGTCGGCGGGGTCGAGACGCGCCGCCGTGATGCCGGAGCCGGTGCAGTAGACGCCCGCGTCCGCGTCCGTATCCGTACCTGAGCCCGTACCCGTACCCGTACCCGTACCCGCGTCCGTGCCTCCGGCCGTACAGAACGGCACCTTGTCCGCGCCGTCCCCGGCGCGCAGCTTCCGGTGCCAGGGCTGGACCGGCCGGCTCTTCGGCTCCACCCGGGAGGCGGGAGCGTCCGCCACCGCCGACGGTGTGTCGTCGCCCGAGGCGTGTACGGCGACCACACCGCCCGTGGCCAGCGCCGCCGCCGCGATCCCGGTCGCGACCGCCCGGCGGACCCGGCGGCGGGCGCGGGTCGGCGTGGACTGGACGGTCTGGGGCGGCGGGGCGGCCGGGGAGTGGGTGGTGGCGAGCGAGGGGCGCGCGGACTCGGCGGTATCGGCGGCCCGCCGCGCCGGTACGAGGGGACTCACCCCGTGCGCCGGGCGCGCGCCGGAGCCATGGGTGCTGGCGGTGTCGGTACCGGTGCCGTGCGCGGGCCCGCGGCCCCCGTGCGTACCGTCCGTACCATCCGTAACGCCGCTCCCGCCCGGACCGCCCGTACCGCCCGGACCGTTGAGGCGCAGCGCCGTCATCAGCTCGTCCGGCGTCGGCCGGTCTGCCGGCTCCTTCGCCAGACACCGGGTGACCAGCGGTATGAGCCCATCCGGAACACCCGTCAGATCCGGCTCGTCGTGCACCACCTGGTACGCGACGATGTACGGGCTGTCCGAGTCGAAGGGCCCCCGCCCGGTGGCCGCGTGGACCAGCACCGCCCCCAGCGCGAACACATCGGCGGCGGGCCCGACTTCGCGCGGGCGCTGGAACTGCTCGGGCGCCATGAACGGCGGTGTGCCGATCAGCTTGCCCGTCTCCGTCCGCAGATCGCTGTCCACGGGACGTGAGATACCGAAGTCGATGACCTTGGGACCGTCTGCCGCCAGCAGGACATTGCTCGGCTTCAGATCGCGGTGCACCACGCCGGCCCGGTGGATGTCGCGCAGCCCCTCCGCCAGGCCCGCGCCGAATCTGACCAACTCCTCGTAGTCCAGCGGCCCGTTCCGCTTCACCCGCTCCGACAGGGTCGGACCGTCGATGAACAGCGTGGCCATCCAGGGCCGTACGGCCTCGGGATCGGCGTCCACGACCGGCGCGGTGAACGCCCCGCTCACCCGGCGGGCCGCCGCGACCTCCTGCCGGAAGCGCGCCCTGAACTCGGGATCCGAGGCGTGATGGCCATGAATGACCTTGACGGCCAGCCGCAACCCCGAGGCGGAGGTGGCCAGATGGACCACTCCCATACCGCCGGATCCCAGGGCCGCTTCGAGCAGATAGCGGCCCGCGTAGTCCGGATGTTCCGATTCCGGGGCCGGCCCGGTATGGCGCTGTGGTGGCACCGCCCACCCCCGTTGAGATTCGTGCGCGAGCGCGACGCACGGAGCCTAGTCGATGGTGCGTGCGATCCGGCCATGGCTTGCTAGCGTGCCGCGGCAGGGACATACACCTTCTATGGGGGAGGAACGAATATGTCGGTCGAAGAGGTCAGCGACATGACGATGGCCGCGACAGGGGCGGTCGAAGCGGGGACGGTCGAGACGAAGGCGGTCGAGGTGGAGGCCGTCGAGGCGGAGGCCGAGGCGGTGTTCGAGGTGGCGGCCACCAAGTACGCCGTCCACCCGGACTACCGGGTGAACGTCCGCAGCGGTCCCGGCACGGGCTACTCGATCGTCCGGGTGCTGTCGTACGGCGCGACCGTGACGATCAACTGCCAGAAGCCGGGCGAGACGATCGCGGGTCCGTACGGCACGACGAACCTCTGGGACAACATCGCCAACGGTCAGTACATCTCGGACTCGTACGTCTACACGGGCAAGATCGGCTATGTGACGGTGCGCTGCTCCTGACGCGCCGCACGCGCGCGTGGCGGTGAAAAACGCCGCGTGAGCCCCGGGCCGGCGGCACCGGCCGTCCCCCACGACGGCCGGCGCTCCCGTACCACCGGCTTCGGCGCTCCGATCCGTCCCGGCCCCTCCCGTCCCGCGCGCACGATGGGCGTATGACCCGTCGCGCACTCTCCTTCGACGCCGTGGCCGACCAGTACGACACGGCCCGCCCCGGCTATCCGCCCGCCCTCTTCGACGCCGTCGAGGAGCTGACCGGCCGTCCGCTCCACGGCGCCCGCGTCCTCGACGTCGGCGCGGGCACCGGTATCGCCACCCGCCCGCTGCACGAGCGCGGGGCCCGCGTCGTCGCCGTCGAGCCGGGCCCCGGTATGGCGGCGCGGCTGCGCCGTGTCCTGCCCGGCGTCCCGCTCGTCCGCGGCTCCGGCGACGCGCTGCCCTTCGCCGCCGGCAGCGCCGACCTCGTCACGTACGCCCAGTCCTGGCACTGGACCGACCCGGCCCGCTCCGTGCCCGAGGCCCTGCGCGTCCTGCGGCCCGGCGGCGCGCTCGCGCTCTGGTGGAACGTCTCGGACACCGAGGTCCCCTGGATCGCCGCCCAGGGCGACCGTATCCACCGCTGGACCCGGGACAGCGCCCATGGCGCGCACAGCGCCTCCGGGCGCGGACTCGACCTCCCCGGAACGCTGGAGCGCACCGAACGCCAGGTGCCGTGGGGCCGCCGCGTCCCCGTCGACACCCACCTCGCCAACCTCGGCAGCCACTCCGTGTTCCAGCTGCTCGGAGAGCGGTCCACGGCGGGCTTCCTCGCCGCGGAACGGGCCGCGCTGCTCAGCGAGTTCCCCGACGGCACGGTCCCCGAGGCGTACGTGACGGAGCTGACCCTCGCCCGGCCCCTCAACCCGCCCGTCACCCCGTCCCTCACCCCGCCACGCCCTTGACGGACCCGGCCGGGCGGTCGCATTATTCATCACATGATGAATTTGCTGGCGCCGACGGCGACGGGGGCCATCCGCGCCCACGGCCTCACCGTGCGGCGCGGTGGCCGCACCGTCCTGCGGGACCTCGGCTTCTCCGTACCGACCGGCCTGATCACCGGACTGCTCGGCCCCTCCGGCTGTGGCAAATCGACCCTGATGCGCGCGATCACCGGCACCCAGGCCGGCGTCGGCGGCAGCCTCGACGTCCTCGGCCGGCCCGCCGGAGACGCCACGCTGCGCGCCCGGATCGGCTACGTCACCCAGGCGCCCTCCGTCTACGACGACCTGACGGTCCGCCAGAACCTCGACTACTTCGCCGCCGTCCTCGAACCCGGCCGCGCCCACCGCGCCGACCGCCGGGACTCCGTCGCCCGCGCCATCGACGAGGTCGGCCTCGCCTCCCACGCCGACGCGCTCGCCGGCCGGCTCTCCGGCGGCCAGCGCAGCCGCGTCTCCCTCGCCGTCGCCCTGCTCGGCACACCCGAACTGCTCGTACTGGACGAGCCGACCGTCGGCCTCGACCCCGTACTCCGCCGCGACCTGTGGCAGCTCCTCCACCGCATCGCCGCCGAACGCGCCGCGACGATCCTCGTCTCCTCCCACGTCATGGACGAGGCCGAACGCTGCGACCGGCTGCTCCTCATGCGCGACGGCCGGATCCTCGCCGACGACACCCCGGCCGCCCTCCGCGCCCGTACCGGCACGGACACCGTCGAAGCGGCCTTCCTCCACCTGGTCGACGCACCCGGCCCGGGACCCACCCCCACCCCCACGCCCACCCCCGGACCCGCGTCCGGCGAACCCCGGAAGAGCCCCCGATGACCACGCCCGCGACGACCACGCCCGCGACGGCCAGGCAGCCGACGCCCACGAGCACGCTTTCACCGCACCGGACCCTCGCCACCGCCGCCCGCGTCCTGCGCCAGCTGCGCCACGACCCGCGCTCCGTCGCGCTGATGATCGTCGTCCCGTGCGCGATGCTCTTTCTCCTCCGGTACGTCTTCGACGGCAGCGCGCACACCTTCGACGCCATCGGAGCCTCACTGCTCGGCATCTTCCCGCTGATCACGATGTTCCTGGTGACCTCCATCGCGACCCTGCGCGAACGCACCTCCGGCACCCTCGAACGCCTGCTCGCCATGCCGCTCGGCAAGGCCGACCTCATCGCCGGCTACGCCCTCGCCTTCGGCGCGCTCGCCGTCGTCCAGTCCGCCCTCGCCACCGGCCTCGCCGTCCAGTTCCTCGGGCTCGATGTCGCGGGCTCCGCGTGGCAGCTGCTCCTGATCGCGCTCCTCGACGCCCTGCTCGGCACGGCCCTCGGCCTCTTCGTCTCCGCCTTCGCCAAGTCCGAGTTCCAGGCCGTCCAGTTCCTGCCCGCGGTGATCTTCCCGCAGCTCCTGCTCTGCGGACTGTTCACCCCGCGCTCGAACATGCAGCCCGTACTGGAAGCGATCTCCAACGTGCTGCCCATGTCGTACGCGGTCGACGGCATGACCCAGGTCCTGCGCCACTCCACCGTCACCGGCGACTTCGTCCGCGACTGCGCCGTCGTCGCCGGAAGCGCCCTCCTCGTCCTGGTCCTCGGCGCGGCCACCCTCCGCCGCCGTACGGCATAACGCGCACCGCGAGGCCCCTCGCGACGCGTACCGCTCCTCGGACACCTCACGCCCGATGTCCGACCCCGGTGCGAGGATGGGCGGCGGACGAACAGCAGCACCCGTACCCACCGGCGAGGTGACCCCGCAATGCCCCAGACAGTCGCAGTCCTCGGCACCGGAAAGATCGGCGAGGCCCTGCTCAGCGGCATGATCCGCGCGGGCTGGCGAGCCGCCGATCTGCTCGCCACCACCCGCCGCGCCGAGCGCGCGGAGGAGCTGCGCGACCGCTACGGCGTCGAGACCGTCACCAACGCCGACGCGGCGAAGCGCGCCGACATCCTCATCCTCGCCCCCAAGCCCCAGGACATGGGCCGGCTCCTCGACGAACTCACCCCGCACCTCACCGCCGACCGCCTGGTCATCAGCGCGGCCGCCGGCATCACCACGGCGTTCATCGAGGAACGACTGCCCCTCGGCACCCCCGTCGTCCGCGTCATGCCGAACACCCCCGTCCTGGTGGACGAGGGCATGTCCGTCATCTCGGGCGGCAGCCACGCCCTGGCCGCCCATCTGGCCCATGCCGAGGAGATCTTCGGCGGCGTCGGCAAGACCCTCCGCGTCCCCGAGTCCCAGCAGGACGCGTGCACCGCCCTGTCCGGCTCCGGCCCGGCGTACTTCTACTTCCTGGTCGAGGCCATGACCGACGCGGGCATCCTGCTGGGCCTGCCCCGCGCCCAGGCCCACGAGCTGATCGTCCAGGCCGCCGTCGGCGCCGCCGTGATGCTGCGCGACAGCGGCGAGCACCCCGTGAAGCTCCGCGAGGCGGTGACCTCCCCGGCCGGCACCACCATCAGCGCCATCCGCGAGCTGGAGAACCACGGCGTACGGGCGGCCCTCATCGCCGCCATCGAGGCGGCCCGCGACCGCAGCCGCGCCCTGGCCACGGGCACCGGCTGAGACGGGGCCGCCCACCTCAGCGACAGCGGCTCATCCGGTCATCCGGCGGCGGCCGGGAGCAGCCCGACCGCCCGGTAGGCCGCGTCGACCACGGGCCGGGCCAGCCCCCTGGCGCGCTCCGCGCCGTCCCGCAGCACCTGATCCACGGCCCCGATGTCCGAGGCGAGGACCGCGTGCCGCTCCCGCAGGGGCCGCAGCGTTTCGATGACGGCCTCGGCGGTGTCCTTCTTCAGCGCGCCGTACGAGTCGTAGCCCCCGGCCAGCTCCCGGGGGTCCAGCCCGTCCGGGCCGACCTGGCCGGACGGGCCGGTGCAGGCGGCGAGGATCTCCAGCAGATTGGCGATCCCCGGCTTGGTCTCCCGGTCGTACTCGACCTCGCGCCCGCTGTCCGTGACGGCCCGCATGATCTTTTTCCGTACGACATCCGCGTCGTCCAGCAGATAGACGATCCCGGCGCCCGGCTCGTGCGACTTCCCCATCTTGGACGTCGGATCCTGAAGGTCCATGACCCGCGCGGCCACCGCCGGCCGGGTCGCCCTCGGTACGGCGAAGGTGTGCCCGTACCGCTGGTTGAACCGCACGGCGAGATCCCGCGTCAGCTCCACATGCTGGGTCTGGTCCTCGCCCACCGGGACCTCGTCGGTGCCGTAGGCGAGGATGTCGGCCGCCATCAGCACCGGATACGACAGCAGGGAGAAACGCAGACTCTCCCCGGCCGCCCGCGCCCGCGCGCTCTTCTCCTTGTACTGGATCATGCGCCGCAGCTCGCCGTCCGTGGCCGTGCACTCCAGCAGATACGAGAGCCGGGTGTGCTCGTCCACATGGCTCTGTACGAAGACGGTGCACAGCGCGGGGTCCAGCCCGGCTGCCAGCATCAGGGTCGCGGCCTGCCGGCTGAGCCTGCGTACCCGAGCCGGATCGTGTTCGACCGTCAGGGCATGCAGATCCACCACGCTGAACAGGGCGTCGGCCCGGCGCTGGTCGACATCGACCCACCGCCGCAGAGCACCGAGGTAGTTGCCCAGCGTCAGATGTCCGGTCGGTTTGATCCCGCTGAAGATCCGCGTCATCTCTTCCTCATCCTCCAGTTGATCGGAGCCGGGGCCGGCACCACCGACGGCCGGACTCCCGGGGAGGGAGAAACACGAACGGCCGCCGAGGCGGCGGCCGTTGCGCGCGTACATGCGTCACGGGGCCGCCGTCAGGCGGCCCGCCACTCAAGGCGACACATACGCGCGTTCATGGCTCCCAGAGTAGCGCCGACCCCCCGAGTTGACACGGCAAACACGGATCCGTAATGTTCTCCGAGCTGTCCGACGTGAGAACCGGCCCAGGTCGGCCCCGGACAGCCACTCCGCAGGACCACACAACGAGCAGCGACCATGGTCGCTCTGTTTTCGCGTGTGGGTTTGCGAAATGAGGAATCCGCGTTCGAAGGGACGCAGCCCCGATTAGCGTCGGAGCCCGAGATTCCGCTAAAGTCTCACTCGTCGGAAGGGTCGAACAGCCCGGATGACAGCCCACTCTGACTGGGAATCAGGCCCGAAAGGATCTGATAGAGTCGGAACCGCCGGAAAGGGAAAACGCGAAAGCGAAGAACTGGAAAGCAAGCCCCGCTCCGACGGGGAATCGGACACGAAAGAGTCTGATAGAGTCGGAAACGCAAGACGGAAACAAAACAAGAAACACCGAAGGGAAAGCGCCCGGAGGAAAGCCCCAGAAAACAATCTGCGGGTGAGTACGAAGGAAGCGTCCGTTCCTTGAGAACTCAACAGCGTGCCAAAAGTCAACGCCAGATATGTTGATACCCCGACCTACCGAATACTCGGTGGGTTGAGGTTCCTTTGAAGAAAAACACAGCGAGGACGCTGTGAACCACTGGTCTTATTCCGGCCGGTGGTTCCGCTCTCGTGGTGTCACCCGATTACGGGTAAACATTCACGGAGAGTTTGATCCTGGCTCAGGACGAACGCTGGCGGCGTGCTTAACACATGCAAGTCGAACGATGAAGCCTTTCGGGGTGGATTAGTGGCGAACGGGTGAGTAACACGTGGGCAATCTGCCCTTCACTCTGGGACAAGCCCTGGAAACGGGGTCTAATACCGGATAATACTTTTCTCCGCATGGGGGAAGGTTGAAAGCTCCGGCGGTGAAGGATGAGCCCGCGGCCTATCAGCTTGTTGGTGGGGTGATGGCCTACCAAGGCGACGACGGGTAGCCGGCCTGAGAGGGCGACCGGCCACACTGGGACTGAGACACGGCCCAGACTCCTACGGGAGGCAGCAGTGGGGAATATTGCACAATGGGCGAAAGCCTGATGCAGCGACGCCGCGTGAGGGATGACGGCCTTCGGGTTGTAAACCTCTTTCAGCAGGGAAGAAGCGCAAGTGACGGTACCTGCAGAAGAAGCACCGGCTAACTACGTGCCAGCAGCCGCGGTAATACGTAGGGTGCGAGCGTTGTCCGGAATTATTGGGCGTAAAGAGCTCGTAGGCGGCTTGTCGCGTCGGATGTGAAAGCCCGGGGCTTAACCCCGGGTCTGCATTCGATACGGGCAGGCTAGAGTGTGGTAGGGGAGATCGGAATTCCTGGTGTAGCGGTGAAATGCGCAGATATCAGGAGGAACACCGGTGGCGAAGGCGGATCTCTGGGCCATTACTGACGCTGAGGAGCGAAAGCGTGGGGAGCGAACAGGATTAGATACCCTGGTAGTCCACGCCGTAAACGTTGGGAACTAGGTGTTGGCGACATTCCACGTCGTCGGTGCCGCAGCTAACGCATTAAGTTCCCCGCCTGGGGAGTACGGCCGCAAGGCTAAAACTCAAAGGAATTGACGGGGGCCCGCACAAGCAGCGGAGCATGTGGCTTAATTCGACGCAACGCGAAGAACCTTACCAAGGCTTGACATACACCGGAAACGGCCAGAGATGGTCGCCCCCTTGTGGTCGGTGTACAGGTGGTGCATGGCTGTCGTCAGCTCGTGTCGTGAGATGTTGGGTTAAGTCCCGCAACGAGCGCAACCCTTGTTCTGTGTTGCCAGCATGCCTTTCGGGGTGATGGGGACTCACAGGAGACTGCCGGGGTCAACTCGGAGGAAGGTGGGGACGACGTCAAGTCATCATGCCCCTTATGTCTTGGGCTGCACACGTGCTACAATGGCCGGTACAATGAGCTGCGATGCCGCGAGGCGGAGCGAATCTCAAAAAGCCGGTCTCAGTTCGGATTGGGGTCTGCAACTCGACCCCATGAAGTCGGAGTTGCTAGTAATCGCAGATCAGCATTGCTGCGGTGAATACGTTCCCGGGCCTTGTACACACCGCCCGTCACGTCACGAAAGTCGGTAACACCCGAAGCCGGTGGCCCAACCCCTTGTGGGAGGGAGCTGTCGAAGGTGGGACTGGCGATTGGGACGAAGTCGTAACAAGGTAGCCGTACCGGAAGGTGCGGCTGGATCACCTCCTTTCTAAGGAGCATTTCTTACCAGGGCTTGCTCTGGTCAGAGGCCAGTACATCGGCGAATGTCCGGTGCTGGTTGCTCATGGGTGGAACGTTGACTATTCGGCACGGTTTTTTGATTCTTACAAGTACTGCTTCGGCGTGGAACGTAAGGGTTCGGGGATCGTGCCGGGCGCGCTGTTGGGTGTCTGAGGGTGCGAGCGTTGCTCGCCCTTCGGGTTGCCGGCCCCAGTGAACTCGCCCTGTAGGGGGTGGGGTGGTGGGTGGCTGGTCGTTGTTTGAGAACTGCACAGTGGACGCGAGCATCTGTGGCCAAGTTTTTAAGGGCGCACGGTGGATGCCTTGGTACCAGGAACCGATGAAGGACGTGGGAGGCCGCGATAGGCCCCGGGGAGCTGTCAACCGAGCTTTGATCCGGGGGTGTCCGAATGGGGAAACCCGGCAGTCGTCATGGGCTGTCACCCGCTGCTGAACACATAGGCAGTGTGGAGGGAACGAGGGGAAGTGAAACATCTCAGTACCCTCAGGAAGAGAAAACAACCGTGATTCCGGGAGTAGTGGCGAGCGAAACCGGATGAGGCCAAACTGTATGCGTGTGATACTCGGCAGGGGTTGCGCATGCGGGGTTGTGGGAGTTCTTTTGATCGGTCTGCCGGCCGGTCGGCGAGTCAGAAACCGTATGGATAGGCGAAGGACATGCGAAAGGTCCGGCGTAGAGGGTAAGACCCCCGTAGCTGAAATCTGTACGGCTCGTTTGAGAACCACCCAAGTAGCACGGGGCCCGAGAAATCCCGTGTGAATCTGGCGGGACCACCCGCTAAGCCTAAATATTCCCTGGTGACCGATAGCGGATAGTACCGTGAGGGAATGGTGAAAAGTACCGCGGGAGCGGAGTGAAATAGTACCTGAAACCGTGTGCCTACAAGCCGTGGGAGCGTCGCGCGCCGAGTTTACTCGGTGCGTCGTGACTGCGTGCCTTTTGAAGAATGAGCCTGCGAGTTTGCGGTGTGTTGCGAGGTTAACCCGTGTGGGGAAGCCGTAGCGAAAGCGAGTCCGAATAGGGCGGTATAGTAGCGCGCTCAAGACCCGAAGCGGAGTGATCTAGCCATGGGCAGGTTGAAGCGGAGGTAAGACTTCGTGGAGGACCGAACCCACCAGGGTTGAAAACCTGGGGGATGACCTGTGGTTAGGGGTGAAAGGCCAATCAAACTCCGTGATAGCTGGTTCTCCCCGAAATGCATTTAGGTGCAGCGTCGTGTGTTTCTTGCCGGAGGTAGAGCACTGGATAGGCGATGGGCCCTACCGGGTTACTGACCTTAGCCAAACTCCGAATGCCGGTAAGTGAGAGCGCGGCAGTGAGACTGTGGGGGATAAGCTCCATGGTCGAGAGGGAAACAGCCCAGAGCATCGACTAAGGCCCCTAAGCGTACGCTAAGTGGGAAAGGATGTGGAGTCGCAGAGACAACCAGGAGGTTGGCTTAGAAGCAGCCATCCTTGAAAGAGTGCGTAATAGCTCACTGGTCAAGTGATTCCGCGCCGACAATGTAGCGGGGCTCAAGCGTACCGCCGAAGTCGTGTCATTGCAGCATGAGGGCCAACGCCCGCTGTGATGGGTAGGGGAGCGTCGTGTGCCGGGTGAAGCAGCAGCGGAAGCTAGTTGTGGACGGTTCACGAGTGAGAATGCAGGCATGAGTAGCGATACACACGTGGGAAACGTGTGCGCCGATTGACTAAGGGTTCCTGGGTCAAGCTGATCTGCCCAGGGTAAGTCGGGACCTAAGGCGAGGCCGACAGGCGTAGTCGATGGACAACCGGTTGATATTCCGGTACCCGCTTTGAAACGCCCAGTATCGAATCCATTGATGCTAAGGCCGTGAAGCCGTCCTGGATCCTTCGGGTGAAGGGGAGTGGTGGAGCCGCTGAACCAAGGTGGTAGTAGGTAAGCGATGGGGTGACGCAGGAAGGTAGTCCAGCCCGGGCGGTGGTTGTCCCGGGGTAAGGGTGTAGGGCGTTGTCCAGGTAAATCCGGACAGCATATAGCCTGAGACCTGATGCCGAGCCGATTGTGGTGAAGTGGATGATCCTATGCTGTCGAGAAAAGCCTCTAGCGAGTTTCATGGCGGCCCGTACCCTAAACCGACTCAGGTGGTCAGGTAGAGAATACCGAGGCGTTCGGGTGAACTATGGTTAAGGAACTCGGCAAAATGCCCCCGTAACTTCGGGAGAAGGGGGGCCATTCTGGGTGATGAGTCTTGCACTCTGAGCTTGGGGTGGCCGCAGAGACCAGCGAGAAGCGACTGTTTACTAAAAACACAGGTCCGTGCGAAGCCGTAAGGCGATGTATACGGACTGACGCCTGCCCGGTGCTGGAACGTTAAGGGGACCGGTTAGCTGACTTTCGGGTTGGCGAAGCTGAGAACTTAAGCGCCAGTAAACGGCGGTGGTAACTATAACCATCCTAAGGTAGCGAAATTCCTTGTCGGGTAAGTTCCGACCTGCACGAATGGCGTAACGACTTCTCGACTGTCTCAACCATAGGCCCGGTGAAATTGCACTACGAGTAAAGATGCTCGTTTCGCGCAGCAGGACGGAAAGACCCCGGGACCTTTACTATAGTTTGATATTGGTGTTCGGTTCGGCTTGTGTAGGATAGGTGGGAGACTTTGAAGCTTGGACGCCAGTTCAGGTGGAGTCGTCGTTGAAATACCACTCTGGTCGTGCTGGATGTCTAACCTGGGTCCGTGATCCGGATCAGGGACAGTGTCTGATGGGTAGTTTAACTGGGGCGGTTGCCTCCTAAAGAGTAACGGAGGCGCCCAAAGGTTCCCTCAGCCTGGTTGGTAATCAGGTGTTGAGTGTAAGTGCACAAGGGAGCTTGACTGTGAGACCGACGGGTCGAGCAGGGACGAAAGTCGGGACTAGTGATCCGGCGGTGGCTTGTGGAAGCGCCGTCGCTCAACGGATAAAAGGTACCCCGGGGATAACAGGCTGATCTTCCCCAAGAGTCCATATCGACGGGATGGTTTGGCACCTCGATGTCGGCTCGTCGCATCCTGGGGCTGGAGTCGGTCCCAAGGGTTGGGCTGTTCGCCCATTAAAGCGGTACGCGAGCTGGGTTTAGAACGTCGTGAGACAGTTCGGTCCCTATCCGCTGCGCGCGCAGGAGTCTTGAGAAGGGCTGTCCCTAGTACGAGAGGACCGGGACGGACGAACCTCTGGTGTGCCAGTTGTTCTGCCAAGGGCATGGCTGGTTGGCTACGTTCGGAAAGGATAACCGCTGAAAGCATCTAAGCGGGAAGCCTGCTTCGAGATGAGGACTCCCACCCCCTTTGAGGGGTTAAGGCTCCCAGTAGACGACTGGGTTGATAGGCCAGATGTGGAAGACCGGTAACGGTTGGAGCTGACTGGTACTAATAGGCCGAGGGCTTGTCCTCAGTTGCTCGCGTCCACTGTGTTAGTTCTGAAGTAACGAACAGCCGTGTTGTCTTCCAGCTGTTGGATATCTTCATAGTGTTTCGGTGGTCATTGCGTGAGGGAAACGCCCGGTTACATTCCGAACCCGGAAGCTAAGCCTCACAGCGCCGATGGTACTGCAGGGGGGACCCTGTGGGAGAGTAGGACGCCGCCGAACAATTATTGTGGGAATGCCCTGTGCCAGGTATCTGGTACAGGGCATTTTTGCGTTTAGGGTCGAAGCATGCGCTACGAACTGATCATTTTTGACAACGACGGTGTGCTTGTCGACAGCGAGCCGATCTCCAACACCATCCTCGCCGCCTATCTCACCGAGTTGGGTCACCCCACGACCTACGAGCAGTGCCTGCACGACTACATGGGCGGTGCCGTCCACCGGATCCATGACCTCGTACGCGAGCGGACCGGCCAGGCGCTGCCGGCCGACTTCGACGATGTCCTCCACGCCCGGATCTTCGCCGCCTTCGAGCGCGAGCTGCTGCCGGTGGACGGAGCGGTCGACGTCGTGGAGAAGCTCGCCGGCGACGGGGTGCCGTACTGCGTGGCCTCGTCCGGGAGCCATGAACGGATCCGGGTGGGACACCGCAAGACCGGGCTCGACCGGCTGTTCGGGGACGGCATCATCTTCAGCGCCCAGGATGTCGGGCGGGGCAAGCCGGCGCCCGATCTCTTCCTTCACGCCGCCGAGCGAATGGGGATCGCCCCTGGCCGCTGTGCCGTCGTCGAGGACAGCCCGCACGGAGTCACCGCCGCCAGGGCCGCGGGCATGGACGTCTACGCGTTCACCGCGATGACCCCCGCCGGGAAACTGTCCGGGGCGACCGGGCTCTTCTCCCACATGTCCGAACTTCCCGGCCTCCTCCACGGATCCGTGGGCTGATCCATCTACCCATGGGTAGCGCGGGGTCCTACGCTGTCCGGCCATGACAGATGCGCGTTTGCGGCACGGTCGGGTCTCTCTGGCGCTCAGCTTCTTCGTCCAGGGGGTGACGTTCGCGCTCCTGGTGACCCGCATCCCCGCCATCCAGGACCGCTACGGGATATCCGACGGGATGCTCCCCCTCTTCCTCGCCGCGGTGCCGGTGCTGGCCGGGGTGGGGAGCGTGCTCAGCGAGAAGCTGGTGGCGCGGGTGTGGCCGGGGATGCTGCTGCGCTGGTCGCAGCCCGTCGTCCTGCTGGCGCTGCTCGGGGTGGGCGCCGGGGACGAGGTCTGGCAACTGTGGCTCTCGCTGGCCATGTTCGGCCTCGGGGTCGGCACGCTCGACGCGTCCATGAACATGCTCGGCGTGAGCCTTCAGCGGGCGTACGGGCGCAGCATCATCCTTGGGTTCCATGCCGCGTTCAGCCTGGGGGGCATCGCCGGGGCCTCGCTGGCCTGGGTGGGGGCGCACTGGCACCTGGCGCTGGTCGTGTCGTACCTCCCGGTGGTCGTGGTGCTGCTGCCCGCGGCGCTGCTCGGGAGCCGCTGGTACGCGGATGTGCGGCAGGAGCCGGAGCCGGGTGCCGGCGGTGCGGGGGAGAGCGGTGGCGGGGGGACGCCGGTGGCGTTCAAGTTCCTGCTGCCGCTCTGTCTCGTCATGGCGTTCGCGTATATCGGCGACTCCACGGTGTCGAACTGGAGCGCCAAGTACCTTCAGGACGTCCTCGGCGGCTCGGAGGAGCTGGCGACCGTCCCGTACAACGCCTATATGGTGACCACTCTGCTGGGGCGCGCGGTCGGGGATCTCGGGGTGCGGCGGTTCGGGCCTGTGGCGGTGGTGCGGTGCGGGGCGCTGCTGGCGGGGGCCGGATTCGCCGTGGTGGCGGTGGCGCCGGGGGCGTGGGTGGGGATCGCCGGTTTCACGATGCTGGGGCTCGGGCTCTGTGTGATCGTGCCGCAGACCTTCGCCGCCGCCGGGCGGCTCGCCTCCGGGGAGCGGGGTGCGGCGGCGAGTGACGCGGCGGTCGCGCGGCTCAACGTCTTCAACTATGTGGGTTTTCTGGTCGGTTCGCCGCTGGTGGGGGCGCTCGGGGATGCGTGGAGCTATCGGGGCGCGATGCTCGTACCGATGGTGATGGTGCTGGTGACTCTGGTGTATGCCCGCTCGTTCGGGGTGGAGCCGGACCGATACGGTGGCGGGCATGAGCGGCCACGCGCGGTTGATGTGGGATGACGCGGTTACGGGATACGACTTCGGCGCCGGTCATCCGATGGATCCGGTACGGCTGTCGCTGACCATGGGGCTGGTGCGGGCCTGCGGGCTCGACCGGCTGGTGGATGTCGTCGCGGCGCCGGCCGCGGGCGGTTCGACGCTGGGGCTCGTACACCACCAGGACTATGTGGACGCGGTACGGCGGGCCTCGCGGGATCCGCGGGCCGCCGATGGCGCGTACGGGCTGGGTACGGTGGACGATCCGGCGTTCGCGGGGATGCACGAGGCGTCGGCGCTGATCGCCGGGCAGTCGGTCGGCGCGGCCGAGGCCGTGTGGCGCGGCGAGAACGCGCACGCGGTGAACTTCGCCGGCGGGCTGCACCACGCGATGCCGGGGGCCGCCGCCGGGTTCTGTGTCTACAACGACGCGGCGCTCGCCGTGGCGCGGCTGCTGGAGCTGGGCGCGGAGCGGGTCGCGTACGTCGATGTGGACGTGCACCACGGGGACGGTGTCCAGGCGGTGTTCTGGGAGGACCCGCGGGTGCTGACGATCTCGCTGCACGAGCATCCGCGGACGCTCTTCCCGGGCACCGGATGGCCGGAGGAGACCGGCGCGGGGGCAGGGGAGGGCGGCGCGGTGAATGTCGCGCTGCCGGCCGGGACCGGGGACGAGGGCTGGCTGCGGGCGTTCCACGGGGTGGTGCCGGAGCTGCTGGCGGACTTCCGGCCGCAGGTGCTGGTGACACAGCACGGCGCGGACACGCATGTCGAGGATCCGCTCGCGCATCTGGCGGTGTCGCTCGACGCGCAGCGGGCGGTGCAGGTGGCCTGCCACGAGCTGGCGCACGCGTATGCGGACGGTGGGCGGTGGGTCGCGCTCGGCGGGGGCGGGTACGCGGTCGTGGATGTGGTGCCGAGGTCCTGGACGCATCTGGTGGGCATCGCGGCGCACGCGCCGGTGGATCCGGGGTCGCTGGTGCCGGCGGACTGGCGGGCCGAGGTGTACGCGCGGACGCGGCAGCCGGGGCCGGGGCGGATGACGGACGGGCGGACGCCGGGGTGGGAGCCGTGGGAGGCCGGGTACGATCCGGCGGACCGGCTGGACCAGGCGGTGCTGGCGACGCGGAAGGCCGTGTTCCCGCTGCGGGGGATGCTCGCGTAGAGGTGCCGTGGTGCGCGGCCGTCGTACGGCCGTGGTGCGGCCGTGGTGCGCTCGGGGCGGCCTGGGGCCGCCGGGGTGGTCCGTTACGTTCGTTACGCCAACTGTGCGGTGTATCCGGGGTTCCGGCCCGGGCGGGTGGTGCGGGCGGCAGCATCGGCGGGGTGTTGAGCAAGGGAGCCCTGCGGGCGCATCTGCTGGCGGCCAGGCTGGCCGGTCCTGTGGCCACGTCGCGGGAGGAGAGTCTGCGCAGCTACCGTCTCTTCGCCGTGCGCGATCCCCGGGTCATGCTCGGACTCGATCCGGAATGGGCATGGAACGAGCGGGACTTGCTCAGACTTATGGCAGACAAGTGCGGGGTTTCCGGCGATTCCGATCATGTGTCGGGGCCTGATGTCATTGATCCCGAGCGGACGCTGAGCGCGCTGGACGCGTTCGCCGACCGGTTGGGGTGGGCCGCGGCGCGGCGGGTTCCGGTGCTGTTCGGGACGGGGCATCCGGATCGGCTGCTCGGGTTCTACGCAGGTCTGGCAGACGCTTTGTCGGCGGCGGGATGTCTCGTCCTCACCCCCGCGCAGGGCCGATGTATCGACATAACGACCCGGTTCGGGGTACGTACGTGCAACCTTGACTACGTACGGGGAGTCGCGCTGGTGCGGGAACCCGGCGCGCGGAGTGCCGGGAGTGACACCGGCGCACATACCCACTCACCGCTGCCTGTCCGGGTCGCTCTGGACGGTCTGGTGGCCGCTGGTGACCCCCTGCCGAAGCTGGTCGTCGGGGACCACGGATGGGTCTGCGGGGCAGGTCAGCTGGGTATCGAGGCCATCGGTCTGGCCGACACCAATGACCCCGCGCTGTTCGTCGGTGAGGCCGAGGGGCGGGTGTCGGTGGCGGTGCCGCTGGACGACGCGGCGCGGGCGGCTTACTACCGGCCGTTGACGCGCTATGTACTCAATCGGGCGTGTCTGTCACAGTAAACGGCCGGAGGCTGCTCCTCTTCCCCACTCGTATCACCCGCCCCTACTCTGGGTTGTGAGCGCACAGCGACGAAGAGTTACCGGAGGGGAAGCCGGTGGCCGTCGGGTGCGGAAGGTACAGGTGGATCATGGTTGCTGGCAGCGAGAGGCCTCTCAACGAGGTCAAGTTCCTTACCGTGGCGGAAGTCGCCTCGGTGATGCGAGTGTCGAAGATGACCGTGTACCGGTTGGTGCACAGCGGTCATCTGCCGGCGATCCGGGTGGGCAGGTCATTCCGGGTTCCGGAGCAAGCGGTTCACGAGTACCTCCGCGAGTCCTTTGTGGGGGTCCAGTCCGCCTAGGAGTTCCCTCGGATTACGTCCCTCACTCGGTGGCGGGTAGGCTAGGCCGACGTAGGTCGTGTGGGCCCAGACGCCCCGCACCGAGTGAAGAGAAGTGAGCGAGGGTAGTCGTGGGCTCTGTTATCAAGAAGCGGCGTAAGCGGATGGCCAAGAAGAAGCACCGCAAGCTGCTCAAGCGCACCCGCGTGCAGCGTCGCAACAAGAAGTAAGCGGCAGCTGTTCGTGCATTCGCGGCCCTTCCACCGAACCGGTGGGAGGGCCGCGGTGTTTTCTGTGCCCCGCGTTTTCCGTGCGGTACGGGACCGCGCTGTACGGTGACGCGGTGGCCGGCAACGGCGGTGAAGGCAGCAGAGGCAGCGGCAGCAGTATGAGAGAAAGGCGCTGATCTTGGGCAAGGTCGTGCTGGTGACCGGAGCGGCCCGGCAGCTCGGAAGCCGTTTTGTACGGCGTGTTCAACGCGCCTCCGGGGTGGAGCGGGTGATCGCGGTGGACGCGGTCCCTCCCGAGCACGATCTGGGCGGCGCGGAATTCGTCCGGGCGGACATTCGCCGGCCGGCCATCGCGCGGGTCCTGGCGGAGCATCGCGTCGATACGGTCGTCCATCTCGATGTGACGGGAATTCCACGGGGATCCGGGGGCCGGTCCACGGTCAAGGAGACCAATGTGATCGGCACGATGCAGCTGCTCGGCGCGTGCCAGAAGTCGCCCGGTGTGCGGCGGCTGGTGGTCAAGTCCAGTACGGGGGTGTACGGCTCGGCGCCCCGCGACCCGGCCGTCTTCACCGAGACCACCCAGCCCAAGTCGCTGCCGAGCGGCGGCTTCGCCAAGGACACGGTCGAGGTCGAGGGGTACGTACGCGGCTTCGCGCGGCGCCGGCCGGATGTGGCGGTCTGTGTGCTGCGCTTCGCCAATATCCTCGGGCCCGCGGCGGATTCCCCGCTGGCCGACTACTTCTCGCTGCCCGTGCTGCCGACGGTTCTCGGCTACGACCCGCGGCTCCAGTTCGTACACGAGGACGATGTCCTCGATGTCCTGCTGCTCGCCGCGGACGAGCCCCGGCGCGGCACGCTGAACAGCGGGACGTTCAATGTCGCGGGTGAGGGCGTGCTGCTGCTGTCGCAGTGCGCGCGGCGGCTGGGACGGCCCACGGTGCCCGTCGTGCTGCCCGCGGTCACCTGGGTCGGCTCGGCGCTGCGGGCGGTCGGGGTGACGGACTTCGCGCCGGAGCAGATCGGGCTGCTGACCCATGGGCGGGTGGTCAGTACGGATCAGCTGCGCGAGACACTGGGCTTCACGCCCTCGTACACGACGGCCGAGGCGTTCGCGGACTTCGTCCGGGGTCGGGGTACGGGGCCGCTGCCGCCGGAGACGGCGGCCGGCGCGGTCGACCGGCTCTCGGGTCTGGTCGCCCTCGCCACCTCCGCCGTGTCATCGGACTCCCCTACCACCTCCGCCCCCTCCGCCAGCAAGGAGCGCTTCCCCCATGGCTGATGCCAAAGTCCTCCCCTTCGGTGACGAACCAAGACCGCGGCGCGGTGGCTCCGGGGGCGGTGGCCGCCGTCAGTCCGGGCCGTCCGGGCCGCAGGGGCAGTCGGGGCAGCAGGCCAAGGACGCCGCCGGGAAGCGCCCGCTGGCGCCCGTACCGGAGCCTGAGCCAGTGCCGGAGGCAACGGAGGCAACGGCCGCTCCGGAGCCCGGAGGCAGCGGCTGGGAGCGGCGGATCGCGGGCGGGCTGGCGTTTCTGCGCCGGCGGGTCACCGGGGACTATCAGGTCGACGAGTTCGGCTATGACGAGGAGCTGACCGACCAGGTCCTGATGTCGCTGATCCGGCCGCTGTACGAGAACTACTTCCGGGTCGAGGTGAAGGGCATCGAGAACATCCCGTCGGACGGCGGGGCGCTCGTGGTGGCCAATCACTCGGGGACGCTGCCGCTGGACGGGCTGATGATGCAGGTCGCCGTCCACGACCACCATCCGGCGGACCGGCATCTGCGGCTGCTGGCCGCGGATCTGGTGTTCATGCTGCCGGTGGTCAACGAGCTGGCGCGGAAGGCCGGGCACACGCTGGCGTGCGCGGAGGACGCGGAGCGGCTGCTGATGCGCGGTGAGGTCGTCGGGGTGATGCCGGAGGGCTTCAAGGGCCTGGGCAAGCCGTTCGGGGAGCGCTACAAGTTGCAGCGCTTCGGCCGGGGCGGGTTTGTGTCGACGGCGCTGCGGGCGGGGGTGCCGATCGTGCCGTGCTCGATCGTGGGCGCCGAGGAGATATACCCGATGGTCGGCAACGCGCGGACGCTGGCGCGGCTGCTGGGGGTGCCGTACTTCCCGCTCACGCCGACGTTTCCGTGGCTGGGGCCGCTGGGGGCGCTGCCGCTGCCGACGAAGTGGACGATCGAGTTCGGTGCGCCGATTCCGACGGACGGGTATCCGCCGGAGGCGGCGGAGGATCCGATGCTGATGTTCAATCTGACCGATCAGGTGCGGGAGCAGATTCAGCACACGCTCTACAAGCTGCTGGTGCAGCGGCGGTCGGTGTTCTTCTGACGCGGTTCTTCCGACGCTTTTCTTCCGGTGGGACCGGCATGACGTGAGACCAGGCATGACTGATCGCCGGGCGGGCTGAGGTCGGGGCCTGTCCGGCGATCAGTGGTCGGGCGTGGGCCGCGCTAGTCGGCGTCCTCCGCCTTAATGCCCAGTCCGGGCAGCAGATCCGGCAGGAGCGGCGGGATGGTGACATTCGGTCCCGGGCGTTCGGAACTCTCCTTGCTGCTGTCGGACGGGGAGGGGGTGGCATTGCTCGGCGCCGGGTCGAGCAGGCCGGCCGTACTGCCGCCGAGGAGGCCCTCGTCGGACGGGGTGCCCGAGTCCTGGCCGGACGGCTTGGGGCCCTCGCTGGTGCCCGAGCTGGTGAGGGGGCCCTCCTCGTCGCTCCTGGCGGGGGTGGACGGGGCCGGGGAGGGCTCCGTACGGCTGGTGCCGGGGGAGTCCTCGGTGGCGCCGGGACGGGTGATGTCCTGGCGTTTTTCGGGGGCGCGCGGCAGGAGGGACTGGAGCGGCGCCACCTCTTCGTCTATGGCGTCGAACACCGAGCTGACCTCGTCGCCGACGTCCGTCAGCTGGATGGGCAGCCGGTCGCGCAGTCCGTTCCACGACTGGCGGTGCGAGGCGGAGAACGACGAGAGGGTGGCGATCGGGCCGATGGCGCCGTCCCGTTCGTATGCCTGATGGAGCAGGCGGTGGCCCTCCGACGCGTCGTGCTTCATCCCGCTCAGTGTGCGCCGGATCTCGGCCAGGGATTCGTGGTCGAGAGGGCCGGAACGGCCGCGCTCCATGAGCCGGCGGGCTTCGCTGAGCCGGGTCGAGGCGTGGTCGAGATACAGCTCGCCGCGCGCGGACTCGTCACCCGCCAGATTGAGCTTGATGTCCTCCATGCCGCGCTTCAGCCCGTACAGCGAATCACCGGGCAGGGCGTCGGAACTGGCAGCGGCCACTCCGCCGAACGCGCCCGCCGCCACACCCACCGTGAGTCCGCCGGCCGCGAGGCCCTTGGACCAACGGGACCTCGGCCGCAGCTTGCGGAGCGGGGAGGCCCGGTGGGCGCCCTTGCCGGAGGTCCGCTGCTCGGGCACCGTAGGGCCCGAGGACGCCCCCCCGGGGGCTCTGCCCTCCAGCAGCATGGCCTCCATGGCTGCCACGAGCTGTGCTCGCTGCACCATTTTGACCTCGGGGTCCAGCGTGGGCTTCGGCAGCTCGCCGAGACCACGCGCCAGGGCCAACAGCCGCCCCTGTTCGGCCGGTTCGACCGACTCGGCGGGCTGGTCCCCCGCCGCGCCCTGGACCGTCTGGTCGTCCAGGGACTGGGCGAAGGCGTTCGCCCGCCGGTGTGCCGAAACGTTCGCGATCACTGGCGGCACCTCCTCTCGTCATGACGATCGACTCCCCTGGGGGTCCGGAAGGTTGCACGCCTTGAGCGTCCCCACACGATGGAGTGAGTGGCCGCGGGCATGGCGTGACCGCAGGGAGCCTGCATCCCGCACAACGAGCGGCGCGGCACTTGGGTTACGCGCGGAGGATGATCGGACCAGTGCGTCATCGAGGCGTCACCGACTGTGAGTTGAGTCCCTGGAAGGGGCGAGGAGGACGGGGGCGGGGCGGGAGCCGGTCAGCGGGCGTCCTCCGGGAGCAGCCGGGCGAGGGTGCGGACGGCTCGGTACTGCAAGGTCTTGATCGCTCCTTCGTTCTTGCCCATGACCCGGGCGGTCTCGGCGACCGAGAGGCCCTGGAGGAAGCGCAGCGTGACGCACTCCTGCTGCTGGGGGTTGAGTTTCCGTACGGCTTCGAGCAGGGCCGCGTTGGAGAGGTGCTCCAGGACGGAGTCCTCGGGGCTGCGCTCGACCTCGTTGGCGTCGAGCATTTCGCCGGTGGTCACTTCGAGCCGGAAGCGGCTCGATTTGAAGTGGTCGGCGACCAGGTTCCGGGCGATGGTGACCAGCCAGGCGCCGAAGTCGCGCCCCTGATAGGTGAACGTGGAGATCCGGCGCAGGGCACGCAGGAACGTCTCGCTGGTGAGGTCCTCCGCGGTCGCCTTTCCGCCCACGCGGTAGTAGATGTAGCGGTAGACGGTGTCGCTGTACTGGTCGTACAGCCGGCCGAAGGCTTCGGCCTCGCCGGCCTGGGCGCGTTCGACCAGTTCCATCATGCGGGCGCTGTCGCTGTCGGCGGCGGGTCGGCGGGGGGTGGTGGTCGAGGCGGCGGTGCTGTTTCGGCTTCCCCGTCTGCCGACCGCCGCACCGCCGTTCGCCAGGGCGTAACAAGGACCGATAGGGCCGCTCTCGGCAGGGGCCGGTGCGGCGAGGGCGGGGACGGCGTACGCGGTGGGGACGAAGCCGCGCAAGTGGTCGAGGACCGTTGCGCGCAGCGTAGCCAGGCCCGAGGCGTCAACCCCGACGTGTGGGTACACGGGACTCCCAGAGGCAGAGCTTCCATCACGTGCAGTGCGGGACCTTTCACTCGTCGTAGCGACGAGTGGGGTCCGGTATGCGTCTGAGGAGAATAACGCTTCGTACAGGCAGCACTACACCCAGTTGCTCAAATCATCGATTACGTCGCTTCCGTGACGCCTAAGCGGCGTATCTAGTCGCACATCGTGACCGTTTACTGATCGGATTGCGTCAAGATCTGCTTGCTCTCGTGATGGGTTGTGGCTGAGTGACGACTTCGCCCCCGTACGGATGTCCGTACGGGGGCGAGCTGTGCGGTGTGCGGGGCGGGTGGGGTCAGCGGCGGCGGCGGTGGAGCGCCACGGCCGCGAGCGTGCCGCCCGCGAGGGCGCCGACGCCGGCCGCGGCGGGGATGCCGACCTTGGCCGCCTTGCGGCCGGTGCGGTAGTCGCGCAGGCGCCACTCCAGCCGGCGCGCGTGCTTGCGGAGCTTGGTGTCCGGGTTGATGGCGTACGGGTGGCCGACGAGCGAGAGCATCGGGATGTCGTTGTGCGAGTCGCTGTACGCGGCGCAGCGGTCGAGGTCGAAGCCCTCGGTGGCGGCGAGGGCGCGGACGGCCTCGGCCTTGGCGGGGCCGTGCAGCGGTTCGCCGACGAGCTTGCCGGTGTAGACGCCGTCGACCGATTCGGCGACGGTGCCGAGCGCGCCGGTCAGGCCCAGCCTGCGGGCGATGATCGTCGCGGTCTCGACGGGCGCGGCCGTCACCAGCCAGACCTGCTGGCCGGCGTCCAGGTGGGCCTGGGCGAGGGCGCGGGTGCCGGGCCAGATGCGGTCGGCCATGTACTCGTCGTAGATCTCCTCGCCGATGGACATCAGCTCGGAGACGCGGTGGCCCTTGACGATGGAGAGGGCGCTGTCGCGGGCGTCCTGCATGTGCTCGGGGTCCTCGACCCCGGCCAGCCGGAACCATGCCTGCTGCCAGGCGAACTTGGCCAGCTCGCGGCGCTGGAAGAACTTCCGTTTGTACAGGCCGCGGCCGAAGTGGAAGATCGAGGCGCCCTGCATGACGGTGTTGTCGAGGTCGAAGAAGGCGGCGGCGCGGTCGTCGCCGAAGACGGGGAAGTCCGGTACCTCGTGGGCGCCGGTCACGCCCGCCGCGCCGGTGCGCGGGTCGGCCGATTCCTGTGTGGACTTCAGCCCTGCCTCGGCTGCGGCCTCGCCCGCGAGCACGCTCCGTGCGGTGGCGGAGCGCCTACGAGGAGTGAGCCATCCCAGTGCGGCCATAGCGCGAGCATAGCCAGTCTGTTCGGGGCTCATGGCCGGGATGGGGCCGCCGAGGGGTGAACACTCGGCGGACGGTGTGTTAATCCGGTGATCTTCTGGTCGGTGTCCGGCTGTGGAGAACGGGCCGCTCAGGGCGGTGCGGGGGCGGAGAATGGCTCTCATGACTCCTCTGTTGCGGCGTACGACGAAGAAGAAGAGTAGCGACCGGGTGGTGACGCTTGTCTCCAAGCCGGGCTGCCATCTCTGCGACGACGCGCGCGCCGTCGTCGAGACGGTGTGCGCCGAGACCGGTGCATCCTGGGAGGAGAAGGACATCTCCCGGGACGAGGCGCTGTACCGGGAGTACTGGGAGCAGATTCCGGTTGTCCTGGTCGACGGCGAGCAGCACACCTTCTGGCGCGTGGATCCCGATCGGCTCCGCCGGGAACTGGGGGGCTGAAGGGAAAGACGGTTACCATCGTGGGCGCTTTGCTGGGTTTCCTCCGGTGATCATGGTCCACGCCGCGAACGCGGTACGGGAGTTGTCGCCGGAGGTCCGGGGACCGGTCCCGGAACGTACGGGAAGCGGTCTCGGGGGCGTATTCGTGAGGAGTGTGTGCGGTTTTGCCCCCTTCGTGTGTGCAACGGGCTGAAGCGGTGTCCGGTTCCGTGCTGGCCGGATCAAAACGCGTGACCCCGATCACTTTGCTCGGACAAAGCGGACACCATCTTTGTGCACGCGTTCACAAAGACATAGCCTGCAGGGGACGGGGCGGTCCTGGGACATACGGCCGCCTACAGCCCCGCTCATCCCGCAGGAGCACCGTGGCAACTGGCCGAACACACCGACCGGCGACCCGTAGCCGAGGAATCCCCGAGGCCACCGTCGCCCGGCTTCCGCTGTACCTGCGGGCGCTGACCGCTCTCTCCGAGCGTTCCGTGCCCACGGTCTCCTCCGAGGAACTCGCGACCGCGGCCGGGGTCAACTCGGCGAAGCTGCGCAAGGACTTCTCGTACCTCGGCTCCTACGGGACCCGCGGTGTCGGCTACGACGTCGAGTACCTCGTCTACCAGATCTCCCGCGAGCTGGGCCTGACGCAGGACTGGCCGGTCGTGATCGTCGGTATCGGCAACCTCGGCGCCGCGCTCGCCAACTACGGCGGGTTCGCCTCCCGGGGCTTCCGGGTCGCCGCCCTCATAGACGCCGATCCCGCGATGGCGGGCAAGCCGGTCGCGGGCATTCCCGTCCAGCACACGGACGAGCTGGAGAAGATCATCACCGACAACGGTGTCTCGATCGGGGTCATCGCGACCCCCGCGGGCGCCGCCCAGCAGGTCTGCGAACGGCTGGTCGCCGCCGGGGTCACCTCGATCCTCAACTTCGCGCCGACCGTGCTCTCCGTGCCCGACGGGGTGGACGTCCGCAAGGTCGACCTCTCCATCGAGCTGCAGATTCTCGCCTTCCACGAGCAGCGCAAGGCCGGCGAGGGGGCGGCGGCCGAGGCCGCGCTGTCCCCGGCACCCGCCGTCGTCACCGCACCCGTCCCGGACGCCGGCCCCGGCACCGACCCCGAAGCGGGTACGGGCACGGGCGCCGCGGCGAGCCGCAAAGGACCCGACGGGGACGTCCCGGCGGTGATGCCGGCATGAGCATCCTGGTCGTCGGACTGAGCCATCGCAGCGCACCGGTCAGTCTGCTGGAGCGCGCGTCGCTCACCACCGACTCGCAGATCAAGCTGGTGCAGGACACCCTCGCCGCGGAGCCCGCGACCGAGGCGGCCATCCTCGCCACCTGCAACCGCATCGAGCTGTACGCCGACGTCGACAAGTTCCACGCCGGGGTCGCAGAGCTGTCCACGCTCCTCGCCCAGCACAGCGGCGTCGGGCTCGACGAGCTGACCCCCTATCTCTATGTGCACTACGAGGACCGCGCCGTCCACCACCTCTTCTCGGTGGCCTGCGGACTGGACTCGATGGTCGTCGGCGAGGGCCAGGTCCTCGGCCAGATCAAGGACGCGCTCGCGCTCGGGCAGGAACTGCACAGCGCCGGCCGGCTCCTCAACGACCTCTTCCAGCAGGCCCTGCGCGTCGGGAAACGGGCCCACAGCGAGACCGGCATCGACCGCGCCGGGCAGTCGCTGGTCACCTTCGGCCTGGAGCAGCTCGCCGCCGGCACCGCCGTCGAGTCCTGGGCCAAGGACCGCCGCGCGCTGGTGATCGGCGCCGGCTCGATGTCCTCGCTGGCCGCCGCGACGCTCGCCCGCGTCGGCGTACGGGAGATCGTCGTCGCCAACCGCACGCCCGCCCGCGCCGACCGGCTCGTGGAGATCCTCAACCAGCAGCACGGCCCGCTCCGTCACCGCTCCGCCGCCGCGGACGCCGCCCCCGGCGTCAGCGCGCGGGCCGTCGACATGAGCGCCCTCGACGCCGAACTGCCCCGCGCCGACGTCGTCGTGTCCTGTACGGGCTCGACCGGCCTCGTCCTGACCGCCGACGCCGTCGAGGCCGCGGCGCACGGCCGCCGTACCCCGCTCGCCCTGCTCGACCTGGCTATGCCCCGGGACATCGACGCCGCCGCGCACCGCCTGGGCGGCGTCCGGTTCGTGGACATAGAGACGCTCGCCGAGGCATCCGCCGACGCGCCCATGGCCACCGACGTCGACCAGGTCCGTACGATCGTCTCCGACGAGGTGGCGGCCTTCGGCGCCGCCCAGCGCGCCGCGCACATCACGCCGACCGTGGTCGCCCTGCGTGCCATGGCCGCCGACGTGGTGAGCAGCGAGGTCGCGCGCCTCGAAGCCAGGCTCCCCGATCTTGACGAGAAACAACGGGCCGAGGTCACGAGGACCGTACGCCGCGTTGTCGACAAACTCCTGCACGCGCCCACCGTGCGGGTCAAGCAGCTCGCCAGCGAACCCGGCGGCGCCGGGTACGCGGACGCGCTGCGCGAACTCTTCGACCTCGACCCGCAGACGGTCGCCGCCGTCAGCCGGGCCGACCTGAATGACACCGACGGTGTAGGCAGAGGGCGAGTATGACCGAGAAGGCACTGAGGTCCGAGCGGGCTTCGAGGCCCGAGAGGGTCCTGGGGTCCGAGCACCCCCTGAGGCTCGGCACCAGACGCAGCAAGCTCGCCATGGCCCAGTCCGGGCAGGTGGCACAGGCGGTGACCGAACTGACCGGCCGCCCGGTCGAGCTGGTCGAGATCACCACGTACGGCGACACCTCCCGCGAGCATCTCTCGCAGATCGGCGGTACGGGCGTCTTCGTCACCGCGCTGCGCGACGCGCTGCTCGCCGGTGAGGTCGACTTCGCCGTGCACTCCCTGAAGGACCTGCCGACCACGCAGCCCGACAATCTGACGCTGGCCGCCGTGCCGCGCCGGGAGGACCCGCGCGACGCGCTGGTCGCCCGGGACGGGCTGACCTTCGAGCAGCTGCCCGAGGGCGCCCGCGTCGGGACGGGGTCGCCGCGCCGGATGGCCCAGCTCAACGCGTACGCGCGCGGCCACGGCCGCGCCATACAGACCGTACCGATCCGCGGGAACATCGACACGCGGATCGGCTACGTCCGGAGCGGGGAACTCGACGCCGTCGTGCTCGCCGCCGCCGGGCTTCACCGCATCGGCAGGACGGACGAGGTGACCGACTTCCTGTCGGTCGACGCCGTGCTGCCCGCCCCCGGCCAGGGGGCCCTCGCTGTCGAGTGCGCCGCGGTCAACGTGGACCTCGCCGCTGTGCTCGCGGAACTCGACGACCCGTACACCCGGGTCGCCGTGACCGCCGAGCGTTCCCTGCTCGCCGCCCTGGAGGCCGGTTGCAGCGCACCTGTGGGTGCGCTGGCCGACCTGCTGGCCGACGGACAGGTTGTCAACGAAATGCGCCTGCGCGGCGTCGTCGGCACGACCGACGGCTCGACGCTGGTGCAGCTGTCCACCACCGGTCCCGTACCCACGTCGCACAGCGACGCGTCCGCGCTCGGGCGCGAACTCGCGTCCGAGATGCTCGCCAAGGGTGCGGCCGGTCTTATGGGGGAGCGAGCACTTTGAGCCCCACCACCTCTGACCTTCCGGCCTGCTCCGCATCGGGGCACGTCACCTTCCTAGGTGCCGGACCCGGAGATCCGGGTCTGCTGACACTCCGCGCCGTCGAGGCGCTCGCGGGTGCTGACGTACTGATCGCCGAGCCTGATGTGCTCGAAGTCGTACGGAGCCATGCGAGGGCGGGTGTGAGCACCCCCGCGCTGACGGTTGTGGACGATGTGTCAGCAGCCGCCGGGATCCCCGCGATCCGGGATGCGGCCAATATTGTCATGGAGGCCGCGCGGGGCGGCAGGCGGGTGGTCCGTGCGGTCACGGGCGACCCGGGGCTGGACGGTGACGCGGGCACCGAGATGCTGGCCTGCGCTGTCGCCGGCATCCCCTTCGAGGTCGTTCCGGGCGTCGCCGCCGCGGTCGGTGTGCCGGCGTACGCCGGAGTGCCGCTGCGCGACGCCCAGGGCGCGGACGTCCGGTTCGTCGACGCCAGGACGGCCAACGACCGCTGCTGGGCCGAGATCGGCGCCAGCGACGGCACGGTCGTGGTCTCCGCCACCCTGGAGACGGTCGCCGGCGCCGCCGGTGAGCTGGTCGCGGCCGGCCGTAAACCGGACACCCCGCTGACCGTCACCGTCGCGGGGACGACCACCCGCCAGCGGACGTGGAACGCCACGCTCGGCACCATCGCGCAGATCCTCAAGCAGGCGAAGGTGCTGCCCTCCCCGGAGGGCCACCGGCCCGTCATAGCCGTGGTCGGCGAGCGCAGCGCGGCGGCCCAGCGCGACCAGCTCGCGTGGTTCGAGTCCAAGCCGCTGTTCGGCTGGAAGGTCCTCGTGCCGCGCACCAAGGAGCAGGCCGCGTCGCTCTCCGACCAGCTCAGGTCGTACGGCGCGGTCCCGCACGAGGTGCCGACGATCGCGGTCGAGCCGCCGCGTACGCCCCAGCAGATGGAGCGGGCCGTCAAGGGCCTGGTCACCGGGCGGTACGAGTGGATCGCCTTCACCTCGGTCAACGCGGTCAAGGCGGTGCGCGAGAAGTTCGAGGAGTACGGGCTCGACGCGCGCGCCTTCGCCGGGATCAAGGTCGCCGCGGTCGGCGAGCAGACGGCCGCCTCGCTGATCGACTTCGGCGTGAAGCCCGACCTCGTACCCTCCGGGGAGCAGTCCGCGGCCGGGCTGCTGGAGGACTGGCCGCCGTACGACCCGGTCTTCGACCCGATCGACCGGGTGTTCCTGCCGCGCGCCGACATCGCCACGGAGACGCTGGTGGCGGGCCTGATCGAGCTGGGCTGGGAGGTCGACGACGTCACCGCGTACCGCACGGTGCGCGCCTCGCCGCCGCCGGCCGAGACCCGTGAGGCGATCAAGGGCGGCGGCTTCGACGCCGTGCTCTTCACCTCCTCCTCGACCGTACGGAACCTGGTCGGGATCGCGGGCAAGCCGCACAACGTGACGGTGATCGCCTGTATCGGCCCGGCGACGGCGAAGACCGCGGAGGAGCACGGTCTGCGCGTCGACGTCCTGTCGCCCGAGCCGTCGGTGCACAAGCTGGCGGAGGCCCTGGCCGCGTTCGGCGCGCAGCGCCGGCTGGCGGCGAAGGAAGCCGGTGAAACGGTCACCCGCCCGAGCGAGCGCCGTCCCGGCAGCCGCAGAAGGCGTACGACGACCTGAACGCCGGGGGCTGGTTACGTGAGCCGATGAGGGGTTCCACCGCGAGGGAAGCGGTGGGACCCCTCTCGCGTGGGCAGTGCCGCGGGCTCTCGTTTCCCGGGCTCGCTGTCGGCAAGCGCACCGGGCGGCCGGAGCTATGGTCGAAGGATGACTGCGTACGGTTCCTTTCCCGGTTCGCGCCCCCGGCGGCTGCGGGCCAATCCGGTCCTGCGGCGGATGGTGGCCGAGACCCGGGTCCACCCGGCGGACCTGATCCTGCCCGCGTTCGTACGGGAGGGCATCAGCGCGCCCGTACCCGTCTCCTCGATGCCCGGCGTCGTCCAGCACACGCTGGACACGCTGCGGAAGGCGGCGGCGGAGGCGGCGGCGGCCGGGGTGTCGGGCATCATGCTCTTCGGCGTTCCCGAGGACGCCAAGAAGGACGCGGCGGGTACGGCGGGCACCGACCCGGACGGCATCCTCCAGGCCGGGATCCGTGCCGTACGCGCCGAGGTCGGCGATGAGCTGCTGATCATGTCGGACCTGTGCCTCGACGAGTTCACCGACCACGGCCACTGCGGGGTGCTGGACGCCCGGGGCCGGATCGACAACGACGCCACGCTGGAGCGGTACGCCGAGATGGCGCAGGTCCAGGCCGACGCGGGCGTCGATGTGGTCGGCCCCAGCGGGATGATGGACGGCCAGGTCGGCGTGGTCCGCGACGCGCTGGACACGATAGGCCGGGAGGACGTGGCGATCCTCGCGTACACCGCCAAGTTCTCGTCGGCGTTCTACGGCCCGTTCCGGGAGGCCGTCGGCTCGTCGCTGACCGGCGACCGCAAGACCTACCAGCAGGACCCGGCCGGCGGCGTCCAGGACTCCCTGCGGGAGCTGGCGCTCGACCTCGAAGAGGGCGCCGACATGGTCATGGTCAAGCCGGCCCTGCCGTACCTCGACATCCTCGCGCGCATCGCCGCCGAGGCGAGCGTGCCGGTCGCCGCCTACCAGATCTCGGGTGAGTACGCGATGGTCGAGGCGGCGGCCGAGCGGGGCTGGATCGACCGCGACGCCGCGATCCTGGAGACCCTGACGGGCATCAAGCGCGCGGGCGCGAGCATGATCCTCACGTACTGGGCGACGGAGGCCGCGCGGCGGCTCTGAGCCGGACAGCCGTGGGGCGGGACGGCCGCCGGGACAGCAGCCGTGACAGCTGCCGGGACAGCTGTGCGGCGGGTGTCCGGCTGTCGTATGAGGCGGTTGCTCGCTCATCCGCTCTCTCATACGACAGCCCGAAACCCGCCGTGGGGTGCACAGGGGGCGCGTCAGTTGGCGTTGATGACGGCGTCGGCGGCGGTGGAGTACCACTGGGAGACGACGGGGGCAGAGAAGTCGGCCGACTTGGGCAGGTCGACGGAGACCGGGGTGGTGTCGTCATTGCTGACAGCGAGCTTCACCTGCTTGAACTCCGGCGCACCCTCGGCCCTTTCGGAGTTGGTCACGAGGGTGGCGAACGCCTCGGCGGAGCCGGAGAGCTTGATGGAGCTGGGGGCGGGCTTCCCCATCAGCTCGGCCGGGTAGGTCGTGCTCTTCTCGCCGGAGCCGTAGGAGACGACCGCGGAGCTGTCGCTCAGCTGGCAGGTGATGCCCGACTTCGCCTTGGCGGCGATGAGGTAGTGGCCGCCGTCGGCGTCGGTGATCTTCAGGTCCAGGTCGTTGGCGCCGCAGGACTGTCCGACGCCCTTGTCGTCCGTGGCGTTCTCGCCGTCGGTGCCGCCCTTGTCGGACGAGCCGCCGGTGCTGCCGGAGCCGCCGGAGCCACCCGTCGAGGCCGCGGCGCCACCGGAGCCGCCCGCGGCGAGGTCCTCGTCGTCACAGGCGGTGAGACCGGCGCCGAGGGCGACGGTGGTGGCGACGGCCAGGATGACGCGGGTGGAGCGGGTGGCGAGACGCGAACGCATGGGAGATCTCCATCGACTTGTTGGCTGCGGTGTGAGCTGCGGTGTGCCCTGCTGACAACGTCAACTTTATGGTCGATGTGTTCATGAAATGATCTCGTGAATGTCCGGGTTCTGTCTCACCAACCGGCCTCTGTGTAACGACAGTTGGGCTCGTGTGTTGGGCTTGCCCTCAGCGAGTGGTGACGTGTCCGGTGAAGGCGGCCCAGGCGGTGGGGGCGAGGGTCAGCATCGGTCCGTCGGGGACCTTGGAGTCCCGGATGTGCACGGCGGCGGGATGGGCGGCCATCTCCAGGCACTCGCCGCCTTCGCTGCCGCTGTAGCTGGACTTGCGCCAGGCGTAGGCGACTTCGAGGCACTCGCCGCCGTCGCTGCCGCTGTAGCTGGACTTGAACCACTCAAGTGCGGTGCTCATTGCTCTCCCCTTAGCAGCCGGTCCAACAGGGCCTTCGTGTCCTCTGGGTTGAGGGCCTGCGTCCGCAGCATCGCATATTTCTGAGAGAGGATGCTGACCTCGTCGGGGTCGGAGACGATCTGGCTGCCGCGCTGGGTCTCGGTGTATCCGAGGTGCTGGTGGTCCGGTGTTTCGATGAGGACGAAGGGGCCGTCCAGGGCCGCGTGGGTCTGCCGGCTGAGCGGGATCACTTGGAGGGTGATACCAGGCAGCTCCGCACAGGTATGGAGGTGCCGGAGCGTCTCCGCGTACACCTTGTCGCCGCCGAGCCGCGCGAGCACGACGGCTTCGGAGAGGATGAAGCTGATGGCGGGCGGCACTTTGGGGCGCAGGATTTCCTGGCGCTCCAGCCGGGAGGTGACCAGGGCGGTGATCTCGTCCTGGCTGAAGACCGGGACTCTGCTGCGGAAGACCGCCTGCGCGTAGGGCTTCGGCTGAAGCAGGCCCGGCAGCACCTGGTTCGCGAAGAACGACAGCGCGATCGCCTCGCTCTCCAGATCCATGTACTCCTCCGCCCACGCCGGGATCAGGTCGATCTCCGGCATGTTCTCCACCGCCGTCTCCAGCGCCCGTTTCGTCTCCAGCAGCTGGTCCATCGCTTCCGCCATGTCCGGCTTGAGCGGCCTTCTGCCCTGTTCGATGGAGGCGATCGTCTCCTCGTGCGCGTTCAGCCGCTCGGCCAGTTCGCGCTGGGTGAGTCCCGCCGCCTCGCGGAACCGGGCCACCAGCTTGCCTACGAGCTTCATCGCCGACGCGTTCTTGCGTGGCCGTTTTCTGGGGTGCATGACTCTCCAACTCCCCTTCCTCACCCGTACGTCACGCGCAGCCACCCGTACAGTTTCGATGTACGGGTCCACGCACTGCACCAGTGTAGTCACGCACAGTGACACTCGTCTCGTGAACGAGACGATGCAACACCATCTGCTGCGTGAGCGTTTCTATCGGCGTGAGCGTCAGTCCGTGCCCGCTGCCAGGGAGTTTGTCCGTGCCGCTGCGGAGGAATGGGGCCTTGGCGCGCGGCTGGACGATGTGCTGCTCTGTGTCAGCGAGTTGACCACCAACGCGCTCATCCACGGCGTGCCGCCGGGGCGGGGGTTTCTGCTGCGGCTGTGGTGGTGCGCGGACGGGCCGCTGCGGATCGAGGTCCATGACAGCGGCGGCGGGCAGCCCCGGGTGAGCGCGCCGGCCGACGCGGCGCGCGGCGCGGGGGCGGCTGAGTCGGGGCGGGGGTTGCTGCTCGTGGAAGCGCTCGCCGACACCTGGGGGGTCGGCGAGCGGGATCCCGGCAAGATCGTGTGGTGCGAGTTCGACGTCAGAGCGGACGGTCAGGCGAGTCGAGCCAGAGACGTTGTCCGGCAGGCGTGACCGTGAGACCGAAGCGGATGCGCTCCGGTGATCCGGCGTTTTGCCACCAGGCGTACGCGGCTTCCACCTCGTTCCAGAGGGCGCGAGGCCCGTACTGCCGGAGCGGATGGTCGGCGGCGTCGGGGAGGTAGTCGACGCTGGCCCAGGAGCCGGTGGTGTGGTCGGCGAGCCAGAGGGTGAACTCGCCGTCAGGGCCGTGACCGACGCTGTAACGGCAGTTGGGGACCAGGACGCCGGTGGTGAACGTGGCGTCCTCGTCGCCGAAGACGAGCCGCGGGTCGAGGCCGGTGAGCGTGGCTGTGGCCGCGGTGAGGTCGCCCTGGTCCTGGCCCCGGTTCTGGACGGTAGCCATGACGTCCCGCTGCGGGGTCTCGAACCGGTTCCACATGAAGGCGGAGTCGCCGATGACGGGGCCGGTCGCCGTACCGTCCTCGCCCGTGGTGAGGCGTACAAGGACCCCGTTGTACAGGCCGGTTCCCCACGGCAGCACGATCACTCCGCCGGGTGCGGTCTGTTCCACCAGGGCGTACGGAACGTTGTGGAGCGCGTAGGTGACGATGGTGCGCTCGTACGGTGCGTGTGCCGGACAGCCGAGGCCGCCGTCGCCGGTGATGACCGTGGGTGAATAGCCCGCGTTCTTCAGGGTGGCCCGTGCGGTGTCGGCGATGCGGGGGTCCACTTCGACGGAGGTCACCTGCTGGTCGCCGAGCCGTTCGGAGAGGAGCGCCGCGTTGTAGCCGGTGCCGGTGCCGACCTCCAGTACACGCATGCCGTCGGCCACGGTGAGCGCGTCGAGCATGGCGGCCACGACGCGCGGCATGCTCGCCGAACTGGAGGGGACGATCGCCGCCGTATCGACAACACTGTCGTCCTCGACCTGGGTGACGAGAGCCCGGTCCTCGTAGGCGACCTGGTGCCAGCGGTCGGGGTCGGTGGCGCGGTTGAGCGGGTGGTAGCCGTCCTCGCCATGGATCCAGACGCGGTCAGGGATGAACCGCTTGCGGTCGACCAGGGTGAACACCTCGCGCCACGCGGGCGCGAGGTGTCCCTCTCGGACGAGTTGCCGGGCGAGGGTGGACGGGGAGTTTTCCGCGCTCACCTCTTCGGCGTCTCAGGACGTTTCGGATCGGCCGGCGGGATGGGTTTGTTGGGTTTGTGTCCGTCGCTCTCGGCTGTGTCGGGTTTGCCACCGTGGCTGCCGCTCATCGGACTGCCTTCCTCTGCTGCGACGCGATACATCCTGGTGCGTAGAAAGTAGCCGGGGGCCGCCAGCGACGGGAGAGCGCGCAAGGGGCAAAAGGGTGTGACAAGGAGCGTGACTGCCCCGGTTCCGGGGGTGTCGTTATGCCTGTGGTTCGGCCAGGGCTGCTGCGATGACCGCCGCTGGGTTGTCGCGGTGGATGGAGTGGCCCGCGCCCTCTACTACCGACCAGGTGAAGTTCTTCTTCGCGCTTGCCACTCGGCGGCCCTCCTCGGCGGTGAAGGCCGGGTGTTGGGTGGGGTCGGCGGCCAGGACGGTGGCGGGGTGGGGGTAGGCGGTCAGGGTCTGTTCGTATGACCAGGGGATGTTCTGCCGCAGGATGCTGTTGACGACGTGCGGGCTGGTCAGGGCGGCTGCCGCGGCCTTCAGGGTGATGTCTTCCGGGTGCCATGCGGGGTGGGCCGCGCGCAGGGCTTCCGGGGTGGCGGCCAGCTCGGCGGTCATGGCCTGGAGCATGGCTTCGTTCAGCTCGCCCGCGATCGTGAGCGCCGGGTCGACCAGCAGCAGGCGCGCCGCCCAGCCGGGCTCGGCGCCGGCCGTAGCCGTGGCGATGGCGCCGCCCAGGGAGTGGCCGATGACCAGGTCCCAGGCGCCGCCGCCGTGCGGGGTGAGCGGGGTGACGTCGGCGACGAAGCTCGCGATGTCGTAGCGCCGGGTCCGGGGTGCGTGGCCGTGGCCGCGCAGATCGGGGGCGGTCACCGACCAGCCCGCCTCGGCCAGTTCGTCGGCCACGCGCCACCAGCAGGCGCCCGACGAGGTCAGCCCGTGGAGCAGCAGGGCGTGGCGCGACGCGTCGGGCCGGCCCCAGTGGAGGACGGGGAGCCGGACCGGGACGGCGGGGGTGGGGGAGAGGGAGGGTACGGACTTGGGCGGAGTGTTCATCGGTTCATGGAAGCACGCGGCGGGGAACGGCTTGACTCCGTATCCCCGCTGCCGCCGCGCGAACGGCCGGGCCGGTGCTTACGTGTTGGCGCCGTTGGACGGGGGGACGGCGTCGCCGGCGTTGGCGTACCAGTTGACGACGATGGGCTTCTCCACGAGGGTCGACTCGGGGAGCGAGACCGTGGCCGGGTTGGCGTCGTCCTCGTCGAGCCCGATGATCATCTGCTCGTACTCCTTGCCGCCCTCGTCCTTGGTGTTCTTCGGCCTGATGCCGGTGTAGGCGACGGTCGAGCCGGAGAGCTTGATGTCGTCCCCGACGGCCTGCTCGGGCGAGGTGGCCTCGCCGTCCTCCTCGTTGCCGAAGGTGACGATGGGGTACCGGCCCACCAGGGCGCAGGTGATGCCCGACTTGGCCTTGGCGGTGACGAGCAGGTAGCCGCCGGCGTCCGTCTTCTTGGCGACCGAGAAGTCCAGGTCGTTGGCGCCGCAGACCTGTCCGTAGCCTTCCTTCTTCGCGTCGTCGGCGTTGGTGTCCTCGCCGGCGTCGGCGTTCGAGTCGGACGAGCCGCCGGTGCTGGAGCTTCCGCCGGTGCTGGAGCCGCCGGAGGAGCTGGAACCACCCGAGCTGGAGCCGCCCGAGGCCGACGGGTTGCTGGCCGCCAGGTCGTCGTCGTCACAGGCGGTGAGGCCGCCGGCGAGGGCCACGGTGGCCGCGACGGCAAGGGCGAGACGGGCTGGGCGGTTGGCAAGGCGCGAGCGCATCGAGGTCTCCGTCGGCTACTGGTTACTGTCTGTCCTGCTGACGTCGACAACATTAGGGCTCGGACGTTCATGAAATGATTGTGTGATTGTCCGGGTTCTGTATCAGGAACCGGCCCTCGCACAAAGGAAGTTCAGCCCTCGCTGGTCTCCGGCGCGCCGGACGTGACAACGGAGGAGCCCCCGGCGCGACCACTCCGCCGGGGGCTCCTCCGCTACGTACCGTTACGTCGCTGTCACAGCCGCGCGGGCGCCTGGATCCCCAGCAGCGCCAGGCCCTGCTTGAGCGTGCGGGCCGTGAGGTCGCAGAGGAAGAGGCGGTTCTCCACGACCTCCGGCGCGTTGTCGTCGCTGAGCACATGGCACTGGTCGTAGAACGTCGTGAAGAGCGACGCCAGTTGGTACAGATACGCGGTCAGCTTGTGCGGCTCGTACGCCGACGCGACCTCGGCCAGCACCTCGCCGAGCTGGTCGAGATGGAGCCCGAGCGCCCGCTCGGCCGGGGCCAGCGTCAGCTCCGGGTGGGCGAGCGGGGCGGGGGTGCCCGCCGTCTCGTCCGCCTTGCGCAGGATCGACTGGATACGGGCGTACGCGTACTGGATGTAGACGGACGTGTCGCCGTTCAGCGACACCATCTGGTCCAGGTCGAACTTGTAGTCCCGGGCGGCGGACGTCGACAGGTCGGCGTACTTCACCGCGCCGATGCCCACCTGACCGCCGCGCTCGGTGATCTCGTCCTCGCCGAGGCCCAGCTTCCCGGACTTCTCCCGGACGACCGCCGTCGCCCGCTCGACCGCCTCGTCGAGCAGATCCACCAGCCGTACGGTCTCGCCCTCACGGGTCTTGAACGGCTTGCCGTCCTTGCCGAGGACCGTACCGAACGCGAGCTGGACGGCCTTGACCTCGTCGCTCAGCCAGCCGGCCCGGCGCGCGGTCTCGAAGACCATCTTGAAGTGCAGCGACTGGCGCGCGTCCACCACGTACACCAGTGTCGACGCGCCGAGGTTACGGACCCGGTCGCGGATCGCCGAGAGGTCCGTCGCCGCGTAGCCGTAACCGCCGTTCGTCTTCTTGACGATCAGCGGTACGGGGTTGCCGTCCGGGCCCTTGACGTCGTCGAAGAAGACACAGAGCGCGCCCTCGGAGCGGACGGCGACGCCCGACTCCTCCAGCAGCCGGCAGGTCTCCTCCAGCATGTCGTTGTAGCCGGACTCACCCACCACGTCCGGGTCGCTGATCGCGATGTCGAGCTTGTCGAAGACCGAGTAGAAGTAGATCTTCGACTCGTCCACGAACCGCTGCCAGAGCGCGAGCGTCTCCGGCTCGCCCGCCTGGAGCGCCACCACCCGGTCCCGGGAGCGCGTCTTGAACTCCTCGTCGGAGTCGAAGAGCGTCCGCGACGCCTTGTAGAGGCGGTTGAGGGAGGACATCGCCTCCTCGCCGGAGGGGGCGGCTTCGGTGGCGTTCTTGTGGTCCAGCTCGTGCGGGTGCTCGATCAGATACTGGACGAGCATGCCGAACTGCGTGCCCCAGTCCCCGATGTGGTGGCGCCTGATCACCTTCTCGCCCGTGAACTCCAGGATCTCGACCATCGCCGCGCCGATCACGGCGGAACGCAGATGGCCGACGTGCATCTCCTTGGCCACGTTCGGCTGCGCGTAGTCGATCACCGTCGTGCCCGGGTGCTCCGCGTACGGAACGCCGAGCCGGCCGGTCGCGTCGGCCGCGCGGGCCGCCAGGGTCTCGGTGATCGCCCGGTCGGTGAGCGTGATGTTGAGGAAGCCGGGTCCGGAGACCTCGATCTCCTTGATCAGCTCAGGCGCGGTGATGGCGGAGACGACCTTGGTCGCCAGCTCACGCGGATTGCCCTTGAGCCGCTTCGCGAGCGCCAGCATGCCGTTGGCCTGGAAATCGGCCCGGTCGCTTCGTCGCAGCAGCGGGTCCGCGGCGCCGGCCTCCGGCAGGGCAGCCGAGAGGGCGTCCGCGATGCGCTGATCTACGGTCGAAGCGAGGGAGATGACCGGGGCCATGGGCTGAAGCCGTTCCTGTCGGAGGTTGAGGTGAGATCTGTCAAGTATCCCATGCGTGCTCAATCCGTTTTCGCATCGTCGTGGGTACCTGGGAGAATGGCTGTCGCCGGTTCTGTTGGGCGTACGTGGCGTATGTGAAAGAAAGAAGGACGTGCCGATCGTGGCTCCGAGCACCGAGGCCGACTGGGTCTCCCGTTTCGCGGACGATGTCATCGCCGAGTCGGAGCGACGCGCCCCCGGCAAACCTGTGGTGGTCGCGTCCGGGCTCTCCCCCTCCGGCCCCATTCACCTGGGGAATCTCCGCGAGGTCATGACCCCGCACCTGGTCGCGGACGAGATCCGCCGCCGCGGGTACGAGGTCCGGCACCTGATCTCCTGGGACGACTACGACCGCTACCGGAAGGTGCCCGCGGGCGTCCCCGGTACGGACCCGTCGTGGGTGGAGCACATCGGCAAGCCGCTCACGTCCGTGCCCGCCCCGGCCGGCTCCGCGTATCCGAACTGGGCCGAGCACTTCAAGGCCGCGATGACGGAGGCGCTCGACGAGATGGGCGTCACGTACGACGGGATCAGCCAGACCGAGCAGTACACGGCGGGCGTCTACCGCGAGCAGATCCTGCACGCGATGAAGCACCGCGGGGACATCGACGGGATCCTTGACCGGTACCGGACGAAGGACAAGCCGAAGAATCAGTCCGGGCAGGCGCAGGGGCAGGCCAAGAGCCAGAAGAAGCCCGAGGAAGCCGAGCTGGAGGCCGCCGAGGGCTCCGGCGCCGCCGCCGAGGACGACGGCAGCGGCGGCAGCGCCGGCTACTTCCCGTACAAGCCCTACTGCGGCGGCTGCGGCAAGGACCTCACCACCGTCACGGCGTACGACGACGAGACGACGGAGCTGACCTACACCTGCGCCGACTGCGGCTTCTCGGAGACCGTCGCGCTCAGCGAGTTCAACCGCGGCAAGCTGGTCTGGAAGGTCGACTGGCCGATGCGCTGGGCGTACGAGGGCGTGATCTTCGAGCCGTCCGGCGTCGACCACTCCTCGCCCGGCTCCTCGTTCGTCGTCGGCGGCCAGATCGTGCGCGAGATCTTCGACGGCGTACAGCCGATCGGCCCGATGTACGCCTTCGTGGGCATCTCCGGCATGGCCAAGATGTCGTCCAGCAAGGGCGGCGTTCCCACCCCGTCCGACGCGCTGAAGATCATGGAAGCACCGCTGCTGCGCTGGCTCTACGCGCGCCGCAGGCCGAACCAGTCGTTCAAGATCGCCTTCGACCAGGAGATCCAGCGGCTGTACGACGAGTGGGACGCGCTGGAGCGCAAGGTCGCCGACGGTACGGTCCTGCCGGCCGACGCCGCCGCGTACGCCAGGGCCGTCGGCACGGCCGCCGGCGAGCTGCCCCGTACGCCGCGCCCGCTGCCGTACCGCACGCTGGCCTCGGTCGCGGACATCACGGCGGGTGCCGAGGAGCAGACGCTGCGCATCCTCAGTGAGCTGGACCCGGCGCACCCGCTGACCTCGCTGGACGAGGCCCGGCCGCGGCTGGACCGCGCGGAGAACTGGATCACCAGCCAGGTGCCGGCCGAGGCGCGCACGATCGTACGGTCCGAGCCGGACCAGGAGCTGCTGGCGACCCTGGACGAGCAGGGCCGGGAGTCGCTGCGGCTGCTGGTGGCCGGTCTGGACAGCCACTGGTCGCTGGACGGGCTGACCACGCTCGTCTACGGGGTGCCGAAGGTGCTGGCGGGCCTGGAGCCGGACGCGAAGCCGACGGCCGAGCTGAAGGTCGCGCAGCGGTCGTTCTTCGCGCTGCTCTACCGGCTGCTGGTGGGCCGGGACACCGGGCCGCGGCTGCCCACGCTGCTGCTGGCGGTGGGGGCGGACCGGGTGCGGAAGCTGCTCGGGGCCTGAGTGTTTATGGGTGAACGGCGTGAGGGCCCGGCCTCGGGTGTGGGATGAGGCCGGGCCCTTCGTGTGTCTGTCTGCCTTCGTGTGTCTGCTGGGCCTCTACTTGACCGAGACCAGGGTGCCCGCCGTCTTGAGCGGCGCGGTGGTGGCCGTACCCGCGAAGTTCCAGCGCCAGTAGCCGGAGGCGCTCGTTTTCTTGGTGGTGGTCTTCAGCGTGCCCGTGCTGGAGGTCTTCACCGTCTTGACCGTGGTGTACGAGTCGGAGTTCTTCTTGCGGAACTGGAGCTTCACCGACTGCCCCGCGTACCCCTTGTACGCCTTGACGTCCCAGTTGGCGCGGGAGAGCTTGCCGGTGACGGTGAGGGTCTTGCCCTTCTTCACCGGCTTCGGCGCCGCTTTCACCGTCAGCTTCGGGGCGCGCTGGAGGGTGCCCGTGGCGACGTCGCCGTTGAAGGCGTAGCTGTCGTTCTCGCCGAGCTTCGCGTCGATGGCGAGGCGCCAGGTCCGGGCGTCGGTGTTGCGCAGCTTCTTCGGGTCGATCGTGAAGGTCGCGTCGCAGTTCACGATGATCGCGTACGCCTCCTCGCACGACCGCCACGCGGTGCTGGTCGCCAGCACGCGCTTCGCCGGGTCGTCGAAGCTCTTTCCGGAGTAGAGCGTGAAGCGGGCGGCGGCGACGCCGTCCTCGTGGCTGACCGTGGCCGCGACCTTGATCTTCTTGGTCGTCGAGGTGCCGACCACGATCGGTGCGCCGCCGTTCACCGCGCCTTTGAGGACCTCGAAGCCGCTGTCGTCCTGGGAGACGGCGGTGGTGGTGGCGGTGGTGGCGGTGGTGGCGGTAGCGGTGCTGGACGAGGTGGCGGTGCCGGCGATGGCGGCGGGTGCGGTCAGGACGGACAGGGCCAGGGCCCCGGAAGCCGCGACGGTGGCGGCGGCGGTGGCGCGCGTACGCATGGTTGTTTTCCCCCCACGGGATGTCTCAGGTGTGTCTGTTCCACCGGTGTTCTGATGGATTGTCAGGAAAGACGAGGGAGGTGGGGCAATGGTTGTGCGCGTAGCCGGACTAATGTTCGTCTGTTTGTCGGTTGTTCGTTCGCTGTTCGTCTGTTGTCCGTCGGCTTGAGGTCAGGCGATGTACTCGCTGTCCATCTCGGCGGTGTAGCGCTCCTTGAAGTTCCTGAGGTAGGTGCGCAGTGAGTTCTCGCTCAGGGGACCGCCGTTGCGGCCGGTGATGCCGTACAGATCCATCAAGTACAGGGCGAACTGGCGCGCGTTGGGGAAGTCGCCGTTCTCGCTGATGTACTTGCGGAAGGCGCTGAAGTACGCCTCTTCGCGGGTCACTCCGTCGGGCAGGTTGGGGACGGGCAGCTCCTCGAACCCGTCCTGGCCCGGGATCGGGAACGAGCCGGTGGCGGAGCCGGGGCCGTCGATGCCGCCGATCTGGTTTCCGGCGGTCTGATGGCCGGCGGTCTGGTTGCCCGCCGTCCGGTCGGTCGCCTGCCGGTTCTCGGGACCGGCGTACGGCTGCTGCTGGTCCGGGGGCTGCTGCGGCGAGGGCTGCGGTCCCTGGCCCGGTACGCGGCCGAGCGCGCGGCTGCGGCCGGGGCCGGCGGGGACCCGGACCTGCCCGGTCTCGGAGCCGGTCCCGGCGTCGGGGTTGGCGCCGGCCTGGGCGGGGTTGTACGCCGGGTTGTACGAGCCCTCGTACGGGGCCTCCTGGACCAGCGGGGCGGCGAACCAGGGGCTGACCTGGGGGTCGGCGGGGGCGGAGTCGGCGCCGGGCTGGGGGGCGGCTTGGGGGGCCTGCTGGGGCTGCTGCTGGTCCTGTTGCGGCTGTTGCGGCTGTTGCGGCTGCGGCTGCTGAGCCTGCGGGGGCTGTTGCTGGGTTTGCTGCGGCTGTTGCTGAGGTTGCTGCTGGGCTTGCTGGGGCTGCTGTTGCTCTTGCTCTTGCACTTGCTTCTGAAGCGTGGGCTGCGTGGGCTGTGCGGCGGGCTGCTCCTGCGCGGCGGGCGCGGGGCCGGTGGGTATCTCGCCCTGCGCCTGCGGGAGTTCGGCCACCGGCCGGGCGGCGTCCGCCACGGCGTCCCGTACCGGCGCCGCCCGTACCGGCGCCGCCCGTACCGGCGCCGCCCGTACCGGCTCCGGCGCGGGCGGCAGCAGTACGGGCTCGATGCCCGCGGCCGCCAGCCCCGAGGCCGCCGTATCGGCCAGTGGCACACCGTACTTGGCGAGGCGCAGCGGCATCAGCGCCTCGATGGGCGCCTTCCGGCGCCAGTTGCGGCCGAAGCGGGCCTGGAGCCGGGACTGGTAGATGAGCCGATCCTGTTCGAGCTTGATGACCTGCTCGTACGACCGCAGCTCCCACAGCTTCATCCTGCGCCACAGCTTGAACGTGGGGATGGGCGACAGCAGCCAGCGGGTGAGGCGTACGCCCTCCATGTGCCTGTCGGCCGTGATGTCCGCGATCCGGCCGACCGCGTGGCGCGCCGCCTCGACGGTGACGATGAAGAGGAGCGGGATCACCGCGTGCATCCCGACGCCCAGCGGGTCCGGCCAGGCCGCCGCGCCGTTGAACGCGATGGTGGCGACCGTCAGGATCCAGGCGGACTGGCGCAGCAGCGGAAAGGGGATGCGCATCCAGGTGAGGAGCAGGTCCAGCGCGAGCAGGACGCAGATACCCGCGTCGATGCCGATCGGGAAGACCAGCGAGAACTTCCCGAAGCCCTTCTGCTCGGCGAGTTCCCGTACGGCGGTGTAGGAACCCGCGAATCCGATCGCGGCGATGATCACCGCGCCGAAGACCACGACCCCGATGAGTATGCGGTGTGTGCGTGTCAGCTGCATCGCGGCCACCCGCGATCCCCTCCCGTATGCGACCCGTTCCGCGGGCCGGGTAAGACGCCGGACGTGGCGCCTGGCACATGAGTACGGATAGTACGGGGGTGTGGTGGGGGAGGTGGGGGAGGGCCTTGGGGCCCGGGTTGCGGTGGTCCGGTGGTCCGGTGGTCCGGTGGCCCTCGCCCCGTACTGCCGTACTGCCGTACTACTCCGTCTTGGCCGAGGAGTTGTCGGGGCTCGCGCCGACGCCTTCGGAGCTGTCGTCCTTCGAGTCGCCGCCGTTTCCGGAACCGGAGCCGCTGCCGCCGCCGGCGATCGCGGTCACGCCCTCCTTGGCGGCCTTCACCGCGTCGGCCGTCATCTCGGCGATCGTCGGCGACTTCGCGCCCGCGAGGCCCGCGCCGTTGTAGGTGAGGGTGAGGACGACGTTCTCCGTACGGGTCACGATCGTCGCGTACGAGAAGTCCGCGTTCGACTTCTTGAGCGTGTACGTGACCGTGGTCGCCTGGTCCCCGACACCGGTCGCCGGTGCCGACTTGACGTCCTTGGCGCCCTCGGTGGCCTGCGCGCCGGAGACCTCCTTCGCGTAGTACTCGTCGGCGCGCTTGGCGCCGGTGCCGAGCGTCACGTCGGAGTCGTACCGCATGAGGGAGACGTCGAGCCAGCGGTACTGCGAGCCCTTCACGCCCTTGTCGTCCAGACCGTTCCAGGAGCAGCTGCCGCGGGCGGCGGTGTCGCTGGACGTACCGGCGGTCCCGCCCTTGGTCTTCACCTTCGGGACGAGCGACTCGATCGTCTTGACGGCGAGCATCTTGCAGGGGTCGGGGAGGCCGCTGAACTTGGCGGGCGCGACGGTCGGGGAGGGCGCGGTGCTCGGGCTCGTGGAGGAGCCGTCGGCGTCGCTCTTGTCACCGGAGTCGGACGAACAGCCGACGGCGGCGAGCATCACCGGAACGGCTGCGCAGGCGAGGATGCGGGTGAGTCGGAGTCGCGAGGCTGATCGGCGCATGGTTCCTTCAGTGGTCCTTGGGTCACGGTACGGTCCGATCGGCCACGGTAACCGCCGGAGCGGCTCCGCGGGCCGGTGAGCCGTACACCGGTTCCGCGCGGGCCCGGTGGCCCGGCCGGGCCCGCGGGTGGCGCGCGGGGGGCTTACGGGCGGCTAGTCGTTGAGCTGATCGCGGAGTTTTCCGGCCAGTGACCGTGCTTTGTCCTGGAGTTCCGCGCTGTCGGGGATCTCGGTGGAGCGGGCGGACTGCTCGGTGTACCGGACGGTCACGATCACGTTCGATGTGCGGAACACCACGCTCACCGTGCGCCGCTGGGCGGCCGATCCGGAGTGGGCGAGGACGTCGTTGAGGAAGGCGGCGTCGCCGAGGCTGTCGAGGGTGCGGGGTTCGAGGCCGGAGGCGCTGGTGGAGGCGGTGGGGGAGCCGGAGGCGGAGTCGATCTGGGGGGTTTTGCCCGCCTTCGCGCTCGCGTCCGTATCCGCGTCCGCATCCGGGACCGTATCGGGATCGGCGCTGGTGTCGGCGCTGGTGTCGGTGACGGGCAGGCCGGCGGCGAGCTGCTGCTTCTCGTAGACCTCCCGCGCGCGGTCCGCGTCGCTCACGGTCGGGTCGTACGACACGACGCGTTCGAGGTCGATCGCCAGCTGGTGGGAGGCGTCCGCGGAGTCGGCCTTCCAGGAGCAGCCGACGCGGCGGTCGGTGTCGTACGTGAGGGAGGGCGTGCCCCGGTACGCCTTGGCCTGCTGGGTGTCGGGGAGCGACGCGGCGCCGGGCAGCAGCTCCTTCAGCGTGGCCCGCGGCACGGTGCCGCACGCTTCGCGGAGGGTGCGGTACTTGCCGGGCTGCGCGGCGGTGACGGTGGTGGGGCCGCCCGGCTTGGAATCGGAGGCCGACCCGCCGCCCTGACCGCCGCCCGAGCAGCCGGTGACGGCCACCACGAGGAGCGCCGCCAGGCCGGGGAGGTACGCGTGGCGCGCCTTTGGCTGCACGGTCCAGGGCTCCCTTCTGTACGGGTTCCGCGCGGGCTGCGCGCGAAAACTGGTTGCCGCCGCGAGGCGGCCGGTGGACACAATGTCTATCGCACGCGAAGCCGTCGATGCTGGCCGGCTGTCCTCTATGACGGCCCTGGTTCCGGTTTTTGCGTTTCATGGACTTCAGGGGGAATGGGCGGTTATGTCGTACGTAGAGATTCCGGGGGCGAAGGTCCCGATCCGGATGTGGGCCGATCCGGCGACGGTCGAGGGCGTCGCGATGCAGCAGCTGCACAACGTGTCCACACTGCCGTGGATCAAGGGCCTCGCGGTCATGCCCGACGTGCACTACGGCAAGGGCGCGACGGTCGGCTCGGTCATCGCGATGCACGGCGCGGTGTGCCCGGCGGCGGTGGGGGTGGACATCGGCTGCGGCATGTCCGCGGTGCGGACGTCCCTGACGGCGAACGACCTCCCGGGCGATCTGTCCCGGCTGCGCTCGAAGATCGAGGAGGCGATCCCGGTGGGCCGGGGCATGCACGACGACCCGGTGGACCCGGGCCGGCTGCACGGCTTCGCGACGGCGGGGTGGGGGGAGTTCTGGGGGCGGTTCGACGGGGTGGCCGACGCGGTCAAATTCCGTCAGGATCGCGCCACGAAGCAGATGGGTTCGCTCGGCGGAGGAAATCACTTTATCGAAGTATGTGTAGATACGTCTGACGTGGTGTGGCTCATGCTGCACTCCGGATCCCGGAACATCGGCAAGGAACTGGCCGAGTTCCACATCGGGCAGGCGCAGAAGCTGCCGCACAACCAGGGGCTGATCGACCGGGACCTGGCCGTCTTCGTCGCGGACACGCCGCAGATGGCGGCGTACCGGAACGATCTTTTCTGGGCGCAGGAGTACGCGAAGCACAACCGCGCGATCATGATGAAGCTCCTTCAGGACGTGGTCCGCAAGGAGTTCAAGAAGGCGCGGGTCACGTTCGAGCAGGAGATCAGCTGCCACCACAACTATGTCGCCGAGGAGCGGTACGACGGCATGGACCTGCTGGTCACACGGAAGGGCGCGATCCGGGCCGGAAGCGGCGACTTCGGCATCATCCCGGGCTCGATGGGCACCGGCTCGTACATCGTGAAGGGCCTCGGGAACGAGGCGTCGTTCAACTCCGCCTCGCACGGCGCGGGCCGGAAGATGAGCCGTAACGCGGCCAAGCGCCGCTTCACGACCCAGGATCTGGCGGACCAGACGCGGGGGGTGGAGTGCCGCAAGGACTCCGGCGTCGTGGACGAGATCCCGGGGGCGTACAAGCCGATCGAGAAGGTGATCGACCAGCAGCGCGATTTGGTCGAGGTGGTCGCCAAGCTCAAGCAGGTCGTGTGTGTGAAGGGGTGAGCGGGCGCGTGGCCGGGTGTAGGTGAGCCGGTCACGCGCCGGCCGTATGGCCATGTGCTGCTTACAGCTCGCGGTGGACCTTGGTGTTGGAGGCCTGGGCTCGGGGGCGGATCAGGAGGAGGTCGATGTTGACGTGGCTGGGGCGGGTGACCGCCCAGGTGATGGTGTCGGCGATGTCCTCGGCGGTGAGGGGTTCGGCCACGCCCGCGTAGACCTTGGCGGCCTTCTCGGTGTCGCCGTTGAAGCGGGTGGTGGCGAACTCGTCGGTCTTGACCATGCCGGGGGCGATCTCGATGACGCGGACGGGGGTGCCGACGATCTCCAGGCGGAGGGTTTCGGCGAGGACGTGGGCGCCGTGCTTGGCGGCCACGTAGCCGGCGCCGCCCTCGTAGGTGGCGTGGCCCGCGGTGGAGGAGAGGACGAGGACCGTGCCGTCGCCGCTGGCGGTGAGGGCGGGGAGCAGGGCCTGGGTGACGTTGAGGGTGCCGATGACGTTCGTCTCGTACATCTGACGCCAGTCGGCGGGGCTGCCGGTGGCGACCGGGTCGGCGCCGAGGGCGCCGCCGGCGTTGTTGATCAGGACGTTGACGGTCGGGAAGCCGTTCGCCTCGGTCAGCTCGGCGGCGAAGGCGTCGACGGCGGCGCGGTCGGTGACGTCGAGGGCGTACGCGGTCGCGCGGTGGCCCGCGGCGGTCAGCTCGGCGGCGAGGGCCTCGACGCGGTCCTTGCGGCGGGCGGTGGCGACGACGTGGTAGCCCGCGCCGGCGAGCTGCCGGGCGGTGGCGGCGCCGATGCCGCTGCTCGCTCCGGTGACGACGGCGACGGGCGCGGCGGGGGGTGCGGCGGGCGTGGCGGGCGCGGTGGGGGTGCTGCCGGCGACGGTCATGACGTACTCCTCGCGCGTGTGATCGGCTGATCGGCCGAGCTGGTCAGGGCCAGGATAGGCAGGGGGCGCGGGGGCGTGCGCCGGGTGTCCGGGAGGCGGACCGGGGGTGTGGGCTGGGGATGTGGGGTCCGGTGTTTGGGTGATGGGGGTGTGCTGTGCGGCGAGTGCGGCGAATTGCGGTGTGATGATCTGTATGTTCCCGCTATGGCTGTGATGCGCAAGTCCCTGTTGACCGTGGTGTCCACCGCCGCGGCGGTCGTGCTGGGTGCGGGTGCCGGTCCGGGCGCTTCCGCCTCCGACTCTGCCTCGGCTTCTGCCTCTGCGCCTGTTCCTGTGGCTGTGTCTGTGCCGGACGTTGAGGCCGATCTCTCGCACCACGGCCACGTCTCCCTCTGGCAGGGCCGGCTGACGCTCCGGCTGGAGTCCGGGAACCACGGCCCGGCCAAGGTGCCGGAGGCGACCGTACGGCTGGACCTCTCGGCCGCGCCCGCGGCCGGGCAGGCGCTGCCCGACCACTGTCTGTGGGGCGGCGACCGCGTGGTGCTGTGCCGTACGGGGCAGCTCCGGCCGGCCGGGAGGGCCCGCGAGACCGCGTTCGAACTGGCGATGACCGGCGATCCGGCCGAGGTCGTCGTACGGATCGACACCGCGTGGAACGGCGGCGCGAGCGACCGTAACCCGGAGAATCAGCGGCACCGGGTGCTGGTGCCGGCCACTGGGGATCTTTACGCCTTCTAGGGCCGTAGATTTGTACGCGCGTCTGGCTCGTGCTGTGACGGGGTGGTCGCGTCGCCGAACTCCCTTACCGCGTCGTCCACGATCGCCGCGAGCCGCGCGTGGTGCGCGCCCCGCCAGTACACCCGCTCGCACGCCGCGCACTGCGCGAAGACGTCGTAGCCGTGCTGCGTACCGTGCTCCAGCCTGTCCTGGACGGACTCCTTGTCGGCGGGGGACAGCGGGCCGTTGCAGGCGGTGCAGCGGGTCCAGGGGGCGAGGGCGGGCGCGAAGCGCTCCAGTACGTCGCGGAGTTGGGCGTCCGGGTTGTCGCTGTAGATGTACGCCCCGGCCCAGATCTCGCGCCGGCGCAGCAGCCCGCGGTCCCGGGAGAGCATGACGCGGTGTTCGGCGGCGGAGAGCGCGGCGAGCGCCGCATCGCCCGGGTCCGTGCTCTCGTACGCGGCGTCGACGCCGAGCAGCCGCAGCCGCCGGGCGAGGGTGCCGAGATGGACGTCGAGCAGGAAGCGCGGGGGTGCGCCCGGTGTGTTCGGTGTGCTTGGTGTTGTGCCTGGTGCGGTGGGGACCCGTTGCGGCCGGTGTACGGCGCGTACCTCCACGGACTCGCCCGCCGCCGGGATGTGCGAGACGGCCACCTCGCGGCCGTCGACGAGCAGCGGGCCGACCTCGGTGAGCGGGATGCCGAGCGACTCGACGGCGTGGCCGAGGGTGGAGGAGCCGTCGGTGCGCAGGGCCGTACGCCCCTGACGCCGCTCGGCCGGCACGAACAGGCGCAGTTCGTGGGCGAAGTCGATCTGGATCTCGGGTCCGTTCACGCGGCCAAGGATGTCAGTGGGGGAGGGGCGGGGCCATGGGTTATCGCGGGGGAGCCGGGCTGGCGTGGCTGGGGGCCGGGGCGGGCCGGGGTTAGGTCCTGTCCGGCGGATCACTGGCGGAGCCAGAGTCGGATCGCGGCGGCGGTGACGGTGCCGTGGAAGACGTAGGCCCGCTTGTCGTAACGAGTGGCGACCGCGCGGGAGTTCTTGAGCCGGTTGATGGTCCGCTCGACCTCGTTGCGGCGCCGGTAGCGGTCGCGGTCGAAGCCGGCGGGTCTGCCACCGCTGCTGCCTCTGCGTTGGCGGTTGGCCCGCTGGTCCTTCGGTTCCGGGATCGTGTGCCGGATGTGGCGTCTTCGCAGGTAGCGGCGGTTTCGGCGGGAGCTGTATGCCTTGTCGCCGCTGACGTGGTCGGGCCTGGTTCGGGGGCGTCCGCCCCGTGGCCGGGGGACCCGGATTCGGTCCAGGACCTCGACCATCTGCGGGGCGTCGCCCCACTGACCCGGCGTGAGCAGGAGGGCCATGGGGCGGCAACCGCCTTCGCCGGCGAGGTGGATCTTGCAGGTCAGGCCGCCCCGGGACCGTCCGAGTCCCTCGTCGGGGCGGTGGTGCCGGGGCGTCGTCCTTTTTTCGGGATCCGCGGACGGGCCTTGCGGGCGCCGGCCGCGTGCTGATGGGCCCGGCAGGACGTCGAGTCGATGCCGATCATCGACCAGTCGATCCGCCCGGCCAGGTCGGCGTCGGCCTGGACCGCGTGCAGGATCCGGTCCCAGGTACCGTCCGCCGACCAGCGGCGATGCCGTTCATGGACGGTCTTCCACGAGCCATAGCGTTCCGGCAGGTCACGCCACGGGACACCGGTCCGGACCCGGAAGAGGATCCCGTTGACCACGGTGCGGTGGTCGTTCCACCGGCCGCCCCGGCCACCCAGAGATGGCAGATGCGGCTCCAGCAACGACCACTCGCGGTTCATCAAATCCCCCCGACCCATACCCGAACCAACGAGCGACCGGTCAGAAGGTCACATGATCCGCCGGACAGGACCTAGTCCGCCGGGTCTCCCGGGCGTAGATCGAGCCGCCAGTCGTTGCAGCGCATCGGGCGCCCCGGCGGATACTCCAGCTCGCATTCGTCCCGCAGGGAGAACCCCGCTCTGCGGCACAGCCGGTTCGACGGCGGGTTGCCGATGGACGGGAAGGCGTGCAGATAGCGGTGTCTGGCCTCGGCGCGCGCCAGGTCCACCACATCGGCCACCGCCGTGACCGCGATGCCCCGGCCCTGGTGGGCGGCGAGCACCGCCCAGCCCGTCTCGTACACCTTCCGGCCCTGCCAGGTCTGCTCCCAGAAGCCGATCGTGCCGACGGCCTCACCGGCCGGGGCGAGGGATATGCGGAACATCCGGCCCCGGCCCTTGCGGTCGGCGCTGAGGGCGACGTAACGCTTGTGGCGCTTGAGCAGTTGTTCCTCTGTCTCCGGGCCGCCGAGATGGTGCATCAGTTCCGGTGCGTTGGCCGCGCGGAGGAGGTCGAGGTCGCTCTCCGACCAGGGGGTGAGCCGTACTCGCGGCGTCGTGGACTCCATGTCCGGCACTTTAGGACGGAGGTCTGACAGTGCACCGGTTGCGGGCTCGCACCTGTTACGGGCTTGCACTGGTTACGGGCTTGCGCGGGCGTACGCCGTGGGTGGTACGCCGACCGTCGCGGTGAAGTCCCGTACGAGGTGCGCCTGATCGCTGTAGCCGAGGTCGGCGGCGAGGGCCGCCCAGTCGACCTCGGCGGACGGTGCGCCGGGCGGCCGGCCCCGCTCCGACCGCTCCGTGCCTTCCGCGCGCTCCGGGTTCTCCGCGCGCTCCAGCGCCTCGTGGATGCGGTAGCGCAGGATGACCCACTTCGGTCCGACCCCCACGTACGCGGCGAACAGCCGTTGCAGCGAGCGCGCCGACATGCCCTCCGCCGTGGCGAGCTGGGCGACGCGGCGGATCGTACGGTCCGTCCGGATCCGGTCCGCCAGCGCCATGGCGCGGTCGGCCTGCGGATCCGGCCGGGGGCCGAGGCCGAGGAGATACGCGTCGAGCGCGGCCACGCGGGCGTTCTCGTCGTCCTGGAGCACCGCCGCGATGTCCGTGTCCGTGGTCGCCGGCAGGGCCTCGCTGATCGGTACCCGCCGGCCGGTCCACTCCGCCACGGGCCGGCGCGGTGCGAACGGCCGGAAGCCGCCCGGCCGGAACTGGACCCCGCACACCCGGCCCCGGCCCTCCAGGCGCTGACTGAACAGCTCCAGCCCGACGCCCGCGACCTCAGCGAACGCCGGAGGCCGGGAGCCGTGGTGCTGGAAGACCACGTTCACCGAGGGGTGCGGCACGACGTAGGAGGTGTACGGCTGCGCCAGGTCCCAGTCGATCAGCCAGTAGTGCTCCAGATACGAGCGCAGCGCGGGGGCGGGCGAGCGGCGCCGGAAGCGTACGCGCGCGAACAGCTCGGGGGCGTCGACGATGCCCCGGGTGTCACGCCGCGGACCTGCTGCCATGGGGCCCAGGGTACGTGCGTACGGCTGTGTACGGGCTGCGTGCGGCTGTGGCTGTGGCTGTGTGCGCGACGGTCTGGCGGTGTCGCGTTTGTTCAAGACGTGCGGAGCGGTGCTTCCTAGGGTCGGCACCATGAACGACAAGATCAGCAACCTGAGCGAATTGTTGGCGGTGGCGGGCGACCGGACCGTCGCCGTCGTCCGTGGCATCACCGATGAGCAGCTGGCCGCGGCGACCCCGTGCGGTGAGTACGACGTGGACGCGCTCGTCGGGCATCTTCTCCAGGTCGTGGAGAACTTCCAGGAGCTGGCGCGCAAGCGGGACGCCGACTTCGGGACCGCGCCGGAGCGGCTGACGGGTGAGTGGCGCGACCGGTTCGCCGCCGAGACCGTACGGCTCGTGGCGGCGTGGGCCGCGCCGGATGCCGAGGAGGGCATGTCGGGGGCGATGGGGCTGCCGGCCAGGACGGTGGGGGCGATGGCGCTCGGGGATCTGACCGTGCACGGATGGGATCTGGCGCGGGCCACCGGGCAGCCGTACGAGCCGGACGCGGCGGTGGTGGCTGCGGTCGGGGCGGAGTTCGCGGCGCTGGCGCCGATGGCGCGGTCCATGGGGGTGTTCGGGGAGCCGGTGGCGGTGGCGGAGGGCGCGGGTCCGTTCGCGGAACTGCTCGGGCTGACCGGCCGGGACCCCCGCTGGACCCGCCCCGAAACGTCGTCTTCTACCGCGGCTGCCGGAACCTAAACCGAACTGGCGAACACTCGCAATCATTGGTTGGACGGGACTGGATGGGTTCACGGCGGGCAGACGTCTTGGCAGAGACCACTATCCGTAGCGGTTGTGCGAGAGGGACGAGAGGGAGGGGCCAGAAGACATGGAGATTTCCGGCATCATCACGGCCATCGTGGTCGGCATCGTCATCGGTGTGCTGGGTCGGCTCGTCGTGCCCGGGCGCCAGCGCATCGGTGTGCTGCTGACAGTTCTGGTGGGCATCGTCGCGGCCTTGATCGGTACGGCGCTCGCGGCGGGTCTGGGAGTCGCGAACACCAAGGGGATCGACTGGATCGAGCTGATAATCCAGATCGGTCTGGCGGCGGTGGGTGTCGCCGCGCTGGACCGGGTGAAGGGCCGGGGCTGACTCCGACGTCCTGGAGGGCCTGGAGGTTCCGTACGTCCAGGACGTCCCGTACGTCCTGGAGGGCCTGGACATACGGGGGCCGGCGCGCCGGGTTCACTCGTGGAGCGGGCGGCCGAGGCGCAGGTTCCAGCGGCCGTCGCGTCCGCTGAGTTCGGTGACGGACAGAGGACGTACGTCGATCCTCCAGAACGTACGCGCAGGCGCGCCCAAGGCGTGGACGGTGGCGGCGCGGATGAAGTCCGGCTCGGCCACGACGAGCAGGCGCCTGCCGGTTGCGGGGGGCATGGTGGGCCCGGCGGCTTCTGTCGTGCCGTCGCTGTGGGCCTCGCCGGCCGTGTCCAGCCAGTGGGCGACGCGGGTGTGGAAGTCGCTCAAGGACTCTCCCCCGTGGGGTGCGGCCTCCGGGTCGGACAGCCAGGCGGCCACCGACTGCGGTTCCGCGGCGGCCACTTCGTCCAGGGTCCTGCCCTGCCAGCGGCCCATGGCGCACGGCGCGAGGGCGGCCAGCGGGGCGGTGGTCAGGCCGAGGGCCTGAGCGGTCCGGCGGCAGCGGCGCGTGGGGGAGGCGTAGAGGGCGGTGGCGCGGGGGAAGGTCTCCCGTACGGCTTCGGCCTGGCGCAGCCCGGTGGCGTCAAGCCCGTCGTCGTCGCTTCCGTCGTTGCTCTCGTCCCCGCTGCCGTGGTCGGTTTCGGTTTCGGTCTCGCCGAAGCGGGCCTCGCGCAGGGCGGGGCTGATGGCGGGGGCGATGAGGGACACATGCAGTGACAGCTGTGTGGTCATGGTCATACGCGGGGGCCAACTCCTGGGCAAAGGGCCTCTTGGCCCGCTTGTCGGTTCGCGGTACCTTCACGTCGATATCACGACGGCGAGACGGAAGTCCGGTGAGAGTCCGGCACGGTCGCGCCACTGTATGCCGGGGACCGGCCGCGTACCAGGCGGTGGGTTCCGGGTGAGTCAGACCCGATGGCCGTCGTCAAAGCTCCACTTATGGGACGCGAGTTCCCCAAGGAGGTTGTGTCATGGCGCAGTCCATCGCGCATCCGGTCATTTCACCCGCCGACGCCGGTACGCCGGTGACCCCGCTCCCGCTGCGCGCGGTGCTGCCGTGGGCGGTGTTCATGGGCACGCTGATGCTGGTGCTGCTCTACTTCGTCGGTGCCGAACAGGGCGCGACATCGGTGTTCTCCGGGGCGGGGGTGCACGAGTGGGTGCACGACGGCCGTCATCTGCTCGGCTTCCCCTGCCACTGACCACTGACGGAGATCACGCGCATGCATGCCTCCACCGTCAGAAACCTCCTGGTCCGCGGCATGATCGCGGGCGTGCTGGCCGGACTTGTCGCGTTCGGACTGGCCTATTTCGCGGGCGAGCCCTCCATACGGGCCTCGATCGCGCAGGAGGAGGCCAACTCCGCGCCGGCGCATGAGCACGGCGACGGAGCAGAGGGTTCATCCGATTCCGATTCCGATTCCGCTTCTGATGCTGATTCCGCAGGCCATTCGCATGGAGATGAGGAGGGAGATCTCGTCAGCAGGCCGGTCCAGTCGACGTTCGGGCTGGCCACCGGTGTCCTGGTGTACGGGGTGGCCGTGGGCGGTATCGCCGCTCTGGTCTTCGCCGTCTGCCTGGGCCGGATCGGCCGGTTCGGGCCGAGGGCGATCGCGGCGCTGATCGCCGGGGCGGCCTTCACCACCGTCTGTCTGGTGCCGTTCCTGAAGTATCCGGCGAACCCGCCCGCGGTCGGCGACGGGGACACCATCGGCCGGCGCACCGCGCTGTACTTCCTGATGATCCTGCTGAGCGTGCTGCTGGCGGTCGCCGCGGTCATCGTGGGCCGACGGCTCGCGCCGAGGCTGGGGAACTGGAACGCGTCGCTCGCCGCGGGTGCCGGTTTCGTCGTGGCCGTGGCCGTGGCGTGTCTCGTACTGCCCGCGAACACCGACGCCATTCCGGAGACCTTCCCGGCGGCTCTGCTCTGGGAGTTCCGGCTGTCGTCGCTCGCCGTTCAGGCGGTGCTCTGGACTGCCTTCGGGCTGATATTCGGCGCGCTGGCGGAGCGGATGCTCCGGGCCGGCCAGGAGGAACGCGCGGCCGAGGACGGCGCGACGGCACGACCGGCGGCCGAACCGGCGCGCTGACGCCTCCCGCGGCGGGGGGAGCTGGGGCGGGGGCTGATGCCTCGGCGGGGAGCGGGAGCGGGGAGCAGTAGCGGGGAGAAGTAGAGTTCGAGGTCGGTTTTCTCCCAGTTCAGAAGCTCTGAGGTGTACGGCAGTGAGCATCCCGCCCCGCGAGGGCCACGGGTCCGGCGAAGTCGTCGGGGCCGATGAGGCCCGTGTGACAGTCGTCGGGATCGGCGCCGACGGCTGGAGCGGGCTCACCGATGCCGCGCGGGCGGCGCTGTGCCGTGCCGAGGTGGTCATCGGCGGCCCGCGCCAGCTGGATCTGCTCCCGGGGACGGGGACGGGTAGTGGGGCTGGGGAGTGTGGGGGTGAGCGGGTCGCGTGGCCGACGCCGCTGCGGGCCGCCGTACCCCGGCTGCTGGCCGCGTACGCCGGCCGCCGTCTCGCCGTACTGGCCAGTGGGGACCCGATGTTCTACGGGATCGGGCGGGCCCTGGCCGAGGAGGTGGGACCCGGTGCGCTGCGGGTGCTGCCGCATCCGTCGTCGGTGTCGTATGCCTGCGCGCGGCTCGGCTGGCCGGTGGAGGACACGGAGGTCGTCACGCTTGTCGGCCGCCCCACCGCGACGCTGGCCGCCGCGCTGCACGACGGGCGCCGGGTGCTGGTGCTCAGCGCCGGTGCCGCGACGCCCGCCGAGGTGGCGGCGCTGCTGCGGGAGCGGGGTTACGGGCCGAGCCGGCTGCGCGTACTCGAAGCCCTGGGCGCGGAGCGCGAGCGGTGTGTCGAGGGCAGCGCGGCGGACTGGTCGGCGCCTGCCGGTGACCCGCTGAACGTCGTGGCGGTCGACTGCCGCCGCGCGGAGGGCGCGCCGCGCCTCGGCGCCGTACCCGGGCTGCCGGACGCCTCGTACGAGCACGACGGCCAGCTCACCAAGCGCCATGTGCGTGCCGCGACGCTCGGCGCGCTGGCGCCCGCGCCGGGGGAGCTGCTGTGGGACGTGGGCGGTGGTTCGGGCTCGATCGGGGTGGAGTGGATGCGTACGCACCGTTCCTGCCGGGCGGTGTCCGTCGAACGCGATCCGGCGCGCGCCGAGCGCATCGGCCGCAACGCGCGTGCGCTGGGCGTGCCCGGCCTGCGCGTGGTGACCGGCGCGGCCCCCGCCGCGCTGGCGGGACTGCCGGTCCCCGACGCGGTGTTCATCGGCGGCGGACTGACGGTGCCGGGCCTGCTGGCCGCGTGCTGGGCGGCGCTGCCGGTGGGCGGCCGGCTCGTGGCGAACACGGTGACGCTGGAGTCGGAGGCGCTGCTGGCCGAGTGGTACCGGCGCCGGGGCGGGGAGTTGGTACGGCTGGCGGTGGCGCACGCGGTGCCGGTGGGCGGGTTCACGGGGTGGCGGCAGGCGATGCCGGTGACGCAGTGGGCGGTGACGAAGAGTCTCTCGGAGGACTCTGCGGAATGGCCTTCAGATGGAGCAGGAGAAGAACGATGACGGTGTACTTCATCGGCGCGGGCCCGGGCGCCGCCGACCTGATCACGCTGCGCGGTGCGCGGCGGCTGGCCTCGTGCGCGGTCTGCCTGTACGCGGGCAGCCTCGTCCCGCGCGAGCTGCTGGCCGAATGCCCGCCGGACTCGCGCCTGATCGACACGGCGCGGATGGATCTGGACGGGATCACGGCGGAGCTGGTGCGCGCGCACCAGGAGGGCCACGACGTGGCCCGGCTCCACTCCGGCGACCCCTCGGTCTTCAGCGCCGTCGCGGAGCAGATGCGGCGGCTGGACGCGGCGGGTGTGCCGTACGAGGTGATTCCGGGGGTCCCGGCGTTCGCGGCGGCGGCGGCCGCGCTGAAGCGGGAGCTGACGGTCCCGACCGTCGGCCAGACGGTCATCCTCACGCGCGTCGCCCAGCAGGCCACGCCCATGCCGGCGGGCGAGGACCTGGCCACGCTCGGCCGCAGCGGCGCGCTGCTGGTGCTGCACCTGGCGGCGCGCTACGCGGACCGCGTCGTCGCCGAACTCCTCCCGCACTACGGCCCCGACTGCCCGGCCGCGGTCGTCGCGATGGCCTCCCGCCCCGACGAACTTGTCCTCCGCGGCACCCTCGCCGACATCGCGGACCGCATCCGCGAGGCCGGCGTGGTCCGCACGGCGGTCATCCTGGTGGGCCGCACGCTGGGCGCGGAACAGTTCCGCGACAGCCACCTTTACTCGACGACGCGGGACCGGGGGATGGGGCCGGGGGACGACCACGCGTGCTGAGGAATGCCCTGTCGCGGGCGGAATGCCGGTTTCGGTGAAACTGGGCGTGGGGGGTGTTGGCGGGGCGTAGGGTCGCGGGTCGGGCAGCGTGCTCCCCGCGCGTGCGGGGATGGTCCCTCGGGAATCAAGCCGGTCTTCGGAACACTGAAGTGCTCCCCGCGCGTGCGGGGATGGTCCCTGCGGCGCTGGCGCGCGATGATCGAGGCGGATGTGCTCCCCGCGCGTGCGGGGATGGTCCCGGGAAGTCGGTCAGCGTGGCCTGCCAGGTGCCGTGCTCCCCGCGCGTGCGGGGACGGTCCCGTTCGCGGCTACCTCACCCGGCCGCGCTGCCTGTGCTCCCCGCGTGTGCGGGGATGGTCCCCTCGCCCGCCGCTGGCTCGACGGGTGGACCGAGTGCTCCCCGCGTGTGCGGGGATGGTCCCTACTTTGTGGGCCGGCAGGTCGGCTGGTGGGTGTGCTCCCCGCGCGTGCAGGGATGGTCCCGGCGACGGCTGCGTCCTGTTCGCCGGGCACGTGTGCTCCCCGCGCGTGTGGGGATGGTCCCTCGCCCTTGACATCCCCGGCGATCAGCGTGCGTTGCTTCCCGCGTGTGCGGGAATGGTCCGGCCGGGCCGCGAGGCCGTGCGTCGGGACAGCGCGCTTCCCCGCGTGTGCGGGGATAGTCCGAGGCGTGCGAGGTCGGCCAGGTTGTTCCAGCGGTGCTCCCCCGCGCACGCGGGGCACGCGGGGCACGGTGCCGGTCAGGAGCGGCCCACCACCGTGCCTGCTCTGTCGATGCAGATCACGTCGACCTCCACCGGCGCTTCCCGTAGGACTGCTTGGGCTTCGGTGCGGGCTCGTGCTGCGACTGTGTTGCCCAGGGGGATGCCCTGTGATTCGCAGAGGCGCAGGGCCTCCAGGCCCGTGTTGGCTGTGGTTATTTGGGCTGCCAGGGATGGGGGCGCGCCGGCCTCGGTGGCCAGGGTGGCCAGGAAGTCCTTGTTGACCTGGGAGCGGGCCGAGTGGAGGTCCAGGTGGCCGGCTGCCAGTTTGGAGAGTTTGGCGAAGCCGCCGCAGATGGTGAGGCGGTCCACCGGGTGGCGGCGGAGGTACTTGAGGACCGCGCCCGCGAAGTCGCCCATGTCCAGGAGCGCGTCCTCGGGGAGGGCGTAGGTCGCCAGGACCGTCTTCTCGGACGTCGAGCCCGTGCACGCGGCCACGTGCGTACGGCCCGCCGCGCGGGCCACGTCCACGCCCCGCCTGATGGAGTCGATCCATGCCGAGCAGGAGTACGGCACGACGATGCCCGTCGTGCCCAGGATGGAGAGGCCGCCCAGGATGCCCAGCCTCGGGTTCCACGTGGAGCGGGCGATCTCCTCGCCGTGGTCCACGGAGACCGTGATCTCGACATCGCCCGTGCCGCCGTACCGGGCCGCCACCTCCGCCACATGAGCGCGCATCAGCTGCCGGGGTACGGGGTTGATCGCCGGCTCGCCGACCTCCAGCGGCAGGCCGGGGCGCGTCACCGTACCCACGCCCGGGCCCGCCCGGAAGACGACGCCGCTGTCCGGCGGCAACAGGCGGACCGTGGCGCGGATCAGCGCGCCGTGGGTGACGTCCGGGTCGTCGCCCGCGTCCTTCACCACCGCCGCCATCGCGGACCGGTCCGGTCCCGCCGTCAGGCGCTCCTTCGCCAGCGCGAAGGACGGGGTCTGGCCCTTCGGCAGCTCGATGGTCACCGGGTCGGGGAACCCGCCCGTCAGCAGCGCCGTGTACGCGGCCTTCGTCGCCGCCGTCGCGCACGCGCCGGTCGTCCAGCCGGGGCGCAGGCCGGTGTGTTTGAGTTGGGCACCTCGTCCGCCCGCCGCGCCGCCGGACGCGGATCCGCCGCCGCCGTCAGTAGTCAAAGGGAGTTCCGTCGTCGATGAGTGAGCCGTTTCGCGTTCTTGTGCTTGGGGGGACCACCGAGAGCCGCCGTCTCGCCGAGATTCTGGTTCCGGATCCCCGGCTCCAGGTCACCAGTTCCCTCGCCGGGCGCGTTTCCCGGCCCTCGCTGCCGCCCGGCGACGTCCGTATCGGCGGGTTCGGCGGTGCCGACGGGCTCGCGCACTGGCTCCGGGCACACCAGGTGGACGCGCTCATCGACGCCACCCATCCCTTCGCCACCGTCATCAGCCACAACGCGGCCCTCGCCGCCGCCACCGCCCATGTTCCCCTGCTCGCCCTGCGCCGCCCCTCCTGGGTCCCGGTCGCGGGCGACGACTGGCATCCGGCCGACGGGCTGCCCGAGGCCGCCGAGGTGCTCTCCGCCCTCGGCGCCCGCCGGGTCTTCCTCACCACCGGGCGGATGGGGCTCGCCGCTTTCGCGCACCTCGACGCGGCCTGGTTCCTCGTACGGTCCGTGGATGCCCCGGAGCCGCCCCATCCGTCCCGAATGGACGTCCTGCTGGACCGGGGACCTTTCGGGCTCAACGGCGAGCGGGACATTCTGCGAAGGCACCGTATCGACACCCTCGTGACCAAGGACAGCGGCGGCGCGGCCACCGCGCCCAAGCTCACCGCCGCCCGGGAGGCGGGGATTCCGGTGGTGGTCGTACGGCGGCCGGCCGGGGCGGCGGGGGTGCCGGTGGTTACTACTTCCAGCGAGGCCGCCGACTGGGTTGTGCGTCAGCTTTCCGGCTCCGGGTAGCGGCGCGGGGTCCAGATGATCTCCTCGCCCGTGCCGCGCTCCACCCGTACCGTCTGCGACGAACCCACCAGCAGGATCGTCCGCATATCGACCTGCGCCGGGTCGAGATCCGCCAGCCGTACGATCCGCACCCGCTCCTCCGCGCCGCCCACATCGCGGGCCACGACCACCGGGGTGTCCGGCGCGCGGTGCTCCAGCAGCAGTTCGCGGGCCTTGCCGACCTGCCAGGTGCGGCTGCGCGAGCCCGGGTTGTAGAGGGCGAGGACAAGATCGGCGCGGGCCGCCGCGTGCAGCCGTTCCGCGATGACCTCCCACGGCTTGAGTCGGTCGGAGAGCGAGAGAACGGCGTAGTCGTGGCCCAGCGGGGCGCCCACGCGGGCCGCCGCCGCGTTGGCCGCCGTCACACCCGGGAGAACCCGTACGGGAATCTCCCGGTACGGATCGGCGGACGCGACCTCCAGCACCGCCGTCGCCATCGCGAAGACGCCCGGGTCACCGCCCGAGACGACGGCCACCCGCCGGCCGCGCCGGGCCAGATCGAGGGCGAACTCGGCGCGCTCCGACTCCACCTTGTTGTCGGAACCGTGCCGCTCCTGCCCCGGCCGGACCGGAACACGGTCCAGATAGGTGGTGTAGCCGACCAGATCCTGGGCATCGGCCAGCGCGCCACGTGTCTCGGGCGTCAGCCACAGCGGACCCGCCGGGCCCGTTCCCACGACGACCACTTCGCCCGCCGGTGAAAGGGGAGGGCTCGCGTCCACTCGGCTCGGCAGCACCGCCACCGAGAAGTACGGCACGGACTCCGGATCGATGTCCGCCAGCGCGCCCGTACGCTCCCCGCTCATCGTCGCGCGCTCCACATACCGCGCGTCCCCCAGCCGCCCCGCCCGCTCGACCGCGCGCCGCACGGCCGGGAACGTACGCCCGAGCTTCATGACCACGGCCGAGTCCGCCGCCGCGAGCCTCGCCGTCAGCTCCTCCTCGGGCAGCGTGCCCGGCAGGACCGTCAGCACCTCCTCGCCCTCGACCAGCGGCGCCCCGAGCCGGGCCGCGGCGGCGCTCACCGACGTCACCCCGGGGACGACCTCGGTCGGATAGCGGTCGGCCAGCCGCTTGTGCATGTGCATGTACGAGCCGTAGAAGAGCGGATCGCCCTCCGCCAGCACCGCGACCGTCCGCCCGGCGTCGAGATGGACGGCCAGCCGGGCGGCGGCCTCCGCGTAGAACTCCTCCATCGCGCCCCGGTAGCCGCCGGGGTGGTCGGTGGTGCCGGTGGTGACGGGGTAGACGAGCGGTTCCTCGATGTGGTCCGCGCGCAGATGCCCGGCGGCTATGGAACGCGCGATGGAACGGCCGTGACGGGCGCTGTGGTACGCGACGACATCCGCCTCGGCGATGACCTGGACGGCCCTCAGGGTCATCAGGGACGGGTCGCCGGGGCCGAGACCTACGCCGTACAGGCGGCCGGGGCCGGGCGTGGGGCCGGGCGTGGTGGCGCTATCGGTGCGGTTCTCGGTGCTGTTCTGGGTGCTGTTCTCGGTCATTCCGTTTCACTCGCGATCGCGTTGATGGCCGCCGCCGCGATGGCGCTGCCGCCCCGCCGCCCCCGTACGACCAGATGTGCCAGCCCGGCCGGGTGCTCGGCGAGCGCGTCCTTGGACTCGGCCGCGCCGATGAAGCCGACCGGTACGCCGATGACCGCCGCCGGGTGCGGCGCGCCGTCCTCGATCATCTCCAGCAGGCGGAAGAGCGAGGTCGGCGCGTTGCCGACGGCCACGACCGAGCCTTCGAGCCGGTCCCGCCACAGCTCCATGGCGGCGGCGCTGCGTGTCGTCCCCAGCTCGGCGGCCAGCGCGGGCACCGACGGGTCGGAGAGGGTGCAGACGACCTCGTTGTCGGCCGGCAGCCGCTTGCGGGTGACCCCGCTGGCGACCATGGACACGTCGCACAGGATCGGCGCGCCCGCGCGCAGCGCCTCGCGGGCGCGGGCGACCACGGTGGGCGTGTACGCGAGATCGCGGACCAGATCGACCATGCCGCAGGCGTGGATCATCCGCACCGCGACCTGGGCGACATCGGCGGGGAGCCCGGCGAGGTCCGCCTCGGCGCGGATCGTGGCGAAGGAACGGCGGTATATCTCCGCGCCGTCCTTCTCGTAGTCGAACGCTGTGGACACTCTGGTCTCGCTCATTTCGTGACTGTTGTTGATCGTGTTCGGGCTGTTGCCACGGTTGTGGGCAACCGCGGTCGGGTGGTCGTCGCCGGCGCTGTGGGCTGCGGAACGCCGTGCCCGTGTACGGAGACGGTGTAGTCGCCCGCCTCCGTCGCCACCACGTCCACCCACGCGCCCCCGGGATGGCCGCAGCGCCGTGCGCACCCCGACCAGTAGACCGGCAGGGCGTCGCGGCTGGCCGCGCCGGCGACGGTGACGTCGGCGGCCAGGGCGTCGGCCGCGTCGGACCGTACGTCCGCCAGCGCCTTCGCGCACCCGGGCCGGCCCGTGCACGCGCCGACGCCGTGCCAGGGGGAGTCGGGGGTGGTGATCAGTCCGGCGGTACGGAGCCGGTCGCGCAGGGCGTCGGCGGCGGCCGGGGGCAGGCCGGGGATGATCACGCCGCGCCAGGGGGTGACGCGCAGCTCGCCCGTCCCGCTCTCCGACAGCAGGAGTCGCCACTGCTCGGCGCTCAGCCGGCCCAGCGGGGCGTGGACGGAGAGGGCGACCGTGCCATCGGGGGAGGCGATTCGGCCGGGGGGCGGGGGAGCAGCGTATGGCCAGGGCTCCTGGGAGGCGGTTGGGGCGGTCGGCTCGTACTGGCGCGCCTCGATTCCCGCCTTGGTCAGCCGGGCCGCCAACGCTCCGGCCAGCTCCCGTCCCCCGTCCGGGAGTTCCCGTACGCGCCAGGCGCCGGTGCCAGTTCCGTTTGCCTCCGCGACGAAGGTCTCCGCCGCGAGCAGGGCCGCGCGAGGCGCGTCGGCGGCGGATACCCGTACACCGGGGTGGTTTGCCCCGATGTGTACGGTCGCTCCGCCGTCCGCCCGTGCGAGCAACGTCACATCCGCGCCCAGGGCCGCGACATCCCCCCGGCCGTCGTCCAGCGCGAACAGGAAGCGGCCCGACAGGGCCGTCGCCGCCGGGCTCGCGCAGAGCAGCGCGTCCAGCTCGCGCGCCCACAACTGGGCGTTCCCCGAGGGGACTTCCCGTACGGGTGCGGGTCCGGGCCTGGGTGCGGATGCGGGTCCGTCCAGTCCGCAGAGCGGGGACGCCACGATGTTCCGTACCCGCTCGTGCTCCGGCGAGGGCAGCAGACCGGCCGCGTCCAGCAGTGCTTCCAGCTCGCCGCCGCAGGCCGCGCCCAGCCCCCGGAGCTGGATGTTTCCCCGGGATGTGATGTCGAGATGCCCGTCGCCCAGCCGCTCGGCCGCCACCGCGAGGGCCTCCGCCTGGCGGTACGTCAGCAGTCCGCCGGGCAGCCGCAGCCGGGCCAGCCGGCCGTCGTCGGCGCTGTGCAGCCGCAGGGCGCCCGGGCAGGCGTCACCCCGCTCCCGTACGGGCGCCACAGCGGCATCCCGTAGGGCATCCCGTACGGGCACGGGCGCGACCTCCCGTACGGGCGCCACGTCGGCGTCCCCTGCGGGCACCACGACGGCATCCCGTACGGGCGCCACGTCGGCGTCCCCTACGGGCTCCCGGCCGGGGGTTTCGTCCCGTTTCACGGGTGGTTGCGGGGTGGGCGGCATGGCCGCGAGCATACCCACGCCGGGCCGCCCGGCCACCTGTCGCGCGGTGCCCGGCTCCGCCGTCCGTCCGGGTGCCCTCCCCGCCCGTGACCTCAGCACTTACTATGCAGACGGCGGGTTCCACGGCCCGCCGCCATCGCCAGCGACGGCGTCTTGGGGAGGAAGCCCGGTGCGAACCCGGCGCGGTCCCGCCACTGTGAGCCCGGCGACGTGTGCCTTGCGACGTGCGCAGCCGTAACGCGGCGCAGCGCGCGATGCGACGCGGCGCCGGACGAGTCAGGAACTCCCGCCGTCCACTCACCACCCGCCCGGGGCGCGGACCCCGAGGAAGGCCAGACGCCGCATGCTTCTGCTCCTGTCGACGTCCGACACCGATCTGCTCAGCGCCCGCGCGGCCGAGGGACCGGTCCCGTACCGGTACGCCAACCCCGCCCGGCTCGCGCTCGACGAGCTGCCCGCGCTGCTGGAGGGCGTCGACCTCGTCGTCGTACGGCTCCTCGGCGGGCTGCGTGCCTGGCAGGCGGGCATCGACCAGCTGCTCGCCGGGCCCCGGCCCGTCGTCGTCCTCACCGGTGAGCAGGCCCCCGACGCGCAGCTGATGGAGGCGTCGACCGTCCCCATCGGGATCGCCGCCGAGGCGCACGGGTATCTCGCGCACGGCGGCCCGGAGAACCTCGGGCAGCTCGCCCGCTTCCTCTCCGACACCGTGCTGCTGACCGGCCACGGCTTCGAGCCGCCGGCCGCGTCGCCGACCTGGGGCCGGCTGGAGCGTCGCGTACGGCCGCCGCGCCTGGGCCGGCCCGGCCACTCGGTGGTCGAGACGGTTCCGACCGTCGCGGTGCTCTTCTACCGCGCCCACCACATGAGCGGGAACACCGCCTTCGTGGAGGCGCTCTGCACGGCCATCGAGGACGCCGACGCCCGCCCGATGCCCCTCTTCGTCTCGTCGCTCCGGGCCCCCGAGCCCGAGCTGCTGGAGGCGCTGGAGGAGGCCGACGCGATCATCACCACCGTCCTCGCCGCCGGTGGCACCAAGCCCGCCACGGCCTCGGCCGGCGGCGACGACGAGGCGTGGGACGCGGGTGCGCTCGCCGGGCTGGACGTACCGATTCTCCAGGCGCTCTGCCTGACCTCCAGCCGCGCCGCCTGGGAGGCGAGCGACGAGGGGCTGACGCCGCTGGACGCGGCCTCGCAGGTCGCGGTGCCGGAGTTCGACGGGCGGCTGATCACCGTCCCGTTCTCCTTCAAGGAGCTGGACGAGGACGGGCTGCCGGTCTACGTCGCCGACCCCGAGCGGGCCGCGCGCGTCGCCGGGATCGCCGTGAAGCACGCCCGGCTCGCGTACATCCCGACGCAGGACAAGCGGATCGCGCTCGTCCTGTCCGCGTACCCCACCAAGCACTCCCGTATCGGCAACGCCGTCGGTCTCGACACCCCCGCCAGTGCCATCGAACTCCTCGGTGAACTGCTGGCCCAGGGCTACCACTTCGGCGACCCCGACGGCACCGGCGACACCGACGGACCCGTCCCCGGCCTCTCCTCCGGCGACGGCGACGAGCTGATCCGCGCCCTCATCGACGCCGGCGGCCACGACCAGGAGTGGCTGACCGAGGAGCAGCTCGCCCGTAACCCGGTCCGTATCCCGGCCGCCGACTACCGGCGCTGGTACGACAAGCTGCCCGCCGAGCTGCGCGAGAAGGTCGAGACGCACTGGGGCCCGCCGCCCGGCGAGATGTTCCTCGACCGCAGCCGGGTCGGCAACGGTGGCGACCCGGACGGCGATATCGTCCTCGCCGCCCTCCGGCGCGGGAATCTGCTCATCCTCATTCAGCCGCCGCGCGGTTTCGGTGAGAACCCGATCGCGATCTATCACGACCCCGATCTGCCGCCCTCGCACCACTATCTGGCCGCCTACCGCTGGATCGCCGCCGACAGCACGGACGGCGGTTTCGGCGCCGACGCCATGATCCACCTGGGCAAGCACGGCAATCTGGAGTGGCTGCCCGGCAAGAACGCGGGCCTCTCCGCCGCCTGCGCGCCCGACGCCGCGCTCGGTGACGTACCGCTGATCTATCCGTTCCTGGTCAACGACCCGGGCGAGGGTACGCAGGCGAAGCGGCGCGTGCATGCCACGCTGGTGGACCATCTCGTACCGCCGATGGCGCGCGCCGAGTCGTACGGCGACATCGCGCGCCTGGAGCAGCTTCTTGATGAGTACGCGGCGATCTCCTCGATGGACCCGGCCAAGCTGCCCGCCATCCGCGCGCAGATCTGGACGCTGATCCAGGCCGCGAAGCTCGACCACGACCTCGGTCTTGAGGCCCGGCCGGACGACGACGGTTTCGACGACTTCCTCCTCCACGTCGACGGCTGGCTCTGCGAGGTCAAGGACGCGCAGATCCGCGACGGGCTGCATGTCCTCGGCCACGCGCCGGAGGGCGAGGCGCGCGTCAATCTCGTGCTGGCGATCCTGCGCGCCCGCCAGATCTGGGGCGGTACGACATCGCTGCCGGGCCTGCGCGAGGCGCTCGGCCTCGACGAGTCGGCGCCGACGCGGGCTGACGCGGACACGGTCGAGGCGACGGCCCGCGCGCTGGTCCAGGCGATGGAGGAAGCCGAGTGGGACGTGGACGCGGTGCCCGCCGTCGCGGCCGGCCACCCGGAGCAGGTCGCCGCGATCCTCGAATTCGCCGCCGAGGAGGTCGTACCGCGCCTGGAGGCGACGACCGACGAGATCGACAATGTGCTCCACGCGCTGGACGGCGGCTCGGTGAGCGCGGGCCCGTCGGGGTCGCCGCTGCGCGGTCTGGTCAACGTCCTGCCGACCGGCCGCAACTTCTACTCCGTCGACCCGAAGGCCGTCCCGAGCCGCCTCGCCTGGGAGACCGGCCAGGCGCTGGCCGACTCCCTGCTGACCCGCTACCGCACGGACAACGGCGAGTGGCCGACATCCGTCGGGCTCTCCCTGTGGGGTACGAGCGCGATGCGTACCTCCGGCGACGACATCGCGGAGGCGCTGGCGCTGCTGGGCGTACGGCCGGTGTGGGACGACGCGTCGCGGCGGGTAACGGGGCTTGAACCCGTCCCCCTCGCGGAACTCGACCGCCCCCGCATTGACGTGACCCTGCGCATCAGCGGCTTCTTCCGGGACGCGTTCCCGCACGCCATCGGGCTGCTGGACGACGCGGTGCGGCTGGTCGCCGGGCTGGACGAGCCGGCCGAGTCCAACTTCGTACGGGCCCACGCCCAGGCCGAACTGGCCGAACACGGCGACGAACGCCGCGCCACCACCCGTATCTTCGGCTCCCGCCCCGGTACGTACGGCGCGGGCATCCTCCAGCTCATCGACAGCCGCGACTGGCGTACGGACGCGGACCTCGCGGAGGTTTACACCGTCTGGGGCGGCTATGCGTACGGCCGCGAACTCGACGGCCGCCCGGCGCGGGCGGAGATGGAGACCGCGTACAAGCGCATCGCCGTGGCCGCGAAGAACACGGACACGCGCGAGCACGACATCGCGGACTCCGACGACTACTTCCAGTACCACGGCGGCATGGTCGCGACCGTACGCGCGCTGAAGGGCACGGCCCCGGAGGCGTACATCGGCGACTCCACCCGCCCGGAAACGGTCCGCACCCGCACCCTGGTCGAGGAGACCTCCCGCGTCTTCCGCGCCCGCGTCGTCAACCCGAGGTGGATCGAGGCGATGCGCCGCCACGGCTACAAGGGCGCGTTCGAACTGGCGGCAACGGTCGACTACCTCTTCGGGTACGACGCGACGACGGGCGTGGTCGCGGACTGGATGTACGACAAGCTGACGGAAACCTACGTCCTGGACCCCGAGAACCGCGCCTTCCTCCAGGAGGCCAACCCCTGGGCACTCCACGGCATCGCGGAACGCCTGCTGGAGGCGGAATCACGCGGCATGTGGGAGAAGCCGGACCCGGCGGTACTGGACGCGCTGCGGAAGGTATTCCTGGAGACGGAGGGCGAGCTGGAGGGGGAGGACGAGGGCGAGGGGTGAGGGCGCGGCGGGTGCGGCGGGTGCGCCGGGTGCGGGTCAGTACCGAGAGGTAACCGGGGTGGGCCGGTGGCGAGGTGCTGGGCGCTTGGTGCGGGGTGGGCCGCCCCTCCTCCTGTCAGTGTCGCGCCTCCAGGGGAGGTGTAAAGGGCGCTCCTAGCGTCGCGTCGGCTTCGCCGATTGCGCTTCGCTTCACCCTTGACACCTCCCCTTCCGGCGCGTGTACGGGAGAGGGGGGCGGCCGGGGGGAGGGGGCCCGGGGGGTCCGCTGTTCTGCCGGTCGGTTCAGGGTCCGGCGGGCGGGTGGGCCCTGCGGGGCGCGCGGCAGAGGAGTGGGGTGACTCGGCCCCGTCTCGGCGGCTGACGGCCCGTTGTTGGTTGCGACTCAAGCCCCGCTGGTCACCGTTGCGTTGTGGTGCCCGGAAGGTGGGCGGGTTCTGCTGTCCGGCCGGGTCTGCGGGCCACCCTCCCCGCCGATCTGTCTGATATGGGGTGATTTGGCGGGCGGTTGGGGGGCTCTTCGGGCGGCACATGTGTCCTCAGGTGCGTTAGCGGCACTCCTGGACGCATGGACGGCCTTCAGGGGCCCACTTGTCGCCACTCACGTCCCAGAAATCCCACAACCCACGCTCGGTGACCAGCGGGGCTTGGGTCGCAACCAACAGCGGACCGTTGGCCGCTGAGCCGGTGTGGGACCGCCCCATTCCTCTGCTGCGTAGCCCCGCAGGGCCCACCGGCCTGTCAGCCCCTGAGCCGAGTGGCAGTGCGGCACCACCCTTCGGGCCCCCTCCCCCCGGCCGCCCCCCCTCTTCCGTGCGCGCGCCGGAAGGGGAGGTGTCAAGGGTGGGCGCAGCCCATCGCGCAGCGACGCGACGTAGGAGCGCCCTTTACTCCTCCCCTGGAGGCGCGACACTGACAGGAGGAGGGGCGGCCCAGCGTTCAGCTTCTTGCTCCCGTACACCTCGGTTACCTCTTGGTGCTGACCCGCAGTCGACAATCCCACGGCGCCCAGCGGGGCATGAATGCCAGTAAACCGGCGGCCGTCAGCCGCTGAGATCAGCCGGGCAGCCCCATTCCTCTGTCGCGCGCCCCGCAGGGTCCGCCGGGCCGTCGGGCCCTGAGCTGAGTGGTAGTGCAGCGGACCTCTTGGGCCCCCTTTCCCCCCGCCCCGCGCTCCACGCCCGCCTCCGTCCACCACACCTGGCGCTCGTATTGACCCGCAGGTTACGGCTCTCCGCGCCATCGCGGCGTGGAGTGGCGCCGGTGGCGGTGGAGCCTGTCGAGGGCGGCGAGTTGGCGCTGTTCCCACGGGGTTGCCGGCCGTACGGTGCTCAGCTGCGCGACCCAGGCGAAGCCGGTGGGCCGTTCCAGGCAGACGCGTTCCCCCGCGAAGCTGGTGATCCGGCCGGGCATCTCGACCGTCCGGTCGTACGCCACCATCCCGACGGTCAGCCCGCCCATGTGCGCCACCACTCTCCCCGGTTCTGGCCCCGGCCCCATTCCCATCCGTACGTCATCGGCAGCGCTGCCTGCCGCCCGAAGGTGCGTCGTAACCAACCCCCTCACACCGAGCCCCCGGCGCCGTTCCGGCCTGCCTCGAACCGTGCCCACACGCACTTCCCGTACTCCAGCTCCCGGCACCCCCACGAGCCGGCCAGCGCGGCAACCAGCAGCAGCCCGCGCCCGCCCTCCCCGTCCTCGGGACACCCCGTGCCGAGCTGCGGCAGCCTCGTGCGGTCGGGGTCGGAGACCTCCAGCACCAGCTCGCCCCAGTCCACATGCAGCGTCACCTCGACCTCGGCGAAGCTCACGCGGCAGTGGACGACGGCGTTCGTGACCAGCTCTGACACCACCAACTCGACGTCCGGGGCAAGCTGTTCGAGCCCCCAGGCCGCCAAGGTTTCCGTGACCCGGGCCCGTACGGCCGGCACGTGCTTCTTGCGTTTCGGAATGCGGAAGGTGGCGCGAAGCGGCTCCGCGGAAAGGGTTGTGGGCATGGTTTAACCCCCAGCTGACGCGTGGTCGGAGTTACGCCGCGTAGCGGGATGCGGACGGCGCGTTCCTGAGGCTAGGGTGGGATGGATAACTTCCACAACCCAAACTCATGCACGCGTGCATGATTACCTCGATCGTGTGACGGGCCACCAAACGGCGCCCGGCCGTGCAGACTTGGGCGCGAGCGGAGAGGGAGGCAACGAGATGCCCGCAGGTGGAAAGCCGACGGTGCGCAGCAGGCGATTCGGTCGCAAGATGCAGCGGCACAGGGTCGGTGCCGGGTTCGACCAGGCGCAGGCGGCGCAGTTCATCCATGGATCGCGATCCAAGATCAGCCGCATGGAGGACGGGATCACCACGGCCAGGCCGGCGGAAGTGCTGCTCCTGCTGGACCGGTACGGCATCACGGACGAGACGGAGCGCGACCACCTGGTGTGGCTGGCGAAGAACTCCGGCCACCGGGGTTGGTGGCTCAACTTCCCGGAACTGTCGGACGGTTACCGCGACCATATTTCGCTGGAGGATGACGCGACGTTCATCCGGGGCTGGCAAACCGTCCTGGTTCCGGGGCTGTTGCAGACCGCTGGGTACGCGGAACAGACGTCCATGCTCGCGCCCAATCGCGTTCCGCCGGACGTGGTGGCGCAGTTCGTCAAGGTGCGCGAGGGGCGGCAGGCCAAGATCGAAGAGGGTGGCACCAGCTATGCGGCCATCATCTGGGAGCCCATCGTGACGCTGCCGCTGGTACCGGAGGATGTGCACCGGGAGCAGTTGGAGCACCTCCTCAAGGTGGGGAAGCGGAGCAATGTCTCCATTCAGGTGCTCCCCGTCTCGGCCGGGGTGAAGGCAGGCATCAGCTACCCGTTCTCCTCATTCTCTTTCGAGAGCCAGCCCACCGTGGAAGCCGTCGCCATTGACAACCTGCGGGGTGCGTCGATCCTTGAAGGGGTGGACGATCTAACGGCTTACGCGAGTGCGTTCGACCAACTACGATCGGAAGCTCTGTCACCGGATGCGAGCGCCCGGCTCATCCGGCGAGTACTGCGGAGCAGCAAGGAAGAAGCATCGTGACCGCTGAGGTGGTAGGCCCTTACCGGAAGTCGTCCTACTCGGGCCACAACAACGACTGCGTCGAGGTAGCTCCCACGGCCAATGGCTGTGCCATACGCGACAGCAAGGACCACGCCCGACAGCCTCTCGGCTTCGCCCGTGCCCAGTGGCAGATCTTCCTGACGCACACGAAGGCGGATACCTCGTGACCTCCGAGGCCGTAGGTCCGTACCGGAAGTCCTCCTATTCCGGGCAGCAGGGCAACTGCGTTGAAGTAGCCATCACGGACGATGGCGGCTGCGCCGTACGTGACAGCAAGGACCAGGCCCGGCGGCCTCTTGGCTTCGCCCGTGCTCAGTGGCAGATCTTCTTGGCGCACGCCAAGTCAGAAGCCTGTTGAGCCTTAAGGCCGTAGGCCCTGACCGGGAGTTGTCCTGCCCGGGCCAGGACGACAACTGCGTCGATGTGGTTCGGCATTGTGGTCAAGAGCGAGCAAAGCGTCTCTGAAGCCGCAGGTCAGAAAGTGTGCTCCCCGCGCAGGCGGGGGTGAACCGACTTGTGCAGCACGACGACGGGTACCCCGCTGGTGCTCCCCGCGCAGGCGGGGGTGAACCGCTGGACTTGTCCCATGCGGTCAGGAAGACGCCGTGCTCCCCGCGCAGGCGGGGGTGAACCGACCGTGGCGGGCGCCCAGGGCAGCGGGGTTTCGTGCTCCCCGCGCAGGCGGGGGTGAACCGACGGCGACTTTCATGCGGAAGTGGTCGGCGGTGTGCTCCCCGCGCAGGCGGGGGTGAACCGGCCACGGCTCCTGTGCTCTCAGGCGACTTCATGTGCTCCCCGCGCAGGCGGGGGTGAACCGTACTTGAAGAACCCTTCGATCTTCGGGGTGGTGTGCTCCCCGCGCAGGCGGGGGTGAACCGGCGATGCCCCGCCACGGGATCGAAACCGCATCGTGCTCCCCGCGCAGGCGGGGGTGAACCGCCGCGGTAGGTCGTGCTCTTGACCTTCCGCCCGTGCTCCCCGCGCAAGCGGGGATGAACCCGAGGCCGGAGCTGGCGAGCGCGCGCCGGGCCAGTGTTCCCCGCGCAGGCGGGGGTGACTCGAAGCCCACTGTGGGGACCGTGATCAGTGCGTCGGCGCCGTCGACCGGCGTGGCCTGGCGTGACGCCCCGCCGGCCGGCGCATACGGCGTCGCGGTGGAAGTTTTCCTCGGTGATCTCGGGGCGGCGGCGCAGGGTGAACAGCGCTTCGCATTCGGTGCCGTTGGCGATCACGCGCATCGGGTGGACTCCGCGGCCCCATTGTTCATCGATCTTCTCGATGGAGTTCCCCAGGCCCTGCGCCCACTTGGGCAAGTGGGCGGGGTTTGACGCGCAGGCGTAGAGCGTCGTCCTTAAACGGTCCGTGAATGGTCAACGCTGAGCGTGGGAGCCGGACGGTGTCGGTCGTCTCGGCGGCACTTTGTACCGGTGGGTCGACTCCGTGGGCCCGTCCGGGTCCCCGCCTGCTCGGACCGCTCAGATCGCCCGGCTATTCGGGCATATGGGATGTCATAAGGGCTAGGCGGTCAAACGTTCAACTTCGGGTGTTGATGCATATACGCTGTCTTTTCAAGGGCTTTTCAATACCTTCACGCGCCCCGAATCGCATTGAAGATTTGTAGACATTCCCGCAAAGTGCACCTGAGGCGCATAACAATTGCGATTCGGAATGATCACCAAAGGCGATTAGCTGTTTGTTCGCTGTGGGCGGTCCCTAGGGTTTGGCGGGTAGCACGGGGACTCGAAGTGCTCGCAGACGAGGCGTACCCGGCGATCCCGCCATACGGAGCCTCGCCCGGAGGGGAAATATATGTACAGAGTGGGAAGTCGCGGGGTCTCTCGCCTCGCAGTCGCCGTTCTCGCGGCCGGCATGTTCACCGGTGGTGCGATTGCCGGCGCGGGAGCCGCGTTCGCGGATGAGTCTCCGAACGCCGGGGGCGCTACCGCCAAGCTGACCGGGCTGAAGACCTACAGCACCGCGGTCATCAAGCTGAACGGCCGGAGCCAGAAGGTCTCGGCCGGGCTGTTCGAAATGGCGGTCGACAACGGCGGGAAGATCCAGACCTACTGCATCGACATCCACCAGCCGACCAAGAACAACGCCAAGTACCAGGAAGTCCCCTGGAAGTCCTCTTCCCTCGGATCCAACCCGGACGCCGGGAAGGTCAACTGGATTCTGGAGAACTCCTACCCCCACGTGAGCGACCTCACCGCGCTGGCCAAGGCCGCCGGTGTGAGCGGCTCGCTGACGCCGCAGCTCGCCGCCGCGGCCACGCAGGTCGCCATCTGGCGCCTCTCCGACGCCGCCGATGTGACGGCGCAGGACAAGAGGGCCAACCAGCTGGCCGACTACCTCCAGAAGAACGCCAAGAACTCCTCGGAGCCCGAGGCGTCCCTCAGCCTCAACCCGCCCGCCGTCTCCGGCAAGTCGGGCGAGAAGCTCGGGCCGATCACGGTCAGCACCAACGCGGGCTCCGTACAGATCGCCGCGGGCGCCGGCACCCCGGCCGGCGTCAAGGTCGTCGACAAGAACGGTACGGAGGTGACCAGCGTCAAGGGCGGCGACGAGGTCTTCTTCGACGTTCCCGCCGGCACCGACGACGGCACCGCCTCGCTGACCGCCAAGGCCAGCACCAAGATCCCCGTCGGCCGCGTCTTCACCAGCGGCGAGGGCAACAAGCGCAGCCAGACCCAGATCCTGGCCGGCTCCACCGAGAGCAGTGTGACCGCCACGGCCACCGCCAACTGGGCCGCCAAGGGCCCGATTCCGGCGGCGCACGCCGAGGTCAACTGCGAGGTGGGCGGCGTGGACGTCACCGTCTCCAACGAGGGTGACAAGCCGTTCACATACACCGTCGGCGACAAGGAGCTGACGGTGCAGCCGGGCGGCTCCGAGACCACCACCGTCCCGGTCGGTGAGGACGAGCCGTACAAGATCGTCGTCAAGGGCTCCAACGGCTTCGAGCAGACCTTCGAAGGCGTGCTGGACTGCGAGACCTCCGGCACCATCGGTGGCGGCGGCGACACGGGCGGCGCGACCGGCGGTTCCGCGACCGGCGGTTCGGACGGCGGCTCGACCGGTGAGACCACGGGCGAGACCACCGGTGAGACCACGGGCGAGACCAGCACCGGCGGCACCGACGAGCCGGGCACCGACGAGCCGGAGACCGAGAACTCCGAGTCCCCGTCGAACGAGCCCAGCCCGGCCTCGGCCGGCGGTTCCACCTCCGGCACCACCGGCGGTGGCGACCTCGCCCAGACCGGTGGCAGCAGCGCCACCCCGGTGATCGGCGGTATCGCGCTGATCCTCGTCGCCCTCGGCGGCGGCGCGGTGTTCTTCCTCCGTAAGAAGAAGAACGCGGCCCAGGCGTAGTCCCTGGCCGAGTTGACTGTGGGCCCCGGACACCAGGTGCTTCCTCTGGTGTCCGGGGCTTCTGTCTTTTTCTACAGCGCCGGGTACGACGGGAACGTGCAGGTCGGGACCGTGCCACTGCCCGTCAGCGTGCTCGTGGTGACGCCCGTGCCGGACGGCGTCAGATTGGTGTTGTACAGGCCGACGCTCGCGTACGAGGCCGTCAGCGCCGTGGTGTCGAGGCTGACGTTCGCCAGGGTCAGGCCCAGCGGGCGGGCCGCGTCGTAACCGGTCAGGACCGACTTCGCGTTGGCGGTCGAGGCGGTCGAGCGGACCCCGTTGACGAGGATGCCCGTGAAGAACGGTACGGAGCTGCCGGTGCCGCCGGAGTAACGGGTGTCGAAGACCAGGGGCTGCTTCACCTTCGTGATGCAGTTGCTGAGATACGTGACCTGCGAGACCTTGCCGCCGTTCGCCGCGCTGCTCTTGACGCGCAGGCCGACGCTGCTGGCGCTGGCATTGCCGAGCGTGTCGGTGCCGGTGATCGTGTTGTTGCTGACCAGGACATTGCTGACGCCGCTGGTCGTCTCGCTGCCGATGGATATGCCGTGCGTACCGTAGAAGTGGCTGTTCTTGACGGTGATGTTCTTCGAGGCCGCGCTGCCGCCCTTGATCGCGACGCCGTCGTCGCCCGTCATGACGTAGGAGTTGGCGATGGTGACGTCCGTGGCGCCGGCCGGGTCGATGCCGTCGGTGTTACGGGCGGTGGCGGGCGTCTTGATGCGTACGCCCCAGGCGGTGAAGCCGGTGGCGTTCTGGAACGAGACATGGAAGTTCGCCGAGTTGACCAGGTTGATGTTGTAGAGCGTGAAGTTGTTCGCCTTCACGGCCTGGATCATGCGGGGGTTGTTCTGGTTCCTGCTCTCGGTCTTGGCCTGGGTGGCCAGCGCCCACCACGTGACGCTCTTCCCGTACAGCGTCATGTCGCCGCGCCCGTCGATCGTGCCCTGCGCGCCACCGCTCGCGCGTACGCTCTCGACGCCCGCGTTGGCGCCCGAGACCGTGATCAGCGCCTTGCAGCCACCGGAGTCGGTGGTGACGGTGCCGCAGGTGGGCTTGCCCGTGACCTGGTAGTCGGCGGCGTTGAGCGAGCCGTACAGGGTGACGCCGGTGTCCAGCAGCAGGACGACGCCCTGGGGGACGGTGACCGGGCCGGTGAGGAACGCGGCCTTGGCGGCGGTGCTGCTACTTGTGCTGGTGCTCGCGGTGAGTTTTACGGCGACCGTGCCCGTGCCGCTCTGCTTGCACGCGTCCAGGGCGGCCTGGATCCGGGCGGTGTCCGGCGGGGCCGCCTCCTTCGCCGCGTCGCTCTTGCGGCTGGTCATGCTCAGCCCGGCCGTCAGCGTCTTGCAGACCGTGGACGGGACCTTCGGCTCGACGACCGTACGGCTGTCGCCCGTTGCGGACGCCGGGAGGGCGGCGGCCGCGGTGGTCGCGGCGTTGGCGCTCACGAGCACCCCGCCGGCCACACCCGCGGCCAGGGCCGCGCTGACCGCGACCTTCGTTCGGGTGATTTTCCGGCGGCGGTGCTTGGTGGGGGCCGGGGCGGGGACAGTTGAGGGGGTGGGCTCGGCGGGGGTGGTCGGCATAGGGAGCGGCATCCTGTTCAGGTGGGGCCTTCGGTCTTCGACCTTGAGTGCACCCCGCTGGGCAACGAAGTTGCCGTACGGCGCTTGGCTTTGCCGGAACTTGACCTTGGTGTTGGTTTCGAGCGGCCGGGACGCGCCCGTAACACCCCTTTCTCAGCGGGCCAGTTCCCCGACCCGAAGTCCCTGGAGCCGCCATGCCGTCCCCCGATGCCGCCCTCGCTCCGCGCGAGCAGAGCCGGCGGCTCGCCATGATCGGTGGATCGCTCGGCAATCTCGTCGAGTGGTACGACTGGTTCGTTTACGCCAGCTTCGCCCTCTACTTCGCCGGCAACTTCTTCCCCAACGACAACCCCACCGCCCAACTCATGAACACCGCCGGCATCTTCGCCGTCGGCTTCCTGATGCGCCCCGTCGGCGGCTGGCTGCTCGGGCGGGCCGCCGACCGGCACGGGCGCAAGAGCGCGCTCACCCTCACCGTCACCCTGATGTCCGCGGCGGCCCTGCTGATCGCGCTCGCGCCGACGTACGGGCAGGCCGGCTATCTCGGCGCGGGGGTGCTGCTGGTCGCGCGGCTGCTCCAGGGGCTGAGCATCGGCGGGGAGTACGCGGCGAGCGCCACGTATCTGACGGAGGCCGCCGACCGTAACAAGCGCGGGCTCGGCTCCTCGTACCAGTATGTGTCCATGACGGCCGGGCAGTTGCTCGGCCTCGGGATGCTGATCGTCATGCAGCGCACGCTCACCACCGAGCAGATCTCCACCTGGGGCTGGCGCGTGCCGTTCCTGCTCGGCGCGGTGTTCGCCGTGGTCGTGTTCTGGCTGCGGCGCCGGCTGCACGAGACGGAGGCGTTCGCCGAGCAGCAGCGGGCCGACGCGGGCCGCCAGGCCGGTGCCGGGGAGCGCGGCACCATGAAGGCGCTCTGGGAGCACCGCCGCGAGGCCCTGCTCGTCATCGCGCTGACCCTCGGCGGCACGCTCGCGTACTACACGTACACCACCTATCTGACCAAGTACCTGATCGGCAGCGCGGGCATGCACAAGAACACCGCCACGCTGGTCAGCTTCACCGCCCTCACCCTTTACGCCTGTCTCCAGCCGCTCTTCGGGATGCTCTCCGACCGGGTGGGGCGGCGGCCGCTGCTGATCGGGTTCGGGGTCGGCTGCGCGGTCGGTACGTATCCGATCATGACGGCGCTGGGCGGTGTCACCTCCTTCTGGCCGGCCCTGGGCCTGTCCGTGCTGGCGCTCACCATCGTCAGCGGCTACACCTCGATCAGCGCGGTCGTGAAGGCCGAGCTGTTCCCGACCCGGGTGCGGGCGCTCGGGGTGGCGCTGCCGTACGCGATCGCCAACGCGCTGTTCGGCGGGACGGCGGAGTATGTGGCGCTGTGGTTCAAGGACGGCGGCCACGAGACGTACTTCTTCTGGTACGTGTCCGGGTGCGCGCTGATCTCGCTGGTGGCGTACGTCCTGATGCCGGACACCCGCGCGGCGGCGATGAGCCGGCGGGAGGCGGAGGACGACGACCGGGGTGTACGGGGGCCGGACCGGCGGCCACTTCCTCTTGATGCGGCTGATGCGGCTGATGCGGCTGATACCTCTGGTGCGGCTGGCGCCGCTGGTACGGCTGGTACCGCTGGTACGGCCTGACTAGGTGGGGAACATAAGTCCGAACATGTGCCGCTGACTGCGTTTAAAGTGTCCGTGATCGCTCCTGCCTCCCGTCCGGAGGCGGTTCGGAGCACCTGACACAAGGGGGAAGCGGCACATGCCGCCTATCAGGAATCACCGCGCGGAAAGCCGAAGACACCGCGCCACCACCACCGGAATCGCCCTGGCGGGAACGGTCGTCCTGTCGGCCTCGACCCTGCTCAGCGGCGCCGGAACGGGCACGAGCTGGGCGGACTCGGGGACGACGGCCGCCGCCTCCGCCGCCGCCCCTGCCACCGCCGCTCCCGGTACGCGCGGCGCCGAACTGGCCACCGGCGAGCGGGTGGACGTCATCGACGGCAGCACGGGTACGGGCACGGGCACAGGTTCCGGCTCCGGTTCGAACATCCGGATCACCCCCGGCCCCGGCCGCACCATGGGCCGCTACGCCTTCGCCTCCACCGACGGCGATCTGAGCGTCCGGCCGGTCGACGTGCGGCAGCCCGTGGCCACGACGGAGATACCCGCCGCCGGGAACGGGAAGCCGGCGTCGGCCGCCAAGGCCGGGGCCGCAGCGGGCCCGTACACCGTGAAGATGAAGGTCGACGGCGAGAACAGCCCCGGTTCGCTGTTCCGGATCTGGAACAGCAAGACCTGGGCGTCGTACAGCATCAGCACCGATAGCGCCCACCCCAGTGCCTCGATCAAGCTGCCGCCCGGCGACTATTTCTCCGTCGTGCTGGTCTCCGAGTGGAAATCGCCCGACTACCTGCTGGTCCGTACCTTCAAGGTCACCACGGCGGCGCTCACGGTCGGCTTCGAGAGGAAGAAGGCCAAGGAGACCGGCATCCGGACCGACCAGTCCACGGCCGTCCTCGACACGTCCAGCGTCTGGATCTCCGTTCCGGGGGGTGATGTGGCGGGCTTCGCGGGTGGCGGGCGTCGTTGGGACGGTATGAACCGGAAGGTCTACGTCACCCCGTTCTCGCAGACCGGTGCCTCGCTGTGGCTCCACGAGATCCAGGTCAAAAAGGGCTCGGCCGACGCCGCGCCGTCCCCGTACCGGTACGACCTCACGCACTCCTTCAAGGACACCGTTCCCGCCTCGCCGGTCAAGCAGGTGCGCACCGCGAACCTCGCCAAGACCGTCACCGCCGTCCGCGCGCCCGGGACCGGCCGCAGCGGCTATCTGTTCTCCGCACCCGACACGGGCGGGAGCGGCGCCTACATCGGCAGCGCCGTGCCCCTCGGCGGCAGCGTCACCGAGTATGTGACGCCTGGCATGCCCTATTCCAGGATGCTTTCGTACGACAGCGGGGGTCACTCGGTGACCATGCCGGACCGCACCCTGAAGGCCGGCACGTCCGCCGGGGAGACGCTCGGCACGGCGCCGTTCCAGCCGGATCCGCAGAGCGACTACTCCGGTTCCGTCCGGAGGGCCGCCACGATCCAGCTGTACGAGCCCTACGCCTTCTCGGACGCCGAGGGCCACAGCGCCTACGACTCCCGCGCCAAGGTCTCGTACCGGCTCGCCTTCCGGGGCCAGACCCTCGCCGAGGCGAAGGACCTGGGTGCCCTCAAGACGCTGAACACGGGCGTCCCCAGCGGTTCGGGGATGTACGAACTCGTCCACACCGCCGACCGCAAGGTGCCCTACTCCCGGCTCTCCACACAGGTGCGCAGCGAGTGGACGTTCGCGTCGGCCGCCATGCGGAGCAGCGGGTCCCTGCCCCTGGTCGACACCGCCCTCACCGTGTCGGGACTCGACGCGAGGAACACCGCTAAGGCGGCCCCGGTGACCGTCACCGCGACGGCGTCCACCCGGACGAACGGGTTCAACGATCCGTACGACGACGTCAGTACGGTCACCGGCATCGAGTACTCGACGGACGACGGCGCGAACTGGCACGGACTGCCGCTCCAGGAGACACAGGAGCCGCAGGAGCCGGGGGAGACGGACGGCAGCAGCGCCTCGGCGACCCTGCCCGTCCCCGCGAACGCGTCCTTCGTGTCGCTGCGCGTCACGGCGGCGAACAAGGCCGGCGGTACGGTACGGCGCACGGTCACCCGCGCGTTCATGGGGCCCGCGCCGCAGACCGATCAGACCGTCGGCGCGACCATGATCAGCAAGGTCGTGATCAACGGCGGAAAGCCCCTGACTCTCCACAACGACCCGTTGCAGAGCTTCACCGCGCGGTTCACCGCCACCGACCCGTCCGGCATCGCCGACGGTGATCTGTATCTGTACCGAGGCGCGTACAACAAGCCCGACGCCGTGGTGACCGGCTGGCCCGCCACCTGCAAGCGGACCAACGCGACCACCTCGGTCTGTGACGTGACCTTCGGCTATCTCGACCCGGTCGCCAGCCTGGGCAAGAACGCGCTCGCGGGCACCTGGAAGGCCGCCGCCTGGGCCCGGTCGGCCGACGGCCAGAGCCTGACCGACCGCCAGTCCGTGCAGACTGTCCAGCTCAGGCGCCACTCCAGGGCTACGGTGGCCGCCACGCCCAAGCCGGTCAAGAAGGGCAAGACCCTGACGGTCACCGGCAAGCTCTCCCTGCTCAACCTGGAGAACCCCAGCCAGACCCATTACGTCGGCCACGGCGGCCAGTCGGTGAAGCTCCAGTTCCGCAAGAAGGGCAGCAGCGAGTACACCAACGTCAAGACGGTGAAGGCGGACAGCGCCGGCAAGCTGAAGACCACGGTCAAGGGCACCAAGACGGGCCACTGGCGCTTCAGTTACGCGGGTTCGTCGATCGCCTCGGCGGTCAACTCCTCCGGCGTCTCCGTCGTCGTCAAGTAGCGGCCCGCGGTACCCCCGCGATCCAGCCCGTTGGGGACGGGATCGGCATTAAGGAAACGTAAAGATTGCCGGGTTCCGGCAATGTATTTCGATGCTCCCTGCAAGCACAATGGTCTCACCGCAACGGGGGACCACGGGGGAACACGGGGGAACCGCGGGGGACCGGTCCCCGGCGTCGCGATACGGCAACGTATCGGCGTCGGGGGCCGGTACACACATCGACGGGGAAGGCGGGGTGGGGATGAACGAGTTCATCGGCGCCGCACTGGGTTTCCCCGCCGTCCTGTTCGGCGCCGCGCTGCTCGTGGTGATCGCCTTCTGGCTGCTGGTGCTGGCGGGCGCGGCCGAGCACGACGCCTTCAACTCATCGATGGACACCGGCACGGGCGCGGACAGCGCCGGTGGTACGGGAAGTACCGGTGGCGCCGGGCTCGGTGGAGTGCCGGTGACCATTCCCGTATCGCTGCTGATCGCCATTGCCTGGTTCACTACCCTGGCGGGATCGGTGCTGGTGCGCCGGCAGGTGGAGCCGGGCACCGGCCGTACGCTCTGGTCCGCCGCCGTGCTCGTCGCCGGGGCGCTGATCGCCTGGGGTGTCACGCGGCTGCTCGTACGGCGGCTGCGCGACCTGGTTCCTGAACAGGCGCCGCCGTCACGGCTGGACTTCATCGGGCTGACGTGCACGATCCGTACCGGCTCCGTCTCCGCCGACTTCGGTCAGGCCGAGGTGGCGGCGGCGGACGGTTCGACCGCGCTCGTCCAGGTGCGGCAGGCCGAGACGGCCCATGAAGCAGGTACGGCCGGTACGGCCGGCGCGCTGGTTTCCGGGTCCACGGGGCTGCTGTACGCGTTCGACGTGGAGGGCGAGTTCTTCTGGGTCGCGCCGTACGACCCGGCGCTCGACCCGCGCAACGCCGCCTGACCTCGACGCGCGCTGCCCGTACTCGTACATCTGCCGGACCCACTCGTACCGCTGCCCGGCGCAGCCATGTCCGCTGTGCCTTCGCCTTCGCCTTCGCCTTTGCCTTTGTCTTTCCTTCTTCTCTTTCTCGCTTCGCAAGGACTCCCATGGATGCCATCTCTCTGGGCATCGGCGTGCTGATCGCCGTTGTCCTGCTCATCGCCATCGCAACGTTTCTGCTGATCAGCCGGTTGTTCCGCAAGGTGGAGCAGGGCCGGGCGCTGATCATCTCCAAGACCAAGAAGGTGGATGTCACCTTCACGGGCGCCGTCGTGCTGCCGGTCCTGCACAAGGCCGAGTACATGGACATCTCGGTGAAGATCATCGAGATCCGCCGGACCGGCCGGGAAGGGCTGATCTGCCAGGACAACATCCGCGCCGACATCCACATCTCATTCTTCGTCCGCGTCAACAAGACCGTCGAGGACGTCATCAAGGTCGCCCAGGCGATCGGCACGGAGCGCGCCAGCGACAAGGTCGCCATCCAGGAGTTCTTCGCGGCGAAGTTCTCCGAGGCGCTCAAGACCGTCGGCAAGCAGCTCGACTTCGTCGACCTCTACACCAAGCGCGAGGAGTTCCGCGACCGGATCATCCGGGTCATCGGTACGGACCTCAACGGCTACCACCTCGACGACGCGGCCATCGACTTCCTTGAGCAGACCCCGATGACCCAGCTCGACGGCGCCAACATCCTCGACGCCCAGGGCATCCGCAAGATCACCGAGCTGACGGCGGTCGAGCACGTCCGTACGAACGAGTTCCAGCGCACCGAGCAGAAGGAGATCACCCGGCAGAACGTCGACGCCCGGGAGACCATCCTGGAGCTGGAGCGCCGCCAGGCCGAGGCTGAGATCAAGCAGCGCCGCGAGGTCGAGACGCTGCGGGCGCGGGAGGAGGCGGCGACCGCCAAGGTGCAGGAGGAGGAGCGGCTCGGTGCGCAGACCGCGTTCCTCCGTACGGAAGAGCAGCTCGGCATCCAGCGGGAGAACCAGGCCCGCGAGATCGCGGTGGCGCAGAAGAACCGCGAGCGGGTCATCGCCATCGAGAACGAGCGGATCGAGAAGGACCGGCTGCTGGAGGTCATCGGGCGCGAGCGCGAGACCGAGATGAGCCGGATGTCCAAGGACAAGGAGGTCGAGGCGGAGCGCCGCGAGGTCGCGGATGTCATCCGCGAGCGGATCGCCGTGGACCGTACGGTCGCGGAGCAGGAGGAGTCCATCAAGAAGCTCCGTATCGTCGAGGAGGCCGAGCGCACCCGCCAGGCCGTGATCATCGGCGCCGAGGCGGAGGCGCAGGAGAAGCTGGTCAAGGACATCAAGGCGGCCGAGGCGGCGGAGGCATCGGCCAAGCACCTCGCGGCCGAGCAACTGACGCTCGCCGAGGCCCGGTTGAAGTCCGCGGACCTCGACTCGCGCGCCAAGCTGCGGCTCGCGGAGGGCATCCAGGCCGAGGCCGCCGCCGCCGGACTCGCGGAGGCACAGGTCCGCGAGCGGGAGGCGGATGTCATCGAGAAGGCCGGCCGTGCCACCGCCGAGGCGACCGAGGCGCGGCTGCGGGCCGAGGCCGAGGGCGCGCGGCTCAAGGCGCTCGCGGTCGCGGAGGGTACGCAGGCGCAGGCCACGGCGGACGCCGCGGTCATCGGCGAGAAGCTGAAGGCCGAGGCGGCGGGGCTGACCGAGAAGGCCGCGGCGATGGCCGCGCTGGACGAGGCGTCCCGTACGCACGAGGAGTACCGGCTGCGGCTCGAAGCGGAGAAGGAGATCCGGCTCGCCGGTCTCGATGTGCAGCGGCAGGTGGCGGAGGCGCAGGCCACGGTGCTCGCCACCGGTCTGGAGAACGCCGACATCAACATCGTCGGCGGGGAGTCCGTCTTCTTCGACCGGCTGGTGTCGTCCATCTCGCTCGGCAAGAGCGTCGACGGCTTCATGGCCCACTCGGAGACGGCGCAGGCGCTGGCGAAGCCGTGGCTGGACGGTTCGGCCAGTCTGCCGGAAGACCTGAAGCAGATCCTCGGCTCGGTCTCGACGGGCGATGTGCAGAACCTGACGGTGTCGGCGCTGCTGATGAAGCTGATGAAGTCCGGGGTCGCGGGGTCCACGCAGCTGGATCAGCTGCTGGAGCAGGCGGACCGGCTGGGACTCGCGGACACACCGATCGCCGCGCTGAACACCACGCTGAACGGCGCGGCGGCGGGGGCGGGCCGCGGTAAAGCCTGAGGGGCTGGGCCTGCGGGCCCCGACCCGAGGGAGTGGGGGATCCGAAGCCGCCGTACGGGGGTCGATGGTTCCGGATCCCCCGCGTAACAAGACCCACGTATGACGAACTCGTACGGAACGGAAGGCGACGAGCCCGATGGAGACAGCAGTGGCCGAGACAGCAGTGGCCGCGACGGCCTCGGTGGACGCCGGTACGTACGAGGTCCTGCGCGACCGGCTCGGCGCGCGGGCCGCCGAGCTGGCGCGCCGCGCGGAGGCGCTGAACGCCCGCCGGATCGAGGCGTTCGGCTCGATGGAGCTGGCCCTCACGGGGACGGCGCGCATCCGCACGGAGCAGCCGCGCCTGCCCCGGGACGTCGTCGCGGTGGGCGGGGCGCTGCTCCTCGGCAGCAACGTTCCGCCGGGGCAGGCGCAGAGGGCGGGCTCCGGGGCGCCGGCCGTCGGTGATGTCCTCGCCCTCTACGACCGCGAGCTGAATCCGCTGCCGGCCGATGCCGTGCCCGGACTGCTCGACGACCCTGACTTCGTACGGGAGTTCGCGGAGCTGCACCGCTACTTCCGGGACGCCCGGCTGCTCCGGCTCCGGCACACCGAGGGCCGGCTGCTCGCCGTCTTCCGTACCGGCGAGAGCGCCACCGACGTACGGGTGCTGCGCTGGGCGATCGCCGTGGACGGGACGGCGCGGTTCCTGGACGCGCGCGGTGAGCGCGACGACGTCCTCCCGGCCGGGCAGGACGTGGAGTGGACGGCGACCACCCGCGAGGACCATGTCCTCGGCCGGTACCCGCACATCGCCATCGACGGGGGCACGGTCTTCGTCTCGACCGTCGGCGGCGCGCTGACCGTGAAGGCGGACAACGACACCGAGTCGTCGTCCTCGGGTGCCGGGCCGCTGTACACCGAGCCGGTCGACGAGCCGCTCCAGTCGCTGGCCGACGCCGAGGTCGAGTACGCGCGGGCCGGGGCGCTCGTCCTGCTGCGGGTGCGCCCGTACAAGGAGGAGACCCGGCGCCACCTGGTCTTCAACACCGTCACCCGGACCGTCGTACGCCTCGACGGCATCGGGCAGGCGTGCCGGCGGCTGCCCGAGGAGCAGGGCATCGTCTTCCCCGGCGGCTACTGCCTGGCCAGCGGCGCGCACCGGACGTTCGACACCGACACCACCGGGCTGGAGTTCGAGCGCGAGCTGCGCTCCCCGAACGGCGAGGACGTGCTGTACGCGTTCCACGCCCGCGCCGAGGGCCGGGGCCTGCTCCTGCCGTACAACCTGATCCGCAAGGAGGTCGCGGCGCCGCTGCCCTGCCAGGGCCACGCGCTCTTCGAGGACGGCACGCTGGTGGTCCTGCGGGCGCCGGACACCGACGAGCCGGCCCGGATCCACCCGCTCCAGATCTGGGGCTCGCCGTACGTCTCCGACACCCACGCCGCCGCCGCGTCCGCCGCGGCCGACGCCGGGCCGCTGGGCCGGATCGGCAACGCCGACCTCGTGCGCGGTATCTCCGACTGCCTGTCGCTGGCGCGCGCCGTCACCGGGACGGCCACCCCGACCACGCAGGGGTACGAGGCGCTCGTCGCCGCCTGCGTCCGCGCCACCGACACCTACCACTGGCTGGGCGACGCCGAGGCGGGCGATTTGCGCGGGCCGCTGTCGGAGGTACGGGCGACGGCCGACCAGGTGCTGGCCGAGTTCGCGACCGTACAGACCCTGACGCGGCGGGCCGCCGACGCGTTCGACGAGTCGGCGGCCACGATCGCCGCTCTGGTGCGCCGGACCCGGGGCGAGGCGCCGCGCTCGGCCGCCGGCTGGGTCGAGCGGCTGACCGAACTGCGGCGTGCGCAGGGGCACTTGCTCACGCTCAAGGAGCAGCGGTACGCGGACACCGGGCGCATCGACGCGCTGGCCGCCGAGGTCGAGGGGGACCTCACCTCGTTCGCGCGGCGGGCGGTCGAGTTCCTGCGCGGCGAGGACGCCTTCAGCGCGTACCACGCGGACACCGAGGCGCTGACGGCCGCCGCCGAGGCGCTCACCACGGCCGCCGGGGCCGCGCCGGTCGCGGCGCGGCTGGACGAGCTGGCGGAGGGGCTGCGTACCGTCACCGAGGTGGTGGCGGGGCTGGACATCGCTGACGCGACGGTCCGTACGTCCATCCTGGAGCGCATCGCGGAGGTCCTCGGCGGGGTCAACGCCGCCCGCGCCACTCTGGACGCGCGGCGCGGGGAGCTGGGCGACCGGGAGGGCCGGGCGGAGTTCGCGGCGGAGTCCGCCCTGCTGGGGCAGGCGGTCACGGGCGCGCTGGCCGCCGCCACCACGCCCGAGAGCTGCGACGACCAGCTCGCCGCGCTGCTGCTGCGGCTGGAGAACCTCGAATCCCGGTTCGCGGAGTCGGACGAGTTCCTCGCCGGGCTGGCGGAGCGGCGCACCGAGGTCTACGAGACGTTCTCGGCCCGCAAGCAGGGACTCCAGGACGCCCGCGCGCGGCGCGCCGAGCGGCTGGGGGACTCGGCGGCGCGGGTGCTGGAGACCATCGGCCGGCGGGCGGCGGCGCTCGGCTCGGCCGACGAGGTCAGCACGTACTTCGCCTCCGACCCGATGGTCGCCAAGGTCCGGCGTACGGTCGCGGAGCTGCGCGAACTGGGCGACCGCGTACGGGCGGAGGAGCTGGACGGCCGGATCAAGGCGGCCCGCCAGGAGGCGGCGCGCGCCCTGCGCGACCGCACGGACCTGTACGCGGACGGCGGCGCGCTGATCCGGCTGGGGCGGCACAGCTTCGCCGTGAACACGCAGCCGCTGGACCTCACCCTCGTACCCCATGGCGGGGGCGCGGGCGGGCTGAGCTTCGCGCTCACCGGCACCGACTACCGGGCGCCCGTCACCGACCCGGAGTTCGCGGCGACGCGGCCGTACTGGGGGCAGGAGCTGCCGTCGGAGTCGGCCGAGGTGTACCGGGGCGAGTACCTGGCCGCGCGGCTGCTGGCGAGCGGGGCGGCCGACGGCCCGGTCACCGAGGCCGAACTCGCCTCCCTTGTAAGAAAGTTGGCCGAGGAGGCATACGACGAGGGGTACGAGCGCGGCGTCCACGACCGCGACGCCACCCTGATCCTCGGCGCCCTGCTGCGGCTGCGCGCCGAGGCCGGAGCCCTGCGCCACGAACCGGCCGCGCGCGCCGCCGCGCAGCTGTTCTGGGCGCACGGTACGACACCGGAGGCGCGCGCGGCGTGGACGCGGCGGGCGGTGTCGATGGCGCGCGCGAGGGAGACGTTCGGCCTGGCGCCCGCGATCGAGGCGCTCCAGGGGGAACTGGCGCAGGCGATGGGGGAGTTGACGGTAGGCGGGCCGGCCTCTGTCTACCTCTTCGAGGAGTTGACCTCCGGTCCCGAGGGCTTCGCCACCAGCGCGGACGCGCGCACCCTGCTGGACAAGTTCCGTCACGCGGTGGGCACTTCGGGCTCCGGCAGTTCCGCGTACGACGAAGACCTGGCCGGACTCGGCGGCGACCTCGCCGCGCGCCGCCAGCTCGTGGAGAACTGGCTCGGCGCGTACGCGACGGCGGGCGGCCAGGACGGCATCACCCCCGGCGACCTGGCGGAGGCGGTCGCGGTCGAGCTGTGCCCGGACCTGCCCCGCTACGAGGTGTCGGCCTCACTCAGCGAAACGGTCGACGGCCTGCTCGGTGCCCATCCGCGGATCGAACGACGACGGCTGACCGTACGACTGGATGAACTCCTGGCCCGTACGGCCGACTTCCGCACCCGCGTCGCCCCCGCCTTCCGCGCGTACCAGCGGCTGCGCGGCACTCTCGTCGCGGCCGAGCGGGCGCGGCTGCGGCTGGACGACTACCGGCCGCGCGTCATGTCGTCCTTCGTGCGCAACCGCCTCATCGACGAGGTCTATCTGCCGCTCATCGGCGACAACCTCGCCAAGCAGCTCGGTACGGCCGGCGAGTCCAGGCGCACCGACAGCAACGGCCTGCTGCTCCTCGTCTCCCCGCCGGGCTACGGCAAGACAACGCTCATGGAGTACGTGGCCGACCGGCTGGGCCTGGTCCTCGTCAAGATCAACGGCCCGGCCCTGGGCCACGCCGTCACCTCCCTCGACCCGGACCGGGCACCGAACGCGACCGCCCGCCAGGAGGTCGAGAAGATCAACTTTGCGCTGGAGGCGGGCAACAACACCCTGCTCTACCTGGACGACATCCAGCACACCTCGCCCGAGCTGCTCCAGCAGTTCATCCCGCTCTGCGACGCGCAGCGCCGTATCGAGGGCGTACGGAACGGCGAGTCGCGGACGTACGACCTGCGCGGCAAGCGCTTCGCGGTCTGCATGGCGGGCAACCCGTACACCGAGTCCGGCCACCGCTTCCGTATCCCGGACATGCTCGCCAACCGGGCCGACGTGTGGAATCTGGGCGATGTGCTGACCGGGAAGGAGGACGTCTTCGCGCTGAGCTTCGTGGAGAACGCCCTCACCTCCCACCCGGTCCTCGCCCCGCTCGCGGCGCGTGACCGGGCTGACCTGGAGATTCTCGTACGCCTGGCTGCTGGGGACCCGACGGCCGCCGCCGACCGGCTGACGCATCCGTACGCACCGGCCGAACTCGACCGCGTTGTGGCCGTCCTGCGGCATCTGCTGACGGCGCGCCGGACGGTGCTGGCGGTCAACGAGGCGTATATCGCCTCGGCGGCCCAGTCCGACGCGACGCGCACGGAGCCGCCGTTCCTGCTCCAGGGCTCGTACCGCAACATGAACAAGATCGTGGCCCGGATCGACGCCGTCATGAACGACGACGAGCTGGCCGCCGTCATCGACGACCACTACACGGGCGAGGCCCAGACGCTGACCTCGGGCGCCGAGTCCAACCTCCTCAAACTCGCCGCACTGCGCGGCACGTTGACCCCGGAGCGGGCGGCGCGCTGGACGGAGATCAAGCGGTCCCACGTACGCAACACGACCCTCGGCGGCCCGGAGGACGACCCGCTGACGCGGGCGATCGCGGCGCTGGGGCTGCTGGCGGACCGGATGGGCGGGGTGGAGGCGGCGATCACACGGGTGGCGGGGGAGGTGACGGCGGAGGGCTCGGGGTCGGGTCGTCACGCGGCGAGCTGAAGTACCTATGTGGGTAGCGGAGTTGGATGTGGAACCACCTCCGCCACTTGCGCATCTCCTTGAGTGATCGTCTTCCGCGTAAGCCCTTTGGAGCGTTGAACAGTGATGCTGCGTCCCAGATCCTTGTACGCCACGGCCGCGCTAGTGGTCTCCGTCCTCGCCCTGACCTCCTGCTCGTCCGACAAGGACGAGCACGAGGGCTGGCTGTCGGTCGCGGAGGCCAAGGCGGAGTACGTGGCGCACAGCAAGACGCTCACACTCCCGCCGGAGAGCAAGTGGCCGACCGAAACGCTCGCCATGGTCGGTTCCGAGGAGCCGGATCCGGAGAAGGACGGCAAGGACTACAGCGTCCGGATCGAACCTGGGGGTGGCCGGGCCAATGCGGACGAGTACTGGCTCTGCACCTGGCAGCGGCAGCTCCTCAAGGAGGGTCTCCCGAAGAGCGAGCAGAGCGCGGCGGTGAAGGAAATCGCCAAGTTCAAGGAGGCCGCCGTGTACAAGAACGACTCTGATCGCAGGGACCGCTTCGACGGCCCGTTCAAGAAGGCCGAGGCGGGCGATTACGACAGCATGATCATCGAATTCCCGGAGCAGTGCGCGGACAGGCTGAAGTAGCCGAAGTGGAGGGCGTATGGCTCGCGCGTACGCGGCCGGGCAAGGCCCTTTGGGTGCGTCCGTAACCTTTGGCAACCGTGGCAACCTTTGGCCACGGCTCGACAGCCCCCTCGTACCTCTGTGAACATCCGGCATCCGGCGTGCTGTTGAGCCGCCGTGAAGCTGGGGGGCTTTTCTCACGTGAATGTACGCACCCGCGCGAGCCGTACGACAAGGCTCGCGCTCGCATCCGCATCCGCGCTCGCATCGGCGCTCGCACTGGCGCTGCCACTGCCGCTGCTGTTCGTGGGTACGGCGGGACAGGCCGTCGCCGCCACGCCCGCGCACCGGGACGGCTGCCACCGCTGGCACTCGTGCCCGTCGGACACCGGTTCCTATGTCTGCGGTGACCTGGGGTATTTCAGCGAGTGCGGGTACAGCTCGCTGCCGGGCACGGAGACCCCGGCGAAACCCGGACCGGCTGCCGACCCCGACCCCGAGCCCGAACCGGAACCCGAGCCGGACACCGAGCCGCCGTCGCGCCCCAAGGTGAAGACGCCGAAGGCGGGGGCGGGCGGGGCGGTCGAGGTCATGGTGACGGCCGAGGCGGGTGCGCGTATTGAGGTACGGGACGCGTCCGACGACGACAAGGTCGTGGCCCGGGCGACCGCCACCGGAGCGCCCCAGCGGATCGCGTTCACGGCGCAGAGCGGCAAGCACACCTACGCGGTCGTGGCGGTGGACGCGGCGGGCAACGAGAGCGAGGCCAGCGACGAGTTCGCCCTCACCGTCGACGCCGACAAACCGGAACTGGACACACCCACCGCCTCCCCCGCCGACCCGGCCACCGGCCGGACGGACATCGGCTTCACCACCGAGCCGAAGGCGGGCTACACGGTGACGGTGGAGGGCCGCGAGGCCGACGGACTCACCGGCACGGCCGGCGCGGACGGCGAGGTGACGGGCCACCTGTACCTGCCGAACGGTACGTACCGGATCACCGTCCTCGTACGGGACAAGGCCGGCAACGAGTCGCGGGCCGGGACGACGGCGAAGGTGGACCTGGAGGCGTTCACACCGCGCGTCAAGGTGGCGGAGGCGCCGACCGAGACCCGTACGGCCTTCGCGCTGGTGGGCCCGCCGAAGAGCCGGGGCACACTGACGGTGGGCGCGGCGGACCACCCCGTCACCCTGGACGCCACCGGCCGCGCCAGGATCACCACCGACCTGAAGGACGGCGACCACCGCGCCGCGCTCTCCCTCCAGGACCCCTACGGCCGCAAGGGCACCGCCCGTACGGCGGCCTTCACGATCGACACGGCGGCGCCGCCGCTGACGGTCGCGTACGACGAGGACCGCGCGACGGAGGGCAAGGCGCTGCTCACGGTACGGAGCGAACCGGGCGCGCGGATCACGGTGGAGAGCGCAACATCCGCAACACCCACAACCTCCGTAACGCCCGTAACCCTGGTGGGCACCCGCCACACCTTCACCCTGGACCTCCCGCCGGGCGACCACCAGCTCAAGATCACCGCCACGGACCCCGCAGGCAACACCACCCAGGAAGACCTCACCCTCCACCTGGCCTCCACCACGACAACCACCGACGCGCTCATCGCCCTGGCGTTCCTGCTGGGGTTCGCGGCCTTGGTGGCGGCGGCCTGCGTCTGGCTGTGGCGCCGCCGGAGGCCGCTGGTCGTATGGCGGGCGAAGCGGCGGGAGGCGGCGAGGCTGGCGGCAGCGGGCCGATGAGGGCGCCGGGCGTAAAATAGGCACATAAGCGGAGCAATGCCGGGCTGCGCCTCGCAGACCCCTGTTGGCGGACCTCTGCGGCAGACCTCTGTGAGGGGGTTGTGATGACGAACAGCGACTTCTACTCCCACGACCGACCACCCCATCCCACCCTCCCGGAAGACCGCCCCCGAGGCGGCGGCCCGAGAGCGCCTCTGGCACACAGCAAGACGTGGACGGCGATGGTCATCGTGCTCACGGTGCTGGTGCTGGTGGTCGTGGGGATCGCGCTGTTCCCGTGACGGGTCAGTACCAAGGGGTAACCGGGGTGGGCCGGTGGCGGGGAGCTAGGCGCCGGGTGCCTGCTGGGCCGCCCCTCCTTTTGCCAGTGTCGCGCCTCCAGGGGAGGTGTAAAGGGCGCTCCTTCGTCGCGTCGGCTGCGCCGACTGCGCTGCGCTCCGCCCTTGACACCTCCCCTTCCGGCGCGTGTACGGGAGAGGGGGGCGGCCGGGGGGAGGGGGCCCAAGGGGTGGTGCCGTACTGCCACTCGGTTCAGGGGCTGGCGGGCCGGTGGGCCCTGCGGGGCACGCGGCAGAGGAGTGGGGTGACTCGGCACCGGCTCAGCGGCCAGCGGTCCGCTGTTGGTTGCGACCCAAGCCCCGCTGGTCATCGGGTGTGGGTTGTGGGTTGGCTGGGACGCGGGTGACACCAAGTGGGCCGCTGAAGGCCGTCTATGCGTCGTGGAGTGCCGCTTATGCACCTGAGGACACATGTGCCGCCCGAGGAGACCCCCAACGGGCCGCTAAACTATCCCATATGGGACAAATGGGCGGGGTGTCAGGCCCGGGGACCCGACCGGACAGCAGAACCCATCCGCCTTCCGGGCACCACAACGCTACGGTGACCAGCGGGGCTTGAGTCTCAGCACACAGCGGACGGTCGGCCGCTGAGCCGGTGTCGGGCCGCCCCATTCCTCTGCTGCGCAGCCCCGCAGGGCCCACCGGGCTGTCAGCCCCTGAGCCGAGTGGCAGGACAGCGGACCTCCTGGGCCCCCCTTCCCCCCGGCCGCCCCTCCCGCACCTGCACTTGCGGCTCCGGGGGAGGTGTCAAGGGCGGAGCGCAGCGGAGTCGGCGCAGCCGACGCGACGTAGGAGCGCCCTTTACTCCTCCGCCGGAGACGCGACACTCACAGCTGGAGGGGCGGCCCCACGTCCAACAACCCCTGCCACCGGCCCACCCCCGACAGAGTCCCGCTCTGACCCGCACCCGACAACACCACGGAGGCGACGCTCCCCCCTGGGCGTGCGGACGGGCTACGAGTCAAGGATCTCCGTGTTCTGGCAGGCGACAAGCCGCCAGTCATTGTTCTCCTTGGCCATCACATAAAGCGGACTTCCAGGATTTCCGAGCGGCTCCCCGTAGGGCGTCCAGTACTGCGCGTGCACGACGTTCGGCCGAATGAACGACACGATCGCCGCGAGCTGACCACGGGGCTATCCCCGCACGCGCGGGGAGCACCCGGCTGCGCCGCCGTTCAGGTCCTGAAGCTGGGGACCATCCCCGCACGCGCGGGGAGCACTGGGAGGTCGGGCAGACCGCGCCGGCCGACGCGGGACCATCCCCGCATGCGCGGGGAGCACGGGCAGCGGCCACCGGCGCGGGTCGGCTGAGTCGGACCATCCCCGCATGCGCGGGGAGCACTTCTTCAGCCACTCTGACCACAACCAGTCATCCGGACCATCCCCGCATGCGCGGGGAGCACCCGTCCTACAACGAGGAGTGGTCGAAGGACTACGGACCATCCCCGCACGCGCGGGGAGCACGATGTGCGAATCCCAATAACCCATGCAAGGGTGGGACCATCCCCGCACGCGCGGGGAATACGAGGTGCGCTCGTGCAGGCGCTGCGGGCGGCGGGGACCATCCCCGCACGCGCGGGGAGCCCTACCTGTGGGGCATGCGAGTTGTACGCAAGGGCGGACCATCCCCGCACGCGCGGGGAGCCCCCTTCGTGACCTGCGGGTTTATCCTCGGGTGGGGCGGATTTTTGTCACTAGCGGCAACTTGGGCATTACGGTGAAGCCTCCCTTTGTGGGGCCTGTCGTGCACGCGCCGACCTGTGAAACGAGCAGCAAGGCATCTCGCGACCTCTGCACTCAGAGTGGCCTACAACGCCTGGGCCTTGAGGTGTCGGACGAAGGCTGACCATGCCGGCGCGGGGAAACACAGGGCGGGGTGGGTGGGGGCCTTGCTGTCCCGTACAGGGACGACGTCGGGGAAGCCGTCCGCCACTTCGACGCAGTCGCCACTCTGCCCGTTGCTGTAGCTGCTCTTGCGCCACGCCACTGCGTTCAGGCCGTGGTCAACGCTCATGCTCGAATTCCTCCGCCGCCAACTCGATCAGGGCCAAGGACCGCTCAGGCGAAAGGGCGGAGGCCCGAATGAGATCGTAGTCCAGGCTGCATTGGGCTACTAGCGCCGGATCGTCCAGCAGATTTCCCGTCTGCGAACCCTCTTCGTACGCCACCGGCGGCGCATCGTCGAACTCCATCAGCTTCAGCAGACCGCCCACGGACGGCGCTCCCGCCTCGTAGGGAAGTACCTGCACCATGACGCGGCGCTTGCGCATCAACTCCACGATGTAGAGCAACTGTTCACGCATAACCGCGTGCCCGCCGACCTCCCGCCGCAGCACGCTTTCGTCCAGGACCACCCACAACAAGGGGGTTGTTGGATGGTTCAGCAGGGCCCCGCGTTCCAGTCGTGCCGCCACCAGTTCCTCGATCTTCTCCTCAGGTGTGAGCGGCTGGGCAGCCAAGAACACGGCCCGGGCGTAGGCCCGCGTCTGGAGCAGCCCCGGTACGAACACCGGCGCGTACTGCCGGATCGCGCCGGCCAGGCTTTCCAGATAAGCCGCTTCGGCGAAGTAGTTGGCGTAAGGGGAACTGTTGATCAGCGCCTTGCACATGCGGGCGAGGATGCCGCCCGTATGCAGCTCGGCGTCCATACGTTTGGCCAGGTCCAGCTGTGGTCTGCGGAAGCCCGACTCGAACTGTCCGATGTACGAACCGGAACAGAACACCCGTGCGCCCAGTTGGTGCTGGGTCAGCCCGGCGGCTTCGCGATGGCGTTGAGTTCTGAGCCGAAGAATTCCCATCCGACCTTGAGTCGGCCGAGCGCTCCGGGCCTCTCACCTTTGGCCATGACCTAACTCCTCCTCGTTACAAAGCCCTTGTGGTCGGTCACCCCCTTTCGAGGCTAACGATGACAAGGCCAAGCTGAATACTAAATGTCAACACTCGGCTACGTACGGCGAAGTGCGCGGGTCGAGGGCTGAGGAATGGGAGACGGCGCGGCAATGGCCAGCACAAAGGAAATTGAAGGCGCAACGGAGCAGGCAGGCCCGGCAGATTCGGCAGCCCCGGTGGACCCGGCGGACGAACTGGACCCCTGGGACGCGGCGGAAGAGGCGGTGGAGGAGCTGAAGGCGGCGCTGGCGGATGTCGGCCTGGTTCTGCCGTCGTTGGGCATCAACGCGAGCGCGCTGATGCCGTGGCTGGTGCTGGTGGAACTGGGCGGCGCGCGGCCGGATGTCGTCCGGGGGATCGCTGCGGCGGTCAAGAGGGGAGCGGGCGCGTGAGCCGCGCGCCAGGCGCGGATGCGGGTGCGGGCGGCGGCGCGGGCCCGCACCCGCACCCGGAACCGACGGTTCCGGCCGCCCCTCCGGCGGCGGCGCCGGACCTCGTACCGGGGAGCCTCGCGAAGGACACCGCGCGGGATCGGGTGGGCGTGGTGGTCGTACGTACGGATGCGTGCGTACGGCTTCGCCCGCTGAAGGGCGGCGCCTTCTGGGAGGCGGCGCCGACGGAGGTGACGCGGTTGTCGGAGCGCGAGGCGATGAGCGCGCGGCTGGTGATCGCCAACGCGGGCCGACGGTGGGGCAAGTGACCACCGGGAGGGGGCCCGTGACGGGGGTCGCCCCAGGCATCGCCCTCCGCCTGAACGCGAACCGGCCCGAGCCGGCCCGTACGGACGACGGCAACGAGTGGTCCTACGGCCGTTGCTGGCTCTGGTGCGGCCAGGTGCACACGCCCGTGCTCTGGCTGGGAACGGCGCAGACGGCCGGGGGAGTCGCGGCGCCGTTCACGGTCTGCGGCCCGTGCGTACAGGCACTGCACGACGCGATCTGGGACCACGCGATGACCATGGACCGGCGGGCCGTGGCACGGGCGGCCGCCGCCGGGGGCGGCGGGCCTCAGCCCTGGGGCGCGCCGGCCCCCGCGCCCTAGGCTGTACGGTCGCGGGCGACCCCTCGCCGCCCGCTGCGGCCGGTACGGCTGCGCGAACGCGCCCGTAGCCGGCCGCAACGGCAGCCGCCCCCGCACACGCGGGGAACATGCCACCCCAAGAGTGACCATCTCGCCCCACTCCGGACCATCCCCGCAGGCGCGGGGAACCCTCCGAGACCACTGCGGTCCTGCTGGCCTGGCTGGGACCACCCCCGCCCGCGCGGGGAGCACGAGAACTGACGCAGGACCAGCGCCCACAGAACCGGACCACCCCCGCACGCGCGGGGAGCAGACGGCGCAGCTCCACGGCGCCGGCTTCACGTCCGGACCATCCCCGCACGCGCGGGGAGCACAAGCGCCACGTCCCGCTCGTGATCGCGACCTGAGGACCACCCCGCACGCGCGGGGAGCACCAGTCCTGGGGGTCCTTGTCCCCCTTCGACCTGGGACCACCCCCGCACGCGCGGGGAGCACTCGCCGTCCACGTCGGACAACCAGGTCGCGGAGGGACCACCCCCGCACGCGCGGGGAGCACACGGCCGCCACCGGAACAACGGCCGCCGACGACGGACCACCCCCGCACGCGCGGGGAGCACACCGGCTTGGCGGGAGCGGCGGGCGGCGGGGGCGGACCACCCCCGCACGCGCGGGGAGCACACCTGCTACGCGATCCTGGTGGGGCTAACAGGAGGACCACCCCCGCACGCGCGGGGAGCACCGCTGAAGGCGGGCCAGGATCGCGGCCGGGCTGGGACCACCCCCGCACGCGCGGGGAGCACCCCTTGATGTTGCCGCCCGGCGGCCGGACGAAGGGACCACCCCCGCACGCGCGGGGAGCACATGGCGCTCCCGATCGACAGTGCCTTGTCGAGAGGACCACCCCCGCACGCGCGGGGAGCACCCTTCGTGAGCTGGGGCTTTATTTGGCGCTGGGGCCGAAATTCTTCACAAGCAGTGACTCCGGCAATCGGCTCAAATCCCCTCGCTCTCCAGCTCCAAACAACCGCCCCCAGTCTCGCAGACCCGCCCCGCCCAAGGTGGGCGTCCGGCCAACTCGCCGTCTGCTGCCGAGCGCGTGCCTCGCGCGTCCGTTGGTGCGCTGGGCGCCCCGGCCGTTGCCTGCCGCCCCCACCCCCGGTGAAGAAAGCGGCCAAAGGGGTTCGTGGGAGCCGATGTTGCCTTCGCGTAAAGGCGCATGTGATCGATGGGCCTTGCCTAGGGCCCCTCGCGCAGCCGCAGTGGGGTTTCGGACAGTGCGGATGTGGGCTGATGACAAGCGGGTGATCCGCTGTGACCATTTGCGGCGTCGCGGTGGGCGTCACGGCATCACCCGCCACTCACGACCCACGACCCGCCAGCCCAATCGCGCCCCGCCCTCGCCTCGCCCCGCCCTCGCCGCCCCCCCTCAGCCGCATTCCCCACCGGTCGTTGGGCATCGCGCGACTGGATCAGAAGGAGCACCAGGAGCTTGAACATCTCTCGCGCCAGCCGGTCCCGTCGCCGTACGACCACGACTACGACCACAGCCACGGTCACAACCGCCGCCGCGCTCGTCGCCCTCGTCGTCTCCGCCCTCCCCGCCGCCGCCGTCACCCCGTCGACAGCGACAGCGACAACGGCGACAGCGCACGACGCCACCCGCCGCGCCCCGCGCAGCGCAGTCGACGTCGAGCCCAGGCCCGGTGCCCGCGCCGTCGAGTTGTCGCCTGGGCAGCGGGTGCGGTTGCTCAAGGCCGCCGCTGACTCCGCTGCGGATACGGCGCGTTCGTTGCGGCTCGGGAGTGCGGAGAGGCTGCTGCCGAAGGACGTCGTCGAGGATGTCGACGGGACCGTTCACACGCGGTACGCGCGGACCCTCGGGGGGTTGCCCGTGCTTGGGGGTGACCTCGTCGTGCACGAGAAGGCGTCAGAGGGAGCCGGGGACGGTACGGGAGCTGGGGACCGTACGGTCGTGGCCGTCACCACCGCCGACGGGACGACACCGGCCCCCGCCCTCGCACTCCCCGCCATCGCGCTCCCCAACCCCACCCCCGCCGGTAGCGCCCCCTCCACCCCCACCCAAACCGCCCTCGCCCTCGCCAAAAACGCCGGCACCACCAAAGCCGTCGCCCAAGGCGCGCCCCGGCAAGTGGTTTGGGTCAAGGACGGGGTGGCCGCGCTCGCGTGGGAGGTGGTGGTGACCGGGGTACGGGACGGCGGTGGGCCCAGCGAGTTGCACGTGGTGACCGACGCGGTGAGCGGGCGGCGGCTCCAGGAGTTCGACGAGGTCCAAGCGGGCATCGGACACGGGCAGTTCAGCGGTGAGGTCGAGATCGGCAGCGTGCGCGACGGCAGCAGCGGACTGTACGAGCTGACCGACCCCCACCGCGGCGGCCACCGTACGTACAACCTCAACGGCGCGACCACCGTCACCGTCACCGTCACCGGTACCGGCACGCTCCTGACCAGCCCCGACGACGTCTGGGGCGACTCGACCGCCGGCCACCCGCAGACCGCCGCCGTGGACGCCGCGTACGGCGCGCAGCAGACGTGGGACTTCTACCGCGACGAGCTGGGGCGTCACGGCATAGCCAACGACGGCGTTGGCGCGTCCTCCCGGGTCCATTACGGCAACCGTGTCGTCAACGCCTTCTGGAACAGGGCCTGTTTCTGCATGCTGTACGGAGACGGCGTCGACAATGCCCATCCGCTCACCCAACTCGAAGTCGCCGCGCACGAGATGACACACGGCGTCACCCAGTCCACGGCCGATCTCTACTACTACAACGGCGAGTCCGGCGGTCTCAACGAGGCCACCAGCGACATCATGGCCACCGCCGTGGAGTTCTTCACCGACAACCCGAACGACGTCCCCGACTACCTCATCGGCGAAGGCATCGACCTCTTCGGCGACGGCTCCCCGCTCCGGTACATGGACCGGCCCTCCCGGGACGGTGTCTCCCAGGACTACTGGACCTCACGCACCGAGGGGCTCGGCCCGCACTACTCGTCCGGCGTCGCGAACCACTTCTTCTACCTCCTCGCCGAGGGCAGCGGGCAGAAGACCGTCAACGGCATCGCGTACGACAGCCCCACCTACGACAACCTGCCCGTTCCCGGCCTCGGGCTGCGTCACGCCTTCACCATCTGGTACCGCGCGCTGACCCTCTACATGACGTCCACCACCGACTACGCCGGCGCCCGCGCGGCCACCCTCCAGGCCGCCGCCGATCTGTACGGCCGGACCGGCGAGGCGTACGGGACGGTCGCTGGCGCCTGGGCCGCTGTCAACGTCGGCAGCCGCCTGCGCTGACCACATCGCGCGCACTCGCACGCACACTCGCACTCGTACTCACGCGCGCACTCACACGCGTTTCCGCTCCCGTGTCACAGACGCGCGGGCTGTCTCGTCCCAGAGGTGTAGCCACTGACGATCACACCAGGGAGCACACCATGGACGCGCGACTCGAATACGCCACCGACCCGACCGCCGGCAAGACCCTCAAGCACGTCATGGGGCTGGGCAAGACGCTCAAGGGCTCACCCCTGCCGGACGCCACCCAGGAGCTGGTGGCGCTGCGCGTGAGCCAGATCAACGGCTGTGCCGTCTGCCTCGACATGCACACCAAGGAGGCCGCCGCGGCCGGTGAGACCGCGGTTCGGCTCAACCTCGTCGCGGCGTGGCGGGAGGCCACGGTCTTCACGGCGGCCGAGCGCGCCGCGCTGGAGCTGGCGGAGGAGGGAACCCGGGTCGGGGACGCGGCGGGCGGGGTCTCCGACGAGGTGTGGAACCGTGCCGCCGAGCATTACGAGAAGGAGCAGCTCACCGCCCTGGTGATCCTGATTTCCTTCATGAACATGGTCAACCGGCTGAACATCATCACCCAGCAGCCCGCCGGCGACTACAAGGCCGGGCAATTCCCCCACTGAACCAAGTTGGTTGAACCACATCGGCTGAGCCGCGAACAGCGACCCCGGCCCCAGACCCCCACCCCCGCCCGGAGCCCGGCACAGAAACCCGGCTCCGGGCACCGGCGTTGGCCCGATCCCCGGCCCGCAGCCTCAGTCGGCACCGGCACCGGCACCGGCACCGGCACCGGCACCCACACCAGAACCGACACCGGCAAAGCCCCCGCTCACGGCCACACCAGACAGTACGGCTGATGCCCCGCCTCATGCAGCCGGTGGCTGAAGTCCTGCCATTCGTGCAGCAGTTGGTAGACGTTGTACGCGTCCCTCGGGCCGCCCCGGTCCGGGACCGTCGACCAGATGAAGGCCGCCGCGCCCACCGACTCCTCGCCGATGTCGCGCAGCGGGTCCACGACCGTCATGGGGAGCTTGACCACCGCGTAATCCGGGTGGAGCACGACGAGTTCCAGCGGCGGGACCTTGTTCAGGGGCATGCCCTGAATGCCTGTCAGGACCATCGCGGCTATTGTCTCCGGCTTGATCTTGGAGAACATCCCGCCCATGCCCAACTCGTCGCCGCCCAGCTCCTCCGGGCGCATCGAGATGGGCACACGGGCCGCTGTCGCCCCGTTGGGCGCGCCGAAGTAGCGGTAGGTCACACCCATGCGGCCACCACTCCTGATCTCGGGCAACTCCGCCAGGGGACCGTCGGCGTCGAGGGACTCGTCCGCCGGGCCGCCGCCGAGGCCAGAGCCGCCGCCAGAACCGCCGCCGGCGCCGTCCGTCCCGCGTTCCCGGCGCTCCCGCTCCTGGCGCTCTCGTCGCCGGTGCTTGCCCCGGGCAGGCTCCGGACCCAGGTCGTCGGTCCCCTCGCCCACTCCGCCACCGCGATGCATATCTCCACCCGACCACTCGCAGCCCCGGCCGCGCAACCCGATCATCGTGACAGTGACCTCCCCCACGGACGTCCGGTGAAACACCAGTCCGCGGATACGTCCGAGCCTCTGACACCATGGATTGCGTGAGCTTCCCCAATGACGCCCCAGTTTCGCAGACACTCTTTGACCGTGCGGCCCTCGTGACGCCCGGCGGCGTGAACTCTCCCGTCCGTGCCTTCAAGGCGGTGGGGGGTACGCCCCGGTTCATGGTGTCCGGTAACGGTCCATACCTCATCGATGCGGACGGTCGCGAATATGTAGACCTCGTATGTTCCTGGGGGCCGATGATTCTCGGGCATTCCCGCCCGGAAGTGACCGAGGCCGTCCAGGCCGCCGTCGCCCGCGGTACGTCCTTCGGCACGCCGGGTGAGGGCGAGGTCGCGCTCGCCGAGGAGATGGTGGCGCGGATCGCACCCCTGGAGCAGGTGCGTCTCGTGTCGTCCGGTACGGAGGCGACGATGTCCGCGATCCGGCTGGCGCGCGGCTTCACCGGGCGGGCCAAGATCGTGAAGTTCGCCGGGTGCTACCACGGGCACGTCGACGCGCTGCTCGCCGCCGCCGGGTCCGGGGTCGCCACGCTCGGGCTGCCCGACACGCCGGGCGTGACCGGCGCGCAGGCCGGGGACACCATCGTCCTGCCGTACAACGATCTCGAAGCGGTACGCCGCGCCTTCGCCGCGCACCCGGGCGAGATCGCGTGTGTGATCACCGAGGCGTCGCCGGGCAATATGGGCGTCGTGCCCCCGCGTGACGGTTTCAACGCCGGGCTCAAGGAGATCTGCGCCGCCGACGGCGCGCTGTACATCTCCGACGAGGTAATGACCGGATTCCGTACGTCGAAGGCCGGCTGGTACGGGATCGACGGCGTCGCGCCCGACCTGATGACCTTCGGCAAGGTGATGGGCGGCGGCTTCCCGGCCGCCGCGTTCGGCGGGCGCGCCGATGTCATGGGCCGGCTCGCCCCGGTGGGGCCCGTCTACCAGGCCGGCACGCTCTCCGGGAACCCGGTCGCGACCGCCGCCGGCCTCGCGCAGCTGCGGCTGCTGGACGACGCGGCGTACGAGACGCTCGGCGCGGTGTCGCGCGAGATCCAGGGGCTGGTGACGGAGGCGCTCACCAAGGAGGGCGTCGCGCACCGGGTGCAGACGGCGAGCAGCATGTTCTCCGTCTTCTTCACGGCCGACGAGGTGCGTGACTACGACGACGCCAAGAAGCAGGAGTCGTTCCGCTTCACCCCCTTCTTCCACTCGATGCTCGCCGACGGCGTCTATCTGCCGCCGTCCTCCTTCGAGTCCTGGTTCGTCTCCACCGCGCACGACGAGCGCGCGGTCGAGCGGATCGCCGCCGCCCTGCCCGCCGCCGCCCGCGCCGCCGCGCGGGCCACCGAACCGGAGAACGCCGCATGAGCGACCCGACCCCCAGCAACGAGACGAGCGAGCCGAACAAGCCGAGCGAGTCGAAGAATCCGAGCAAGCCGAACGGTACGAGCGGTACGAGCGATATCACCGTCGTCCACCTCATGCGCCACGGCGAGGTGCACAACCCCGAGGGCGTGCTCTACGGCCGTCGCCCCGACTACCACCTCTCCGAGCTGGGCGTTCAGATGGCCGAGCGGGTCGCCGAGCACCTCGCGGGCCGCGACATCACCCATGTCGTCGCCTCCCCGCTGGAGCGCGCCCAGGAGACGGCCGCGCCGCTCGCCAAGATCCACGGGCTGACGCTCGACACCGACGGCCGGCTGATCGAGGCGGCGAACGTCTTCGAGGGCAAGACCTTCGGCGTCGGTGACGGCGCGCTGCGCCGCCCCGCCAACTGGAAGTACCTGACCAACCCGTTCCGCCCGTCCTGGGGCGAGCCCTATATCGACCAGGTCGTACGGATGATGGGCGCGCTGACCGCCGCGCGCGACGCCGCCCGGGGCCATGAGGCGGTCTGTGTCAGCCACCAGCTGCCGATCTGGATCGTGCGCAGCTTCGTCGAGCGGCGCCGGCTGGCGCACGACCCGCGGCGCCGGCAGTGCACGCTCGCGTCCCTGACCAGCTTCACCTATCAGGGTGACAAGATCGTCTCGGTCGGTTACTCGGAGCCGGCCCGTGATCTCGTACCGGCCCATCTGCTGCCGGGCGCGCGGCCGGTGAAGGGCGGGGCCAAGGCGTTCGGGGCGTAGCGACCGAGCGGTGAAGTGGCCGAGCGGTGAAGCCGCCGAGTGGCCGCGTGGTGACGTGACCGAGTGGTGAAGTGGCGTAGTTGTGGAGTTGTGACGGCTTTTGTCACATCTCTTGTTACGTAAGTGAAAATCTGAAAAAAGGCGGAACCTCCGCGTTCGTTCCCCCATCCCATGTATTGCCGCTTGTAAGACTTGTATGAGCGGTAACGGGCTTGGGATGGGGATCTGTATGCGTGACATCAGCCGGCGGAGTCTGCTCGGCGCGGGGCTCGGGGCGGCGGCAGCGGTCGGGATCGCCGGCTGCTCCTCCGAGGAGAGCAAGTTGGCGGGGGCGACGGGCAAGGGCAGCGGCGACGCGAGCGGGAGCCCGTCCGGCAGCCCGTCCGCCAAGCCCAGCCCCACCGCCAAGGACGCCCGGCTCATCGGTGACGGTTCCACCGCCGACACCGGGAAGCAGCCCCACCAGCCGGCCGCGCCCGTCCGGCTGGAGCCCGGCCAGACCCCGCCGCAGTTTGTGGTCTTCTCCTGGGACGGCGCGGGCGAGGTCGGCAACGGCCTCTTCCCGCGCTTCCTGAAGCTGGCCAAGGAGCACGACGCGGCCATGACCTTCTTCCTCTCCGGGATCTATCTGCTCCCCGAGTCGAAGAAGACCCTCTACCGCCCGCCCGGCAACCCCGTCGGCGCCTCCGACATCGGCTATCTCACCGACGACCACGTCAAGGACACCCTCAAGAACGTCCGGCAGGCATGGCTGGACGGCCATGAGATCGGCACGCACTTCAACGGCCACTTCTGCGGCGGCTCGGGCTCGGTCGGGAACTGGACTCCGGCCCAGTGGCGCAGCGAGATCGACCAGGCCGTCTCCTTCGTCACCGAGTGGCGTACGAACACGGGCTGGACGGATCTCGACCCGCTGCCCTTCGATTACCGCAAGGAATTGATCGGGGCCCGTACGCCCTGTCTCCTCGGCCAGGAGAATCTGCTCCCGACGGCGAAGAAACTGGGCTGGCGGTACGACGCCAGTTCCCCCGGCGGCACTCAGATCTGGCCGGCGAAAATGGGCGGCATCTGGAACTTCCCGCTCCAGGCGATGCCTTTCCCCGGCCACAGCTTCGAAGTCCTCTCCATGGACTACAACATTCTCGCCAACCAGTCGGGGAATTCCACCAAGGGAATGACCTCGCGCTACGCGGAATGGCGCGAACAGGCCGCCGGGTCCTATCTCGCCGGTTTCGACCGGGCGTACGGGTCGAACCGCGCGCCGTTCTTCATAGGCAACCACTTCGAGCAGTGGAACGGCGGCATCTACATGGACGCCGTCGAGGAGGTCATCGAGAAGATCGCGGGCAAGAAGGACGTACGGCTGGTGTCGTTCCGCCAGTTCACCGACTGGATGGACGCCCAGGACCCGGCCGTCATCGCCAAGCTCCGGACGCTGAACCCCGGGCAGAAGCCCGAGGGCGGCTGGATCGGCTTCTTCAAGGACGCCTGACGCCCCCGGCAGGGCGCCTGACGAGGGTGTTCGTGCCGTTCCGGCCGGGATCAGGGGGGTGCGCAAGATCCACGAAACGCCCATGCGAAACTTTTCACATGAACTCAGGTCGTGCCTCCCGACCCCGCTCCGGCCGCCATCGTTCCCGCGTGATCACACCGATCGCGATCGCCGTCGCCGCGCTGACCCTCTCGGCGTGCGGCTCCGGCGGCAAGTCCGGGGGCGGTGGTGACACCAACTTCGTGACGAACTCCGGCGGTATCACCACCGTCGCACGGACCGAGCGTACGTCCGTCAACGAGATCGCCGGCGAGACCCTCGAAGGCAAGACGCTGGACGTCGCCGACCTCAAGGGCAAGGTCGTCGTCCTGAACGTCTGGGGCTCGTGGTGCCCGCCCTGCCGCGCCGAGGCCCCGCACTTCGCCAAGGTCGCCAAGGACACCGAGGCCCAGGGCGTCTCCTTCGTCGGCATCAACACACGCGACCCCAACAAGGGCCCGGCGCTCGCCTTCGAGAAGGACTACGGCGTCGAGTACCCCAGCCTGTACGACCCGACGGGCAAGCTCATCCTGAGCGGATTCCCGAAGGGCACCCTGAACCCGCAGGCCATCCCCTCCACGATCGTGCTCGACCGGGACGGGAAGATCGCGGCCCGCTCGCTGATGGCGCTCAACGAGGACAAGCTGCGCAAGATGATCGCCCCGCTGATCGCGGAGAAGTGATGAGCCGGCACGACGGGCCCGAGCGCCCGGGCCGTCCCGTACCGCGTTCCGTACCGGAGCGTCCCGTACCGGAGCGCCCGGGGCGGCGTCCCGTATGAACGAGACGGTCTACAGCGGGGCCCTGATGCTCGCGCTCCCGATCGCGGTGCTCGGCGGGCTCGTCTCGTTCTTCTCGCCGTGCGTGCTGCCGCTCGTACCGGGCTATCTCTCCTACGTCACCGGGGTCAGCGGCACCGACCTGGCGGATGCCCGGCGCGGCCGGATGCTCGCCGGTGCCTCGCTCTTCGTGCTCGGCTTCACGGCCGTCTTCGTGTCGGGCGGCGCGCTCTTCGGGTTCTTCGGCGCCACGCTCCAGGAGTACCAGTCGGCGATAAGCCGGGTACTCGGCGTGGTGATGATCCTCATGGGGATCTTCTTCATGGGGCTGATGCCCTGGCTCACCCAGCGCGAGTTCCGCTTCCACCAGCGCCCGGTGGCCGGCCTCGCGGGCGCCCCGCTGCTCGGGGTGATGTTCGGGGTCGGCTGGACGCCCTGCCTCGGCCCCACGCTCACCTCCGTCAACACCCTGGCGCTCAACGAGGCCAGCGCGGGCCGCGGGGCGATACTGATGGCCGCGTACTGCCTCGGCCTCGGGCTGCCGTTCGTGCTCGCCGCGCTCGCCTTCCGCAAGGCGCTGGGGGCGTTCGGCTGGATAAAGCGCCACTACGTATGGGTCATGCGCGTCGGCGGCGGAATGATGATCGTGACCGGTCTGCTGCTGCTCACAGGGGCGTGGGACACCATCGTGCAGCAGATGCAGACCTGGTCGAACGGCTTCACGGTAGGGATCTAGTTCCATGAGCAAGGCTTCGACGAGCGACACAGCGCCCGACGGCACGGACGCCGCCGACGGTACGAACGCAGCGGACGGTACGAGCGCCGCGCAGGACGCCCGGGACTTCAGTGACGCGGGCGCCCGCCTCTCCACCGCGCCACGCGAGGAGGGTACGGGCGCCGACGGCGCCGCGGACCGCGCCGGCGCCGGCGACAGCGATGTCATCGGTGGCCCCACCCTCGGGATCATCGGCTGGATCCGCTGGTTCTGGCGGCAGCTGACCTCGATGCGCGTCGCGCTGATCCTGCTCTTCCTGCTCTCCCTCGGCTCCATCCCCGGCTCGCTGATCCCGCAGACCAGCATCGACGAGCTGAAGGTCCAGGCGTTCCGGGACCGGCACGAGACCCTCGCCCCGCTCTACGACAAGCTCCAGCTCTTCAACGTCTACAGCTCGGTGTGGTTCTCCGCGATCTACATCCTGCTGTTCATCTCGCTCATCGGCTGTATCGTCCCGCGCACCTGGCAGTTCGTCGGTCAGCTCCGCGGCCGTCCGCCGGGCGCCCCCCGGCGCCTCACCCGGCTGCCCGCGTACACCACCTGGCGTACGACGGCGGAGCCGGAGGCGGCCAGGGAGGCCGCGCTCGCGATCCTCCGGAAGCGCCGCTACCGCGCCCACACCGTCGGGGACGCCGTCGCCGCCGAGAAGGGCTATCTCCGCGAGGCGGGGAACCTCTCCTTCCACATCGCGCTCATCGTGCTGCTGATCGCCTTCGCCTCCGGACAGCTCTTCAAGTCCGAGGGCGGCAAACTGATCGTCGAGGGCGACGGCTTCGCCAACACGCTCACGCAGTACGACGACTTCAAGTCGGGCTCCCTGTTCAGCACGGAGGACCTCGCGCCGTTCAGCTTCAACCTGGAGAAGTTCACCGCGACGTACGAACGCAGCGGCCCGCAGCTCGGCACCCCCCGGACCTTCGAGGCCCACGTCAACTACGCGGACGGCCCGGACGCCGAGGACCGCAAGGCGGTCATCAAGGTCAACAAGCCCCTGGTGGTGGACGGCTCGAAGGTCTATCTGATCGCCCACGGCTACGCGCCCGTCGTCACCGTCCGGGACGGCAAGGGCAAGGTGGTCTTCTCCGGCGCGGTCCCGCTGCTGCCCATCGACAACAACATCTCGTCCACGGGCGCCATCAAGGTGATGGACGGCTACCGCGACAAGAACGGCAAGAAGGACCAGCTGGGCTTCGCCGCGTTCTTCGTGCCGACCTACGGCGGCAAGGGCTCCGGGCAGATGTTCTCCCGCTTCCCCGCGCTCGACTTCCCGGTGCTCAACATCGGCGCGTACCACGGTGACCTGGGCGTCGACGCTGGACTGCCGCAGAACGTCTACCAGCTCAACACCCGCAAGCTGACCGCCTTCAAGGACGCCAAGGGCAATGTCCTGAAGAAGACCCTGCTGCCGGGCGACAAGCTCACCCTGCCCGACGGCGCCGGCTCGATCACCTTCGAGAAGGGCGTCAAGGAGTGGGCGAGCTTCCAGATCACCCACCAGCCCGGCGACGCGTGGGCGCTCACCGGGGCCATCGCCGCCATCGTGGGGCTCGCGGGCTCGCTCTTCATCCAGCGGCGCCGGATCTGGGTCCGTACGGTACGGGGCGCCGACGGCGTCACCGTGGTCGAGATGGCGGGACTGGGCCGCAGCGAGTCCGCCAAGCTCCCCGAGGAACTGGGCGAGCTGGCCTACGCCCTCCACGCGAAGGCGCCCACCGCGCCCGAGCCCGCCGAACCGGCTGAACCTGCCGAGTCCGCCAAATCGGCCGAGTCCGCCGAATCCGCAGCATCCGCAGAGTCCCGAGAAGAGAATGCCGGAGGGGCCGAGAAGTGAATCTCGCCGCCGCAGCAACCAATGAGAGCCTGGCAAGCACCAGCAATGTGCTGATCTACTCGTCGATGGCCGTCTACCTGCTGGCCTTCTTCGCGCATATCGCCGAGTGGCTGTTCGGCAGCCGCTCCAAGGTCGCCAGAACGGCCGCGGCCATCACCGGCGGCGCCAAGACGGCCCCGGGCGCCCGCAAACCCGCGCGCGCGGACGCCGCGGCGGTGAAGGGCGGTACGGCCGTCCTGGACCGGCCGAAGATCATCACCCGCGCCGCGCCCGGCACCCGCGACATCCCGGACGGCCCCGGCGCGGCCGGCGGCGACGAACAGGGCGATCTCTACGGCCGTATCGCGATCTCCCTCACCGTCCTCGCCTGGGCCGTCGAGGCCGCGGGCGTGGTCACCCGCGCGCTGTCCGTGCAACGGGCGCCGTGGGGCAACATGTACGAGTTCAACATCACCTTCTCGACGGTCGCCGTGACCGTCTACCTCACGTTCCTGGTGATGAAGAAGAACGTCCGCTGGCTCGGGCTGCCGCTCATCACGACGGTCCTGCTCGACCTGGGCCTCGCCGTCACCGTCCTGTACACGGCCAGCGACCAGCTCGTGCCCGCGCTCCACTCGTACTGGCTGTGGATCCACGTCTCCACCGCGATCTTCTGCGGCGCCGTCTTCTACGTCGGCGCCGCCGCCACGGTGCTCTACCTCTTCCGCGAGCGGTACGAGACGAAGCTCGCCGCCGGGGAGAAGCCTGGCGCGTTCGCCACGTCCGTCATGGAGCGGCTCCCGGCGTCCGCGACGCTCGACAAGTTCGGGTACCGCGTCAACGCCGCCGTCTTCCCGCTCTGGACGTTCACGATCATCGCGGGCGCGATCTGGGCGGGCGACGCCTGGGGCCGCTACTGGGGCTGGGACCCCAAGGAGGTCTGGTCCTTCATCACCTGGGTCGCGTACGCCGCGTATCTGCACGCCCGCGCCACGGCCGGGTGGAAGGGCCGCAAGGCCGCCTATCTGGCCCTGATCGCCTTCGGCTGCTGGCTGTTCAACTACTACGGCGTCAACATCTTCGTCAGCGGAAAACACTCGTACGCGGGAGTTTGACGCCTGGAGCGCGCATAAGCAGAGCGCGCATAACAGGCGTGGAGCACACGCAACAGAAGAGGCGCCCCCGGTTCCTTCTCCGGGGGCGCCTCTTCTGTCGCGTGCGATGACTCGCGATCACGCCTTGGGCGGGACGTCGTCCGCGCTGCCGCCGCCTTTCTCACGGCGCTCGATCTCCTCCTCGCGGCGGCGCAGGTCCGCTTCCCACTGCGCCAGGTGCGAGGAGTCGTCGGAATCCTCGGCGTCCTTGGCGCCTTTCGCGTCCTTGGTGTTCTTCGCGTCCTTCTCCGGCTTTCCGGGGTCCTTCTCGTCCTTGAGGGACTTCAGGAACTCCGGGTTGTCGTCCGGCGCGACCCAGCCGCCGCGGCGCACCGCCGACGTACGGTCCCGGCCGACGATCAGCCAGGAGATGGAGCCGACCAGCGGGAAGAGCAGCACCAGGATGGCCCAGATGGGCTTCGGGAGAAAGCGGATCTCCTTCTCATCGGTGGTGATGCAGTCGATGAAGGCGTAGATGCTGAGAGCCAGCGGCACCAGAAACATCAGCACCCGCAGCATGGAGGTCCCCCCTGCGCTTGGAGATCGAGACCGGGTGAACGGCCCCCCTGAACGTCCAGAGTAGCGAGTGCGCCCGGAGTACCGCCCCCGGCGGAAGCCGCCGGGGAGGATGACACACTGGAGCGCATGGCTTACGACGATCTTCGCTCGCTCCTCAGGGCGCTTGAGCGCGACGGCGACCTCAAGCGCATCAAGGCCGAAGTCGACCCCCATCTGGAAGTCGGGGAGATCGTCGACCGGGTCAACAAGGCCGGCGGGCCCGCGCTCCTCTTCGAGAACGTACGCGGCTCGTCCATGCCGCTGGCGATGAACGTGTACGGCACGGACCGCCGGCTGCTGAAGGCCCTCGGGCTGAACGCGTACACCGACATCAGCGACAAGATCGGCGGGCTGCTCAAGCCCGAGCTGCCGCAGGGCTTCATCGGGGTGCGCGAGGCGTTCGGCAAGCTCGGGGCGATGACCCATGTACCGCCGAAGAAGATCAAGGACGCGCCGGTCCAGGAAGTGGTCCTCACCGGGGACGACGTGGACCTGGACCAGCTGCCCGCGCTCTTCACCTGGCCGGAGGACGGCGGCTCCTTCTTCAACCTCGGGCTCACACACACCAAGCACCCCGAGACCGGCATCCGCAACCTCGGGCTCTACCGGCTCCAGCGCCACGACCGACGCACCATCGGCATGCACTGGCAGATCCACAAGGACAGCCGCAACCACTACGCGGTGGCCGCCAAGCGCGGCGAGCGGCTGCCCGTCGCGATCGCGTTCGGCTGTCCGCCCGCGGTGACCTACGCGTCGACGGCGCCGCTGCCGGGCGATATCGACGAGTACCTCTTCGCGGGCTTCGTGCAGGGCCGCCGGATCGAGATGGTCGACTGCAAGACCGTGCCGCTCCAGGTGCCCGCCCACGCCGAGGTCGTCATCGAGGGCTGGCTCGAACCGGGCAAGACACTGCCCGAGGGCCCGTTCGGCGACCACACCGGCTTCTACACGCCCCAGGAGGAGTTCCCGGCGCTCACCATCGACTGTGTGACGATGCGGAAGAAGCCGCTGCTCCAGTCGATCGTGGTCGGCCGGCCGCCGACCGAGGACGGGCCGCTGGGCCGCGCGACGGAACGCTTCTTCCTGCCGCTGCTCAAGATCATCGTGCCGGACATCGTGGACTACCACCTGCCCGAGTCGGGCGGCTTCCACAACTGCGCGATCATCTCGATCGACAAGAAGTACCCCAAGCACGCGCAGAAGGTGATGCACGCGATCTGGGGCGCGCACATGATGTCGCTGACCAAGCTGATCGTGGTGGTCGACGCGGACTGCGATGTCCACGATCTGCACGAGGTGTCCTGGCGGGCGCTGGGGAACACGGACTACGCGCGCGACCTCACCGTCGTGGAGGGCCCGGTCGACCATCTCGACCACTCCTCCTACCAGCAGTTCTGGGGCGGCAAGGCGGGGATCGACGCGACCCGCAAGCTGCCCGAGGAGGGCTACACCCGGGACGGGGGCTGGCCGGAGATGGTCGAGTCCGATCCGGAGACGGCGGCCAAGGTCGACCGCCGCTGGCGGGAGTACGGCCTGTGACCAGCGCCGCCGCGGCCCTGCCGCGGCCACCCGGCCGGACCAGGGGATTTCTGCGGCTGGTGATGATCGAGCACTCGGTCTTCGCCCTGCCGTTCGCCTATATCGCCGCGCTGACCGCGATGTTCCGGCTGGACGGCACCGTCCACTGGCTGCGGCTGCTGCTGGTCACGGTCGCCATGGTCGGCCTCCGTACGTTCGCGATGGCCTGCAACCGGATCATCGACCGCGAGATCGACGCCCGTAACCCGCGCACGGCCGGCCGCGAGCTGGTGACGGGCGCCGTGTCGGTACGGTCCGCGTGGACCGGGGCGCTGGTCGCCCTCGCCGTCTTCCTGGGCGCGGCGGCGGCGCTCAACCCGCTCTGTCTCGCGCTGGCGCCGGTCGCCGTCGTCCCGATGGTGGTCTATCCGTACGGCAAGAGGTTCACCCACTACCCGCACGCCATCCTCGGCATCGCGCAGGCCATGGGCCCGGTCGGCGCCTGGCTGGCGGTGACCGGGAGCTGGTCGTGGGAGGCGGTGATCCTCGGGCTGGCGGTCGGGGTGTGGATCGGCGGCTTCGACCTGATCTTCGCCTGCCAGGACGTCCAGGCGGACCGCGCGCACGGCGTCCTGTCCGTCCCGGCCCGCTTCGGCGTCCCGGCGGCCCTGTACGGCGCCCGCGGCTGCCACGCCGTCACCATGGCGCTGCTGGTCTGGTACGCCCTGGCCACCGGCGCCGGCGCGTTCTTCTGGGCCGGTCTGGTGATCGTCGCCGCCGCGTTCCTCTACGAGCACACCATCGTCAAGCCGCACGATCTGTCCCGGCTGAACCGTGCCTTCTTCACGGTCAACGGCTTCATCGGCATAGCTCTCTTCGTGTGCGCGCTTCTCGACCTGGCCGTCCGCGGTCTGGGCGTGTAGCCGGCCGGGCCCGAGCCGGGCCCGGCCGCGCGCTCAGCCGCGGCCGGTTATCCGCTCGTTCAGCGGGGCCTCGCGGCGGAACATGAACGCCGCCATCACCCCGCCGATCAGGCCGAAGAGATGGCCCTGCCAGCTGACCGCCGAGTTGGTCGGCAGGACGCCCCACAGGGCCGAGCCGTAGAAGAGGAGCACCAGCAGGCCGGTGACGATGTCCACCGCGTTGCGGTCCACGAAGCCGCGGACCAGGAGATAGCCGAGCAGGCCGAAGACGACTCCGGAGGCGCCCGCCGTGACGGTGTTGTCCGCGGCGGTGAGCCAGACGCCCAGACCGCCGACGATCATGATCGTCAGCACCACGGCGGCGAACCGGCGCAGGCCCGTCAGCGCCGCGAGGAAGCCGAGGATCAGCAGCGGCACGGTGTTCGACATGAGGTGGTCGAAGCCGTGGTGCAGGAAGGCCATCGGGATCACATCGCGCAGCTCACCGACCTCGCGCGGACTCAGTCCGTACGTCGTCAGCGAGCCCGTCGCGCTGTTGAACGCCTCCAGCACCCAGAGCAGCGCCACCCAGCCGATCATCACGCCGGCGGCGGCCTTCATGCGGGAGGTGCGCCCCCGCGGGGTCGAATGGTCGATGGTGCGATTCGGATACGGCATCAGGGCCCCCTCGCCGGATTCCGTCTCCTCCGGCTTCTCTCTTCTCCCGCTTCTCTTCCCGCTTCTCTCCCCCTTCCAACGTCCGGGGGACGGCTCTCGGTTCCGGCCCGGGGCCGCCGGATAGGCTCGGACGCGTGAAGCCCGGACCGTACGCAGACGACGCCACCCCCCGACCGCCCGGGGAGCCCCGGCCCAGGCGGCCCTGGGTCGTCGGGGTCTCCGGGGCGTCCGGGACGCCGTACGCCGCCGCCGTGCTGCGCGGCCTGCTGGACGCCGGCGAGAGCGTCGACCTCGTCGTCAGCCGCGCCTCGCGGCTGACCCTGCTGGACGAGACCGGGATCTCCTACCGGGACGCGCACTGGCGGGACGACCTGCGCACCTGGCTCGCGCGCGGCGCCGACGGCAGGCCGGACACCTTCGAGCCCGTGGGGCTCGACGGCGACGGCGTACGGCACTGGGGCGCCGGGGATCTGGCCGCCGGTCCCTCGTCCGGCTCGTACCCGGTCAAGGGGATGCTGATCGTGCCCGCGTCGACGGCGTGCGTGGCCGGGGTCGCGCTCGGGCTGTCGAAGGACCTCCTCCAGCGCGCGGCGAGCGTGACCCTGAAGGAGCGCCGCCCGCTGGTGGTCGCCGTACGGGAGACGCCGCTGAACGGGCAGACGCTGAAGCACCTGGTGGCGCTGGACGAGGCGGGCGCCGTGGTACTGCCGGCGTCGCCCGCGTTCTACGCGGGCGCGACCCGTATCCAGGACCTGGTGGATTTCGTCGCCGGGCGGGTACTGGACGCGGCAGGGGTGGCGCACCGGCTGTACCGCCGCTGGGAGGGGGAGCTGGGCGGCGGCTCGGCTCCCGGGAGCCCCGGCCGTTAGAAAACTGCTGATTCGCAGGCATCCCGTGCTGCATGCCTTAGATTGGCCGTGTATTCTCGCTTGATCGCTGAATAATGGAAGGCTTTAACCCATATGGACGCCGTGGACAGGCAGCTCATCCAGGCCCTCAGGGAGAACGGCAGGGCCTCGTACGCCGAGCTGGGCAGGCTCGTCGGGCTCTCCGGCCCCAGCGTCACCGACCGGATCAACCGGCTCGAATCGGCCGGCATCATCACCGGCTACCGCGCCACCGTCGACTCGGCCTCGCTCGGTCTCGGTGTCACGGCGCTGATCGGGATCTCCCTCTCGGACGCGGCCGACCACGAGGATGTCGCCCGGCGGATGCGCGACCTCAGCGAGATCGAGGACTGCTGGTTCATCGCGGGCGACGACTCGTACATGCTCAAGGTCCGGGCCGGTGACGTGGACGGTCTGGAGCGGACGATCGGCCGGCTCAGCGGCACGAAGGGCGTCTCCCGGACGCGTACCACCATCGTTCTCTCCACGAAGTGGGAGAACCGGGTCGGTGAACTGCCCGAGGAGTGAGCCGGGGAGGGGCCCGGCCGCGTCGGCCGTCGGAGGGCCGCCTCGGGCGTTGTCAGTCGGGGGGCGTAGGCTCGGACCGCCCGATTGGTAGACGTATGGGAGGCGGCCTGATGACTGCATCTGTCCAGGATGTAGGTCGCAAGCGCGAGCTGGAGGAGAAGGTCAGGGCCGGTGAGCGGCTGACCCGTGAGGACGGCATCGCCCTGTACGAGTCCGACGACCTGGCCTGGCTCGGCGGCCTCGCGCACGAGGTCCGGACCCGTAAGAACGGTGACGTGGTCCACTTCAACGTCAACCGTCACCTCAACATGACGAATGTGTGCACGGCGTCCTGCGCCTACTGCTCGTTCCAGCGCAAGCCGGGCGAGAAGGACGCGTACACGATGCGCATCGAGGAGGCCGTCCGCCTCGCCAAGGCGATGGAGGGCGAGAACCTCACGGAGCTGCACATCGTCAACGGCCTGCACCCGACGCTGCCGTGGCGCTACTACCCGCGCTCGCTCAGCGCGCTCAAGGAAGCCCTCCCGCAGGTCTCCCTCAAGGCGTTCACCGCCACCGAGATCCACCACTTCGAGACGATCTCCGGGCTCTCCGCCTCCGAGATCCTCGACGAGCTGATCGACGCCGGTCTGGAGTCGCTGACCGGTGGCGGCGCCGAGATCTTCGACTGGGAGGTCCGGCAGCACATCGTCGACCACAACACCCACTGGGAGGACTGGTCGCGTATCCACCGGCTCGCCCACTCGAAGGGGCTCAAGACCCCGGCGACGATGCTGTACGGGCATATCGAGGAGCCCCGCCACCGGGTGGACCACGTCCTGCGGCTGCGTGAACTCCAGGACGAGACCGGCGGGTTCCAGGTCTTCATCCCGCTGCGCTACCAGCACGACTTCGTGGACATGAAGGACGGCAAGGTCCGCAACCGCCTCCAGGCACGGACCTCGATGGCCACCGGCGCCGAGGCGCTGAAGACCTTCGCAGTCTCCCGGCTGCTCTTCGACAACGTCCCGCACGTCAAGGTCTTCTGGGTGATGCACGGCGTCCAGACCGCGCAGCTCGCCCTCCAGCACGGCGCGGACGACATGGACGGCTCCGTCGTCGAGTACAAGATCACGCACGACGCGGACAACTACGGCACCCCGAACAAGCTCGGCCGCGAGGACCTGCTCGACCTCATCCGCGACGCCGGCTTCCGCCCCGTCGAGCGCAACACCCGGTACGAGATCATCCGCGAGTACCCGGGCCCGGACGCGGAGCGCCGCGAGTCCCCGCAGCCGATGCGGATCTGAGGCGGTCCCGGACATGGCGCTCATCTTCGAGCTGGACCCGACGGTGGACCCCGCCCTGCGCGACGGACTGCTCGCCCTCTGGGCGGACGTCAGCAACGCGGGCGGCGCCGTCGGGTTCGTACCGCCCGTGACGCCCGAGGACATACGGCCCGAGCTGCTCAAGCACTTCACGGCGATGGCCGAGGGCCGCTCCCGGCTGCTGGTCGGGTACGACGAGACGGGCGCCGTCGCCGCGACGGCGTTCCTCACGCTCAACACCCACCGGCTGATGCGGCACTGGCTCTGGCTCTACACCGTCATGGTGCACCCCGGCCACCAGGGCAAGGGATACGGCCGCGACCTGATGGCCGCCGTCGCGGACGCCGCGCGCGGGCTGGACGGCATCGAGGCGATCCGGCTCGGCTGCCGGGGCGGCACGGGCGTGGACACGTTCTACGCGGCCTGCGGCTACAAAGAGGTCGGCCGTGTGCCGGACGCGATCAGGGTCGCCCCCGGGGACGACCGCGACGACATCACGATGCTGCTCCCGCTGCACCGCTGAGCACGTACCGAGGGAACAGGTACCGAAGGAACAGGTACCGAACGGGACGTGCTTGACTGTTCGGGCACCCCGACGAGAGAGAAGGCCCCGCCGTGACCGCTGCGAAGACGAACGCCACCATCCGGTACAGCGTCATGCGCCTGGGCATCTTCGTCGGCTCGTTCGTCGTCGTGGCCGCCCTGGTCCAGTTCGGCATCGTGCCCAAGGGCCTCGGCGCCTCCAACTTCGTCTGGGTGCTGCTGCTCTCCCTCGTCGTCTCGGCGCCGCTCAGCTTCGTCCTGCTGCGCAAGCAGCGCGACGAGATGTCCGCACAGCTCGCCCCCAAGGTCGACCAGGCGAAGGCCAAGCTGGACGCCCGTCTGGAGTCCAACCGGACCCAGGAGGACGGCGCCGTCCAGTAGGGGCGCGCGCCGTCACGGTTCGTAGCTGTTTCGTATACGGCGGCGACCTGAGGCGACCCCGCACAGGCAGGAGCCCTGCTTTCCCCACCCGAGTGGGGGAAGCAGGGCTCCTTGGTTACTGCTAAGTCGAGCGCGATCGCCGACCCGGGAGACTAGGCCGGGGTGACGTTCTCCGCCTGGGGGCCCTTCGGGCCCTGAGTGACGTCGAAGTTCACGACCTGGTTCTCCTCAAGGGAGCGGAACCCGGACGCGTTGATCGCGGAGTAGTGGACGAAGACATCCGGGCCGCCGCCGTCCTGGGCGATGAAGCCGAAGCCCTTTTCAGCGTTGAACCACTTGACGGTTCCGGTAGCCATAAGCCCTCCTTGGGCCAAAGGGTTGCCCTGCTCCAGAACCTGCAAAGAAGTCTGAAAACTACAAAAGCCTGCGGGTCACATGCTCCGCAGGCTCTGTACTGCAAGGGAAACCAAACTGCAACTTGCGGCGAGCCTAGCACGCACTCCGCGTGCAGCGGTAGAGGGAAAGATCACTTCACCCGGACGTTTGTATAGACCCCTCCGGGCTGACGAAACGGCCCCCCGGGCGGGCTCCGCCGGCGCCCCGGATCGGCCCCCGCCACCGCGCGGGTCTAGCCTCGCGATGTGGAGAGTCCCGAGGAAAACACAGCGGCAGCGCCAGCAGCGGTGGCGGAAGCGGTGACGGCGGCGGACGCCGGGGCGGGGGCCGGCGGCCGTCCGGGCCGTACCCGTCCGCGCGTCGGCCATATTCAGTTCCTGAACTGTCTGCCCCTCTATTGGGGGCTCGCCAGGACCGGAACACTCCTCGATCTGGAGCTGACGAAGGACACCCCGGAGAAGCTCAGCGAACAGCTGATTCGGGGCGAGCTGGATATCGGCCCCATCACCCTCGTCGAATTCCTCCGTAACGCCGACGACCTAGTCGCATTCCCCGACCTCGCCGTTGGCTGCGACGGTCCTGTCATGTCCTGCGTCATCGTTTCGCAGGTGCCGCTGGAGCAGCTCGACGGCGCCCGGGTGGCGCTCGGCTCCACTTCTCGTACATCAGTTCGGTTGGCGCAGCTGCTGCTCAGTGAGCAGTACGGCGTCCGGCCCGACTACTACACGTGCCCGCCCGACCTCGGGGTGATGATGCAGGACGCCGAGGCGGCCGTCCTGATCGGTGACGCCGCGCTGCGCGCCTCGCTGCACGACGCGCCCCGGCTCGGCCTCCAGGTCCATGACCTGGGGCAGATGTGGAAGGAGTGGACCGGGCTGCCGTTCGTCTTCGCGGTCTGGGCGGCCCGCAAGGACTATCTGGCGCGCGAGCCGCGGCAGGTGAGGAAGGCGCACGAGGCGTTCCTCGCCTCCCGTGACCTCTCGCTGGAGGAGGTCGGACAGGTCGCCAAGCAGGCGGCGCGCTGGGAGTCCTTCGACGCGGAGCTGCTGGAGCGCTACTTCACGACGCTCGACTTCCGCTTCGGCCCGGACCAGCTCGCGGGCGTACGGGAGTTCGCGCGCCGGACCGGACCCACGACGGGCTTCCCGGCGGACGTACACGTCGAACTGCTCGCACCCTAGGCCCTGTGTGACCCCCTAGGCTGCTGCGCAGACGAGCGAGAAGCGGTCACGGACGAGGGGGAGGCGGGGGCCATGCAGCCGCTGGAGGCAGGTGAGCCGGCGTCCATCGGGCCGTACCGGCTGCTCGGCCGGCTGGGGTCGGGCGGGATGGGGCGGGTCTATCTGGCCCGCTCCGGGGGCGGTCGTACGGTCGCGGTCAAGGTCGTCCATCCGCACTTCGCGCTGGACGACGAGTTCCGCGCCCGGTTCCGGCGCGAGGTCGAGTCGGCGCGGCGGGTCGGCGGGGCGTGGACCGCGCCGGTGCTGGACGCGGATCCGGAGGCGGCCGTTCCGTGGGTGGCGACCGGCTATGTGGCGGGCCCCTCGCTGACCCAGGCGGTCGCGGGCCACGGGCCGCTGCCCGAGCGGTCCGTACGGACGCTGGGCGCCGGGCTCGCGGAGGCGCTGGCGGCCGTGCACGGCCTCGGACTCGTCCACCGGGACGTCAAGCCGTCGAACGTGCTCCTCACCCTCGACGGGCCCCGGCTGATCGACTTCGGGATCGCCCGCGCCGTCGACGGCACGGCCTCGCTCACCTCGACCGGTGTCTCGGTCGGCTCGCCCGGCTACATGTCGCCCGAACAGATACTGGCCAAGACCGTCTCCGGCGCCGCGGACGTCTTCTCGCTGGGCGCGGTGCTGGTGTACGCGGCGACGGGGACCGGGCCGTTCGCCGGTGACTCGTCGGCCGCGCTGCTCTACAAGGTGGTGCACGAGGCGCCGGAACTCGGCTCCCTCGAAGGCGCGTTGCGGGAGCTGGTCGCGTCCTGCCTCGCCAAGGACCCGGCCGCCCGGCCCGCGCCCGAGGAGGTCGCCCAGCGGCTGGCGCCCGGCGCGGGCGGGGCGGGGGCGCTGGTCGCGGCGGGCGGGTGGCTGCCGGGGCCGCTGGTGGAGGCGGTCAGCCGGGCGGCGGTACGGCTGCTGGACCTGGACACGGCGGGGCCGGTGGACGCGCCGGGGGGTGGGCCGGGGGCCGGGCCTGTAGCCCAGGCTTCTGCTGCCTCCGCTGCCTCTGCTGTCCCGACGGCCACCGCTGTCCCGGCCGTTCCCGCTGTCCCGGCTCCGGTGGAGGACACCGGGCTCGTACCGTTCAGCAGTCCGGCCCTCACCGACGTACCGCCCGCGCCCGGGGAGCCGTTCGCGCGTCCGGTGCCCGCGCAGCGGCTGTCCTTCTCCGTCACCGCCGAGGGCGGTACGGATCCGGGTACGGCGCCGGGCGGGGCGTCCGGCGCCGGCGTCCGGCCGCGTACCCGCCGGATGAGCTGCACCATCGCCCTCGCCGTGGCGGGCGTGGTGGCCGTGGCGACCGTGGGCGGCGCGTTCTTCCTCGATCTCCTCCCGGGCGGCGACAGCGGCACCAGCGATGTCGGCAAGGGCAATGTGTCCACCCCCACCGGCGCCCCCCTGCCCGACACCGGCGCCGATCCCATGCCCGACGGAACCACCGCCGGTGACGCCGGTGGGCGTGCCACCGAGCTGCCGGCCGGCTTCGTCGGCACCTGGAAGGGGGATGTCACCACCCGTTCGGGTCTGCCCGGGGGCTCCCTCACGGCCGTGTTCAGCAAAGGCGCGAAGGGCGACACCGTCGTCCGTACGACCAATCAGGTCCCCGGCCTGGGCGACGAGCTGGCGTGCCACGGCGTCGGGACGCTGGTCTCCGTCACCGCGGACCGGGAGCTGCTGGTCACCGAGCGCCTGGATCCGGACAAGTCCTCCGTCGCCGGGCTGTGCACCGGCGGCACGGTCGAGGTGGTCTACACCCTCGCGGGCGACGGCTCCAGCGTGAGCTACGACTCGCGGGACGCGGCGGCCGGAACGCCGCACGGCACGCTCACCCCGCAGAAACGGTGAACAGTGAGCCGGCGGGGCCGGTGAGGCGGGGGCGGAGGCAGGCCGCTCGCTGGTCCGCCGGCCCGCCTGGCGTACGCTGGATCGGTCGTCAGCACCCCCTCGGGAAGGACCCGCCCCAGTGACCGAAAAGGCCGACCTTACGTCCGTGAACGTCGCTGGCGTCCTCGACCGTGCCGCCGCCGGCGGCCGGATCACGCCCGAGGAAGCGCTCGTCCTCTACCGTTCCGCGCCGCTGCACGCGCTGGGCTCCGCCGCCGACGCCGTACGCCGCCGCCGCTACGCCGGCACCGAGCACATCGCGACGTACATCATCGAGCGGAACATCAACTACACGAACGTCTGCGTGACGGCGTGCAAGTTCTGTGCCTTCTACGCCGCGCCCAAGGACACCGCCAAGGGCTGGAGCCGCGATCTCGACGACATCCTGCGCCGCTGCGCGGAGACCGTCGAACTCGGCGGTACGCAGATCATGTTCCAGGGCGGCCACCACCCGGACTACGGCGTGGAGTACTACGAAGAGCACTTCGCCGCGATCAAGAAGGAATTCCCGCAGCTGGTCATCCACTCCCTCGGCGCCTCCGAGGTCGAGCACATGGCGCGGATCTCCAAGGTCTCGGTCGAGGAGGCGATCCGGCGGATCCACGCCGCCGGTCTGGACTCCTTCGCGGGCGCCGGCGCCGAGTTGCTGCCCGCCCGGCCGCGCACGGCGATCGCCCCGCTCAAGGAGTCGGGCGAACGCTGGCTGGAGATCATGGAGACCGCGCACGGACTGGGCGTCGAGTCCACGTCCACCATGCTCATGGGTACGGGCGAGACCAACGCCGAGCGCATCGAGCATCTGCGGATGCTCCGGGACGTACAGGACCGGACGGGCGGCTTCCGCGCGTTCATCCCGTACACCTACCAGCCGGAGAACAACAAGCTGAAGGGCCGGACGCAGGCCACCCTCTTCGAGTACCTGCGCATGATCGCGATCGCGCGTCTCTTCCTCGACAACGTCGCGCACATCCAGGGCTCCTGGCTGACCACCGGCAAGGAGGTCGGCCAGCTGTCGCTGCACTACGGCGCGGACGACCTCGGCTCGATCATGCTGGAGGAGAACGTCGTCTCGTCGGCGGGGGCCAGGCACCGCTCCAACCGGCTGGAGATCATCGACCTGATCCGCAAGGCGGGCCGCGTCCCGGCGCAGCGCGCGACGACGTACGAGCACCTGGTCGTGCACGACGACCCGGCGAACGACCCGGTGGACGACCGCGTGGCCTCGCACATCTCTTCCACGGCGATCGAGGGCGGTACGGCGCACCCCGAGCTGAAGCTCATCGCCACCAACTGATCGCCACCAACTGATCGTCACCAACCGAGAGGCCGGAGTCCGCGTTGGAGACCCTGCACACCGCTGACGAGGTCCGTACGGCCTGGGACGCGGACGCCGCTGCGGGGGGCGCGGTCCTGGTGGCCGGTGACCGGATCGGCGCGATCGGTCCGTACGAGGAGCTGAGGGAACGCTTCCCGGCCGCCCGCGTACGGCGGTGGAGCGGCGTCCTCGGGCCCGCGCTCGTCCATGACGGGCCGCTGCCCGAGGCGCCGAGCCCGCGCGAGCGGATCCACGCCGTCCTGAAGCGGGGCGCGGTGGCGGTGCTGGAGGGGTACGCGGCGGAGCCGGGCGTCCGGGAGGCCGCCGCGCGGGCCGGGGTCGTGGTCCTGCCGGGCGGGCGGTCCGGGGCGCGGCGTACGGCGATCGCCGAGGCGGGCCGCGCCGATCTCGCGGTGTTCGACGCGGACGGGCGGTGTGTGGCGACGGTGTGCGCGGGGCGGCTGCTGCACCGAAGGGCCTGAGGAACTGCTGTCCCGGCGCTTCAGTCGTTACCTGTCCCGGAGAGCGCCTTCGCGAAGGCGCCCGTCTTCTGGTCGACGCCGCTGCACGCGTCCGACGCCTTGGCCGTCGACACCCCGTCCGCGCACCGCTGATCGCGGAAGGTCGCCCACATGGAGAGCGTGCCCACGCCCTTCCGCCGTGCGAACGCGCGCAGTTGGGTGGCGTCCGCGAGGGTGAAGGTCTCGCCGGCGACATCGTTGACGCCGATCATCGCGGTGATGTGCAGCGCCCGCCACGCCTTGGCGGACGACAGCCCGAGGGTGTCGGCGATCTGGTCGTGCGCGGCCTCGGCGGCGCTCTCGGCGTAGTCGCCCATGTCGCCGGTGTTCGAGGTGCTGTAGTTCATGGCCATGATGTTGACGGCCGAGATGTCCACGCCCTGTTTCACGGCGTCGCTGAGGACGGCCGTCGCGGTCTTCTCCAGGCCGTCGGGCATCACCGGCAGGGTGTACGTGATGTCGAGGTCGCGGGCGCTCTGGAGCTGGGCGAGCGCCTTGTTCCGCAGGGATATCGAGGCCGTGTCGGTGAGGGCGTCGCCCTCGATGTCGAAGTCGGCCTTGGCCGCGCCGACCGCGTCGAGCGCCTTCGCGTACGCCGCCGCGAGCTTGTCGGCGCTGCCGCAGGCGAGCGCGAGTTCGGTGCCGGCGGCGCCGCCGAAGGAGACCCGGAGGTCGGCGCCGGAGGACGTCAGCTTCGCCGTACGGGCTGCCACGGCCGCGCTGCCGTACGCCGCCGTACCGCCCCAGGCGGGGGCGCACGTGGCGCTGCCGTCCGTGCTGTCGGCCACCGCGAAGGCGAGGTTGTACGTGGCCGGGGAGCCGGTCGCGTCGGTGCTCGCGGCGGTGGTGGCGCTGACGTACGGGGCGTAGCCGGTCGGGGCGGTGGCGGTGCCCGCGCCCGTATCGCCGGCGGGCCCGCCGGGACCGGACGGCCCGCCCTTGGGCGCGGAGCCCTGGCCGGTGTCGGCGGCCGTACCCGTCGAGCAGCCCGCGCAGGCCAGGATCAGCGCGACCGCTCCGGCCCGCAACACTGCCGTCCGGTTCGGAAAACTCCGCATGGTGAATGCACCCGCTCTCGTGATTTCCGTCGCGGAATGAAGGACAAGAGGACGGGGCGAGCCTCTCACGGGCGAATGGGGTGACGGACCGCACAGCGCTTCGGAAAGCTGTTCGGTATCTTCCGCCAACTGCCCTTTTCGCGCTGCCGGTTATGGGGTGCGGAGAGTACCCCGGACGGTGGTCCGCACGGCGCTTTTCTCAGCTCATTGACAGGGATGGACCGCATTCATAGCAATGCCGACCACGAGGCACAGGATTCACACATAACCAACGGCCAACGTGCTCGCATGCATTCCGACTCCGCCCTTGAGAACCGATCAGCGCCGCGTGGCCGCCGCCGTCGCAAGCGTGGCACCGGCCACCGGGAAGGCCCCGTATTCGTGGACACGTCAGGACGCAGGTCCCGGCTGCTGCGCCGCGCGGGGGTGGTGTTCGGCATCGTCTGCATCGGCTATGTCGCCGTGCTCGGGCTCGCCTTCATGGGCGGGATCTCCCTGACGCCCTCGGAGATCTCGCCGTTCAACGGCGGTCCGGCGGCGGCGGAGGGTGGTGGCGGTGGTGGCGGCGCCGGGAACGTACCGCCGGGGGAGGGGGCGCCGCCGAGCGGGATGCCGAGCGGTGCGCCCTCTCCCGCTGCTTCGACCGCCAGCGGCAACTGATCCGATGACCGAGAACACCACCGGCAGCCGTAAACGCCGTCACGCCACCCCCAGCCGTATCGAGCAGGTCCGCCGCCAGGCGATCCCCAAGCCGCGTGTGATCGTGGCCCTGCTGCTCCTCGTCGGGCTGGTCAGTGTGCTGCTGCTCGACGGCTATCTGCGCTCCGAGGTCGGGGGCGACCAGCGCGTACGGTCCGACGCGAGCAGCAGCGAGGTCCCCGAGTCGGTCGCTGACGGCGGGCCCTTCCTGACCTTCGAGAACGGGCGTCCGCGCACGCAGTCCGTGGCCGACAGAACCATCGTTCTGACATTTGATGACGGCCCGGATCCCGAGTACACCGACCAGGTTCTCAAGATCCTTGACGACAATGACGTCCCCGGCACTTTCTTTCTGATCGGCTCCATGATTTCCCGCTATCCGGGCGTGGTGAAGAAGATGGTCGCGGACGGGAACGAGGTCGGTGTCCATACGTTCACCCATGTCGATCTCTCGTATCAGAGCGCGGCCCGCGTCAAGCGCGAAATAGCGCAGACCCAGCTGGCGTTGGCGGGCGCGGCGGGAATTACGACGACGCTCTTCCGGGCTCCGTACTCCTCCACGAACGACGCGATCGACAACGAGAGCTGGCCTGTCTATCAGCGGCTCGGCGCGATGGGATACACCAGCGTCTTCATCGACACCGACAGCGAGGACTGGCAGCTGCCGGGGGTCGACAAGATCATCAAGTGGGCGACACCGAAGAGCGGCAAGGGCGCGGCGGTGCTCTTCCACGACGCGGGCGGCGACCGCGAGGAGACGCTGACCGCGCTGCCCAAGTACATCAAGCGGATGAAGGCGAAGGGCTACACCTTCACCACGGTCAGCGGCGCCCAGCAGCAGGACCGGCAGCAGGCGGGAGACACGTTCGGTGGCCCGCAGGACGGCGCTCAGGGCAATCTCCTCCAGGCCGCCCATCACAAAGCCACCGGCACCACCCTCTGGGAGGGCCGCGCGCTGATCGCCGCCGTAGCCGTCGCCGAGTGGTCCGTACCCGGTCTCGCGGTCGGTCTCGCGGTCGTCGGTGTCGCCGTGATGGGCCGCTTCGGGCTGATGCTCGTCCTCGCCCGCCGCCACTACCGGCAGCGCAACAGACGGCGCTTCGCGTGGGGGCCGCCGGTGTACGAGCCGGTGAGCGTCATCGTGCCCGCGTACAACGAGAAGGAGTGCATCGCCAACACCCTCAACTCCCTGGCCGCGAGCACCCACCCCATCGAGATCGTCCTCGTGGACGACGGCTCCACCGACGGTACGGCCGAGATCGCGGAGGCCCTGGGGCTGCCCAACCTCCGCGTCATCCGCCAGGAGAACGCCGGGAAGTCCGCCGCGCTCAACAACGGGGTGCGGCAGGCCCGTTACGACATCGTCGTGATGATGGACGGCGACACCGTCTTCGAGCCGGACACCGTACGCCTGCTCGTGCAGCCCTTCGGCGACCCGGGGATCGGCGCGGTCGCCGGCAACGCCAAGGTCGGCAACCGCGACACCCTGATCGGCGCCTGGCAGCACATCGAGTACGTGATGGGCTTCAACCTCGACCGCCGTATGTACGACCTGCTGCGCTGCATGCCCACCATCCCCGGCGCGATCGGCGCCTTCCGCCGGGAGGCGGTCCTCGCGGTCGGCGGGATGAGCGAGGACACCCTCGCCGAGGACACCGACATCACCATCGCCCTCCACCGGGCCGGCTGGCGTGTCGTCTACGCGGAGCACGCGCGCGCCTGGACCGAGGCGCCCGCGAGCATCGGCCAGCTGTGGCGGCAGCGCTACCGCTGGAGTTACGGCACGATGCAGGCGCTGTGGAAGCACCGCCGGTCGGTGCTGGACCGGGGGCCCTCGGGCCGGTTCGGCCGGGTGGGGATGCCGCTCGTGGTGCTCTTCCAGGTGGTCACGCCGGTCTTCGCGCCCCTTATCGACGTGTTCACCGTGTACGCGATGATCTTCGTGGACTTCAAGGCGTCGCTGCTGGCGTGGCTGGCCGTACTGCTCGTCCAACTGCTCTGTGCCGCGTACGCGTTCCGGCTCGACCGGGAGAAGTACCGCTATCTGCTGATGCTGCCGCTCCAGCAGATCGCCTACCGGCAGCTGATGTATCTCGTGCTGATCCACTCCAGCGTCACGGCGCTCACCGGCGGCCGGCTGCGCTGGCAGAAGCTCAAGCGCACCGGCGAGGTCGGCACACCGCGCGCCGGGGCGGGGGCGCTCTGATGGCGGGCGCGCACCGCAGAGGGACGCGGGCGGTGGCCGCGAAGGGCGCGTCCACCCAGGCGCCCGGTGGCGCGGGCCGCGACCGGTACTTCGACGCGCTGCGCGCCTTCGCGCTGGTCCGGGTGGTGACGTACCACACCTTCGAGTGGCCGTGGCTGGGGCTGGTCTTCCCGTCGATGGGCGTGATGTTCGCGCTCGCCGGGTCGCTGATGGCGCGCTCGCTGGAGCGGCCGGCCGGGCGGGTGATCCGGAGCCGGCTGCGTCGGCTGCTGATTCCGCTGTGGGTGTTCGCGCTGGTCATCGGGGTGGCGATGGCGAAGCACGGGTGGCTGCCGGGGGCGGACGCCCTCTACTGGGTGCTGCCGGTGGGGGATCCGCCGGGCAACGCGTGGGGCGAGCAGGCGTGGGCGGTGCTCTGGTATCTGCGCACGTATCTCTGGTTCGTACTGCTGTCGCCGGTGCTGCTGCGGGTGTTCCGGCTCGCGCCCCTTCCCGTGCTGCTGCTCTCCCTTCTCCCGGTCGTCGTGTTCGAGACGGTGTGGAGCGTGCCGGACGGGCGGCTCGGCAGCGCGCTCAGCGATCTGTCGGTCTTCCTGTTCTGCTGGCTGCTCGGCTTCGCGCACCGCGACGGGGTGCTCGACCGGCTGCGGCCGGGCGCGGTGACCGGGGCGGCGCTGCCGCTGATGGCGGCCGGCGGCTGGTGGGCCTTCGGCCATCAGGTCGACGGTACGTACGACCTGGACGACATCCCGCTTGCGCAGGCGCTGTGGTCCGGGGGGTTCGTCCTGCTGCTGCTGAGGTTCCGGCCGGACTTCGGCGCGCTCGCGCGGTGGCCGGTGGCCGACCGGATCGTGAAGATCTTCAACGCCCGCGCGGTGACGGTCTATCTCTGGCACGAGGTGGCACTGATGGTGTCCGTACCGCTGATCGATCTGATGTGGAACATCCCGGCCTTCGAGCAGGATCTGCCGCTCGACAGCCAGTGGTTCCAGTTCGGGATCGCGTGGGTGCTGATCGCCGTCGCGGTCGGGCTCTTCGGCTGGGTGGAGGACGTCGCCGCGAAACGGGCACCGAGGCTGCTGCCCTGACGGCCCTGACGGCCCTGACAGGGGAGGCGCGGGGGGCGCCCTGCCACAATGGAGGGCGTGACCCGAGCATCCCTGGACAAGCAGCCGCACGAAGTCGCCTCGATGTTCGACGACGTGGCGGCGAACTACGACCTCACCAACGATGTGCTCTCGCTCGGCCAGGACCGGCGGTGGCGCAAGGAGGTCGCCAAGGCCGTGAACGCGCGTCCGGCGGAGAAGGTCCTCGACCTGGCGGCCGGCACCGCCACCTCCTCGCTGACCTTCGCCGCCACCGGCGCGTACGTCGTACCCTGCGACTTCTCGCTGGGCATGCTGCGCGAGGGCAAGAAGCGGCACGGCTGGATGCCGTTCACGGCGGGCGACGCGACGAGGCTGCCCTTCGCCGACGAGGTGTTCGACGCGGTGACGATCTCCTTCGGTCTGCGCAACGTCCAGGACACCGATCTGGCGCTGCGCGAGCTGTACCGGGTGACGAAGCCGGGCGGGCGCGTGGTGATCTGCGAGTTCTCCCACCCGACCTGGGCGCCGTTCCGGACGGTGTACGAGGAGTACCTGATGCGCGCGCTCCCGCCGACCGCGCGCGCGGTCTCCTCCAACCCCGACGCGTATGTCTATCTCGCCGAGTCCATCCGCGACTGGCCTGACCAGCCGGCGCTGGCGGCCCGGCTCCAGGGCGCGGGCTGGTCGAAGGTGGCGTGGCGCAATCTGACGGGCGGGGTCGTCGCACTGCACCGGGGCGTACGGGCCTGATACTGGGCGCCGGGTGTACGGGCCCCATGCCGGGCGCCGCGCCGCGACGGGCCCGCGGGATCCGCGAGTCCGCCGCGGCACCGGCTCGGTGCCCGTCAGTTCCAGGGGTTGGCGATCTGGTCGTTGATGGCCACCCAGAAGCGGGTGTTCTCCGGCAGATAGCCGTGGGCCCAGAACGACCAGCCGCCCGACTGCGACAGATCGGCGCCGTAGCGGCCGTCATGGAACTCGGCCATCCGCCAGCCCGGCCCGTAGTACTGGACGCACAGCGCGTCGGCCACGGCCCAGCTGGTCAGCGTGGTGCCCTGGACGGGCGGGGTCGCGGCGACCGTGCCGCGCGCCCATCCGACGTTGAAGGTCGGGGTGATACCGGCGGGCACGGGGGCGTTGGTGACTCTCAGACAGAGCACGGGCAGCGTGGCGCTCGCCGGGGTGTCGCCGTTGTACGGGTTGGTCACGGCGTCGGAACTCGGCTGGACCACGCCGCTCCCCTTGTTGACCACGCTCCAGGTCATGCCGGGATGGTTGGCGGTGACGGTGGCCTGGGCCGGGGCGGCGGCCAGCGGTATCAGTACGAGGGAGGCGGCCGTGGCGAGGGCGGCCGTCGTCCGGGCCAGTAACTTCTTCAAGGATCGCTCCTTCGGTGAGACCGGCCCTGGGCAGGGCCGGTGCTCGCACAGCATCCGGGGAAGCGACTGATCGCTTTCGCTTTACTTCAGTACTTGGCCGCAAATGACACAGTGATGCCCGAGTGGGGACTCTTGTGGTGGCGCTCCGGCATATGCAAGGGCTGCTGGATCACAGGTCGAGCCGGAAGCAGAGCGCCCGCTGCTCCGTCGCGTAGTGCGGCGAGGAGAACGAGAACGCGGAGGTCTCGTCCTCCTCCATGCCCAGCCGTCTGGCCACGGCCGCCGATCGCTCGTTCCGGGAGTTGACCATCGCCACGACCCGCTCGACACCCGCCGCCCGGACCCGCTCCAGGGTGGTCCGGGCGGCGGCCGTCGCATAGCCCCGGCCCCAGTGGGCCCGGCTCAGCCGCCAGCCGATCTCGATCTCGCCGACCGGCCCCATGTTCTGGTGCGGCCAGGGCTGGGCGCCGGTGAAGCCGATCACCTCGCCGCGCTCGTCCAGCATCGTCCAGAAGCAGAAGCCGCGCTCCGCGTCGTGCCGGCGCTGCCGCGCGGTCAGCTCCGCGTACACCGAGAGTTCGGCGGGGGCGCCGCCGTGGAACTCCATCACCTCCGGGTCGTTGAAGACCTCGTGCCAGGTGAACGTGTCCTCCTCCGTGGGAACACGGAGCTGTACCACGGGGAGCGGCTTGGTGATGTGGTCCACGAGGGCAGCCCTTCACTGGGGGGATCAGTACGCACCCATAGACTGCACATGTCGAGTGCCGGTCGGTACACCATTTCGAGTCTTCGGGAGAACCCGCTGTGACCGAGCCCCTCTCCGAAAACACCGCGGACGTCATCGTCGTCGGCGCCGGACCCGCCGGTTCCACCACGGCGTACTACCTGGCGAAGGCCGGACTCGACGTCCTGCTGCTGGAGAAGACGGCCTTCCCGCGCGAGAAGGTCTGCGGCGACGGCCTGACGCCGCGCGCCACCAAGCAGCTGGTGTCGATGGGCATCGACATCTCCGAAGAGGCCGGCTGGCTGCGGAACAAGGGCCTGCGGATCATCGGCGGCGGGGTGCGGCTCCAGCTCGACTGGCCGGACCTCGCCGCGTATCCGGACTACGGGCTGGTCCGCAAGCGGGACGACTTCGACGATCTGCTCGCCCGCCAGGCGCAGAAGGCCGGCGCCCGGCTGTACGAGCGGTGCAATGTCGGCGCCCCGATCCTGGACGAGCGCACCGGCCGGATTGTCGGGGTGCACGCCAAGCTCGGCGAGGAGAAGACCCCGGTCACCTTCCGCGCGCCGCTCGTCGTCGCCGCCGACGGCAACTCGACACGGCTCTCCCTCGCGATGGGCCTGCACCGGCGCGAGGACCGCCCGATGGGCGTGGCCGTCCGTACGTACTTCACCTCGCCCCGCCACGACGACGACTATCTGGAGTCCTGGCTGGAGCTGTGGGACCGGCGCGGCCCGGGGGAGGACAAGCTGCTGCCCGGCTACGGCTGGGTCTTCGGCATGGGCGACGGCACCTCCAACGTCGGCCTGGGGATCCTCAACTCGTCCTCCGCGTACCAGGAGCTGGACTGGCGCGAGGTGCTCAAGGCGTGGTGCGCCTCGATGCCGGAGGAGTGGGGATACACGCCGGAGAACATGACGGGGCCGATCCGCGGCGCCGCCCTGCCGATGGCGTTCAACCGGCAGCCGCACTACACCAAGGGCCTGCTGCTGGTCGGGGACGCGGGCGGCATGGTCAACCCGTTCAACGGCGAGGGCATCGCGTACGCCATGGAGTCGGGGCAGATCGCGGCGGACGTCATCGTCCAGGCCCATGCCCGCGCCACCCCCGGCCAGCGGGAACTGGCGCTGCGGCACTACCCGAAGGTCCTGAAGGACACGTACGGCGGCTACTACACGCTGGGCCGCGCGTTCGTGAAGATGATCGGCAACCCGAAGGTCATGAAGCTGGCGACCCAGCACGGGCTGACGCATCCGCTGCTGATGAAGTTCACCCTGAAGATGCTGGCGAATCTGACGGATCCGACGGGCGGTGACGCGATGGACCGCGTCATCAACGGCCTGTCGAAGGTGGCGCCAAAAGCCTGAGCCCGGAATCATGGCTCTCACGGTCTCAGCCCTTCTTCGCCCAGGCGCGCAGCGCGGCCCGGTCGGCGAACGCGCCGACGTTCTTGTCGATCGGGCTGTCCGTGTACTGGTGGAACTTCCACGCGGCCTTGATACGGGGCTTGCCCGCCGTCACGTAGTCCGCGATCCACAGGGCGTCGCCCGCGTTGCTCGTCGTGTCACGGTGCAGCCAGTAGTACTGGCCGCAGTAGAGACCGACCCGGTGGGTGGCGCCGCGCAGCCGCTTCACCTCGGCGAGGAAGGCGTCCTTCTGGGCGTTGGAGACGCCGTCGTCCTCCCAGTCCGCGAAGAGCGGATCGTGCGCGAGGCTCGCGCACTTCTCCACGAAGTACTTGGCCTGGGCCTTCATGTCCCCGGGCCGCAGGAAGTGGTAGAAGCCGACGACGAGTCCGGCGGCGCGGGCGTGCCCGGCCTGCGCGGTCATCCTGGGGTTGAGATATGTCGTCCCCTCGGTGGCCTTGACGAAGACGAAGTCGAGGCCGGTCGTGCTGAAGGTGGAGTTCTGGTGGGACGAGACGTCGATGCCTTTGGTGGTCATGGGAGTTCCTCCGGCCAGAAAAGCGGGGCGTGTCCGGCGGTGTGATGAGAAGTGACGTAAGTGACTTCTACCCACGAGGAGTTACCTTCCCATTCACTCGAACGGGTTAAGTAGGGAGGAAAAGGGGCCGGGCGGTCACAATCTACAGAGGACAGTGCCCAGCATCTGGCCCGTGGAGAAGAATCCCATCTGCCGTGAATCCAGGCTTACTTTCGTATTATCTCCGAGGAGAAAGAGCATTCCCGGCGGAACGGTCCCTTCCAGCGTCTCTCCGCGGTCATAGTGCGGTACGGGGTCACCCGGCAGCCCGAGGACCCTTTTGATCATCCACGGATTCCCCGGTGATTCGTCCGGTGCCCAGCTGCCGGCGGGCGGTTCGACCACCACGACCTCCCCCCGGCCCGCGTTCTTTCCACGCCGGACAAGGACGCGATCACCCGGACTGTAGGTCGGCTCCATACTCATTCCCTGTACGGTCACCACGATCAGCGTGCGAGCCAGCAGCCGCCAGATCACCACCGGCGCGCACAACAGGACCGCGATCAGGCCGAATATCATGAATTCGCCCCGATACCCGCCCCGGCCGGCGTCGCCCCGTCGTCGGACTGGTCTTCCGTGTATCCCGAAGCCTGGAGAGCGAAGAGCCGGGCGTACTCACCGTCGAGGCTGACCAGGTCGCCGTGCATACCCTCCTCGACAATGTGCCCCTCGGAGAGCACGACGATCCGGTCGGCATCCCGAACCGCGCCGAGCCGGTGTGAGATCAGCAGGCTCGTCCGGTCTTTCCGGTGATTGCCGAGAGCCGTGTGAATGTCGTGTTCCGCCTCCGCGTCAAGACCCGATGAGGGCTCGTCGAGGATGACGAAGTCCGGCTGGTCGCGCAGGAAGACACGGGACACCGCCAGGCGCTGCTGCTGTCCTCCCGAAAGCACGATGCCGGTCTCCGGATTCGTCTTGTCCGATTCCGCGAAGAACATCCGGGTCAGCAGAGTCTCATAGGTCTTCGGAAGGCCCTCGATCACTTCGGCTATACCGGCACGGTGAGCGGCCCGCTTGATACGGTCGATATCCTCAAGCGCGGTCAGGTCACCGAGGCCGATGTTCTCCTTCACGGTCATGTCGTACTGCATGTAGTCCTGGAATACGGCGGTCATACGCCCGCGGAGCCGGTCGGGATCGACCTGGCGGATATCCACCCCGTCCCAGAGGATCGCTCCGCGCGTGGGATCGTAAAAACGGCACAGCAGCTTCACCAGCGTCGACTTTCCGGCACCGTTCAGACCGACCAGCCCGAGTGATTCCCCCTGCTTTATCTCCAGATTCACCCCTTGCAGAATCCAGGGGTGGTCATCCGAATAGCGGAACCAGACGTCCTTGAGCTGGATCGACCGCCTGAGCGGGGGCAGTTCCCGGGGCTTCTCCGCGACGGGAAGCTCGGGGCCGGAGGTGACGACGGTGAGATAGTGCTGATACAGAGTCAGCGCCTGATGCGTGAAACCGACCTCGGAGGCCAGCTGATTCAGGGCGGCCTGCACTCCGGCCACCGCGGCCACGAAGATGGTGATGTCACCAATGGAGAGGGCGCCGGCGCGCGACTGGTTCACCGCCCAGATGAGACCGCCCCCGCTGACCACACCGGCGATGACCGCCAGCCCGAACTGCGTGCGGGTCTGCCGAATGTCCATACGCCGCTTCGCGCGGTCGGAGACCTCTCGCTCGCTGCGCATCCGCCCCAGCAGAAAGTCCCCGATGCCGAAGAGCCGGACCTCCTTCGCCGCCTCGACACTGGACAGCAGCTGAGCGTAGAAGAACTCACGACGCTCCGTGGGACCGATGTTCCAGAGCATCTCGCTCCGTCTGCGGGACAGCGAAATCTCCGCGGCCACGATGGGGACCGAGAACAGCAGCACGAACACCGCCATCATCGGCCCCAGGAGCGCGAGCGAACCAAGAAAGCCGACCACCGTGACAAGGGAGCGCAGACCGCCGATCAAGCTGCCGATCACCTGGTTCGGGGCGACACTTCCGGACTGCCGGGCGAAACGGAGCTTGTCCAGGAACTCGGGATTCTCGAACGGCCCCAGGCCCACGAAGCCGTTGACCGCGGAGAACAACTCGATCTGCGCGAGCCGCCCGATACCGCGTTCCAGACTGGCCCTCGCGTAGGTGAGGGCATGGGGCAGCGCCCCCTGTCCCACTCCTATGAGAGCGAGGCATCCCGTGAGGGCGATGATGTCGCCGACAGCCGCCCCGCCGGCCAGTTGGTCCAGGATCATCTTCATGAACCAGCCGGCGGCGACCGGAAGGGCGCCGCCGACGAGGGAAAGGGCCGTGTAGAGGACGATCATCCCCGGCGAGGCGCGCCAGGCGAGGGAGAGTGCCGCCCGTGCCCGTCCGAGCAGCGGGATCAGGCCCTGCGCGGACCTCATGCCGTCACGGTGTTTTCTCGTGAGGAATCAAGAGAGATCTTGACTTCGGCCAGCCGCGCCGCACTGTTGGCCGAGAATCCGACCCTGCCGTTCGTAACGACCAGATAGGTCGGCCATACGGAGATACCGAGCGACTCGGTGAACTCGTTCAGGAACTCATCCGCCTGGACGATGTGGCTGAGGCCGTTCAGTTCTTTTCTGTAGTGCTCGATCTCTTCGCCGTCACCGATGATGACGGAGAAGACCTGGCTGCGATCGAGCTTGAGAGCCTCAAGATGCCTTTTGTACCTCGGCAGTTGCTGCTTGCAGCCACTGCATCCGATCGACTGGAAGGTGAGGATCCAGGGGTTCGCGCTGTTCATCGGGAACTCGACCGACGCACCGTCCGTATCGGTCATCGGCCGTGTCCCGGGAAGAAGCGTCCCCGCCGGTATCGCTTCGGGACGGCCGTTGCCCATCCTTCCCTCTTCCACCAGCGGATCGATGACCTTTTTCACCCGCAGGGCAACCGCGAGAGACAGCGCACAGGCCAAGGACGCCATCAGTACGGCGAGGACGGAGATGGATGTGATCACGTGTTGGTCCCTTCACGTTCTCTCACGGAACAGAGAGATGACTTCGTCGAGATACAGCAGGAAGGCGCCCGCGACCGCGGCGGGCCCTGCGAGAACGAGGTACTCCAAGGGCGTGGGGGTGCCCGAGCGTGCCTCCAGCCACCAGGCGGCGCCCGTCAGGGAAAGCAGCAGAACATTCCGGATCACATGCACCCCGGATGTCGGGGAGGTGCTGCTCCCGGCGCATCCGCAGGAGGCCCCGCGGTGAAATACGAGCAACCACACGAGGTAGCAGGTGAAGCCGGCGAGAAGCGCCATGCACAGTGCGTATCCGCCCCAGGCGGGACGGCCCATGAGCAGCAGAGGGAAGGCCCCCATCTCAAGGGAGACAATGCCCACGGCCAGCGCCTTGGCCGGCCCGGCAGGGAGGGGAGTGGTGGTCCGTATCTGCGCCCTGAAGGACGAGAAGTCGTAGATCTTCATTGAGGCCGACAGTACGAACACTGCCATCAGTACAAGTTTCCCGAATATCGCCATGGTCGATCGATCACCCCCGTTACCGGCGCGCCTTTGCTTTCCGGGGGATGGCGCATCCACTTTCTGTGCACCGTGGATGCGCCATGCTTACTTCTCCCCCGAGGAGCCTGCTACTTGCAGTAGAGAACGCAGGTCGGCTTGTAGCAGCACGTGGTGCAGCCGACCGTGGATCCGGGGATCGGGATGCCGGCGCACGTGGTCTGACAGTCGGGGGCGCAGCCGGCCGATGCCTGCGTTGCCGGAAGGAGCCGCTCGGCGAGCTTGCCGGCAATTCCTCGTATCATCCTGGACATTTTTCGGTCCTTTCGTCCGTGGGGAACGCGCTGCACGCTTTCCCGCATCCGTTCGGATTCTTTCTCCGATGCCTTTCGCGCATCTTTCACGAATCTTTCACGGGTCTTTCACGGACCGGACCGGTCTTTATATGAGGTTGAGGTGCGAGTACTGGAGGGTTCGACTCTTTGTCTCTTTTGGTTCGTTTGTACATTGCAGGGTCGGGTCCCGGCGGAGGATGCGGCCGTGCAGTTCGTGCAGGGCGAAGCCCGGCCCGTCGCCCAGTTCGAGAACGAGCCTGTGGTGAATGGTGGTGAAGCAGGCCAGCGATTCGTTCTGGCGTCCGCTCCGGTACAGCGCTTCCATCAGCAGCGCGGTGACGGTCTCGTCCAGGGGGTGTTCCTCGGCGAGTTCGTACAGAGCGGGTACGGTCTCCCGCTGGCGCCCCAGACGCATCGCCAGCTGGGCGCGGTCGATCCGGGCGGAGAGCAGCTCCTGTTCCAGCGTGAGGCGGGCCCGGGCCGACCAGGACGACTGGAGGTCGGACATCGGCGTACCCCGCCAGAGCGCGAGCGCGTCGTCGAGCAGGCTCAGGGCCTCCTCGGTGGTCGCGCCCCGGCTGCCCCGCCGGACGGCATCGCGGGCCGACCGCGCGAGCGAGCGGAACCGGTGCAGATCGATGGTGTGCGGAGGGACGTTCAGCAGATAGCCGCCCCTGCTGCGGCGGACGACTTCCCCCGGAAGGTGGTGCGTTCCCTCGCCGAAGGCGTGGCGCAGTCTGCTGGCACAGGTGTAGAGCGCGTCCCGAGGGCGTACGGGCAGTTCCTCCTCCCATATCCGATCGATCACGAACGCGTCGGAAAGATACTCGTTGGGCTGCTGCGCGAGAAGGGCGAGCAGACTGCGGGTCTTCTCCGAACGAAGCTCCACGGGTACGCCGTTCACCCGTATGTGCACTGAACCCAAGATTCTGATCTCCATGACAGGCTCCTCAAGTCATTGCTGCACAAGGGCGGAAGTGCGGAGTCCGTATATGGAGAGCGGAACGATGGAGTCCGTGTAGGAACGGAACGATGTGGTCCGCATATCACCTGCCCCCGATGTGTGAACTACCGTGCCATTTGGGGAGGGATGCGTGTTGAGAAACCCTTTTGCAATGCAGCTTTCTTGATCGGCCCCCCGCCAATTCGACAACGTACCCGTGAAAGTGACCGTGCTCAAACAAATCCGCGCCCGGACAAACGACAGAGGCCCGCACCCCCCGAGCAGCGGGGTGCGGGCCTCGGCCGAACCTGTGGGTCAGAGGACGCGGACGGCGCCGCTCGGCGGGTCGTAGTCCAGGGACGCCTGTACGACGCCCTTGCTGGGGTTCTGCGCGCCGACGAACTGGCCGCCGCCGATGTAGATGGCCGTGTGGTACGCGCTGCCCGCACTGCCCCAGTACAGGATGTCGCCCGGCTGGAGGTTGCTCAGCGAGACCTGGGTGCCGGCCGTCGACTGGTCCTGCGACACCCGGGGGAGGTTCACACCGATCTGGTTGTACGCGGCCTGGACGAGGCCGGAGCAGTCCCACGCGTTGGGGCCGGTGGAGCCCATGATGTACGCGTCGCCGATGTGCGACTGGACGAAGGAGACGACGGCGGCGGCGGAGCCGGTCGCCTGCGACGTCACGGTCGAGGCGGTGCTGGTCGAGGTGCTCGAACCGGTGGAGGAGCCCGAGTTGGAACTTCCCGTGTTCGAGTTCGAGGAGGACGCGGTGAGGACGGTCCGCTCGGCGGTGCGCGAGGCGCGCTCGGCCTCGGCCACCCGGGCGGCCTCGGCGCGGGCCTCGGCCTCCGCCTTCTTCTTCTCCGCCTCGGCCTTGCGCTCCGCCTCGGCCTTGGCCGTCTTGGCGGACTTCGCGGCCTTGGCGATCGCGGCGTCCTCCTGGGCGCGCAGGTCCAGGTTGTTCGCGACCCGCTGGGTGGCGTCGGCGGACTTGGCGAAGTCGCTCGCGAGGCCGGAGGTGAGGGTGGGCATCTCGACGGTCTGGGTCACCGCGTCGGCGTTCGCCGGACCGGCGGCCGCCGCGATCGCGATGGTGCTGAGCACACCACCGGTGACTCCGGCCCGGAGGACGGTGACCTTCTGCGCGCTCCGGCGGGGTTTCCGGTGGCTGGGTATCTGAGCGGTGTGGGACATGGGACAACGGCTATCAGGCCGGACCCCATTCCCGTCAAGAAACGTGTCCTGCGCCACAGTTGCGCGCGGAATCTATGAATCCGCTTGGTAGTGGCCCTTATTGACGCCGTAACGGGCAAACCGGGCAAGGGCGATCATGGCTGTGATCAGAGTCTTTCCGCTAAAGGTCCGAATTGCCGATCGCTTACCACCCCTTCGGACTGATGGCCAAGACCGCTTCTCCGGGGGGTGGGGTGGAGTGGCAAAGGTCACAGGAAGGTCACCGTCCGACCGTCAGGGCGATCACGGCGCCCGGCGCACCCCTTCCGGCCGCGCGCGAGCACGCGCCTTCTTGCTCGTGAATGCGTGCACGTGTCCACTTCGCTCCCCGCCCGCCCCTCGCCCGGGTGAGGGGCGGTGCCTTATCACTCGAAAGCGTCTCATCGCCAATTTGTTTGTAGGTTGCATCTCTTGGTAGAGCCACACGTCTCCTACCAGCGTCAACAAGCGCGAATGTCACATCTGGTGATCGCCTGGCGCCTTCGCGTATGAAGATCACCGCTCACCCGGGTTCATGATCCTTCGTCAGGTGGTGGAGATCACAAAGCCCGTGCTGTACCCCGTGTCGCAGATCACAGACGAGTCGGCATAGGATGCGGGGCAGTCGGGCTTGTGAACTGCCTCACATGTACGCGATCTTCAGCGATCCGCGGCGGGGCGGCGATGTGAACCGCCCGGTGCGATCCAACGGTCAAGGACGACTGGAAGGAGCTGAGGGGCGTGAATGCCTACGCACCCATCCTCGTGCTCGGCGCTCTGGGGGCCGGGTTTGCGATCTTCTCCGTGGTCATGGCCACGCTTATCGGCCCAAAGCGCTACAACCGGGCGAAAATCGAAGCGTACGAGTGTGGCATCGAGCCCACGCCGACGCCGGCCGGAGGCGGCCGATTCCCCATCAAGTACTACCTGACGGCGATGCTCTTCATCATTTTCGATATTGAGGTCGTCTTCCTTTACCCCTGGGCGGTCACCTTCGACTCCCTGGGGATTTTCGGGCTCGTGGAGATGCTGCTCTTCGTGCTCACCGTCTTCGTCGCCTATGCGTATGTGTGGCGGCGCGGCGGCCTGGAATGGGACTGAGGGGCTGAGGGGGAACCCATGGGACTCGAAGAGAAGCTGCCGAGCGGTTTTCTGCTGACCACCGTCGAACAGGCATCCGGCTGGGTGCGGAAGTCGTCGGTGTTCCCCGCGACCTTCGGCCTCGCCTGCTGCGCCATCGAGATGATGACGACCGGTGCCGGGCGGTACGACCTGGCGCGGTTCGGTATGGAGGTCTTCCGCGGTTCGCCGCGCCAGGCCGATCTGATGATCGTGGCCGGACGGGTGAGCCAGAAGATGGCGCCCGTCCTGCGGCAGGTCTATGACCAGATGCCCAACCCCAAGTGGGTGATCTCCATGGGGGTTTGTGCTTCATCGGGCGGAATGTTCAACAATTACGCGATTGTGCAGGGCGTGGACCATGTCGTCCCGGTCGATATCTATTTGCCCGGCTGCCCACCACGCCCCGAGATGCTGATGGACGCGATTCTCAAGCTCCACCAGAAGATCCAGGGTTCGAAGCTCGGGGTCAACGCCAGGGAAGCGGCCCGTGAGGCGGAGGAGGCGGCGCTGAAGGCGCTTCCGACGATCGAGATGAAAGGGCTTCTCAGGTGAGTGACGCACGGGAGGCCGCCGGGCCGCAGATGGATACGAGAGCCGCGCCTCTGCGCCGAGCGGGCGGAGAAGCGAACGAAAGGGGCACGCGGTGAGTGACGAGCAGCTGCCAGGGGACGCCGTTCCCGTACCGCACGACGGCACCGCCGAGCCCCTCCGCGTCCAGCGCGGCATGTTCGGCGCCACCAAGGGCGCGGACACCACGGGCTACGGCGGCCTCGTCCGGACCGTCATGTTCCCCGGCGCGACCCCGCGGCCGTACGGCGGACCCGGCGGAGTCTTCGACGAGATCGCCGACGAACTCGAAGGCGCCCTGGAGGAGCAGGGACTCCTCCCCGGCAACGCCATCGAGAAGACGGTCGTCGACCGCGGCGAACTCACCTTCCACATCGCCCGCGAACACCTCGTCCGTGTCGTCCGCACCCTGCGCGACGACCCCGCGCTCCGCTTCGAGCTGTGTACGGGGGTGTCGGGCGTCCACTACCCCGGCGACAAGGGCCGCGAGCTGCACGCCGTCTACCACCTGCGCTCGCTCACCCACGGCCGGCTGCTGCGGCTGGAGGTCTCCGCCCCGGACGCCGACCCGCATGTGCCGTCCCTCGTCGCGGTCTATCCGACCAACGACTGGCACGAGCGCGAGACGTACGACTTCTTCGGTCTGGTCTTCGACGGACATCCGGCCCTGACCCGGATCATGATGCCGGACGACTGGCAGGGCTTCCCGCAGCGCAAGGACTACCCGCTCGGTGGAATCGCCGTCGAGTACAAGGGCGCCCAGATTCCGGCTCCGGACCAGCGGAGGTCGTACTCCTGATGACCACTTCTTCACACGCTTCCGACGCCTTCACGGCTCCCGACGCCTCGGCCGCCCCGCCCCGGGAGACCACCGAGGGCACCGTCTACACGGTCACCGGCGGTGACTGGGACGAGGTCGTCCAGTCCGCCGCCAAGGCCGACGACGAGCGCATCGTCGTCAACATGGGCCCCCAGCACCCCTCCACCCACGGTGTGCTGCGGCTGATCCTGGAGATCGACGGCGAGACCGTCACCGAGGCCCGCTGCGGCATCGGCTATCTGCACACCGGCATCGAGAAGAACCTCGAATTCCGCAACTGGACGCAGGGCACCACCTTCGTCACGCGCATGGACTACCTGACGTCGTTCTTCAACGAGACGGCGTACTGCCTGGGCGTCGAGAAGCTCCTCGGCATCGAGAACGACATCCCCGACCGGGCCACCCTCCTGCGCGTCCTGCTGATGGAGCTGAACCGGCTCTCCTCGCACCTCGTCTGTATCGCCACCGGCGGTATGGAACTCGGCGCGACCACGATCATGATCTACGGCTTCCGCGATCGTGAACTGATTCTCGATGCCTACGAGCTGATCACCGGCCTGCGGATGAACCACGCGTTCATCCGGCCCGGCGGTCTCGCCCAGGACCTGCCCCCGGGCGCCACCGACTCCCTGCGCGAGCTGGTGAAGAAGCTCCGCAAGAACCTCCCGGAGTACGACCAGCTCGCCACCGGCAACCCCATCTTCAAGGCCCGTATGCAGGACGTCGGCTATCTCGACCTGACCGGCTGCATGGCCCTCGGCGCCACCGGCCCGGTCCTGCGCTCCGCCGGCCTCCCGCACGACCTGCGCCGCAGCGACCCGTACTGCGGCTACGAGACCTTCGACTTCGAGGTCCCGACCGCCGACACCTGCGACGCGTACGGCCGCTTCCTCATCCGCCTCGAAGAGATGCGCCAGTCGCTGCGGATCGTCGAACAGTGCCTCGACCGGCTGGAGCCGGGACCGGTGATGGTCGCCGACAAGAAGATCGCCTGGCCCGCGCAGCTCGCGCTCGGCCCGGACGGACTCGGCAACTCGCTCGACCACATCAAGAACATCATGGGCACCTCGATGGAGGCGCTGATCCACCACTTCAAGCTGGTGACGGAGGGCTTCCGGGTCCCGGCCGGCCAGGCGTACGCGGCCGTGGAGTCGCCCAAGGGCGAACTCGGCGCGCATGTCGTCTCCGACGGCGGCACCCGCCCCTACCGGGTCCACTTCCGCGACCCGTCCTTCACCAATCTCCAGTCCATGGCGGCGATGTGCGAGGGCGGCCAGGTCGCCGACGTCATCGTCGCCGTGGCGTCCATCGACCCCGTGATGGGAGGCGTCGACCGGTGACCGCCACACCCCCCGATTCCCAGGTCAGCCTGGGCATGCCACAGCTGCCCGCGCCCGACTACCCGGCCGATGTGCGCGCCCGGCTGGAGGCCGACGCGAAGGACGTCATCGCGCGCTACCCGGACAGCCGGTCCGCGCTCCTTCCCCTGCTGCACCTCACCCAGTCCGAGGAGGGCTATGTCTCCCGTACGGGCATGGCGTTCTGCGCCGGACTGCTCGGCCTGACCACCGCCGAGGTCACCGCCGTCGCGACCTTCTACTCCATGTACCGGCGCGCCCCCAGCGGCGACTACCAGGTCGGGGTCTGCACCAACACGCTCTGCGCGGTGATGGGCGGCGACGCCATCTTCGACACGCTCAAGGAGCACCTCGGCGTCGGCAACAACGAGACCACCGAGGACGGCCGGATCACGCTCGAACACATCGAGTGCAACGCCGCCTGCGACTTCGCGCCCGTGGTGATGGTCAACTGGGAGTTCTTCGACAACCAGACGCCCCAGAGCGCCACCCGGCTCGTCGACGACCTCCGGGCCGGCCGCACCGTCGAGCCCACCCGCGGCGCCCCCCTCTGCACGTACAAGGAGACCGCCCGGATCCTGGCCGGCTTCCCCGACGAGCGCCCCGGCGCCGTCGAGGCCACCGGCGGCGCAGGACCCGCCTCGCTGACCGGCCTCCGGCTCGCCAGGGGCGAGGCCCCGCAGCGCGTCGTACGGCCCAGGGACGGCGACCATCCCCAGGACGAACCGCACCCCGGCGCAGCCGAGGAGGGGGAGTGATGACCATGGCGACCCAGCTCGATCAGAACGGGACCAGCCCCGAGAAGCTCCTCGCCCCCGTCCTCTCCGCCTTCTGGGACGAGCCGGAGTCCTGGACCCTGGCCACCTACGAACGGCACGAGGGCTACCAGGGCCTGCGCAAGGCCCTCGCGATGGCGCCCGACGACCTCATCGCGTACGTCAAGGACGCGGGCCTGCGCGGCCGGGGCGGCGCGGGCTTCCCCACCGGCATGAAGTGGCAGTTCATCCCGCAGGGCGACGGCAAGCCGCACTATCTCGTCGTCAACGCGGACGAGTCGGAACCGGGAACCTGCAAGGACATCCCCCTTCTCTTCGCCAATCCGCACGCCCTCATCGAGGGCATCGTGATCGCCTGTTACGCGATCCGCTCGCAGCAGGCGTTCATCTATCTGCGCGGCGAGGTCGTCCCCGTACTGCGCAGACTCCACGAGGCGGTGCGCGAGGCGTACGCGGCGGGCTATCTCGGCAAGAACATCCTCGGCAGCGGACTCGACCTCGACGTCGTCGTGCACGCGGGCGCGGGCGCGTACATCTGCGGCGAGGAGACCGCGCTGCTGGACTCCCTGGAGGGCCGTCGCGGACAGCCCCGGCTGCGTCCTCCCTTCCCGGCGGTGGCGGGCCTCTACGCCTGCCCCACTGTCGTGAACAACGTGGAGTCCATCGCCTCGGTTCCCGCGATCCTCCAGCGCGGCAAGGACTGGTTCAAGTCGATGGGCAGCGAGAAGTCCCCGGGCTTCACGCTCTACTCGCTCAGCGGCCATGTCACCAGCCCCGGCCAGTACGAGGCCCCGCTCGGCATCACACTGCGCCAGCTCCTCGACATGAGCGGCGGCATCCGGGCCGGTCACCGCCTCAAGTTCTGGACCCCGGGCGGCTCCTCCACCCCGATGTTCACCGAGGAGCACCTCGATGTCCCGCTGGACTACGAGGGCGTGGGCGCCGCCGGCTCGATGCTCGGCACGAAAGCGCTCCAGTGCTTCGACGAGACGACCTGTGTCGTACGGGCCGTCACCCGCTGGACCGAGTTCTACGCGCACGAGTCCTGCGGCAAGTGCACCCCGTGCCGGGAAGGCACCTACTGGCTCGTCCAGTTGCTGCGCGACATCGAGGCCGGCAAGGGACGGATGTCGGACATCGACAAGCTGAACGACATCGCCGACACGATCAACGGCAAGTCGTTCTGCGCGCTCGGTGACGGCGCCGCCTCACCCATCTTCTCGTCGCTCAAGTACTTCCGCGCGGAGTACGAGGAGCACATCACCGGCGAGGGCTGTCCCTTCGACCCCGCGAAGTCCACCGTGTGGGCCGACCGGAACCCGCACCTGGAGGTGAACGCATGACCGTCACCACGTCGGCCGCCCACTCCGGGGGCGAAGGCGCGGCGGTCCCGCCCGAGGATCTCGTCTCGCTGACGATCGACGGCATCGAGATCTCCGTCCCCAAGGGGACACTGGTGATCCGCGCCGCCGAACTGCTCGGCATCGAGATCCCGCGCTTCTGCGACCATCCGCTCCTCGACCCGGCCGGCGCCTGCCGGCAGTGCATCGTCGAGGTCGAGGGCCAGCGCAAGCCGATGGCCTCCTGCACCATCACCTGCACCGACGGCATGGTCGTCAAGTCGCAGCTGACCTCACCGGTCGCCGAGAAGGCCCAGCGCGGGGTGATGGAGCTGCTGCTCATCAACCACCCGCTGGACTGCCCGGTCTGCGACAAGGGCGGCGAGTGCCCCCTCCAGAACCAGGCGATGCAGGTCGGTTCCGCCGACTCCCGCTTCGAGGGCAAGAAGCGCACGTTCCAGAAGCCCGTACCGATCTCCACCCAGGTGCTGCTGGACCGCGAGCGCTGTGTGCTCTGCGCCCGGTGCACCCGCTTCTCCAACCAGGTCGCGGGCGACCCGATGATCGAGCTGATCGAGCGCGGCGCGCTCCAGCAGGTCGGCACGGGCGAGGGCGATCCGTTCGAGTCGTACTTCTCCGGGAACACCATCCAGATCTGCCCGGTCGGCGCGCTCACCTCGGCGGCGTACCGCTTCCGCTCCCGCCCGTTCGACCTGGTCTCCTCTCGAAGCGTCTGCGAGCACTGCGCGGGCGGCTGCGCGACCCGTACGGACCACCGGCGCGGCAAGGTCCTGCGGCGGATGGCGGCGGACGACCCCGAGGTCAACGAGGAGTGGATCTGCGACAAGGGGAGGTTTGGTTTCCGTTACGCGCAGAAGCCGGACCGTCTGACGACGCCCCTGGTGCGGGGCGCGGACGGCGTCCTCGAACCGGCGAGCTGGCCCGAGGCCCTGGCCGCCGCGGCCCGCGGACTGGAAGAGGCGCGCGGACGTACGGGCGTGCTCACCGGCGGCCGGCTCACCGTCGAGGACGCCTACGCCTACGCCAAGTTCGCGCGCGTGGCGCTCGACACGAACGACATCGACTTCCGCGCGCGCGTGCACAGCGGCGAGGAGGCGGACTTCCTGGCGGCCCATGTCGCCGGCCGGGGCCGGGACCTGGACGGTACGGGGATCACGTACACCACGCTGGAGAAGGCGCCGGCGGTGCTGCTCGCGGGCTTCGAGTCGGAGGAGGAGGCGCCCGGCGTCTTCCTGCGGCTGCGCAAGGCCCACCGCAAGCGCGGCCAGCGGACCTTCTCGCTCGCGCCGTACGCCACCCGAGGGCTGACCAAGGCGGGCGGCACCCTGCTGCCGGCCGCGCCCGGCACCGAGACGGAGTGGCTGGACGCGCTGGCCGGGCGTACGGGTCTGGACGAGGACGGCGAGCGGGCCGCCGAGGCGCTGCGCGCGCCGGGCGCCGTGATCGTCGTCGGGGAGCGGCTCGCGGCCGTCCCCGGCGGGCTGACCGCCGCCGTACGCGCCGCGACCGCGACCGGGGCCCGGCTGGTCTGGATCCCGCGCCGGGCGGGCGAGCGCGGCGCGGTCGAGGCGGGCGCGCTCCCGTCGCTGCTGCCCGGCGGACGCCCCGCCACCGACCCGCGGGCCCGTGCGGAGACCGCGGCGGTCTGGGGCGTGAGCGAACTCCCCCACCGCTACGGGCGCGACACGGGCCAGATCGTCGAGGCGGCCACCACCGGTGAGCTGTCCGCGCTGCTGGTCGCCGGGGTCGAGGTGGCGGATCTGCCCGACCCGGCGGCGGCGCGGGCCGCGCTGGACGCGGTCGGCTTCCTTGTCTCGCTGGAGCTGCGGCCGAGCGAGGTGACCGAGCGGGCCGATGTGGTGCTGCCGGTCGCGGCGGTCGCCGAGAAGCCCGGCACCTTCCTCAACTGGGAGGGCAGGGCGCGGCTGTTCGAGGCGTCGCTGAAGCCGGAGCAGATGACCCGGCGGCTCGCGCCGAGCGACGCGCGCGTGCTGCACATGCTGGCCGACGCGCTCGGCACCGCGTTCGGGCTGCCGGACCTGCGGGCCGCCCGCGCCGAGCTGGACCGGCTCGGCGGCTGGGACGGGCCGCGCGCCACCGAGCCGCTGGAGGCGGCGCGGCCGGTGCCGCGGCCCGCCGACGGCGAGGCGGTCCTCGCGGGCCACCGGCTCCTGCTCGACCAGGGCCGGCTCCAGGAGGGCGACGACGCGCTGGCGGGCACCCGGCACGCGGCGGTCGCCCGGCTCTCCGCCACGACGGCCGCCGAGACGGGCGTCAAGGACGGCGACGAACTCGCCGTCAGCGGCCCGGCGGGCACGGTCACGCTGCCGCTGCGGGTGACGGCGATGCCGGACCGGGTGGTCTGGCTGCCGCTGAACTCCACGGGCGGCGGTGTCCTCTCCGACACCGGATCCCGGCCCGGCACGCTGGTCCGTATCGCTCCGGCGCATCCGGCCGACGCCTCTTCGGCCGGCGACTCGCCGGCCGGCGCCTCCCCGTCCGACGCGGCACCGGAGGTGCGCGCATGACCGCCCTCGCTCAACTCGCCGCACCGCCGCGGACCGTACTCGCCGTCGAGGACCTGTCGATGTTCGGCGGCGACCCGTGGTGGCTCGTGGTCGTCAAGGCCGTGTTCTGCTTCGCGTTCCTGATGGTGACCGTGCTCTTCTCCATCGTCTGGGAGCGCAAGGTCGTCGCCTGGATGCAGCTGCGCATCGGCCCCAACCGGCACGGCCCCTGGGGCATGCTCCAGTCGCTCGCCGACGGCGTGAAGCTGATGTTCAAGGAAGACATCATCGTCAAGCGCGCGGACAAGGTCGTCTATGTCCTCGCGCCGATCGTCGCCGCGATCCCCGCGTTCATGGCGATCGCCGTGATCCCGTTCGGCCCCGCGGGCAACGAGGTGTCGATCTTCGGCCAGCGCACCGCGATGCAGCTGACCGACCTGCCGATCGCCATGCTGTACATCCTCGCGGTCGCCTCGGTCGGCATCTACGGCATCGTCCTGGCCGGCTGGTCCTCGGGATCGACGTATCCGCTGCTCGGCGGGTTGCGTTCGTGCGCGCAGATGATCTCGTACGAGATCGCGATGGGCGCCGCGTTCGCCTCGGTGTTCCTCTACTCCGGGTCGATGTCGACCTCGGCGATCGTCGAGGCGCAGGCCGACCGCTGGTACGTGGTGCTGCTGCCGGTCTCCTTCGTCATCTACGTCATCACGATGGTCGGCGAGACGAACCGCAACCCGTTCGACATGCCGGAGTCCGAGGGCGACCTCGTCGGCGGCTTCAACACCGAGTACTCGTCGATCAAGTTCGCGATGTTCATGCTCGCCGAGTACGTCAACATGGTCACCGTCTCGTCCGTCGCCGTCACGCTCTTCCTGGGCGGCTGGCGCGCTCCGTGGCCGGTCTCCACGTTCTGGGAGGGCGCGAACCACGGCTGGTGGCCGATGCTCTGGTTCGTCCTCAAGGTCCAGCTGCTGCTGTTCTTCTTCATCTGGCTGCGCGGCACCCTGCCCCGGGTCCGCTACGACCAGCTGATGAAGCTCGGCTGGAAGGTCCTGATCCCGGTCTCGCTGGTCTGGCTGATGCTCGTCGCGACCGTACGGGCCCTGCGCAACGAGAACTACGACTTCCAGCAGATCGTGCTGTACGTGGTGTCCGCGGTGATCCTGCTGCTCCTGCTCTCCTTCGTCGCGGACGTCTTCCGCGACAAACGGGACAAGGCGGCGGCGGAGAACGCGCCCGAACCACCCGCCTTCGACCCGATGGCCGGCGGATTCCCCGTACCGCCGCTGCCCGGCCAGACGCTGCCGCCCGTACCGCGGCGGCGGTCGCACCGGGAGCGGGAGCTGATTGTCAGTGGTGGGGTCAATACTGTGAGTGACGGAACCGAGAGTGACGGAAAGGAGGCCGGCGGTGTTTGACACTTCGGGTGAACATGCGGGCGGACACGCGGGTGACCACCCGGGTGACCGGCAGCACGGGCACGAGGGCGATGTCCCGCGTCCCCCTCGGAATCCGGTGGCCGGCTTCGGGCTGACCTTCAAGGCCATGTTCAAGAAGCGGCTGACCGAGCAGTATCCGGAGCAGCCGAAGGTGACGGCGCCGCGCTTCCACGGCCGCCACCAGCTCAACCGGCATCCGGACGGCCTGGAGAAGTGCATCGGCTGCGAGCTGTGCGCCTGGGCGTGCCCGGCGGACGCGATCTATGTCGAGGGCGCGGACAACACGGAGGAGGAGCGCTACTCCCCGGGCGAGCGCTACGGCCGCGTCTATCAGATCAATTACGCGCGCTGCATCCTGTGCGGGCTGTGCATCGAGGCGTGCCCGACCCGGGCGCTCACGATGACCAACGAGTTCGAGCTGGCCGACAGCTCCCGCGAGAGCCTCATCTATACGAAGGAGCAGCTTCTCGCGGGGCTCACCGAGGGCATGGTCGAGTCGCCGCACTCGATCTTCCCCGGCACGGACGAGCAGGACTACTACCGGGGGCTGGTCACGGAGGCCGCGCCCGGGACCGTTCCGCAGGTCGCCGTGAGCAAGGGCGAGAAGCCGCACGACGAGGAGGTCGGCGCATGAGCACCCTCGCCGCCGCCTCCACCGCCGTCTCCACGGTCTCCACCGCCGCGTCCGCCACCTCGACCGGTGAGGCCGTCCAGTTCTGGATCCTCGGCACGGTCGCCGTGGTCGGCGCGCTCTGTACGATCCTGATGCGCAAGGCCGTGCACAGCGCGCTCTGCCTGGCCGCGACGATGATCGTCCTCGCGATCTTCTACCTGGCCAACGGGGCGTACTTCCTGGGCATCGTCCAGGTCGTCGTCTACACCGGCGCGATCATGATGCTCTTCCTCTTCGTCGTGATGCTGGTCGGTGTCACCGCGGCCGACTCCCTTCAGGAGACGCTCAAGGGGCAGCGCTGGTGGGCCGCCCTCTGCGGGCTCGGCTTCGGCACCCTGCTCATCGCCGGTATCGGCAATGCCTCGCTGACCTCGTTCAACGGGCTCGGCCAGGCGAACGCCGGCGGCAATGTGCAGGGGCTGGCCGCCCTTATCTTCACCAAGTACGTCTTCGCGTTCGAGATCACCGGCGCGCTGCTGATCACCGCGGCCGTCGGCGCGATGCTCCTCACCCACCGGGAGCGCACCGAACGGGCGAAGACCCAGCGGGAGATGGCCGAGGAGCGGGTCCGCGAGGGCAAGCACCTGCCGCCGCTGCCGGCCCCCGGTGTCTACGCCCGGCACAACGCGGTGGACATCCCCGGGCTGCTGCCGGACGGCACCGTGTCGGAGCTGACGGTCATGAAGACGCTCAAGGACCGCGGCCAGATCCGCGATGTGTCCGCCGAGGCCATCGCCGACATCAAGGCGCTGGAGCAGCGGTCCGCGGACCGGCTCGGCCGTGATGAAGCCGGTCGTGACGAACTCGGTCGGGACGAGGAGGAGGCGAAGCGATGAACCCGGTCAACTACCTCTATCTCGCGGCCCTGTTGTTCACCATCGGCGCCGCCGGTGTGCTCATCCGGCGCAACGCGATCGTGGTCTTCATGTGCATCGAGCTGATGCTCAACGCCTGCAATCTCGCGTTCGTCACCTTCGCCCGTATGCACGGCAATCTCGACGGCCAGATCATCGCCTTCTTCACGATGGTCGTCGCCGCCGCGGAGGTCGTGGTCGGGCTCGCGATCATCGTGTCGCTCTTCCGTTCCCGCCACTCGGCCTCGGTCGACGACGCCAGCCTGATGAAGCTCTGAGGGGTCGCTGAATCGTGGAGAACTTGATTGCGCTGCTCGTGGCGGCGCCTCTGCTCGGAGCGGCGCTCCTGCTCTGCGGCGGCCGGCGGTTCGACCGCGCCGGCCACTGGCTCGGCACCGCGCTGGCCGCCGCCTCGTTCGTGATCGGCGCGGTGCTCTTCGCCGAGATGCTCGGCAGGGGCGCGGAGGACCGCTCCCTGCACCAGCATCTGTTCAGCTGGATCCCCGTCGAGGGGTTCCGGGCGGACATCGCCTTCCAGCTCGACCAGCTGTCGATGACCTTCGTCCTGCTGATCACCGGTGTGGGCACCCTGATCCACGTCTACTCCATCGGCTACATGGAGCACGACGAGCGCCGCCGCCGCTTCTTCGGCTATCTGAACCTGTTCCTGGCGGCGATGCTGCTGCTGGTCCTCGCCGACAACTACCTGCTGCTCTACATGGGCTGGGAGGGCGTCGGGCTCGCCTCGTACCTGCTCATCGGGTTCTGGCAGCACAAGCCCAGCGCGGCCACGGCCGCCAAGAAGGCGTTCCTGGTCAACAGGGTCGGCGACATGGGCCTGTCGATCGCCATCATGCTGATGTTCACCACCTTCGGCACCTTCGCCTTCGGCCCGGTGTTCGAGGCCACGGGCGGTGCCACGGAGGGCAAGCTGACGGCGATCGGCCTGATGCTGCTGCTGGCCGCCTGCGGCAAGTCGGCGCAGGTGCCGCTCCAGTCCTGGCTCGGTGACGCGATGGAGGGCCCGACCCCGGTCTCGGCCCTGATCCACGCGGCGACGATGGTGACCGCGGGCGTCTATCTGATCACCCGCTCCGGCGCGATCTTCAACGCGGCGCCGGACGCCCAGCTGGTGGTCGTGGTGGTCGGCGCGGTGACGCTGCTGTTCGGGGCGATCGTCGGTTGCGCGAAGGACGACATCAAGAAGGCGCTCGCCGGCTCGACGATGTCGCAGATCGGCTACATGATCCTGGCGGCGGGCCTCGGCCCGATCGGCTATGTCTTCGCGATCATGCACCTGGTGACGCACGGCTTCTTCAAGGCCGGGCTCTTCCTCGGCGCCGGCTCGGTCATGCACGGCATGAACGACGAGGTCGACATGCGGAAGTACGGCGGCCTGCGGAAGTACATGCCGGTCACCTTCGTCACCTTCGGACTCGGCTATCTGGCGATCATCGGCTTCCCCGGACTGTCCGGCTTCTTCTCCAAGGACAAGATCATCGAGGCGGCCTTCGCCAAGGGCGGCACGGAGGGCTGGATCCTCGGCTCCGTCGCCCTGCTCGGCGCCGCGATCACCGCGTTCTACATGACCCGCGTGATGCTGATGACCTTCTTCGGCGAGAAGCGCTGGCAGCCGGACGCCGACGGCCACGCGCTGCACCCGCACGAGTCCCCGAAGTCCATGACCATCCCCATGATCGTCCTGGCCTTCGGCTCGGTCTTCGCGGGCGGCTTCTTCTCGATCGGTGACCGCTTCGTGCACTGGCTGGAGCCCGTCACCGGGCACGACCACGGGCACGCGCCGGTCAGCGCGGGCGTGGTCACCGGCGCCACCATGGTCGTCCTGGCCGTCGGTGTCGCCATCGCCTGGCTGATGTACGGGCGCCGCTCCATCCCGGTGACCGCCCCGCGCGGCTCGCTCCTCACCCGCGCCGCCCGCCGCGATCTCCTCCAGGACGACTTCAACCATGTCGTCCTCGTACGCGGCGGCGAGCACCTCACCCGCTCCCTCGTGTACGTCGACCACACCCTGGTCGACGGAGTGGTCAACGGCACCGCGGCGTCGTTCGGCGGGCTCTCCGGCCGGCTGCGCAAATTGCAGAACGGCTATGCCCGCACCTATGCGGTCTCGATGTTCGGAGGTACGGCAGTGCTCATCGCCGCGACCCTGCTGATGAGGGCGGTGTAAACGGATATGTCGTTCCCTCTCCTGACGGCGACGGCGGTTCTCCCGGCGGTCGGCGCGATCGCCACGGCCGCCGTGCCCGCCGCCCGGCGCACCGCCGCCAAGTGGCTGGCGCTGCTCTTCTCGCTCGCGACCCTCGTGCTGGCCGCGCTCGTCGTGGTCCGCTTCGAGCCCGGCGGCGACCGCTACCAGCTCACCGAATCGCACGCCTGGATCGCGGACTTCGGCGTCCGGTACGAACTGGGCGTGGACGGCATCGGGGTGGCGCTGCTCGCGCTGACCGCCCTGCTGATCCCGTTTGTGATCCTGGCCGGCTGGCACGACGCGGACCCGCTGGAGGACGCGCGGCCCAACCGCCGCTGGCGGCCGACCCAGGGCTTCTTCGCGCTGATCCTGATGGTCGAGGCGATGGTGATCCTCTCCTTCGAGGCCACCGACGTCTTCCTCTTCTACATCCTCTTCGAAGCCATGCTCATCCCGATGTACTTCCTCATCGGCGGCTTCGGTGACCGCGCCGCACCTGCTCAATTTGCCGCTGCCGCGGCGGGCGGCGGCGACGAGGCGGCGGCCACCCAACGCTCGTACGCGGCCGTCAAGTTCCTCCTCTACAACCTGGCCGGCGGCCTGATCATGCTGGCCGCCGTCATCGGGCTGTATGTCGTCGCGGGCAGCTTCTCGCTCTCCGAGATCGCCGCCGCGCGGGCCGACGGCTCGCTCACGATGGCGACCAACACCGAGCGCTGGCTCTTCCTCGGCTTCTTCTTCGCGTTCGCCGTGAAGGCGCCGCTGTGGCCGCTGCACACCTGGCTGCCCAACGCCATGGGCGAGGCCACCGCGCCCGTCGCCGTACTGATCACCGCAGTCGTCGACAAGGTCGGCACCTTCGCGATGCTGCGCTTCTGCCTCCAGCTCTTCCCCGAGGCGTCCGCGTGGGCCACCCCGGCGATCCTGGTGCTCGCGCTGATCAGCATCATCTACGGCGCGCTGCTCGCCGTCGGCCAGCGCGACATCAAGCGGCTGATCGCGTACGCGTCGATCTCGCACTTCGGCTTCATCATCATGGGCATCTTCGCGATGACCAGCCAGGGCCAGTCGGGCGCCACGCTCTACATGGTCAACCACGGGATCTCCACCGCCGCGCTGATGCTGGTCGCCGGCTTCCTGATCTCGCGCCGCGGCTCGCGCCTCATCGCGGACTACGGCGGCGTCCAGAAGGTCGCGCCCGTCCTCGCCGGGACCTTCCTGATCGGCGGGCTCGCCACGCTCTCCATGCCGGGGCTCTCCCCGTTCGTCAGTGAATTCCTGGTCCTGGTCGGCACGTTCAGCCGCTATCCGGTGGTCGGCATCATCGCCACCCTCGGCATCGTGCTCGCCGCGCTCTATGTTCTCGTCCTCTACCAGCGCACGATGACGGGCCCGGTGAAGGACGCGGTCAGGACCATGCCGGACCTGCGCGTACGGGAGCTGGTGGTCGTCACCCCGCTGATCGCGCTGCTTCTCTTCCTGGGCGTCTATCCCAAGCCGCTGACCGAGATCGTCAACCCGGCGGTGGAGCACACGCTCTCCGACGTACAGAAGACCGACCCCAAGCCCGAGGTGGAGGCCGCGCCATGAGTGCGATCGCTGTCCACAGCCTGTGGACAACTTCGGCGGCCGACGCGATCGTCAAGATCCCGGCCCCGAAAATCGAGTACGCGCAGCTGTCACCGGTGATCATCGTGCTGGGCGCCGCGGTCCTGGGCATCCTGATCGAGGCGTTCGTCCCCCGTAAGGGGCGCTATCACGCACAGCTCTTCCTCACCCTCGTCGCCCTCGCCGCGTCCTTCGCGGCGGTGGTCGCGCTCGCCGCCGACGGGTACGGCACGACCAAGGCACAGATCGCCGCCATGGGCGCGATCGCCGTCGACGGCCCGGCGCTCTTCCTCCAGGGCACGATCCTGCTGGCGTCCGTCGTCGCCATCTTCACCTTCGCCGAGCGCCGGCTCGACCCGGAGAGCCACGGCAGACGCGTCGACTCCTTCGCCGCGCAGGCCGCGTCCGTACCGGGCAGCGACAGCGAGAAGGCCGCGGTCAAGGCGGGCTTCACCACCACCGAGGTCTTCCCGCTCGCCCTGTTCGCGGTCGCGGGCATGCTGGTGTTCCCGGCGGCCAACGATCTGCTGACGCTCTTCATCGCGCTGGAGGTCTTCTCCCTCCCGCTCTATCTGCTCTGCGCCCTGGCCCGCCGCAAGCGGCTCATGTCGCAGGAGGCGGCGGTCAAGTACTTCCTTCTCGGCTCCTTCTCCTCGGCGTTCCTGCTCTTCGGAATCGCCCTGATGTACGGGTTCGCCGGCTCCGTGTCGTACGCCCGGATCGCCGAGGTCGTCGACGGCACCGTCCAGAACGTCGACCCGGCGCTCGCCGACACCATGGGGAACGACGCGCTGCTGCTGATCGGCGGCGCGATGGTCCTGATGGGGCTGCTCTTCAAGGTCGGCGCGGTGCCGTTCCACATGTGGACACCGGACGTCTACCAGGGCGCGCCCACCCCGGTCACCGGCTTTATGGCCGCCGCCACCAAGGTCGCCGCCTTCGGCGCGCTGCTGCGGCTGCTGTACGTCGTCCTGCCGGGGCTGCGCTGGGACTGGCGGCCGGTGATGTGGGGCGTCGTCATCGTCACCATGCTGGGCGGCGCGATCGTCGCCATCACCCAGACCGACATCAAGCGGCTCCTGGCGTACTCCTCGATCGCCCACGCCGGGTTCATCCTGGCCGGTGTGATCGCCGGGACCGCCGAGGGCATCTCGTCCGTCCTCTTCTATCTGGCCGCGTACTCGTTCGTCACCATCGGCGCGTTCGCGGTGGTCACCCTGGTCCGCGACGCGGGCGGCGAGGCGACGCACCTGTCCAAGTGGGCCGGTCTCGGGCGGCGTTCGCCCCTGGTCGCGGCGGTCTTCGCCGTCTATCTGCTCGCCTTCGCGGGCATCCCGCTGACCTCGGGCTTCTCCGGCAAGTTCGCCGTCTTCAAGGCGGCGGCGCAGAGCGGCGCGGGGGTGCTGGTGGTGGTCGGTGTGATCGCCTCGGCGATCGCCGCGTTCTTCTACATCCGCGTCATCGTGCTGATGTTCTTCAGCGAGCCGAAGCCCGAGGGACCCACCGTCGCGGTGCCCTCGCCGCTCACCATGACGGCGATCGCCGTCGGTGTCCTCGTCACCCTCGTCCTGGGCGTCGCACCCCAGTACTTCCTGGATCTGGCGGGCCAGGCGGGGGTCTTCGTACGGTAGCGCTCAACGGTACGGCGGACGGAGGCCCGGCACCTGGGGGAGGTGCCGGGCCTCCGTCCGTCCCCGTCAGCCGGGCAGGACCCGGCCCGTGACCTCGCCCAGGCCGACCCGGGTGCCGTCCGGGCCCGGCGCCCAGGCGGTGAGGGTGACCACGTCGCCGTCCTCCAGGAACGTCCGTTTACCGGCGCCGAGTTCGAGGGGCTCCGTACCGTTCCAGGTCAGTTCGAGAAGGCAGCCGCGCTGCTCGCGCGCCGCGCCGCTGACCGTGCCGGAGGCGAAGACATCGCCCGTACGGAGCGACGCGCCGTTGACCGTCATATGCGTCAACTGCTGAGCCGCCGTCCAGTACATGGTGGAGAACGGCGGCTCGGAGATCACCTCGCCGTTCAGGGCGACGGAGATCCGCAGGTCGAAACCGCCCGGCTCCTCCTCGTCCGCGTCGTCCAGATAGGGGAGCAGCCCCGTGGAGCGCGCCGGAGGGGCCACCCGGGCCGCGTCGAGGGCCTCCAGCGGCGTCACCCAGGCCGAGACGGACGTCGCGAAGGACTTCCCCAGGAACGGGCCGAGCGGCACGTACTCCCACGCCTGGATGTCCCGCGCCGACCAGTCGTTGAGCAGGGACAGCCCGAAGACATGGTCGCGGAACGAGGCCAGCTCCACCCCCCGGCCGCGCGCGGACGGCGTACCGACGACGAAGGCCACCTCCGCCTCGATGTCCAGCTTGGTGGACGGTCCGAAGACCGGCGCCGGGTCGGCGGGGCCCTTGCGCTGCCCGGACGGGCGCGTCACCTCCGTACCGGACACGACGACCGTGCCGGCCCGGCCGTGGTAACCGATCGGCAGATGCTTCCAGTTGGGTGTCAGCGCCTCGCCGTCCGGGCGGAAGATCCGGCCGACGTTGGTGGCGTGGTGCTCACTCGCGTAGAAGTCGACATAGTCCGCGACCTCGTACGGCAGATGCAGGGTCACCGAGCCGAGCGGATGGAGCAGAGGCTCTATGTCGGGCCGGTGCGCGGGCACCGTGACCCAGGCGGTGAGGGCGCGCCGTACATCGCGCCAGGCCGTACGGCCCGCCGCCATCAGGGGGTTGAGGCTCGGCCGGTCCAGCAGCGCCACGTAGGGGGAGCCCAGCGCCCGCGCCGCCGCTCCGGCGTCGAGCACATGGTCGCCGATACGGACCCCGACCCGGCGGCGGTCGGGCTCGGCCGCGGGGGAGAAGACTCCGTACGGCAGGTTGTGCGGGCCGAAGGGGTCGCCCTCGGCCGGTTCGAGCGGGCTCTGCTCGGGCATGGGGTACTGCCTCGCTTTCCGGATCGATGCAGGACACGTTACGTCGGTGTTGCCCACTGGCGGCAGTGGTGAAAAGCCCGCATTGGGCATCCTGGTGCGGAGGTGGCTCCGGGGGCCGCCGCGCCGGCCGCGGCGCCGGCCGCTGCCTCGGACGGCAGGTCAGCCCGCTGTCCGGGGAATCCGTCTCTCCCAGGTGCGGTGGAAGACCACCTCGTCGCCCGCGTGGCAGATCACCTCATTGGAGGTGAGGAAGTCGGCCGCGTCGCAGCTGATCTCCGAACGCGTGGTGACCCGGGTGTCCCAGCCGAGTTCGGGCCGGTGCAGCCGGATCGTCCAGTCCGAACGGGTGTGCGCCGACAGCGGGTCGTCCTCCTGGATGGTGTACGTCTCCCGCGCCTCCTCGGTGAATTCGAGACCGTCCGGATAGACCCGGGAGCCGCCGTAGCGCGGGTCCACCTCCAGCCGCCAGAGCCCCTTGGCCACATCCCGTACCACCAGCCGCTCGGGGCGCTCCTCGTCCAGCGTCGCGGGGAACACCACGCCCAGCGGCTCCGACTGCTCCGGCGGGCCGAAGACAACCGGACGCGGCCGTTCCTCCGGTGCCCGTACGGGCAGTTCGAGGGAGCTGCCGACCGGGTGGAGCGTGAAGCCCGCCGACCCGGCCCGCGGCCAGATCCACGGCCAGTACGCGGAGGAGACGGCGAGCCGGACGCGGTGGCCGGGCGGGAAGGTGTGGCCGATGGCGTTCAGCTCGAAGGTGACGTCCTCGGTGGCGCCCTCGGGCCAGGGCTCGATCCGGTCCCGGCCTTTCCTGGCCGACAGGTTGAGCGCGCCGCGGGTGACCAGGGTGGAGGAGCCGTCGGGCGCGACATCGCAGAGCCGGGCGACGGCCTGCCCGGCGGGGACGTCCATCCGCAGCCGCAGTCTGACCCGGGGGCGGCCGAGGATCTCGATACCTCCCCCGGCCGGTGCGGGGCCGTCGGCCACTCCGTCAGCCACTCCGTCAGCCACTTCATCGGTCACTCCGTCAGGCACCTGGAAGTCGAAGCACGCCGACTTCGCGTCCTCCTCCCGCTGGTCCGGCGGCAGATCCGCGTCATTGCCGAACGGGAAGAAGCGGCCCGCGTCCAGGCCCGTGTGGTGCGGGGAGCCGACGATCACCGGCTCACCCCGGAGGGCGTACGGCACGGTCGCGACGTTCGGCGACGGCCACCCGGGGTCGCCCACCCAGCGGCCCGGCAGCTCCCGGTAGCGGGTCGCGGGCGGGTGCGAGGCGCTGATCCAGGAGCGCAGCAGCGGCTCGTCCATGATCCCCGTGTCGGCGCCCTTGAGGTGCTGGTCCCACCAGCGCAGCGTCTCCTGGAGGAAGCCGATCGCGGGCCCCGGCGGCAGCCCCCGGTCCGGGTACTGGTGCGACCAGGGCCCGATCAGCCCCCGTACCCGCGCCGGATCCAGCCGCTCGACCAGCCTCAGCACGGTGTCGCGGTAAGGGTCGTGCCAGCCGCCGACCGCCAGCACGGCCGCCTGGATCGCGCCGTAGTCCTCGCAGACGCTGCCGTGCCGCCAGTACGCGTCCCGGGTCTGGTGGGCCAGCCAGGTGTGGATGAGCGGCTCTACGGTTTCGAGGCGGGTCAGCCACATCGCGCGCCAGGCGTCCCCGGTGTACAGCGGGTCCGGCGGCCGGGCGGCGAAGGCGAGCATGGTCGCGGCCCAGGCGTGCATGTCGACGGCGAGGACGGAGCCGCCCATGTAGTGGACGTCGTTGTCGTACCGGTCGTCGGTGGAGCAGACGGTGACGATCGCCTTGAGCGGCTCGGGCGCGAGGGCGGCCAGCTGGAGCGCGTTGAAGCCGCCCCAGGAGATGCCGAACACGCCCACCCGGCCGCTCGACCAGGGCCGCGCGGCGAGCCAGTGGATCACCTCGACACCGTCGGCCAGCTCGGTCGCGTCGTACTCGTCGCCCGGCAGCCCCTCGCTGTTGCCGTGCCCGCGCACATCGACCCGTACGGACGCGTAGCCGTGGCCCGCGTACCAGGGGTGGCGCTGCCAGTCGCGCGGCGCGGTCCAGTCCGTCAGCCGGTACGGCAGGTATTCGAGCAGGACGGGCACGGGCTCGTCGGTGACGGGGCGCCAGACGCGGGCGTAGAGCCGGGTGCCGTCGGACAGCGGGATCCGTACGTCCTCGCGGGTGGTCCCGTACGGGAAGTCGCGGCGGACGGTGGGGGTGGGGGACGACGGCATACCGGTCACCTCGCGGGGCGTTGTCAGTGGACGGGGTTACCGTCAAGGGACGGGGTGTGTGGCGCCCCTGTCAGCGGACGGGGTGCATGGTGCGGCGCAGCCAGGGCGCCGCGGCGATCACGAGCAGCCCGGCGACGACCGCGACGGCGCCGTTGACGCCGAAGTACGCGGGCTGCGAGACCCGGCCGTACAGCTTCACGGTCTGGGCCTGGATGCCGTTGGCGAGGGCCAGGGAGAGGAACCAGAGGGCGAGCGTCTGGCTGGCGAACGCCTTCGGCGCGAGCTTGGTGGAGGCGGAGAGCCCGGAGGTCTCCACCAGGATGTCGCCGAGGCCGAGCAGCAGATACGAGCCGACGATCCACCAGGCGGCCATCCGGTACTCCGCCCCGCCGTGTCCCGAGGTGGGCAGGACCATGAGCAGGAAGGACAGCCCGCCCAGGATCACCCCGACCGCGATCTTGTTGGAGGCGTGCGGCTGGTCGCGGCCCATCCGGACCCAGACGGCCGCGACCACGGGCGCGAGCGCCACCTCGAAGGCGCCGAGGGCGGAGGCGTACCAGCCGGCCGGGAAGGTGAAGCCGAGGATCGAGGTGTCGGCGTTGGTGGAGGCCAGCAGGATCATCGTCGAGTACGCCTGGAAGAGGATGAAGTTGAAGACGACCGAGGCCAGGAACAGCACCACGTACGGGCGGAGCCTGCCGCGCTCCTCGGCGCTCACCCGGGGGCTGCGGAACATCACCGCGAAGTAGACGACCGGCGCGACGACCGAGAGCACGGTGAGCGCGTCGGCGAAGCGGCCGATGGTCAGCCACCCCGCCAGGGAGAGCGCCACCGCGAGGACGGCGGCCACGGCCGCGCCGGCGGCCATCAGCCGCAGCGCCCGGCGCATCGGTCCGGGCGCGAGGGCGAACTCGGCGGCGTGCTTGCGCCCGGCCAGATGGCGGCGGCCCGCCACGTACTGGACCAGCCCGAGGGTCATGCCCACGGCGGCGGCGGAGAACGCCGTGTGCCAGCTCGCGTGGTCACCGAGCCAGCCGGTGACGAGCGGGCCGAGGAAGGCGCCGATGTTGATGGCCATGTAGTAGAGGGCGAAGCCGGCGTCCCGGCGCTCGTCCTCGGTCCGGTAGAGCTTGCCGACCATGGCGGAGACATTGGGCTTGAGCAGGCCCGTACCGGCGCTGATCAGTCCGAGCCCGGCCCAGGTCATGGCGGCCGTGGGGACGGCCATGGCGTAGTGGCCGGCGGCGATCAGGACGCCGCCCCAGAGCACCGCGCGGTACGAGCCGAGGATCCGGTCGGCCAGCCAGCCGCCGGCCACCGAGAGCAGATAGACGAGGGTCCCGTACGCGGCCGAGAGGGAGGCGGCCGTGCCGGGCGCCAAGCCGAGTCCTCCCTCTTCGAGGGAGGAGACGAAGTAGAGGACGAGGATCGCCTGCATCCCGAGGAACGAGAAGCGCTCCCAGACCTCCAGACCGGAGAGGGTCAGCAGTCCCTGGGGATGGCCGAGGAAGGCATGATCGTCACGAGGGGGCGGCTCGTCCTCGGGCGCGACGGGGTCGGTCGTGGTTCCGGACAAAAGCATCACTCCTGCTCGTACGGATGATCCCGAACATACCGGCGGAGCCGGGAAGCCGCCCATGGTGATCGAAAGGGGACCGGATACGCTGACTTGAGTGATGACAGCGACACATCGACAATCCGTGTGATCGTCAGCAGACAGGAGTACCTCTCGTGACCGTCGTCGGGCCGTTCGGGCTGAGCGTGCGGGACCAGGCTCTTGAGGCCGATGTCCAGACCGGATTGGCCGCCGTGGAGGCGGGACTTCTCGACGCGACCAAGAGCGACGTGCCCTTCATCACGGAGGCCGCCCAGCATCTGGTGCGGGCGGGAGGCAAGCGTTTCCGGCCTCTGTTGGTCATGCTCGCGTCACAATTTGGTGACCCTTACGCGCCCGGTGTCGTCCCCGCTGCCGTCGTCGTCGAACTGACGCATCTCGCGACGCTCTACCACGACGACGTGATGGACGAGGCGGACGTCCGCCGGGGGGTGCCCAGCGCCAACACCCGCTGGGACAACTCCGTCGCCGTCCTCACGGGTGACTTCCTCTTCGCCCGCGCCTCGCAGATCCTGTCCGACCTGGGCCCGGACGCCGTACGGGTCCAGGCGGAGGCGTTCGAGCGGCTGGTGACGGGCCAGATCCTGGAGACGGTGGGCCCGCGCGACGGCCGCGACCCGGTCGACCACTACCTCGACGTCATCGGCGGCAAGACGGGCTCGCTGATCGCGGTCTCCGGCCGCTTCGGCGCGATGGCCTCCGGCGCGGACGAGTCCGTCATCGACATCCTCACCCAGTACGGGGAGCGGCTCGGGGTCGCCTTCCAGCTCGCCGACGACGTCCTCGACATCGCCAGCGACTCGCACGAGTCCGGCAAGACCCCCGGCACCGACCTCCGCGAGGGCATCCCGACGCTGCCGGTGCTGCTGCTGCGCGCCCAGGCGGCGGCGCACGGCCGGCCGGAGGACCTGGAGCTGGTCGAGCTGCTGGACGGCGATCTGGCGGACGACGCGCTGCTCGCCGAGGCCCTGAAGCGGCTGCGCGTCCATCCGGCGCTGGAGCAGGCACGGCGCGACACCGTGCGGTACGCGGAGGCGGCGCGGGCGACGCTGGCGCCGCTGCCCGAGGGGTACGCGAAGTCGGCGCTGGTGGAGCTGTGCGACGCGGTGGTCCACCGCGCGGGCTGACGGTCCGGCAGCGGGCCGCGTAAGCCGGCGGACCGGTGGACTGCCCCGATCGGACGTGTCCCGCGCCCGGTCGGCGGTGCGCGTCCGGTCGTCTTTCCGCGCTCAGGGGCGTCCCCTAGTGGGTGCCCCGGGGCGTCCGCTCCGTATGTCATCCCAAAGCAGTACGGGAAGTTGATCCCGGGGGCTGACGCTTCAGCGGCGCCGAATTGGTCAGATGGTAAGCAACACTCCTGACCAATTCGGGTGAGAATGGCGGCGAGGGGTGGACGAGTGCAATGGACGGAAGGCCGCCGACCACGGAGGTAGGGCACACATGGCAGCGAACGACAGTGCGCGCATCACCGAGGAGGAGGACCGGGAGCCGGGCGTGATCCGCCGGAAGGCGACGCGTTACGGGCTTCCGCTCGCCGTCGCCGGGGTGGCCGCGGCGACCATCGGGCTCGTACCCGCGCTGGCCGCGACCACCGGCGGTCCTGATCTGGCGGACATCAGCGCACAGCGGCTCATCGAGAAGATCGCCGCTTCGGACACCCAGCAGCTCTCCGGCTCCGTGAAGATCTCCACGGATCTGGGGCTCCCGGGGCTGTCCGGTCTCGACAGCCTGGCCGGCTCGCTCGGCGCGGGGAGCGTCACGGGCGGCGCCGCGTCCGCGGACCCGAGCGAGAAGCTCATGGAACTCAGCTCCGGCACCCACACCCTGCGCGTCGCGGTCGACGGCCCCGACAAGCAGCGGCTCTCCATCCTGGAGAACGCCGCCGAGTACAGCCTGATCCACAACGGCGACGAGGTGTGGGCGTACGACAGCGCCTCCAACGAGGCGTACCACGCGACGGCCCCCAAGGACGGCGCGAAGACCACCGGGAAGGGCGCCACCGAGTCCCAGGGCCGGAGCCTGACGGCCACCCCGGCCGACTTCGCCGCGGAGGCGCTGAAGGCATCCGCCGACACGACCTCCGTGACGGTCGACGGCACGACGCGGATCGCCGGGCGCGACGCGTACCGGCTGCTGGTCAAGCCCAAGCAGTCGGGTTCGACGATCGGCTCGGTCACGATCGCGGTCGACGCGAAGACGGGCACCCCGCTGAAGTTCACGCTGGCGTCGAGCGCGGGCGGCAAGGCCATCGTCGACGTGGGCTTCACCAAGGTCGACTTCGCCAAGCCCGCCGCGTCCACCTTCGACTTCACCCCGCCCAAGGGCGCGAAGGTGACGGAGGGGAAGGACCACGACGCCGCGACGGCGGACGGCGCCAAGGACCCGTCCTCGGACGACACGCCCTTCAACTCCGGAGGGATCCCGGACGGGCTCGGCGGCCTCGTCGGACTCGACGCCGGAGCGGGTGACGGCGGCGTGAAGACGATCGGCAAGGGCTGGAGCACGGTCTTCGAGCTGACGTCCGGCGACAGCGTCAGGGGCGGCGCGGACCGTGACTCCGCGAAGGCGGACGACCTGCCGGCCGACACCCAGGGCTTCATCAACTCCCTGGGCGAGAAGGTCACCGGGAAGTTCGGCTCGGGCACGCTCTACAAGACCCGCATCGTCAACGCCCTGATGACGGACGACGGCAAGGTCTACGTAGGCGCCGTAACGAAGGAATCCCTGCTCAAGGCCGCGGACCAGGCGAAGTAGCCCGCCCGCCGACCGCCCCGCCGCGAGGTTCGCGCGGCGGGGCGGAACGCTGTGCTGCGGAACGCTGTGCTGCGGGGCGCTCGGACCGCTTTTGGCTCGGGCTCGCACCTGTACTCCGGCGCCGCTTCCGCGGGGCCGGGTCTCTTCGGCTACAACCCTCTTCCGTCGTCGTACGTCTCCTCTGTGCCTCGCATCGCGAGATCACCGGGGACCGGTTCCAGCCGGTCCCGCGCATCCAGGAGACGCATGTTCGCGCACAGGACTCCCCGCCCGCTCCGGCTCGCGTTCGCGACCGTCGTCGTCGTGTCCCTCACCGGCGCCGGGCCGCTGGGCCTCTCGGGGACGGCCGTGGCCGCGCCCGCGAAGTACGCCGACGACTTCAACGGGGACGGTTACCGGGACTACGCCCAGGCGTCCCTCGGCGGCTATTTCACGGTGACGTACGGGACCGCGACCGGGCCCGGCACCGTGACGAAGGAATTCACGCAGAACAGCCCGGGCATTCCCGGGAAGGCCGGGGACGCCGGTGGCTACGCCGATGCCTTCGGCGAGGACCTGGCCGTCGCAGACTTCAACCAGGACGGCTATGCCGACCTCGCGGTCAGCGACTTCACCGAGAAGGTCAGCGGCAAGGTCTCCTCGGGAGCGGTCACCATCATGTGGGGCGCCAAGTCCGGCCTCGGCACCAAAGCCACCCGGCTCCCCGTCGGCGCCGTCACCCACCGGAGCTTCGGCAAGGCCATCGAGGCCGGTGACTTCAACGGCGACGGCAAGCCGGATCTGGCGGTCGTGGACTCCTTCGGCACCGTCTATATCTTCCGGGGCGGCTTCTCCAAGACCGGAACGACCGGCAAGGTCACCAAGCACCACCTTCCCGCGGGCTCGCGCGACATCCTCGAACCCACCGGGCTCGTCGCCGGGAAGGTCACCAAGGACAAGGCCACTGACCTGTACGTCCTCGGCCAGGGCTACCGCGACAACAAGATGACCCAGGACGCCTGGTTCCTGCGCGGCGGTGCCACGATCAAACCCGCCGCCAAGGTCACGCGGATCAACAACACGGCCCCCGACTACGGCCCCACGGGCGTCATCGCGGATTTCGACAAGGACGGTTACGGCGATCTGGCCGTCAGAGACGTCCGCCACAACCAGGGGGCCGGCTCGGTCGTCGTCGTACGCGGCGGAGCGTCCGGCCCCACCACCACGTACCGCCTCACCCAGTCCACGCCGGGCGTCGCCACGTCCGCCACCAAGAACGACTACTTCGGCGCCGAACTCTCCGCCGGTGACACCAACCGCGACGGCTACCCGGACCTCGCGGTCAGCGCGCCGTCGGAGAAGGTCGGCTCGGCCAAGGAGGCGGGCGGCGTCCATATCCTGCGCGGCGGCAAGAAGGGCCTGACCGGCGCCGGTTCGCAATGGTTCACCCGCGCCACCGCCGGCATACCCGGGAGCCCCACGGCGTACCAGAGGTTCGGACTGAACCTCCGGCTGCGCGACATCGACCGGGACGGCTACGCCGACCTGCTGATCGGTGACAACGACCACGAGCACAGCCTGTTCCTTCGCGGCGGCTCTGCCGGTATCACCACCACCGGCGTGACGAGGGTGGGGGTGTGGCCGAGCTTCCCCCAGTGACGGGCGAAGGAGGGCGGTCGCTTCCGCGGCGGGCGGAACGCTGGGCGGGGGCGGTCCGTTCTCGTAGCGGACGGGGGTGGTGATGGATTCCGTGGTGGATCGCGTGATCGAGACGCGTGGGCTCACGAAGCGGTACGGCGGCGGGCAGCTCGCCGTCGACCGGCTCGATCTGACCGTGCCCGCCGGGAGTGTCTTCGGCTTTCTCGGGCCCAATGGCTCGGGGAAGACCACCACCATCCGGATGCTGCTGGGCCTCATCGAGCCGACCGCGGGCTCCGCCGTGCTGCTGGGCCGCCCCATGCCGCGCGCGGCCCGTGCCGTACTGCCCGAGGTGGGGGCGCTGATCGAAGGGCCCGCGCTGTACGGGTATCTGACGGGCCGGGACAATCTCGTACGGTACGACGCGGCCGATCCCACGGCCGACCCCCGTACCCGCCGGGCGCGGGTGGCCGGGGCGCTGGAGCGGGTCGGGCTGACCGCCGCCGCGGGGAAGCGGGCGAGGGCGTACTCCCTGGGGATGAAGCAGCGGCTCGGGCTGGCGGCGGCGCTGCTGCGGCCACGCCGGCTGCTGGTGCTCGACGAGCCGACGAACGGGCTCGACCCGCAGGGCATGCGCGAGATCAGGGCGCTCGTGCGGGAGCTGGCTGCGGACGGCACGACGGTCTTCCTCTCCTCGCACTTGCTGGACGAGATCGAACAGGTCTGCACCCATGCCGCGGTGATGACCCGCGGCCGGCTGATCACCCAGGGCACGGTCGCGGAGCTGGCGGCCGGGACCCGGCGCCGGCTGGCCGTCACCACGCCCGATCCGGGCGCGGCCGTCCGGGTGCTGAAGGAGCGGGGCGTCACCGATGTGGTGGCCGTGGACGACCGGGTGACCGGCGAGCCCCCGGCGGACGCGGATCCCGCCGAGCTGAACGCGGCGCTGGTGGGGGCGGGGGTGCGGGTACGGGCCTTCGGCCTGGAGCGCGCCTCCCTGGAGGACGCCTTCGTCGCGCTGACCGGGGAGGGATTCGATGTCGCGGGCTGAGGCGGGGGTTGCGGCGGGGGAGGGGACGGGGGACGGACCGGAGCGGGTGCGGGCGGCGCGGCTGTGGTGGGCCGCCGGGCTGCTCGGCTCCGAGCTGGCGCTCGTCCTGCGGCGCCGGCGGACCTGGGCGCTGCTGGGGGTGCTGGCCGCCGTGCCCGTCCTCATCGGTATCGCGGTGAAGATCCAGACGAGTGACGACGGCACGGTCGGAGGCGGCGGCGCGGCGCACGGTCCTGCCTTCCTCACCCAGGTCACCAACAACGGGCTGTTCCTGGTCTTCGCCGCGCTCGCCGCGACGCTCCCGGTCTTCCTCCCGATGGCCGTCGGGGTGATCGCGGGCGACGCGCTCGCGGGTGAGGCGAGCGCCGGCACACTGCGCTATCTGCTGGTGGCGCCGGCGGGGCGTACGCGGCTGCTGCTCGTCAAGTACGCCTCGACGCTGGTCTTCTGCCTGGTCGCGACCCTGACGGTGGCGGCCTCCGCGCTCGCCGTGGGGGCGCTGCTGTTCCCGCTCGGCGAGGTCACCACGATCTCGGGGACCCGGATCCCGTTCGGGGACGGGCTGATACGGGCCCTGCTGATCGCGGTGCTGGTCGCCGCGTCGCTCGCCGGGCTCGCGGCGGTCGGTCTGTTCGTCTCGACGCTGACCAGCAGCGGCATCGGTGCCATGGCGGCGACGGTCGGGCTGGTGGTCACGGCGCAGATCCTGGACACGATCCCGCAGCTCCACGCCGTACAGCCGTATCTCTTCCCGCACTACTGGCTGTCGTTCGCGGATGTGCTGCGCGACCCGTTCTACTGGGAGGACATCGGGAAGAACCTGCAACTCCAGGCGGTGTACGCGGCGGTGTTCGGGTCGGCGGCGTGGGCGAGGTTCACGACGAAGGACATCACGACCTGAGGGGCCGGGCCCGGGGAGCCGGTGCGGGCTCCCCGGGCCGGTGCGGGCGCGGTCAGCTGGCGCCGGAGAGTGTCCAGACCGCGTACGCGACGGCGTTGCTGTTGCGGCCGAGCGCGGTGTCGCTGATGTTCGCCGTGGTGTCGCACGCGCGGTGGTAGCAGCGGTCGAAGGCCACCCCGGAGGTGCCGCCCCACTTCTGCGCCTGCGCGGCCGTCTTGATGTAGTCGGCGCCGCTGAAGAGGCCGCCGACGGGGACGCCCACGTTCTTGAACGGGGCGTGGTCCGAGCGGCCGTCGCCCTCGGTCTCGATCTCCGTCGGTATGCCGAGACCCGCGTAGTAGTTCTTGAAGGTCTGCTCGATCGTCGGGTCGTCGTCGTAGACGAAGTAGCCGGGGTTCGGGGAGCCGATCATGTCGAAGTTGAGATAGCCGCTGATTTTCGCGCGCTCGGCGGTCGGCAGGTTGTTGACGTAGTAGCGGGACCCGACGAGGCCCAGCTCCTCGGCGCCCCACCAGGCGAACCGGAGGTGCTTTGTCGGCTTCAGCTGGGCCCGGGAGACGGCGAGCGCGGTCTCCAGGATCGCGGCGGAGCCCGAGCCGTTGTCGTTGATGCCGGCGCCCGCCGTCACCGAGTCCAGATGTGAGCCAGACATGACAACCTGATTGCTGTCGCCGCCCGGCCAGTCGGCTATCAGGTTGTAGCCGGTGGACCCGCTGGCGGTGAACTGCTGGACGGTGGTGGTGAATCCGGCCGCGTCCAGCTTGCCCTTCACGTAGTTCACGGACGCCAGATAGCCGGCGCGGCCGTGGGCGCGATTGCCGCCGTTGGCCGCCGCGATCGACGACAGCTGCGTCAGATGCGCCTTGACGTTGGCGAGCGGTATCTCGGGCGCCGCCAGGGTGGTGGCGGCGGACGCGTTCGGCGCGCTCGCCGCGAGCAGTCCCGCGAGCGCGAGACCGACGACGGCGGGAACGGAGAGTTTCATGGGGGGCTCCGGATCCGTATGCGGGGGTGGGGGGTTGGTGCGTTACGGGGAAACGGTTGAGCGTGCTGAATGGTCAACGAGAGCTTGACTCGCCGTCAAGAGGCGGGAAATGGACACGGGTGTCCGCTGAGCGACCACCTACCGTGGTGACGTGATCGAGTTCGCGAGGGACCTGCCCGACGGCCCCGGGCCGTACGAACCCGGTCTGATCCTGCGTACGCCCGAGGGCCGCCCGTTCCGCTTCGACGCGGGCGCGCTCTGTCTGGAGCTGCTGATCACCGGCGGCCCGGGGCCGTACGCGCGCCACGAGGTGCTGCACACCCCGGACGCGCTGGCGGAGTGGGCCGCCCGGAGCCGGCTCGCGCCCGGGCTGGAGCCGGAGCTGTCGGTGAGCGATACGGAGGTACGGACGGCCCGTGCCGTACGGGACGCGCTGCTGCGGCTCACCCTCGCCCGCGCGCACGACCTGACCCCGGACCGGGCCGACCTCGCGACGCTGAACGCGGCGGCGGCCGAGCCCCCGCTCGTGGCCCGGATCACGTCGGAGGGCGCGCACGCCTGGGTGCCCGGTGCCACCGGGACCGGGCTGCTGTCGACCGTCGCCCGCGACGCCGTCGAGCTGTTCACCGGCCCGTACGCGCACCGGATCCGCGAATGCGGCTCGCACGACTGCTTCCTGCTCTTCGCGGACACCTCCCGGCCGGGCCGCCGCCGCTGGTGCGCCATGGAGCGATGCGGCAACCGCAACAAGGTACGGACCCACCGGGCGCGCCGGGCCCGGTGACGCGCGCCGTGCCCGGTGACGGCCCAGGGCGCGGTGACGCCCCAGGCGTGGCCGTCAGCGCTCGGCCGCGTCGTACGCGGCGCGGGCCGCCGCCACCTCCGTCTGGTGCTCCTCGGTCCAGGTGACCAGCGCGCGGATCGTGGTGTGCAGGGTGCGGCCCAGTGACGTCAGTTCGTAGTCCACCCGGGGCGGCACGACCGGATGCACCGTACGCCGCACCAGCCCGTCCCGCTCCAGCTGCCGCAGGGTGACCGTCAGCATCCGCTGGCTGATGCCGTCGATCTCCCGGCGCAGCTCGGTGAAGCGCAGCCTGCGGCGGTCCAGCAGGGCGATGACCAGCAGCGACCACTTGCCGGCGACCCGGTCGAGGATCTGCCGTACCTCGCAGTCCTCCCGGGTGTCCCACTGGAAGGGGTCGAGATCCTCGTCGTCGACGGAGGAGCCGGTTCCCTCGCGGTAACCCGGTGACTTCGAAGTGCCTTCTTCCATAGGTGGTCATGCTGCCGCAGGCTGTGAGCGGTTACAAGAAGGAACCGACCCTCGTCCCGGTAACCGCTACCTCCGCCTGCCGCTCCTACGCCTGCCGCTCCGCCGCCTGCCGCTCCTCAAGGGGTTTCCGCATGTCACCCGCCCGATCCGCACCCGTCGCGCTGCTTCTCGTCCTCTGCGGGACGGTCTTCCTGGAGGGCGCCGATGTCGCGATGCTCGCGGTGGCCATCCCCTCGATCCGCGCCGAGCTGGGGCTGTCGACCGGCACCGCGGCCTGGGTGATGAGCGCGTACGTCCTCGGCTACGCCGGATTCACCCTGCTCGGCGGCCGGGCGGCCGATCTGCTCGGCCGTCGCCGGATGTTCCTCGGCTCGCTCGTGGTCTTTCTGCTCTTCTCCGGCCTGGGCGGGTTCGCGGGCGACGGCGCGACGCTGGTCGTGGCCCGCTTCATCACCGGCGTGGCAGCCGCGTTCATGACACCGGCGGCGATGTCGATCATCACCACGTCGTACGAGGAGGGGCCGCGCCGCAACCGGGCCCTGCTGATCTTCGCCGGTACGAGCGCCGCCGGGTTCTCGCTCGGGCTGGTCATCGGCGGGCTGCTGACCGAACTGGGCTGGCGCTGGGTGTTCTTCGCGCCGGTGCTGACCTCGGCGGTGATCCTGGCCGCCGCCGTACGGCTGCTGCCGCGCGGCGACCGGGCCGCATCCGGGACCGGGCCCGCATCGCTCCGCGGTCCGCGCGGCTTCGATCTGCCGGGCGCCGCCGCCGCGGCCGGGGCGATGCTGCTCCTGGCGTACGGGATCCTGCGGCTCGAACACGCCGGTTCGGGCCTCCGGGTGACGGCCGGCGCCTTCGCCGCCGGACTGGCGCTGCTGGGCGTCTTCACGGTGATCGAGCGCCGCTCGCCCGCGCCGCTGGTGCGTCTCGGGATCTTCCGCCGGGCGGCGATGGTCCGCGCGGACCTGGGCGCGCTGCTCTTCGTCGGCTCGTTCTTCGGCTTCCAGTTCGTCGTCACGCTCTACCTCCAGGAGCTGCGCGGCTGGTCGTCCCTGGAGACCGCGCTCGCGCTGGTGGTCATGGGGTGCGACGCGGTGCTCGCCCCGCTGCTGACCCCGCTCCTGGTGAACCGGTTCGGCACGGTCCGGGTGGCGCTCGGCGGATTCCTGCTCGCGATCGTGTCGTACGGACTGTTCCTGCCCATCGGCCCGGACTGGACGTATGCCGCGATGTTCCCGACCCTGCTGCTGACCGGCGTCGCCTTCGCGCTGGTGTACGGGCCGCTGGCCATCGCGGCGACGGACGGGGTGGCCCCGGGGGAACAGGGGCTGGCGGGCGGGCTGCTGCACACCGCGACCCAGTTCGGCTCGGCGGTCGGGATCTCGGCGGTGACGGCGGTGTACGGCCTGGCCGTCGCGGGTACGGACGGCTCCCCGGCCGCCGCGCTGACGGCGTACCGGGCGGCGCTGCTGGTCCCGGTGGCCGGGGTGGTCCTCGGCGCGCTGGTCATGGCCACCGGGCTGCGGCGGCGGAACGCCCGTATCCGACCGGCCGCCGGATCCGGCGGTGGATCCGGTCAGGCCGAGGGCTCGCGCGGGGTCGTCGCGGAGGGCGTCAGCCCCTGAGGAGCCGGAGTCACAGCCGGAGACGCCGCCACAGCCGGAGTCACAGCCGCCGCCTCGGCCGCCGCCGTCAGCCGGAGCGCCTGCACCTGCGCCTTGTTGCGGTGCGCCGTCCGCAGCGCGTCCCACGTCAGGACCGACAGCGCCAGCCAGACCAGGGAGAAGCCGGCCCAGCGCTCCGGCGGCATCTCCTCGTGGAAGTAGAAGATGCCCAGCAGGAACTGGAAGACCGGGGCCAGATACTGGAGCAGTCCGAGCGTCGACAGCGGCACCCGGATGGCCGCCGCGCCGAAGCAGATCAGCGGCACGGCGGTGATCAGCCCGGTGCCGGCGAGCAGCGCCACATGGCCCGCGCCCCCGGAGCCGATCGTGGCCGCGCCGGTCGCGCTCAGCCAGATGAGATAGCCGAGCGCGGGCAGGAAGAGCACGGCGGTCTCGGCCGCCAGCGACTCCAGACCGCCGAGGTTGACCTTCTTCTTGACCAGTCCGTACGTCGCGAACGAGAAGGCGAGCGTCAGCGAGATCCACGGCGGTCGCCCGTAGCCGACCGCGAGGACCAGCACGGCGCCGATGGCGATACCGACCGCCGTCCACTGGGCCGCCCGCAGCCGCTCCTTGAGCAGCAGGACGCCCATGGCGATGGTCACCAGCGGGTTGATGAAGTACCCGAGGGACGCCTCCACGACCCGGCCGGTGTTGACCGCCCAGATGTAGACGCCCCAGTTGACGGAGATCGTGGAGGCGGCCACCGCGATGAGCGCCAGCCTGCGCGGCTGCCGCAGCAGCTCCCGTATCCACGCCCAGCGGCGCAGCACCAGGAGCGTGATCACGACGACGCCCAGGGACCAGACCATCCGGTGGGCGAGGATCTCCATGGCGCCGGCCGGATGGAGGAGCGGCCAGTAGAGCGGGACCAGCCCCCACATGCCGTAGGCGCCGATCCCGTACAGCAGTCCCGCCCGCTGTTCGCCCTCCGCTTTCACTGGACCTCCCCGTCCCGCGCGCGCCGTCCCCTGCCGGGACGGACGAGCCCCGTCGAAGGTAGCGCCGCGCGGGCCAGGATGTCATGTTCGTATCGTCATACGGTCATGACGCCGCAGAGGGTGTTGCGGGACCGAGGTGGGCGTGGCCGTCAGCCCTTGAGCGCCGTGGCGATCGTCTCGGCGAACGGCGTGGTCGGACGGCCGGTCAGCCGCGCCAGGTCGCCGGTGGTGCCGGCCAGCCGCCCGCGCTCGATCGCGGCGTCCACGTCCACGAGGATCGCGGCGAACGCCTCGGGCAGGCCGGCGCCGGTCAGGATCTGGAGATGGGTCTCGGCCGGCACGTTGCTGTACGCGATGTCCTTGCCGGTCTGGCGCGCGATCTCGGCCGCGTACTCCGCGAGCGACCACGCCGTGTCGCCGCTCAGCTCGTACGCCTTGTTCAGGTGGCCCTCGCCGGTCAGGACGGCGGCGGCAGCGGCGGCGTAGTCCGCGCGGGTCGCGGAGGCGATCCGGCCCTCGCCCGCGTTGGCGACGACGGCGCCGTGCTCCAGCACCGGCGCGAGGTTGTCGGTGTAGTTCTCCGTGTACCAGCCGTTGCGCAGGAAGGTGTACGGCAGACCGGAGTCCAGGATCGCCTGCTCGGTGATCTTGTGCTCGGCCGCCAGGTCGAAGTCGGCCTCCGGGCCGCCCAGGACACCGGTGTACGCGAGCTGGGCCACGCCCGCCGCCTTCGCGGCGTCGATGACGGCGGTGTGCTGCGCCACGCGCTGTCCGACCTCGCTGCCGGAGACCAGTAGGACCCGGTCGCCGGAGCGGAAGGCGTCCTTCAGCGTCTCGGGGGCGCTGTAGTCGGCGACCCGCAGCTCGACACCGAGGGCCACGAGCCCGGCGGCCTTCTCCTTGTTCCTGACGACGGCGGCGATCCCGTCGGCCGGTACATCGGCGGCGAGCAGGGCTTCCACGACGAGACGGCCGAGGTGTCCGGTGGCTCCGGTGACGACGATGCTCATGGGGGTGGTCTCCAGTCCGTGCGGTTTTGTGCGGTATCGAATGCACTCACCTTATGGGCCGCACTAACTAAGTGAAAGTACCCACCTTGAAGTAAGGTACTGGTATGACAGTAAGTAATACGCCGAACGTCAACCGGACGATGTGCCCCTCCCGGCTCGTCCTGGAGCACGTCACGAGCCGCTGGGGCGTGCTGGTCCTGGCCGCGCTGCTGGAGCGCTCGTACCGCTTCAGCGAGCTGCGGCGCGAGGTCGGCGGTGTCAGCGAGAAGATGCTCGCCCAGACCCTCCAGACGCTGGAGCGCGACGGCTTCGTCCACCGCGACGCCAAGGCCGTCATCCCGCCGCGCGTGGACTACTCGCTGACGGAGCTGGGGCGGGAGGCCGCCGAGCAGGTGTGGGGGCTGGCGCGCTGGACCGAACGGCGGCTGGAGGAGGTCTTCCAGGCGCGGGAGGCGTACGACGAGGCCCGGACCCCCCTGACGGCGGAATAGGGGATCCGGGCCTCGGTTTAGCTTTCGATCCGGGCGGCGCTCAGCCCGCGACCGTCCAGGTGTCGCCGCCCGCCAGCAGCGCGCCGAGGTCGCCCTTGCCCTGCCGCTCGACCGCCGCGTCCAGCTGGTCGGACATCAGCGTGTCGTAGACCGGCCGCTTCACGCTGCGCAGCACCCCGATGGGCGTGTGGTGCAGCGTGTCCGCGTCGGCGAGGCGCGAGAGCGCGAACGCGGTGGTCGGGCTCGCCGCGTGCGCGTCGTGGACGAGGACGTCCGCCTCGTTCGCGGCGGTGACGGGGACGACCTCCAGATCGCCGGTGGCCCGGTTCCGTACGACGCCCTTCGCGCCGTCCGTGCCGAAGCGCATCGGCTGTCCGTGCTCCAGCCGGATCACCGCCTCCGCCGCCCGCTCCTTGTCCTTGAGGACCTCGAAGGCGCCGTCGTTGAAGATGTTGCAGTTCTGGTAGATCTCCACCAGCGCCGTGCCCGGGTGCTCGGCGGCCTGCCGCAGCACCTCCGTCAGATGCTTGCGGTCCGAGTCGACCGTGCGGGCCACGAACGACGCCTCCGCGCCGAGCGCCAGGGACACCGGGTTGAAGGGCGCGTCCAGCGAGCCCATCGGCGTCGACTTGGTGATCTTCCCTACCTCGGAGGTGGGGGAGTACTGGCCCTTGGTCAGTCCGTAGATCCGGTTGTTGAACAGCAGGATCTTCAGATTGACGTTCCGGCGCAGTGCGTGGATCAGATGGTTGCCGCCGATGGAGAGCGCGTCGCCGTCGCCGGTTACCACCCAGACCGACAGATCACGGCGCGAGGTGGCGAGCCCGGTCGCGATGGCGGGCGCGCGGCCGTGGATCGAGTGCATCCCGTACGTATTCATGTAGTACGGGAAGCGGGAGGAGCAGCCGATGCCCGAGACGAACACGATGTTCTCTCTGGCGAGACCCAGCTCCGGCATGAAGCCCTGGACGGCGGCGAGGACCGCGTAGTCCCCGCAGCCGGGGCACCAGCGGACCTCCTGGTCTGACTTGAAGTCCTTCATGACCTGCTTGGACTCGGCCCGGGGCACCAGTGTCAGCAGCTCGTTGCTGATGGCCCTGGTCGTCATGTCGTCAGGCATCGATGGCCTCCTTGAGGGCCGTGGCGAGCTGCTCGGCCTTGAACGGCATGCCGTTGACCTGGTTGTACGAGTGGGCGTCGACCAGATACTTCGCGCGGATCATCGTGGCGAGCTGACCGAGGTTCATCTCCGGCACCACGACCTTGTCGTAACGGCGCAGCACCTCCCCCAGATCGCGCGGGAAGGGGTTGAGATGGCGCAGATGCGCCTGCGCGATCGGCACGCCCGCCGCGCGCAGTCGGCGCACGGCGGCGGTGATCGGCCCGTAGGTCGAGCCCCAGCCCAGCACCAGCGTGCGGGCGCCGTCCGGATCGTCGACCCCGGTGGCGGGGACCTCGATGCCGTCGATCTTGGCCTGCCGGGTGCGGACCATGAAGTCGTGGTTGGCCGGGTCGTAGGAGATATTGCCCGTGCCGTCCTGCTTCTCGATGCCGCCGATCCGGTGTTCGAGACCGGGTGTGCCGGGGACAGCCCAGGGCCGCGCCAGCGTCAGCGGGTCGCGTTTGTACGGCCAGAACACCTCGGTGCCGTCGGCCAGTTCATGGTTCGCGGCGGTGGCGAACCGGACCCGCAGATCGGGGAGTTCAGCGGTGTCCGGGACCCGCCAGGGCTCGGAGCCGTTGGCGAGATAGCCGTCGGAGAGCAGCAGGACCGGCGTACGGTACGTCAGCGCGATCCGGGCCGCGTCCAGCGCGGTGTCGAAGCAGTCGGCCGGCGTCCGGGGCGCGAGCACCGGCACCGGGGCCTCGCCGTTGCGCCCGTACATCGCCTGGAGGAGATCGGCCTGCTCCGTCTTGGTGGGCAGCCCGGTGGACGGGCCGCCGCGCTGGATGGCGACGACGAGCAGCGGCAGCTCCAGCGAGACCGCGAGCCCGATCGTCTCCGACTTGAGCGCCACCCCGGGCCCGGAGGTGGTGGTCACGGCGAGCGCGCCGCCGAAGGCCGCGCCCAGGGCCGCGCCGATGGCGGCGATCTCGTCCTCGGCCTGGAAGGTCCGTACGCCGAAGTTCTTGTGCTTGGACAGCTCGTGCAGGATGTCCGAGGCCGGGGTGATCGGGTACGAGCCGAGGTAGAGCGGCAGCTCCGCCTGGTGGCCGGCGGCGATCAGACCGTACGAGAGGGCGAGATTGCCGGAGATGTTGCGGTACGTGCCGGGCGGGAACGCGGCGCCGGCCGGGGCCACTTCGTAGCTGACCGCGAAGTCCTCGGTCGTCTCGCCGAAGTTCCAGCCGGCCCGGAACGCGGCCACGTTCGCCTCGGCGATCTGCGGCTTCTTCGCGAACTTGACCCGGAGGAAGCGCTCCGTCCCCTCCGTGGGCCGGTGGTACATCCACGACAGCAGCCCGAGCGCGAACATGTTCTTGCTGCGCTCGGCCTCCCTGCGGGGCAGCCCGAACTCCTTGAGCGCCTCGATCGTCAGTGTCGTCAGCGGCACCGGGTGGATCCGGTACGCGTCGAGCGAGCCGTCCTCCAGCGGGGAGACCTGGTAACCGACCTTGGCCATCGGGCGCTTGGTGAACTCGTCGGTGTTCACGATGATGTCCGCGCCGCGCGGCACATCGCCGATGTTCGCCTTCAGCGCCGCCGGGTTCATCGCGACGAGCACGTTCGGCGCGTCGCCCGGGGTGAGGATGTCGTGGTCGGCGAAGTGCAGCTGGAAGGAGGAGACACCCGGCAGGGTCCCGGCGGGGGCCCGGATCTCCGCCGGGAAGTTCGGCAGTGTCGACAGGTCGTTCCCGAAGGACGCGGTCTCCGAGGTGAACCGGTCGCCCGTCAGCTGCATCCCGTCGCCCGAGTCACCCGCGAAACGGATGATCACCCGGTCCAGACGGCGGACTTCCTTGTCGCCCGCGCGTCTGCGCAGCGGCGCTCGCTGTTCGCCGAGGGCGCGGTCGTCGCCGCCGCCCGCACCGTGGGTCTCGTCGGCCTGCTCGGCCGGGCTACTGACCTGGCTGGTCACTGAACTTGACCTCCTTGGAGGCGGCGGGCCCGGAGCGTGCCGGTCGCCCGGCGGTCCCGGAGACCGGCCACCCTACGTCGGTAAGGATTGCCTTTCCTTGACCGGCCGGACGGCGGACGCCGTGCGCGACGTCTCGGCGTACCAATTTGTCATGCTTCCCGGCCTTGTGTGTGCGGAAGAGGGCTGACGTGCCCTCAGCCTTTGTGTCTAGGACTTCTGCTGGTTTCGATGGCGGGGCGGATTCGCACCTGTATTCGACGGTGGACTGTTCGGGGCCGCGCTTGAGGCGCGCTGGAGCGCGATCCGGAGCGGCCGATCCGGACCGGCCGGGACCGTACCGGATCAGGATCTGAGATACGTCAGTACGGCCAGCACCCGGCGGTGATCGCCCACGCTCGGCGACAGCCCGAGCTTCAGGAAGATATTGCTGACGTGCTTCTCGACCGCGCCGTCGCTCACCACGAGCTGCTTGGCCACCGCCGAGTTCGTCCGGCCCTCGGCCATCAGCCCCAGCACCTCCCGCTCACGCGGGGTCAGCCCGGCCAGCACATCCTGCTTGCGGCTCCGGCCGAGCAGCTGGGCCACCACCTCGGGATCCAGCGCCGTACCGCCGCCCGCCACCCGGACCACGGCGTCCACGAACTCCCGGACCTCCGCGACCCGGTCCTTCAGCAGATACCCGACGCCCCGGCTGCTGCCGCCCAGCAGCTCGGTCGCGTACTGCTCCTCGACGTACTGCGACAGCACCAGCACCCCGATCCCCGGGTGGTCCTTGCGCAGCCGCACCGCCGCCCGTACGCCCTCGTCGGTGTGGGTCGGCGGCATCCGTACGTCCGCCACCACCACGTCCGGCGGCGTCCCCGCGCCCACCAGATCGTCGACGGTCTTGACCAGCGCCTCGCCGTCACCCACGCCCGCGACCACGTCGTGCCCGCGGTCGGTCAGCAGCCTGGTCAGGCCCTCCCGCAGCAGCACCGAGTCCTCGGCGATGACCACACGCACTCTGTCCTGCACGTCCTTCACGGATCCGAATCCCCCACTGCCGAAGTCTGTCGCGCCCCTGGTCCCACCAGCATCCCAGGATTCGGACCACTCCGCCCCCCTCCAGAGGCACGGGACCCGCCCGCCGCGCGGATCAGCCGCGCCAGGGCAGCTCCGCCGTCACCGTCGTCGGCCCGCCGGGCGGGGAGTCCACGACCAGCACCCCGTCGACCGCGCCCAGCCGCTCCGTCAGCCCGGCCAGCCCGCTGCCCGTCGCCGGGTCCGCGCCGCCCCGGCCGTCGTCCGTGACCTGGATCATCAGCCGGTCCCGCGTCTGCCACACCTCCACCGCCGCCCGGGTCGCCCGCGCGTGCTTGCTGATGTTCTGGAGCAGCTCGGAGACGGTGAAGTACGCGATGCCCTCGATCGCCGCAGCCGGCCGGGCGGGCAGATCCACCGTCACCTTCACCGGGACCGCGCAGCGGGACGCGACGGAGGAGAGCGCCGCGTCGAGGCCGCGGTCGGTGAGGACGGCCGGGTGGATGCCCCGGGCGAGGTCGCGCAGCTCCTGGAGAGCCACCTTCACCTCGCCGTGGGCCTCGTCGACCATGCGCGCTGCCGCCTCCGGGTCCGCCGGCAGCTTCTCCTTCGCCAGCCCCAGATCCATGGCGAGCGCGACCAGCCGGGCCTGGGCGCCGTCGTGCAGATCGCGTTCGATACGGCGCAGATCGGCCGCCGCCGTGTCCACGACCACCCCCCGGTCCGACTCCAGCTCCGCGACCCGGCCGGCCAGCCGCGAGGGCCCGAGCAGCCCGGTGACCATCAGCCGGTCCACCGCCGTGAGGCCCCGGACCAGCCACGGGCAGGCCATGACGGCGACCAGCCCGACGGCGGTGACGGCCGCGATCTCGAACGGGCTGTCCAGATAGAACCGGTGCCCCCGGGTGTCCGCGAAGAGCACGAACCCCGTCGCATCGCTCCGCTGCGGGTACCACAGCGGATAGAGGAGCAGCCCCCAGCTCGTGACCCAGAACGTCACCGCGACCACGAACGCGCACACCGCCCACGGGAAGTGCAGTACCGCGTACACCAGATGGCGCCAGGACACCCCGCTCTTCAGGACCGCGCCGATCCACGGCAGCAGCCCCTTCTCCTCCGTACGGGCACGGACCGGCTCCGGCTCCGCTATCTCGACCCCCAGCAGCGCCCGGGCCCGCGCCCGCTCCAGCGCGCCGATGCCCCGGCAGCCGACGAGCGCCAGCGCCAGCACGGGCACCCCGAGGAACGTGACGAGCAGCCCGGTCCCGAGGGAGACCATCGTGATCGCGTACGCGAAGAGCACGACGCTGATCGGCAGGCTGAGCAGCACATAGCCGAACTCGCGCCAGGCGCGGCCCCCGAACGGCGCGCGCAGCGCGGGCGGCAGGGGGAGGCGGGGGCGCGGCTGCGATCCGTGATCCGTGGCCATCGGTGTCTCGTCCGATCTGGGAGCGGGTGGCGTGGGCGGGCGGTGTGGCGTCCGTGTCCGTCCATGGTGCGGCGGCCGGGCGGGCCCGCACCATGAGGACGGTCGCCCTCTTCGCCGGGGGTTTTCCCCCGTACGGCGCGTACAGGGGACGGACGGTCAGGCGCGCTCCCGCTCCCGCTCCCGCCACGGCAGCTCCGCCGTCACCGTCGTCGGCCCGCCCGGCGGGGAGTCCAGGACGAACAGCCCGTCGACCGCGCCCAGCCGCTCCGACAGCCCCGCCATCCCCGTACCGCCGTCCATCCGCGCGCCGCCGCGCCCGTCGTCCCGTACCTGGATCAGCAGCCGCTGCTCCGTCCGCCACACATCGACGGACGCCATCCGCGCCCCACTGTGCTTGCTGACGTTCTGGAGCAGCTCGGAGACGGTGAAGTACGCGATGCCCTCGATCGCCGCCGCCGGCCGGGCGGGCAGATCCACCGTCACCTTCACCGGGACCGTGCAGCGCGAGGCGACGGAGGAGAGCGCCGCGTCGAGGCCGCGGTCGGTGAGGACGGCCGGGTGGATGCCGCGGGCGAGGTCGCGCAGCTCCTGGAGGGCGAGCTTCACCTCGCCGTGGGCCTCGTCGACCATGAGGGCCGCGGCCTCCGGGTCCTCCAGCAGCTTCTCCTTCGCCAGGCCGAGGCCCATCGCGAGCGCGACCAGCCGGGCCTGGGCGCCGTCGTGCAGATCGCGTTCGATACGGCGCAGATCGGCCGCCGCCGTGTCCACGACCACCCCCCGGTCCGACTCCAGCTCCGCGATCCGCCGCTCCAGCTCGTCGGACGGCGACAGCAGCCCGCGCACCATCGCCCGGTCCGCATTGGTCAGCGCCCGCACCACGAACGGCAGGACGGGCCAGAGGACGAGCAGCCCCACCAGCGTGACCGCGAACGTCGCCACGCCCCAGGGCAGTCTGATGAACCCGTACAGCATGGTCCGCCAGGCCACCGGATCCCGCAGGCCCGTCCAGATCCGGCCGAGCGTGCTCTCCTTGCGCCGGTACAGCGGGCTCGGCTCGTCGATCCGTACCCCCAGCAGCGCGCGCGCCCGCGCCCGCTCCTGGCGGCCGAGCCAGCGCGCGCCGCTCAGCCCGACGACGAGCCACGGCAGACCGATCACGGTGACCGAAAGGGACACCCCGGTGGACACCGTCGTCACCGCGTAAAGGAAACCGATCAGCGCGACGGGGAAATTCGTCAGCAGGAACGCGATCTCCCGCCAGGTGTGCCGGTCGTAGCCGAAGCGCGCGGGCGGCGGCCGGCCGTCGTCGGTCGTGGGCGCCGCCGCGGCGGCTGCTTGGGCGGAGGGGGTGCTGCTCACGGGCTTGCTCCCGGACTACGGCATGGTCATGGAGCCCCAGCGTGCCCTGCGGCGCGGGCCGGGCGCCATGGGGTGGCTCGGTGGTGACGGAGTAGGGATATCCCCCCTGTGCCACGCGCGACCGCCCATTACCTCGGACGCGACTGCTTACCGGCTCTTTAACAGGGCCTAGACTCCCGTCCGTACAAGTCGTCGAAGAAGCCGATGAAGTCGATACACGGTCCATACAGGGTCCGTACGAGGTCCATACGAGGTCAGGGAGCGAGGGGCGGGCGTGTCGCAACCGACCGTTCTCGCGTCGGACTACTTCCAGGGCTACGCGGTCGTCGGACTGCTCGCGGTCGTCGGGGCGCTCTTCGTCGCCGTGGCCTTCGGAGCGGGACGTCTGCTGCGGCCGGTGGTGCCGACGCCGGAGAAGCTGCTCACGTACGAATGCGGTGTCGACCCCGTGGGCGAGGGCTGGGCGCACACCCAGGTCCGCTACTACGTCTACGCGTTCCTTTATGTGATCTTCGCGGTCGACTCGATCTTCCTTTTCCCATGGGCGACGATTTTCGCGGCCCCGGGATATGGCGCCACGACGCTGGTCGAGATGTTCGTCTTCCTCGGTTTCCTCGCCGTGGGACTGCTCTACGCATGGAAGAAGGGCGTCCTGGAATGGACGTGACTCCCGAGACCGGCACGACTCCCGCGCGCAGCGCGCCTGTAGCACTTCCCGAGCCGAAGCTCGGTGTGCTCTCGCGGCTGGCCCCCGAGCCGATGAAGGTGATCCTCAACTGGGGCCGCCGCTACAGCCTCTGGGTCTTCAACTTCGGACTCGCCTGCTGCGCGATCGAGTTCATCGCCGCGTCCATGGCCCGGCACGACTTCATCCGGCTGGGCGTCATCCCCTTCGCCCCGGGACCGCGCCAGGCCGATCTGATGGTCGTCTCCGGCACCGTCACGGACAAGATGGCGCCCGCGGTCAAGCGGCTGTACGAGCAGATGCCCGAGCCGAAGTACGTGATCTCCTTCGGCGCCTGCTCCAACTGCGGCGGCCCGTACTGGGACTCCTACTCGGTGACGAAGGGCGTCGACCAGATCATCCCGGTCGATGTCTACGTACCGGGCTGCCCGCCGCGTCCCGAGGCGCTGCTCCAGGGCATTCTCAAGCTTCAGGAGAAGATCGCCCGCGAGTCGCTCGGTGAGCGGTACGCGACGGCCGGCCGGCCCTCGGCCGCCGCGCTGAGCAGCGGCCTTGTCGCGCCGCCGCCGACGCCGGGGGCCCCGGGGGTCCCGGCGCCGGGGGAGGGGGGCGCGTGAGCGCGTACGACCGGCTCCCGGACGCCGTCACCGAGATCTTCGGCCCGGACGCCACGGCCGAACTCGCCCACGGTCTGCTCACCGTCGACGTCCCGGCCGCCGGCTGGCTCGCCGCTCTGGAGACCGCCCGCGACGGGCTGGACTGCACCTACTTCGACTGGCTGAGCGCCGTCGACGAACCGGGCACCAGCTTCCGCGTCGGCGCCCATGTCGCCGCGCTGGAGCGGGGCCGGGTGCGGCGCCTCCTCGTCCGTACGACCGTGCCGCACGACGCGGCCGTCCTGCCGACCGCCATCGGCGTGTACGCGGGCGCCGGCTGGCACGAGCGGGAGACGTACGAGATGTTCGGCGTCACCTTCACCGGCCATCCGAACCTGGTCCACCTTCTGCTCCCCGAGGAGTTCGAGGGCCATCCGCTGCGCAAGGACTTCGTCCTCGCGGCCCGGGTGGCCAAGGCGTGGCCGGGCGCGAAGGAGCCGGGCGAGGCGGCGGCCGGGCACGGCGGCCCGAAGCGGCGCCAGATGCTGCCGCCCGGTGTGCCCGACCCGAACGAGTGGGGTCCGCTCAAGGGCCAGCTGCCACCCGCCCCGGCCCGCCCGGCGCGCGGGGCCCGCACGGCGGGTGCGGCAGGCGCGGCGGCGGGTGGCGCGGGTCCGGCGGGCGCGGGCGGTGACCGTCCGGTACGGCGGTCGCGCAGCGTCTCGGCGGGCTCGGCGAGCCAGCGGCCGGCGGCGAAGCCCACCGCGGACGCACCGTGGCGCGAGCCCGTGCCCTCATCCGAGCCCGCGCCGGAATCCAAGCCCGCACCGGCACCCGCACCTGAGCCCACGCCGGAATCCAGGCCCGCACCCGAACCCGACCGCGACCGTCCCGAAGGAGACGCGTGAACGACGTGCTCGACGTCGCCCTCAGGCTGCTCATCGTCTTCGCCGTGTTCATGGTGGTCCCGCTCGTGGTCGGGCAGACCGAGCACAAGGTGATGGCGCACATGCAGGGCCGGCTCGGCCCCATGCACGCGGGCGGTTTCCACGGCTGGGCCCAGCTCGTCGCGGACGGTGTGAAGTTCGTGCAGAAGGAGGACGTGGTCCCGGCCAGCGCCGACCGCCGTGTCTTCCAGCTCGCCCCCGCCGTCTCCCTCCTCCCGTACCTCCTGGTCGTGCTCGTCATCCCGGTCGGGCGGGGGGAGGGCGCGGTCGGCCAGGCCGTCGACGCGGGCGTCTTCTTCGTGCTCGCGGTGATGGGCGTCGGGGTGCTCGGCTCGCTCATGGCGGGCTGGGCCTCGGCCAACAAGTTCTCCCTCCTGGGCGGACTGCGGACCGCCGCCCAGCTCCTCGCGTACGAGCTGCCGATGCTGCTCGCCGCGGCCTCCGTCGCCATGGCGGCCGGGACGGTCTCGCTGCCGGGCATTCTCGACGCGTTCCAGTGGTGGTGGCTGCCCTGGCAGATCGTCGGCGCGCTGGTCTTCTTCGTCGCGGGGCTGGCCGAACTCCAGCGCCCGCCCTTCGACATGCCGGTCGCCGACTCCGAGATCATCTTCGGCGCCTACACCGAGTACACGGGGCTGCGCTTCGCGCTGTTCCTGCTCGCCGAGTACGCGGGCATCGTCGTGCTGTGCGCGCTGACCACCGTCCTCTTCCTCGGCGGCTGGCACGGCCCGTTCGGCCCCGACAGCGCCGGCTGGGTCTGGACGCTGCTGAAGACCGCCGTCCTCGCGTTCGTCGTGATCTGGCTGCGGGTCAGCTATCCGCGGCTGCGCGAGGACCAGCTCCAGAAACTCGCCTGGACCGTCCTTGTCCCCCTCGCCCTCGCGCAGATCGCGCTCACCGGCATCGTGAAGGTGGCGATCAGCTGATGTCCCCGATCCCCGGATCCGGCCTGGCCAAAGGTCTGGCCGTCACCCTGCGGACGATGACGAGAAAGACCGTCACCGCCCAGTACCCCGAGGTGCAGCCCGAACTGCCGCCCCGCACGCGCGGGGTGATCGGCCTGTTCGAGGAGAACTGCACGGTCTGCATGCTCTGCGCCCGTGAGTGCCCCGACTGGTGCATCTACATCGACTCCCACAAGGAGACGGTCCCGGCCGCGGCCCCCGGCGGGCGGGAGCGCAGCCGTAACGTCCTGGACCGGTTCGCCATCGACTTCTCGCTCTGCATGTACTGCGGGATCTGTATCGAGGTCTGTCCTTTCGACGCGCTGTTCTGGTCACCGGAGTTCGAGTACGCGGAGACGGACATCCTCGAACTCACCCACGAGCGGGACAAGCTCCGCGAGTGGATGTGGACGGTGCCCGCGCCGCCCGCGCTGGACCCGGGCGCGGAGGAGCCGAAGGAGCTGGGCGCCGCCCGCAAGACCGCCGACAAGCTCGCGGCGGCAGCGGCGGCGGCAGCAGCCGAGGAGGGCGGCGAGTGACCTTCCTGACGGCAGCCGTGACGACACCCCTGACGGCGCCTCTGACCATGGCCGCCACCGGGCCTGGCTTTCTCTCCCCGACCGGCGTCGAGATCGCCTTCGTACTCGTCGGACTGCTGACCCTCGGCGCGGCCCTCGTGACCGTCACGACGAAGCAGCTGGTGCACGCCGCCCTCTGGCTGGTGGTGGCGCTCGGCGGGCTGGCCGTCGAGTATCTGCTGCTGACGGCGGAGTTCATCGCCTGGGTGCAGGTCCTCATCTATGTCGGTTCCGTGGTGGTCCTCCTGCTCTTCGGGCTGATGCTGACCAGGGCGCCCATCGGCCGCTCCCCGGACGCCGACGGGGAGAACCGCCCGGTCGCCCTCGGGGTGGCCGTGGTCGCCGCCGGCTGTCTGGTCTGGGTGGTCGTCGACGCGTTCCGGACGACGTGGATCGACCTGGACGGACCGGTGCAGGGCTCCACCGAGGTCACCGGGCAGTTCCTGTTCCGGAACTGGGTGCTGCCCTTCGAGGCGCTGTCCGTGCTGCTGCTCGCGGCGCTCGTCGGCGCGATCGTCCTGTACCGCAAGGACCGCAAGGACCGCGAGGTCCGCAAGGGGCCCGAGGTCCGCAAGGATCCCAAGGGCCCCACGGACCGCGAGGAGCGGCGCTGATGCATCTCGCCTATCCCGCCGTGCTGGCGGCCCTCCTGTTCTGCGTCGGGCTGTACGGGGTGCTCGCCCGCCGCAACGCGATCCTCGTCCTGATGTCCGTCGAGCTGATGCTCAACGCCGTCAACCTCAACCTCGTCGCCTTCGACGTGTGGCTCCGCGACGAGCTGCACGCCGGACAGTCCCTCACTCTCTTCGTCATCGCCATCGCCGCCGCCGAGATCGGCATCGGGCTGGCGATCGTCCTGATGGTCTACCGCAACCGCGGCACCGCGGACATCGACCGGCTCCGCGACACCGCCGAGGGCCCGGCCGGCGCCGACGACCCGGCGGACCCCGACGCTCCGGCAGCGGAGAAGAAGGCCGAGGCCACCGCGTGACCACCACGACCCTCGCCGTCCTGGTCCCCCTCCTGCCGTTCCTGGGCGCCGTCGCCGGGCTGCTGCTCGGCCGCACCGCCCCCGGGTTCGTCCGCCCGCTGGCCGTGCTGCCGACCCTGGCCGCCGCCGCGTTCGCCGTCGTGGTGGCCGTGCGCCAGGGCGGGGGCGCGGGTGACGGCACGGCGCCGCTGGACGCCTCGACCCGGCTCACCCCGACCGGCTCGGTCCCCATCGACCTCGCGCTCCACATCGACGGCTTCGCCGCGCTCGTCGCCGTCCTGGTGGGCGTTGTCGCGACCTGTGTGCAGATCTACTCGACGGGGTATCTGCGCGGCGACGCGCGCTACCCCTCGTACGCCGCTCTGGTCTCCCTCTTCACCTCCGCGATGCTGCTCGTCGTCTACTCCGGCGACCTGATGGTGCTGCTGGTCGGCTGGGAGATCATGGGCATCTGCTCGTACTTCCTCGTGGGCCACTACTGGGAGACCCCCGAGGCCCGCGCGGCCTCCCTCAAGGCGTTCCTGGTCACCAAGCTCGGTGATGTCCCCTTCCTCATCGGGCTGTTCGCCCTCGCCTCCGCCGCTGGTACGTTCCGGATCAACGGCATCCTGAAGACCGTCGCCGAGGGCGGCCTCGACCACCCCACGCCGGTCGCGCTGCTGCTGCTCGCGGGGGTGGCGGGCAAGTCCGCGCAGTTCCCGCTGCACACCTGGCTGCCCGACGCGATGGCGGGCCCGACGCCCGTCTCCGCGCTGATCCACGCCGCCACGATGGTCGCCGCCGGTATCTACTTCGTCGCCCGGCTCCTTCCCGTCTTCGCCGCCTCGGCGGCGGCCCTGGTCGTGCTGGCGGCGCTGGCCGCGGTCACCGCGGTCGGCTCGGCGCTCGCCGCCCTCGCCCAGGACGACATCAAACGGGTCCTCGCCTACTCGACCATCGGTCAGCTCGGCTACATGTCGGGCGCCCTGGCGGTGGGCGACCGGGGCGCGGCCGTCTTCCATCTCGTCTCGCACGGTGCGTTCAAGGCCCTCCTCTTCCTGGGCGCCGGTGTGGTCATCCACGCCGCCGGCACCAACTCGCTCGCCACGATGTCCCGGCTGCGCGGACTGCCCGGCCGTATCCCCGACGCCTACTGGACGATGACCGTCGCCCTGCTGGCGCTGGCCGCCATCCCGCCCTTCGCCGGCTTCTTCTCCAAGGAATCCGTGCTGGTCGCCGCCGAGCACACGGCCCTCGGCGCGACCGGCACCACCGCCCCGGGCGCGGCCGGCTGGACCGTGCTCGTCGCCGGTCTGCTCACCGCCCTCCTCACCGCCGCCTACGCCACCCGTCTCTGGCTGCTGGCCTTCCGCGGGCACGGAGCCGAGGCCCCCGACCACGGCAGACAGCCGCTCGCCATGAACACCGTGCTCTGGGTGCTCGCCGTACCCTCCCTCGCGCTCGGTCTGACCGCCGGACGTCTCCCCGGCTGGTTCGACGGCCACAGCCTCGCCCCGAACCTCACCACCTCCGTGCTCGGCACGGGCGCCGCGCTCGTCGGCGGCCTGATCACCTACGGCTGCTGGCGCCACACCACGGCCCTGGCCGCCCGCACCCCCATGGGCGCCGTCGCCGCCCACCCCGACGCCGAACCCGCCCTCGCCGAGGTCGCGGCGATGGAGGCCCACACCCGGATGTACGGACCCGCGACCGCGGCGGCCCCCGACCCGGCCGACCCCGGCCGGGTCCTGCTGGGCCCGCTCCACCGTCACGCGGCGGCCGGCTTCCACCTCGACGCCCTCTACGACCGCCTGTTCGTACGCCCCGTGCTGGCGGCGGCCCGGCTGGTCCGCTTCCTCGACCGCGAGGTCATCGACACCTACGTACACGGCGCGGGCGCGGGGGCACGCGGGCTCGGCGCGGCCGTGCGCCGCGCGCAGACCGGCAATGTGCAGACCTATCTGAGCGTCCTGCTCGCCGGCTCCGTCGTCCTGGCGATCGCCGCCGTACTCATCGCGCGAACCGCCGGAGCGTGAGCCGTGATCGATATCAGTGAGTCCGTGATGCAGTTCCTTCTGGCGTTGATCATCGTCGGGCCGCTCATCGGCGCCGTCGCCGCGCTTCTGCCGGCCCCGCCCGGACTGCGCGGCACCGGCCCCGACCAGGCCGTGCTCCGCCACGGTGTCACCGTGACCGGCGCGATCCTCGCCGCCACGGTCGTCCTCGCGCTCGGCTTCGACCACGGCCATCCGTCGAGGATGCAGGCCACCACGGACATCAGCTGGATCGCGGCACTCGACGTGCGGATCCACCTCGGCATCGACGGCATTTCCCTCCCCCTTCTGGTCCTGACCGCGCTGCTGACCTTCCTCTGCGCGCTCTACAGCTACTACAAGCCGCCCACGGGCCCGTCCCCGAAGGCGTTCGTCGCCCTGCTGCTCGTCCTGGAGTCCGGCACCCTCGCCACCTTCGCCGTCCTCGATCTGCTGCTCTTCTTCCTCGCCTTCGAGATGGTGCTGATCCCCATGTACTTCCTGATCGCCCGCTGGGGCGGATCGGAAGGCGTGGCCGGCGGCCGGGAGGCCGCCGCCCTGAAATTCATCCTCTACACCCTGCTCGGTTCCGTGGTCATGCTGCTCGGCCTGCTGCTGATCGGAATCAACGCGGGCACATTCGACATGGTGGCACTCGCCACTGACAACGGGTCAGGGCTCAGTACATCCGTGCAGGTCACCGCCGTTCTGGCGATCGGTCTCGGGCTCGCGGTGAAGACCCCGATGTGGCCGCTGCACAGCTGGCTGCCGGACGCCCACACCGCCGCCCCGACCGTGGGCTCCGTCCTCCTCGCCGGTGTCCTGCTCAAGATGGGAACGTACGGATTCGTCCGGATCGTCCTGCCCATCGCGCCGGACGGGATGCGGACCTTCGCCCCCTGCCTCGCCGCCTTCGCCGTCGCCGGCATCATCTACGGATCCCTCGCCTGCCTCGCCCTCGCGCGGCAGGGCGCGGGCGGCGACCTCAAACGGCTGATCGCCTACTCCTCCGTCGGCCACATGGGCTTCGTGCTGCTCGGCATCGCGACCATGACCCCCACCGGAGTCAACGGCGCGCTCTTCGCCAACATCGCCCACGGCCTCATCACCGGCCTGCTCTTCTTCCTGGCCGGAGCGGTCAAGGACCGGTACGGCACCGCCGACCTCGACACCCTCGCCGGCGCGACCGGCGCCGCGCTCTACGGCCGGGCGCCCCGCCTCGGCGGGCTGTTCGCCTTCGCCGCCGTCGCCTCCCTCGGACTGCCCGGACTGGCCGGGTTCTGGGGCGAGATGCTCACCCTGTTCGGCGCGTTCGACCCGGCCGAGGGGCTCAGCCGCCCCGCCTTCCGTACCTTCATGGCCATCGCCGCCGTCGGCACGCTGCTCACCGCCGCGTACCTCCTGGTCGTCGTGCGCCGCGTGTGCATGGGCGTCCCCCCGAAGGAAGACGTCACCCCGAAAGAACAGGACCCCGGCGTTCCCGCCGCCGACATCCACGGCTACGAGATCGCCGCCTGGAGCCCCCTCGTCGTCCTCACCGTGGTCGCCGGACTCTGGCCCGCCGTCCTCCTCGGCCTCACCGACCCCGCCGTGCAGAAGCTCCTCGCAGGAGGCAAGTCGTGACCGTGGCCGCCGCCAGCCTCGTCCAGTCCGTCGACTGGCTCGCGATCGCGCCCCCCACCCTCACGGCGACGGTCGCCCTGATCGTCCTCGTCGCCGACCTCTTCGTACCGGCGCACCGCAAGCCGCTCCTCGGCGGACTCGCCGTCGCCGGACTCGTCGCCGCGCTCCTCACCCTCGTACCGCTGCGCGACGGACACCGCGCCACCTTCTGCCTCCCCGCCCAGCCCGGCGTGTGCAGCTACACGGCCGACCACTTCACCCTCGTCATCCAGGCGCTGGTGCTCGGCGGAGCGCTGCTCACCGTGCTCCTCTCGCTCCACGACACCGGGGAACTCCCCGTAGGGGAGTACTGGTTCCTGCTGCTCGCCTCGGCGGCCGGCGCCGCCCTGCTGCCCGCCGCGCGCGACCTCGCCACCCTGGTCGTCGCCCTGGAGGTCGCCTCCCTGCCCGCGTTCGCCCTGGTCGGGCTCCGGCGCGGCGACCGGCGCTCCTCCGAGGCGGCGCTCAAGTTCTTCCTCTCCTCGGTCACCGCCACCGCCGTGATGCTCCTGGGCGTCAGCTTCGTGTACGCGGCCACCGGCACCCTCCACCTCGGCGAGATCGCCGGGGAACTCGCCGAAGGGACCGGCCCGCTGGAGACGCTCGCCGGGGCGGGTGTCGCCCTCACCCTGGTCGGCTTCGCCTTCAAGACCGCCGCCGCCCCCTTCCACTTCTGGGTCCCCGACACCTACATCGGCGCGCCCCTGCCCATCGCCGCGTATCTCTCCGTCGTCGGCAAGGCGGTCGGCTTCTCCGGCCTCATCCTGGTGACCGTCGTCGCGTTCCCCTCGTACGGGAACGTGTGGGGCCCGCTCCTCGCGGTCCTCGCCGCGCTCACCATGACCCTCGGCAATGTCGCCGCGCTCCGGCAGTCGGCCACGCGCGCGTGGAGCGCCGTACGGCTGCTCGCCTGGTCGTCCGTCGCCCAGGCGGGCTATCTGCTGGTGCCGATCGCGTCGGCCGCGTACGCGGGCGAGCGGCGCGTCGGCTCCACCGTCGCGTACGCCCTGATGTACGCCGTCGTGAACCTCGGTGCCTTCGCCGTCACAGTCCTGGTGGCCCGTACGAAGCCGCTGAACCGCCTCTCCGACTACCGGGGCCTCTGGGCGCGCCGGCCCTTCGCCGCCCTCGCCCTGGCCTTCTTCCTGCTCTGCCTGGCCGGACTGCCCCCGGGGATCATCGGCCTCTTCGCCAAGGTCACCGTCTTCTCCGCGGCTGTGGACGCGGGACTCGGCTGGCTGGCCGCCGTCATGGCCGTCAACGTCGTGATCGGCCTCACCTACTACCTCCGGTGGACGGCCGTCCTCTTCCAGGCGCCCGGGGACGAGACCGCCACCGGCACGCACACCGTCACCGCCACCCCCGCGATCACCGCCGCCATCGGGCTGACGGCCGCCGCCGGGATCGTGCTGTCGGGAGCGCCCCAGCTCGTGCTGCGCTTCGCGGGAACCGGCCTGTTCTGACCGGTCGGCCCCCCGCGCCGTGCCCGTACGGGCACGGAGGGGAACCCGGACCGCTCGCCTCGCGTTGACCAGAAGGTAAGGGTCCACTGGAGACGTGGAGCAGCACCAGGCAAAGGGTTCCCCTGCCGCACCACTTGGAGGGCGTACCGTGCACCGCCGGCACAACGGGCTGAAAACCGCCGTACTCCTCGCGGCACTCTCAGCGCTCATCATCGGGATCGGCAGCTTCTTCGGCCGTACGGGCCTGATCATCGCGCTCGTCGTGGCGCTCGGCACCAACGCGTACTCCTACTGGAACAGCGACAAGCTGTCCCTGCGCGCCATGCGCGCCCGCCCGGTCAGCGAGTTCGAGGCCCCCCAGCTCTACCGGATCGTCCGGGAGCTGTCGACGGCGGCCCGCCAGCCCATGCCGCGCCTCTACATCTCACCGACCCAGGCGCCCAACGCGTTCGCCACCGGCCGCAATCCGCGCAACGCCGCCGTCTGCTGCACGGAGGGCATCCTCCAGCTCCTCGACGAGCGCGAGCTGCGCGGTGTCCTCGGCCATGAGCTGAGCCATGTCTACAACCGCGACATCCTGATCGCCTCGGTCGCCGGGGCGCTCGCCTCGGTGGTGATGTTCCTGGTGAACTTCGCCTGGCTGATCCCGTTCGGCCGCTCCGACGACGATGACGGCCCGGGCTTCTTCGGCATGCTGCTGCTCATGATCCTGGGCCCGCTCGCCGCCTCCGTCATCCAACTGGCGGTAAGCCGCTCGCGCGAGTACGAGGCCGACGCGGCCGGCGCCCAGCTCACCGGCGACCCGCTGGCGCTGGCCAGCGCGCTGCGCAAGCTGGAGACGGGGACGCGGCAGCTGCCGCTGCCGCCGGAGCCGCGTATCGAGACCGCGAGCCACATGATGATCGCGAACCCGTTCCGGCCCGGCGAGGTCTCGAAGCTGTTCTCCACGCACCCCCCGATGGCGGAGCGCATCGCCCGGCTGGAGCGGATGGCCGGCCCCCACCGGCCCTAGGGCCTCTGCTCAGCGTCCGCCGAAGCGCTCGTCCGACGACACGACCTCGCGGCCCAGCGGCATCAGCGAGACCGGGATCATCTTCAGGTTCGCCCAGCCGAAGGGGATGCCGATGATCGAGACGAAGAGCGGGATGCTCGTCAGCAGATGCCCGAGCGCCAGCCACCAGCCCGCGCAGACGACCCAGATGATGTTGCCGATGAAGGACGGCGCCCCGGCGTCGGGCCGCTCGACCGTGGTGCGGCCGAAGGGCCACAGTACGTAGCCGGCGATACGCAGCGAGGCGATGCCGAACGGGATCGTCACGATCAGGACGAAACAGATGATCGCGGCGATGGCATAGCCGATGGCCATCCAGATGCCGCAGAGCACCAGCCACAGGACATTCAGGATCAGCTCGATGAGCTTCATGATCACTTGCCTTTCGCGAGGTCCGCCCGCATCACCGCTCAAGCCAATTATCCGGCTCCGACCGCCTGAGACGAAACCTGACCGGCCCCGGTTCCCGGCGGTGCCGACGATCACATCGGCGGTGACGGCGGCTTTCCGGGGCAGACGCTCTCCCGGGGGCGCAGGGTTGCCCGGCCCGGGGCGTAAGGCTTCCTGTGTGTTCCTGTGTGTACGCCGTGAGTTGCGAAAACGCGCAACCATCGGCCGCCACCTCGACGTCTTCCCCGGTACACAGCACGGAAAGGCAGGACCCAAGGCATGAGCATCATCGGCTGGATCATTCTCGGACTGCTCGCCGGAGCCGTCGCCAAGATTCTGCTCCCCGGCCGGGACCCCGGCGGCATCCTCGGCACGACGTTCATCGGGATCGCGGGCGCGTTCATCGGCGGCTGGATTTCGGCCCGTTGGCTCGACCACCCCATCAACAACAGCTTCTACGACGGCGCCACCTGGGCGGCGGCCATCGGCGGCGCGCTTGTCCTGCTGATCGGCTACCGGATCGTCTTCGGCCACTCGCGGTCCCGCTGAGCGGTACGGAGAGCGGTACGGAGAGCAGGCAGGGCGAGCGGGTACGGCGAGCGGTTACGGCGCGAGCGGTTACGGCGCCCTCGCGGGCCGCCGCCGTGTGGCGGCGGCCGGGAGACGGCGGCCGTCGGCAGGCGTCAGCGGTAGTTCACGAACTGGAGCGCGAAGTCGAAGTCCTGGCCCTTGAGCAGCGCGATCACCGTCTGGAGGTCGTCGCGGCTCTTCGAGCTGACGCGCAGCTCATCGCCCTGGACCTGCGCCTTGATGCCCTTGGGGCCCTCGTCACGGATGAACTTCGCGACCTTCTTCGCGTTGTCCTGGGAGATGCCCTCCTCGATCGAGGCGAAGATCTTGTACTCCTTGCCGGACAGCTGCGGCTCGCCGGCGTCCAGCGCCTTCAGCGAGATACCGCGCTTGATCAGCTTGGACTGGAAGACATCGAGGATCGCGGCGACCCGCTCCTCGGAGTTCGCCTGCATCAGGATCTTCTCGCCGGACCAGCCGATCGAGGCCCCGACGTTCTTGAAGTCGTAGCGCTGGGCGAGTTCCTTCGATGCCTGGTTGAGCGCGTTGTCGATCTCCTGCCGCTCGACCTTCGAGACGATGTCGAAACTGGAGTCGGCCATGTCCTGTGGCTCCTTGTCATCGGTGCTGCGGGGTGCAGTGCTGCCGTAAAGCCTAGTCACCCGCGCCCGCGCCCAGCGCTGATCAAAGCAGTGGCGGAGCACCCCCGGGCATCGGGTATTGTTTACGTCGTTGCCACGGAGCACCGCCCACCAGCGATGATCCTCACGGCAGCGACATCCCATGGCGGTGTGCCCGAGTGGCCAATGGGAGCGGACTGTAAATCCGCCGGCTTAGCCTTCCCAGGTTCGAATCCTGGCGCCGCCACACGAGAGAGATGGCCTCCGCTTCACGGAAACGTGAGGCGGAGGCCATTTTTCGTACGCCCGGAACCGTTCGGAAGCGGCCCGGAGCCGCCCCCGAACGGTCCCGAACCGGTCAGGAACGGCCGTCCGCCGCCGCCGTCACCGCGTCCGCCACCGGCACCGCGCCGCTGATCAGCTCCAGCGTCAGACCGGCCGTCCCCGGCGTCTCCAGCAGCTCCGCCAGAACCGCCGCCACATCGTCACGCGGCACCGGACCGCGCCCCGTTGACGCCTCCAGCGCGACAAGTCCCGTACCCGCGTCGTCCGTCAGCAGGCCCGGCCGCAGAATCGTCCAGTCCAGCGCGGTCCTTGACCGCACGTACACGTCCGCCGCGCCCTTCGCGCGCTGGTACGCGTCGAAGACCTCGCCGCCCGCGCGGTCCGGGTCCGCGCCCATCGAGGAGACCACCACAAACCGGCGTACGCCCGCGCGCTCCGCCGCGTCCGCGAAGAGCACCGCCGCGCCCCGGTCCACCGTCTCCTTGCGGGCCGCCCCGCTGCCCCCGCCCGCGCCCGCCGCGAAGACCGCGGCGTCCGCGCCCTCCAGCACCCCGGCGACCTCGTCCACCGAGGCCGACTCCAGGTCCAGCACGACCGGTTCCGCGCCGGTCGCCCGCAGGTCGTCCGCCTGCCCGGCGGCGCGGATCACCCCCACGGCCTCATGCCCGCGCGCGCTGAGCAGCCGCTCCAGCCGCAGCGCGATCTGTCCATGTCCTCCGGCAATCACGATTCGCATGATCAGACCGTACGCCGGACACCATCCCCGGTGACGTACCGCAGACGTACGCGCTCAGGCGCCGAGGTCGGAGCGGCCCTGCCGCGGCAGCTCCAGCGCCGCCACCGCCGCCGAGTCGCAGTACTCCCGCACCGCGCTCGTCCGCGCCACCACCCGGCCCCGGTGGATGACGATCCGGCTGTACGCCAGCGAGAGCGCGCCCTCGACGCTGTCCCCGCGCACCGCCAGCAGCTCGGCCGGGAAACCCGCCTCCACCCGCACCTCGGCCAGCCCCATCGCGGCCCGCGCCGCCGCGCTCACCGCGCCGTACGCGTCCGCCGCCCGCAGCCCGCTCCGGGAAGCCAGCAGATACGCGGCCTCCAGCGGATCCCCGCGCCCCACCGGGTTCGCGAGGTCCCGCAGCGCGCCACCGCCCGCCGCGACCCGTACCCCGGCCGCCCGCAGCAGCCGTACGGGCGCGACCCCGCGCCCCCGCTCCGCGCTCCGCGCCCGCGCACGGACCGGATCGCCCGCGCGCTCCGCGCCGCCGCATGTGCCCTGCGGCAGGCACACCACCGTCACCCCGGCCGCCGCCAGCCGCTCCGCCGCCCGCGCCGCCACCTCGGCCGGCAGCCGGGCCAGCCCCGCGCACGGCCCGAGCGTCACGCCCTGCCGCACCCCGCCCGCCATGGCGGCCAGCGCCGCGAGCCGTACCGGATCGGCGCCGTCCGTGTGCAGATCGACGGGACAGCCGTGCTCGGCGGCCACCTCCAGCACCGCTTCCGCGTACCCCGCCGGATCCGGGTCGAGATCCGGGCAGCCGCCCACCACGCCCGCGCCCATCTTGACCGCGTCGCGCAGCATCGCCCGCCCGTCGGCGCCGGCCACGCCCGTCAGCAGCCGGGGCACCGCGACGGCGGTCAGATCGGCGAGCCCGCGCAGCGACCGCCGCGCCTGGAGCACCGCCTCCAGCCGGCCCAGCCGCTGCCGCTCGCCGATCCGTACGTGCGCGCGGACCGCGGTCGCGCCGTGCCCGAGCTGGAGCAGGGTGGCCTCGGTGGCGCGGCGCTGGACATCCTCCGGGGCGTACGAGACGGGCCCGGCCGGCCCGGACGGATGCCCGCCCGTACCCCCGCCCGGGGGCAGTGCCGTGAGGGCGGTGTCGCCGTGGGCGTGGGGTTCGGCGGGGGCCGGGAGCAGCAGGAAGCCGGTGAGGTCGACCCGGGTGCCGTACACGGTGAGGCTGCCGGCCGTGCCCACCGCCTCGATCCGGCCGGCGGCGAGCCGTACGTCGACGGTCCTGCCGTCGGCGAGCCGGGCGCCGCACAGGACGAGCGCGGTGGTGTCGGCCGTGGCGTCGTCGGACGGCTGCGGTGGGCTGTCGGGCATCGGGCTCCGGAGGTGCAAGAGGGGCAGCGGAACGTGGGGAGGATCACGCGGTGCGGTCGAGCCTAGGGGCGGCCCCGCCGCGCTTCGAGGAGGAGCGAAGGAGGAGCGGAATAGTCGTACCGGCGAGCCCACCGGTGGGGCCGATGGGGCCCTGGTGAGGCACGGGGAAGAGGCCGTTGAAACGGATTTGGGCGATCGGCAGCCGACCGTGTAATGTCTTCATCGCTCGCCCCAATAGCTCAGTCGGTAGAGCGTCTCCATGGTAAGGAGAAGGTCTACGGTTCGATTCCGTATTGGGGCTCAGATGTTCGGTGATCCTCGCCTTCGGGCGAGGAGAACCAACATCGAAGCGGTGTAGCTCAGTCGGTAGAGCAAGCGGCTCATAATCGCTGTGTCACCGGTTCAAGTCCGGTCACCGCTACACAAAAGTAGCCGATTGTGGGGTCGGTCCTTCGATCGGCTACTCTTTTATGCGTTCATCCGTTCATCCGTTGTCCGTCCAAGGAGCACTCACGTGGCTGCCACCGACGTCCGCCCGAAGATCACGCTGGCCTGCGTGGAGTGCAAGGAGCGGAACTACATCACCAAGAAGAACCGGCGTAACAACCCGGACCGTCTTGAGATGAAGAAGCACTGCCCGCGCTGCAACTCGCACACCGCGCACCGCGAAACGCGCTGAATCAGGCTCGTACGCGAGGCCGTCCCCGTACTGGGGACGGCCTCGCGTCGTTTGGGCACGCCTACCGCAGAACATCAGTACAAGATCAGCAGAACGTTCAGTTCAGCAGGACATCAGGAGGGAGCGAGTCGTGGCGCTCGACCAGTCCTTCGTGGGGCGGAGCTATCCGCCCACCGAGCCGTACGAGGTCGGCCGGGAGAAGATCCGCGAGTTCGCCGAGGCGGTGGGCGACCCCAATCCGGCGTACACCGATCCGGAGGCCGCGAAGGCGCTCGGGCACACCGATCTGATCGCGCCGCCCACCTTCGTGTTCGCCATCACGTTCAAGGCGGCGGGCGACGTGGTCGCGGATCCGCAGCTCGGCCTGGACTACAGCCGGGTGGTGCACCGCGACCAGAAGTTCGCCTTCAGCCGTCCGGTACGGGCGGGCGACCGGCTGACGGTCACCTCGACCATCGTGGAGATCAAGTCCCTCGCCGGGAACGATGTCATCGATGTCCGGGGCGATGTGCACGACGAGGCCGGCGAGCATGTCGTGACCGCGTGGACCAAGCTGGTGGCGCGCGCCGCCGAGGAGGCGTGAGACCGATGACCGCGAAGATCGGTTACGACGACGTCGAGGTCGGCACGGAGCTGCCGGCCCAGAGCTTCCCCGTCACCCGCGCGACGCTGGTCCAGTACGCGGGCGCCTCCGGGGACTTCAACCCGATCCACTGGAACGAGAAGTTCGCCAAGGAGGTCGGCCTCCCGGACGTCATCGCCCACGGCATGTTCACCATGGCCGAGGCGGTCCGGGTGGTGACCGACTGGGTGGGCGACCCGGCCGCCGTCGTCGAGTACGGCGTCCGCTTCACCAAGCCCGTCGTGGTGCCCAACGACGACGAGGGCGCGCTCATCGAGGTCAGCGCGAAGGTCGCGGCCAAGCTCGACGACCACCAGGTCCGCGTCGATCTGACGGCCACGAGCGCCGGACAGAAGGTGCTGGGCCTGTCCCGCGCGGTCGTCCGGCTCGCCTGAGACACCTGATGCGCGCGGGCGCGCGCGTACGGCTCTGCGGTCCGTCCCCGGCTGGGGGACGGACCGTACTCTTGTCCCCGTGCAGGAACTCCACGATGCCCCCCTCGCCCCCCTGACCACCTTCCGCCTCGGCGGCCCCGCGACCCGTCTGGTCACGGCCACCACCGACGAGGAAGTGATCGCCGTCGTACGCGAGGCGGACGACACCGGCACCCCGCTGCTGATCATCGGCGGCGGCAGCAACCTGATCATCGGGGACAAGGGCTTCGACGGCACCGCCCTGCGTATCGCCACCCGGGGCTTCGCCCTCGACGGCACCGCGCTGGAGCTGGCCGCCGGTGAGGTGTGGACCGACGCGGTCGCGCGTACGGTCGAAGCGGGCCTGGCGGGCGTCGAGTGCCTCGCCGGCATTCCCGGCTCGGTCGGCGCCACACCGATCCAGAACGTCGGCGCGTACGGCCAGGAGGTCTCCCGCACCATCACGGAGGTCGACGCCTACGACCGCACCACCCGCGAGCGGGTCACCCTCACCAACGCCGACTGCGGCTTCGCGTACCGCCACAGCCGCTTCAAGGAGCACCCTGGCCGCTGGGTCGTGCTGCGCGTCCGCTTCGCCCTGGAGGACGCGGGCGGGCTCTCCGCGCCGCTCGCGTACGCCGAGACGGCCCGTGCCCTGGGCGTCGGGCCCGGCGAGCGGGTGGCGGCGGCGACCGCCCGCGAGACCGTCCTGCGGCTGCGGGCCGGAAAGGGCATGGTGCTGGACCCGGAGGACCACGACACCTGGTCCGCGGGCTCCTTCTTCACCAACCCGATCCTCGACGACGCGCAGTACGCCGACTTCACCGCCCGCGTCCGGGAGCGCCTCGGCGAGGACGTGACACCGCCCGGCTTCCCGGAGGGGGAGGGGCGTACGAAGACCTCCGCCGCCTGGCTGATCGACAAGGCCGGTTTCACCAAGGGGTACGGCACGGGTCCGGCCCGTATCTCCACCAAGCACACCCTCGCCCTGACCAACCGGGGCGCGGCGACCACCGAGGACCTCCTCGCGCTGGCCCGCGAGGTGGTCGCCGGGGTGCACGCCGCCTTTGGGATCACGCTGGTCAACGAGCCGGTGACGGTGGGCGTCAGCCTGTAGCGGGTTGTCTGGCCAGATAGACCAGGCTCACGCGGCCAGCCAGGCGTCGATGCCCGCCAGCAGCCTGGCCCGTACGTCCGCCGGCGCGGCCGAGCCCCGTACCGACTGGCGGGCCAGCTCGGCCAGTTCGGCGTCGGAGAAGCCCTGGTGGCGGCGGGCCAGCTCGTACTGGGCGGCCAGCCGGGAGCCGAACAGCAGCGGGTCGTCCGCGCCGAGCGCCATGGGCACCCCGGCGTCGAACAGCGTCCGCAGCGGCACGTCCTCGGGCTTCTCGTAGACGCCCAGGGCGACATTCGACGCCGGGCAGACCTCGCAGGTCACCCCGCGCTCGGCGAGCCTGCGCAGCAGCTTGGGATCCTCGGCGGCCCGGACGCCGTGCCCGATCCGGGAGGCGCTCAGATCGTCCAGGCAGTCCCGTACGGACGCGGGGCCGGTCAGCTCGCCGCCGTGCGGCGCGGCCAGCAGCCCGCCGTCCCGGGCGATCGCGAAGGCCCGGTCGAAGTCCCGGGCCATGCCCCGGCGCTCGTCGTTGGAGAGCCCGAAGCCGACGACACCCCGGTCCGCGTACCGCACCGCGAGCCGGGCCAGCGTTCTGGCCTCCAGGGGGTGCTTCATCCGGTTCGCCGCGACCAGGACGCGCATTCCGAGGCCGGTCTCCCGGGAGGCCGCGTCGACGGCGTCCAGGATGACTTCCAGGGCCGGGATCAGCCCGCCCAGGTGCGGGGCGTACGAGGTGGGGTCGACCTGGATCTCCAGCCAGCCGGAGCCGTCCTTGACGTCCTCCTCGGCTGCCTCGCGGACCAGCCGCTGGATGTCCTCGGGGGCACGCAGACAGGACCGGGCGATGTCGTACAGCCGCTGGAAGCGGAACCAGCCGCGTTCGTCGGTCGCGCGCAGTTTGGGCGGTTCGCCGCCGGTGAGCGCGTCCGGGAGATGGACGCCGTACTTGTCGGCCAGCTCCAGCAGGGTGGTGGGGCGCATCGAGCCGGTGAAGTGCAGATGCAGATGAGCCTTGGGCAGCAGGCTGATATCGCGGGGGATGGTGCTCTCCATTGCTAGATCCTGCCGCACGGATCGGCCCGGTGGCAGCCACTTTCCCCGATCGTGGTCTCGCCGAGACGGAAAAACGGGCTCCCGGCCGACAGCCGGAAGCCCGTTCTGGTCCCACCGGTGAGGTGGGGGAAGCGCCGGGTGGTGAGGGGCGGGGTCAGTCCTTCGCCTCGCCCAGCAGCTTCTGGATCCGGCCCACGCCCTCCGCCAGGTCCTCGTCGCCCAGCGCGTACGAGAGCCGCAGATAGCCCGGGGTGCCGAACGCCTCGCCCGGGACGACGGCCACCTCGGCCTCGTCGAGGATCAGCGCGGCCAGCTCCACCGAGTCCTGCGGGCGCTTGCCGCGGATCTCCTTGCCGAGCAGGCCCTTCACCGACGGGTACACGTAGAACGCGCCCTCGGGCTCCGGGCAGAGGACGCCGTCGATCTCGTTGAGCAGGCGCACGATCGTGCGGCGGCGGCGGTCGAAGGCGGTCCGCATCTCGGTGACGGCGGTGAGATCGCCGGTGAGCGCGGCGATCGCGGCGACCTGCGCGACATTGGAGACGTTGGACGTGGCGTGCGACTGGAGGTTCGTCGCGGCCTTGACGACGTCCTTGGGGCCGACGACCCAGCCCACCCGCCAGCCGGTCATCGCGTAGGTCTTGGCCACGCCGTTGACCACGACGCACTTGTCGCGCAGCTCGGGGACGACGGCCGGCAGCGAGGTGAAGACGGCGTCTCCGTAGACGAGGTGCTCGTAGATCTCGTCCGTCATCACCCACAGGCCGTGCTCGACGGCCCAGCGGCCGACGGCCTCGGTGTCGGCCGCGCTGTAGACGGCGCCCGTCGGGTTCGAGGGGGAGACGAAGAGCACGACCTTCGTGCGCTCCGTACGGGCCGCCTCCAGCTGCTCGACCGAGACGCGGTAGCCGGTGGTCTCGTCGGCCACGACCTCCACCGGGACACCGCCGGCCAGCCGGATCGACTCCGGGTACGTCGTCCAGTACGGAGCCGGGACGATGACCTCGTCGCCCGGGTCGAGGATGGCGGCGAACGCCTCGTAGATCGCCTGCTTGCCGCCGTTGGTCACCAGGACCTGGGCCGGCTCGATCTCGTAACCGGAATCGCGCTTCGTCTTCGCGACGATGGCGGCCTTCAGCTCGGGGAGCCCGCCGGCCGGCGTGTAGCGGTGGTACCGGGGGTCGCGGCACGCCTCGACAGCGGCCTCGACGATGTAGCCGGGGGTCGGGAAGTCGGGCTCACCGGCGCCGAAGCCGATCACCGGACGGCCGGCGGCCTTCAGGGCCTTCGCCTTGGCGTCCACGGCGAGGGTGGCGGACTCGGAGATCGCGCCGATGCGGGCGGAGACCCGGCGCTCGGTCGGAGGGATTGCAGCGCTCATGAGCACCATGCTCGCAGACCCGAAACATCCGGGGTACACAGGTTTCGTACGGTGGACACATAACCCGACAAGAACTGTGGACGGTTGGACGCGGACGGTTCCCGGGGGAGCTGTTCGACGCAGGGCCGACGACCACGTACACTCACTCGTCGTTGGCCTTCATCCGCCAAGTCCGTACCGGGCACTCCATGTATCCGGTTGGATGCGGTAGGTTCGGGAAAACACAAAGGGTCGTAGCTCAATTGGTAGAGCACTGGTCTCCAAAACCAGCGGTTGGGGGTTCAAGTCCCTCCGGCCCTGCTACACACCCCCTTCGCCAGGGCGTGTGCGCATGTACGTACATTCAATGCATCGCCGTGCGGCTCCCCCGGGCGCGGCACGGTCACGACCCGGAATCAGGTGAGAGAGCGTGACGGACGCCGTGGGCTCCATCGACAAGCCTGATGCCGACGATGAGTCCGCCGAGTCGAAGAAGCCCCGTAAGGGTGGCAAGCGAGGCAAGAAGGGCCCTCTGGGCCGTCTCGCGCTCTTCTACCGCCAGATCGTCGCAGAGCTGCGCAAGGTTGTCTGGCCGACTCGTAGTCAGCTGACTACGTACACCACAGTCGTGATTGTCTTCGTCGTCGTCATGATCGGTCTGGTGACCGTGATTGACTATGGCTTCCAGCAAGCAATCAAGTACGTCTTCGGCTGATCCCGCGTAGGGCGCCCAGTGCGGCGCCCCTTTCGCGTGTTCCACCCATTGAGCCAGGAAGAAGCAGCCACCGTGTCTGACCCGAAACTGAACGACGCCAGCGAGTCGGTGGAGTCCCGAGAGGACGCGACCGGCATCGTCGAGGCGGCGGACGCTGTCGAGCCAGACCAGGCCGAAGCCGCTGACATCGCCGCGGGCGAGCCGGCCGAGGAAGCCGCTGTTCACGTCGAGGCCGAGGACGACGAGGCTGACGAGGCCCGGGACGACGCCGAGGACGAGGACGACGAGGCCACCGAGGACGAGACCGCGGCTCCCGCGGTCGACCCGGTCGCCGCGCTCCGCGAGGAGCTGCGCACCCTGCCCGGCGAGTGGTACGTGATCCACACCTACGCGGGCTACGAGAAGCGCGTGAAGGCGAACCTGGAACAGCGCGCCGTCTCGCTGAACGTCGAGGAGTTCGTCTACCAGGCCGAGGTCCCCGAGGAAGAGATCGTCCAGATCAAGAACGGCGAGCGCAAGAACGTCCGCCAGAACAAGCTCCCGGGCTATGTCCTGGTGCGCATGGATCTGACGAACGAGTCCTGGGGCGTCGTCCGCAACACCCCCGGCGTCACCGGCTTCGTGGGCAACGCCTACGACCCGTACCCGCTGACCCTGGACGAGATCGTCAAGATGCTCGCCCCGGAGGCCGAGGAGAAGGCCGCGCGTGAGGCCGCCGAGGCCGAGGGCAAGCCGGCTCCGGCCCGCAAGGTCGAGGTCCAGGTGCTGGACTTCGAGGTCGGCGACTCGGTCACCGTCACCGACGGTCCGTTCGCCACCCTCCAGGCGACCATCAACGAGATCAACGCGGACTCGAAGAAGGTCAAGGGCCTGGTCGAGATCTTCGGTCGCGAGACCCCGGTCGAGCTGAGCTTCGACCAGATCCAGAAGAACTGAGCCGGGACGACCCCGCTCCCCAGCTTCCGACAGGTCAGACAGGCTTCACCACCTGTCTGACCTGTCGGTTTTTGGCCGTGCAGCTATACCCGTTATCGTTGTGCGGTATGCCTCCGTCCGGATGACCGGATGGCGGCCGAAAACTCTCACTAGGACCCGGAGAGAGCAATGCCTCCCAAGAAGAAGAAGGTCACGGGGCTTATCAAGCTCCAGATCAAGGCCGGCGCGGCCAACCCGGCTCCGCCGGTCGGCCCCGCGCTGGGTCAGCACGGCGTGAACATCATGGAGTTCTGCAAGGCCTACAACGCCGCGACCGAGTCGCAGCGTGGCATGGTCGTGCCGGTGGAGATCACGGTCTACGAGGACCGCTCCTTCACCTTCATCACCAAGACTCCGCCGGCCGCCAAGCTGATCCTCAAGGCCGCGGGTGTGGACAAGGGCTCCGGCGAGCCGCACGTCAAGAAGGTCGCGAAGCTCACCCGCGACCAGGTGCGCGAGATCGCCACGACGAAGATGCCCGACCTCAACGCCAACGACCTGGACGCCGCCGAGAAGATCATCGCCGGCACCGCTCGTTCCATGGGCGTCACGGTCGAGGGCTGATCCAGCCCCGCAGTACCACCCAGTGGCAGGGCCATGCGCGGTCCGGACCACGAACTCCACACCTGAAGAAACACCAGGAGACGAAGTGAAGCGCAGCAAGGCACTCCGCGGCGCGGACGCCAAGATCGACCGGGAGCGTACCTACGCCCCGCTCGAGGCCGTCCGTATCGCCAAGGACACCACCTCCACCAAGTTCGACGGCACCGTCGAGGTCGCCATGCGTCTGGGCGTCGACCCGCGCAAGGCCGACCAGATGGTCCGTGGCACCGTGAACCTCCCGCACGGCACCGGCAAGACCGCCCGGGTCCTGGTCTTCGCGACCGGTGACCGCGCCGAGGCCGCGCGTGCCGCGGGCGCCGACATCGTCGGCGCCGACGAACTGATCGACGAGGTGTCGAAGGGCCGTCTGGACTTCGACGCCGTCGTCGCCACCCCGGACCTCATGGGCAAGGTCGGCCGCCTCGGCCGCGTCCTCGGCCCGCGTGGTCTGATGCCGAACCCGAAGACCGGCACCGTCACCCCCGATGTCACCAAGGCTGTCAACGACATCAAGGGCGGCAAGATCGAGTTCCGCGTCGACAAGCACTCGAACCTGCACTTCATCATCGGCAAGGTCTCCTTCGACGAGACGAAGCTGGTCGAGAACTACGCCGCCGCGCTGGACGAGATCCTCCGTCTGAAGCCGTCCGCCGCCAAGGGCCGCTACATCAAGAAGGCCACGCTGGCCACCACGATGGGCCCCGGCATCCCGCTGGACGCCAACCGCACCCGTAACCTCCTCGTCGAGGAGGACCCGGCCGCCGTCTGACACCGACGGCAGGCCGCGGGTCGCACCGCACGGTACGCAGCCGGTCCCCGCATCTCTCCTGAGGTGCGGGGACCGGCTGCTTCGTTATTCCGGTGGCGTTGTCAGAGGCGGACGGTACAGTCAGCGGGATATTTGGATCATCTGTGCCATTCCTGTGGGGGGAATCATGAACCCGATGTACCGCACCGCCGCGGTGACCGTGCTCAGCGGTGTGCTGCTCTGTACCACCGCCGCCTGTTCGTCCACGGACTCCGCCGACACCGCCACGAAGCCGTCCGCGTCGCCCTCCGTCTCCGCGACCACCGTCGAGATGGACCCGGTGGCCGCCGTCCAGCGCGCCGCCGACAAGAACGAGAAGATCACCTCGCTCTCCTACACGATGGAGGGCAAGGTCCCGGGTGAGGGGACCATCAGCGGCGACGTGGCGATGAGCATGGACCCGTTCGGCATGCGCATGAAGATGGCGGGCGAGCTGGAGGGCGAGGAGCAGGAGATCGAGATCCTGCTCACCTCCGAGGCCATGTACATGGGCGGTGACGAGGCCGCCGCCGATCCGGAGATGAACGGCAAGCGCTGGCTCAAGTTCCCCATGGCGGCTCTCGACGACATGGCCGGCAAGAGCGGGGAGAGCCCGCTCGGCGCGATGTCCAGCCAGCTGGACCGCAACCCGGCCGCCGAGACCGCGTCGCTCACCGCGGCCAAGGACCTCAAGCGGGTCGGCGAGGAGACCGTCGACGGGGTGAAAACCACCCACTACAAGGGCTCGGTCCCGCTCAGCGCCATGAAGGCGGCGCTGAAGGGCCTGGACGCCGACACGAAGAAGCAGCGCCAGAAGAGCCTCAAGGCGTACGAGGACCTGGGCATCGACAAGCTCACGATGGACATGTGGGTCGACGGGGACGACCGCACCAAGCAGGTCCGTACCCGCGCGACCACGGACGGTGGGCCGCTCGACATGACGATCAAGTTCGTCGACTACAACAAGCCGGTCGAGATCAAGGCCCCGCCGGCCTCCGAGGTGGCCGACCTCGCCGAGATGATGGCGGGCGCCGAGGACGGTTCGGACGCCTGACGGGACGCTCGACCGAACGCCTGACCGGGCGCGATTTGCCCTTCGTGCCGGTTCGCACGTACTCTTCCCCAGAAGCCAAAGACCGCTGGTCGTTGCCGTGTGCTCGTAAGAGGGTGCGGCGGCCGAAGGATCCGCTAGCTGCGGACGTCCTGCGCAGGTGACTGTGGAAAGCTCCCGGATCCCATTCGGTCGAGCTACGCCCCGTGCGCCTGCGCCGGGGCGTTTCGTTTTGCCCAGCCCCTTCTGAGCGGTCCTCATCACCCGGAAGGAGGCCGACGCTCATGGCAAGGCCCGACAAGGCTGCCGCGGTAGCCGAGCTGACGGACCAGTTCCGCAGCTCGAACGCCGCTGTGCTGACCGAGTACCGGGGTCTCACCGTGGCGCAGCTCAAGGAGCTGCGCCGTTCTCTCGGTGAGGACGCCCAGTACGCCGTGGTGAAGAACACGCTGACCAAGATCGCGGCCAACGAGGCCGGGATCAACGCGCTGGACGACCTGTTCGCGGGTCCGACAGCGGTTGCCTTCATCACCGGTGACCCGGTGACGTCGGCGAAGGGTCTTCGTGACTTCGCCAAGGACAACCCCAATCTCATCATCAAGGGCGGTGTCCTTGACGGTAAGGCGCTGTCCGCCGATGAGATCAAGAAGCTCGCGGACCTCGAGTCCCGTGAGGTTCTGCTCGCCAAGCTGGCGGGTGCCATGAAGGGCAAGCAGTCCCAGACTGCCGCGCTCTTCCAGGCGCTTCCGTCGAAGTTCGCCCGCACCGCGGAAGCGCTTCGCGCCAAGAAGGAAGAGCAGGACGGTGCCGCCCCGGCGGCCCCCGTCGAGGCCGACTCCGAGTAATCACGCTCGGCCGGCCACAGCGGGCGGTATGCCCGCGGAACTGTACACACGGCACCAGCCGCATAGTGGAAGGACGCCATCATGGCGAAGCTGTCCCAGGAAGAGCTGCTCGCGCAGTTCGAGAACCTGACCCTCATCGAGCTTGCTGAGTTCGTGAAGGCGTTCGAGGAGAAGTTCGACGTCACGGCCGCCGCCCCGGTCGCCGTCGCCGCTGCCGGTGGCGCTGCCGCCGTCGCGGACGCCGTCGAGGAGCAGGACGAGTTCGACGTCATCCTCACCGGTGCCGGCGAGAAGAAGATCCAGGTCATCAAGGTCGTGCGCGAGCTGACCTCCCTGGGCCTCAAGGAGGCCAAGGACCTCGTGGACGGCGCCCCCAAGCCCGTCGTCGAGAAGGTCGACAAGGCTGCCGCCGAGAAGGCCGCCGAGGCCCTCAAGGGCGCCGGCGCCTCCGTCGAGGTCAAGTAACCCCACGCGAGTCCGTCTCCGGCCGCTGAGAGGCGTACGGAGGCTGTCTCGGCGCCTCGCGGCGCAGCGTTGACGCGAAGGGCGATCACCCAGTCGGGTGGTCGCCCTTCGCCGTTCGCGTGGGGGGTGCCTTGCTCTTCCGCGCGCTGCGAGTATCGTGATCATCGCCGTGCTTCCGTACGCCCGGGGCCTCTCGCGGGAGGCGGGGGCCTTGACGAACCGCACGCAGCGCGCAATTCTCAGGACGCGTCGTCACAATCGATCCGGATCCGAGGCATGGATCGATGGCGAAGAGGGCAGTAACGATGTGCGCCCACGGCGCGATGTTGCGTAGTAGAGACATGCAGTTGAGACAAGGGTGTTGAGAAAAACGAGGGTGTCGGAAAACCCGCTCTGGACATCAGTGTGCCAAGTGGCTACACTGACCCTTTGCGCTGCCTGTTAGCTGCTCCCTGCCCGTCACCAGGGGCACCCCCTCGCAAGAGCATCGGTGAGTTAACAGCCCTGAACTGGGCTTTCCCTCTCCGTGTCTGCTTGGGACCGGTACGCGCGTAGTGAGTCCGAGCCCTCGGAAGGACCCCCTCTTGGCCGCCTCGCGCAACGCCTCGACCACGAATACGAACAACGGCGCAAGCACTGCCCCGCTGCGCATCTCCTTTGCAAAGATCAAGGAGCCGCTTGAGGTTCCGAACCTTCTGGCGCTCCAGACCGAGAGCTTTGACTGGCTGCTCGGCAACCCCGCCTGGAAGGCTCGTGTCGAGGCGGCTGTCGAGAGTGGGCAGGACGTCCCCAGGAAGTCAGGTCTGGAGGAGATCTTCGAGGAGATCTCCCCGATCGAGGACTTCTCCGGGTCGATGTCCCTGACCTTCCGCGACCACCGCTTCGAGCCCTCGAAGAACTCGATCGACGAGTGCAAGGACCGCGACTTCACGTTCGCCGCCCCGCTCTTCGTCACGGCCGAGTTCACCAACAACGAGACCGGCGAGATCAAGTCCCAGACGGTCTTCATGGGCGATTTCCCGCTCATGACCAACAAGGGCACCTTCGTCATCAACGGCACCGAGCGTGTCGTGGTGTCCCAGCTGGTGCGCTCGCCGGGTGTCTACTTCGACTCCTCCATCGACAAGACGTCCGACAAGGACATCTTCTCCGCCAAGATCATCCCGTCCCGGGGTGCCTGGCTGGAGATGGAGATCGACAAGCGCGACATGGTCGGTGTCCGTATCGACCGCAAGCGCAAGCAGTCCGTGACCGTACTCCTCAAGGCTCTCGGCTGGACGACCGAGCAGATCCTGGAGGAGTTCGGCGAGTACGAGTCCATGCGCGCCACCCTGGAGAAGGACCACACCCAGGGCCAGGACGACGCGCTTCTCGACATCTACCGCAAGCTGCGTCCGGGCGAGCCGCCGACGCGCGAGGCCGCTCAGACGCTGCTCGAGAACCTCTACTTCAACCCGAAGCGCTACGACCTCGCGAAGGTCGGCCGCTACAAGGTGAACAAGAAGCTCGGCGCGGACGAGCCGCTGGACGCCGGCGTGCTCACCACCGACGATGTCATCGCGACCATCAAGTACCTGGTCAAGCTGCACGCCGGTGAGACCGAGACGGTCGGCGAGAACGGCACCCAGATCGTCGTCGAGACCGACGACATCGACCACTTCGGCAACCGCCGTCTGCGCAACGTCGGCGAACTCATCCAGAACCAGGTCCGTACGGGTCTGGCGAGGATGGAGCGCGTCGTGCGCGAGCGCATGACGACCCAGGACGTCGAGGCGATCACGCCGCAGACCCTGATCAACATCCGGCCGGTCGTCGCCTCCATCAAGGAGTTCTTCGGCACCAGCCAGCTGTCGCAGTTCATGGACCAGAACAACCCGCTGTCGGGTCTCACCCACAAGCGCCGTCTGTCGGCTCTTGGCCCGGGTGGTCTCTCCCGTGAGCGGGCCGGCTTCGAGGTCCGTGACGTGCACCCGTCGCACTACGGCCGCATGTGTCCGATCGAGACCCCCGAAGGCCCGAACATCGGTCTGATCGGCTCGCTCGCCTCCTACGGCCGGGTCAACGCGTTCGGCTTCGTCGAGACGCCGTACCGCAAGGTCACCGACGGTGTCGTCACCGACGAGGTCGACTACCTGACGGCCGACGAGGAAGACCGCTTCGTCATCGCGCAGGCCAACGCCACGCTCTCCGAGGACATGCGCTTCACGGAGCCCCGCGTGCTGGTCCGCCGCCGTGGCGGCGAGGTCGACTACATCCCGGGCGACGACGTCGACTACATGGACGTCTCGCCGCGCCAGATGGTGTCGGTCGCGACCGCGATGATCCCGTTCCTGGAGCACGACGACGCCAACCGTGCCCTCATGGGCGCGAACATGATGCGTCAGGCCGTGCCCCTGATCACGTCCGAGGCGCCGCTCGTCGGCACCGGCATGGAGTACCGCTGCGCGGTCGACGCCGGTGACGTCATCAAGGCGGAGAAGGAGGGTGTGGTCCAGGAGGTCTCCGCGGACTACATCACCGTCGCCAACGACGACGGTACGTACACCACGTACCGCATCGCCAAGTTCTCCCGCTCCAACCAGGGCACCTCGGTCAACCAGAAGGTTGTCGTCAACGAGGGCGACCGGGTCGTGGAGTCCCAGGTCCTCGCCGACGGGCCGGCCACCCAGCAGGGTGAGATGGCGCTCGGCAAGAACCTGCTCGTGGCGTTCATGCCGTGGGAGGGCCACAACTACGAAGACGCGATCATCCTCAGCCAGCGGCTGGTCCAGGACGACGTCCTCTCCTCGATCCACATCGAGGAGCACGAGGTCGACGCCCGGGACACCAAGCTCGGCCCCGAGGAGATCACCCGCGACATCCCGAACGTCTCCGAGGAGGTCCTCGCGGACCTCGACGAGCGCGGCATCATCCGTATCGGTGCCGAGGTCGTCGCCGGGGACATCCTGGTCGGCAAGGTCACGCCCAAGGGCGAGACCGAGCTGACCCCGGAGGAGCGGCTGCTCCGCGCGATCTTCGGTGAGAAGGCGCGCGAGGTCCGTGACACCTCGCTGAAGGTCCCGCACGGCGAGATCGGCAAGGTCATCGGCGTCCGCGTCTTCGACCGCGAGGAGGGCGACGAGCTGCCGCCCGGCGTCAACCAGCTGGTCCGCGTCTACGTCGCCCAGAAGCGCAAGATCACCGACGGTGACAAGCTCGCCGGCCGGCACGGCAACAAGGGCGTCATCTCGAAGATCCTGCCGATCGAGGACATGCCGTTCCTGGAGGACGGCACCCCGGTCGACATCATCCTCAACCCGCTCGGTGTGCCGTCCCGAATGAACCCGGGACAGGTCCTCGAAATCCATCTCGGCTGGCTCGCCAGCCAGGGCTGGAAGGTCGAGGGCAACGAGGAGTGGATGGAGCGGCTGAAGGCCATCGGCGCCGACGATGTCGCGCCCGGCACCAACGTCGCCACCCCGGTCTTCGACGGCGCCCGCGAGGACGAGATCTCCGGACTCTTCGAGTCCACGATCCCGAACCGCGACGGCGAGCGGATGGTCAAGGGCTCCGGCAAGGCGCGGATGTTCGACGGCCGCTCCGGTGAGCCGTTCCCGGACCCGATCTCGATCGGGTACATGTACATCCTCAAGCTGCACCACCTGGTCGACGACAAGCTGCACGCCCGCTCGACCGGCCCGTACTCGATGATCACCCAGCAGCCGCTGGGTGGTAAGGCCCAGTTCGGTGGCCAGCGCTTCGGTGAGATGGAGGTGTGGGCGCTGGAGGCTTATGGCGCCGCGTACGCACTCCAGGAGCTGCTGACGATCAAGTCCGACGACGTGACCGGCCGCGTGAAGGTCTACGAGGCCATCGTCAAGGGCGAGAACATCCCCGAGCCCGGCATCCCCGAGTCCTTCAAGGTGCTCATCAAGGAAATGCAGTCGCTCTGCCTCAACGTGGAGGTGCTGTCCTCGGACGGTATGTCCATCGAGATGCGCGACACGGACGAGGACGTCTTCCGCGCGGCGGAGGAACTCGGTATCGACCTGTCCCGGCGCGAGCCGAGCAGCGTCGAAGAGGTCTGACGGGTTCGCCGGCCGGATCCCGTATCCGGCCGGCTCTCCCCGGACCCGTTCAGACCATTGCTGAAGTGCCCCATCTACTCGCTGACGCGAGGGGCTCGAACCCCCGAAAGAGGGATTGACGACAAGTGCTCGACGTCAACTTCTTCGACGAGCTGCGGATCGGCCTTGCCACCGCGGACGACATCCGGACCTGGTCGCACGGCGAAGTGAAGAAGCCGGAGACCATCAACTACCGCACGCTCAAGCCCGAAAAGGACGGACTCTTCTGCGAGAAGATCTTCGGTCCGACCCGGGACTGGGAGTGCTACTGCGGCAAGTACAAGCGTGTCCGCTTCAAGGGCATCATCTGTGAGCGCTGTGGTGTCGAAGTCACCCGCGCCAAGGTGCGCCGTGAGCGGATGGGCCACATTGAGCTGGCCGCGCCCGTCACCCACATCTGGTACTTCAAGGGTGTCCCGTCACGCCTCGGGTACCTGCTGGACCTCGCGCCGAAGGACCTCGAAAAGGTCATCTACTTCGCCGCGTACATGATCACGTTCGTGGACGAGGAGCGCCGGACGCGCGACCTGCCCTCGCTGGAGGCGCATGTCTCCGTCGAGCGCCAGCAGGTCGAGAACCGCCGTGACTCGGACCTCGAAGCCCGCGCCAAGAAGCTTGAGACCGACCTGGCCGAGCTGGAGGCCGAGGGCGCCAAGGCCGATGTGCGCCGCAAGGTGCGCGAAGGCGCCGAGCGCGAGATGAAGCAGCTGCGCGACCGCGCGCAGCGCGAGATCGACCGTCTCGACGAGGTGTGGAGCCGCTTCAAGAACCTCAAGGTCCAGGACCTGGAGGGCGACGAGCTGCTCTACCGCGAGCTGCGCGACCGCTTCGGCACGTACTTCGACGGTTCGATGGGCGCCGCCGCGCTCCAGAAGCGCCTGGAGTCCTTCGACCTCGACGAGGAGGCCGAGCGCCTCCGCGAGATCATCCGTACCGGCAAGGGCCAGAAGAAGACCCGTGCGCTCAAGCGCCTCAAGGTCGTCTCCGCGTTCCTCCAGACCAGCAACAGCCCCAAGGGCATGGTGCTGGACTGCGTGCCGGTCATCCCGCCGGACCTGCGTCCGATGGTGCAGCTGGACGGTGGCCGCTTCGCGACCTCCGACCTGAACGACCTGTACCGCCGTGTGATCAACCGGAACAACCGCCTCAAGCGTCTCCTTGACCTCGGTGCCCCCGAGATCATCGTGAACAACGAGAAGCGGATGCTCCAGGAGGCCGTCGACGCGCTGTTCGACAACGGCCGCCGCGGTCGCCCGGTGACCGGTCCCGGCAACCGTCCCCTGAAGTCCCTGAGCGACATGCTCAAGGGCAAGCAGGGCCGGTTCCGTCAGAACCTCCTCGGCAAGCGCGTCGACTACTCGGCCCGTTCCGTGATCGTCGTCGGCCCGCAGCTCAAGCTGCACCAGTGCGGTCTGCCGAAGGCGATGGCGCTGGAGCTGTTCAAGCCGTTCGTGATGAAGCGCCTGGTGGACCTGAACCACGCGCAGAACATCAAGTCGGCCAAGCGCATGGTCGAGCGCGGCCGTACGGTCGTGTACGACGTCCTCGAAGAGGTCATCGCCGAGCACCCTGTACTGCTGAACCGTGCGCCCACGCTGCACCGACTGGGCATCCAGGCGTTCGAGCCGCAGCTGGTCGAGGGCAAGGCCATCCAGATCCACCCGCTCGTCTGCACCGCGTTCAACGCGGACTTCGACGGTGACCAGATGGCCGTCCACCTGCCGCTCTCCGCGGAGGCGCAGGCCGAGGCCCGCATCCTGATGCTGTCCTCGAACAACATCCTGAAGCCGGCCGACGGCCGTCCCGTCACCATGCCGACCCAGGACATGGTGCTCGGCCTCTTCTTCCTCACCACGGACGAGGAGGAGCGCAAGGTCATCGGCGAGGGCCGGTCCTTCGGCTCGACCGCCGAGGCGACCATGGCGTTCGACAACCGGGAGCTGTCGCTCCAGGCGAAGGTCGACATCCGCTTCCCGGTGGGCACCATCCCGCCGCGCGGCTGGACCCCGCCGGCCGCCGAGGACGACACCGACGGCACCGCCGTCGCGTGGCAGCCGGGCGACCCGTTCCGGTTCCGGACCACCCTGGGCCGCGCGCTCTTCAACGAGCTGCTGCCCGAGGACTACCCGTTCGTCGACGACTCGGTCGGCAAGAAGCAGCTCTCCGAGATCGTCAACGACCTCGCCGAGCGCTACCCCAAGGTCATCGTGGCGGCGACGCTCGACAACCTGAAGGCGGCCGGCTTCTTCTGGGCGACCCGCTCCGGTGTCACCGTCGCCATCTCCGATGTCGTCGTGCCCGAGGCGAAGAAGGCCATCGTCCAGGGCTACGAGGCGCAGGACGAGAAGGTCCAGAAGCAGTACGAGCGCGGTCTGATCACCAAGGACGAGCGCACGCAGGAACTCATCGCGATCTGGACGAAGGCGACCAACGAGGTCGCCGAGGCGATGAACGCGAACTTCCCGAAGACCAACCCCATCTTCATGATGGTCAACTCGGGTGCTCGCGGAAACATGATGCAGATGCGTCAGATCGCCGGTATGCGTGGTCTGGTGTCCAACGCCAAGAACGAGACGATCCCGCGTCCCATCAAGGCGTCCTTCCGTGAAGGTCTGTCCGTGCTGGAGTACTTCATCTCCACCCACGGTGCCCGTAAGGGTCTGGCCGACACCGCCCTGCGTACCGCCGACTCGGGTTACCTCACCCGTCGTCTGGTGGACGTCTCGCAGGACGTCATCATCCGCGAGGAGGACTGCGGCACCGACCGCGGTCTGAAGCTGCGGATCGCCGAGCGCGGCGCCGATGGTGTGCTGCGCAAGGCGGAGGACGTCGAGACGTCCGTGTACGCGCGGATGCTCGCCGAGGACGTCGTCGTCGACGGCAAGGTCATCGCGCCGGCCAATGTCGACCTGGGCGATGTCCTGATCGACGCCGTCGTGGCCGCCGGGGTCGAGGAGGTCAAGACCCGCTCGGTCCTGACCTGCGAGTCCGCGGTCGGTACCTGCGCCTTCTGCTACGGCCGCTCGCTGGCCACCGGCAAGCTGGTCGACATCGGTGAGGCGGTCGGCATCATCGCCGCCCAGTCCATCGGTGAGCCCGGCACGCAGCTCACGATGCGTACCTTCCACACCGGTGGTGTGGCCGGTGACGACATCACCCAGGGTCTGCCCCGAGTGGTCGAGCTGTTCGAGGCCCGTACGCCCAAGGGTGTCGCCCCGATCTCGGAGGCGGCCGGCCGCGTCCGTATCGAGGAGACCGAGAAGACCAAGAAGCTGGTCGTCACCCCGGACGACGGCAGCGAGGAGACGGCGTTCCCGATCTCCAAGCGCGCCCGTCTGCTGGTCGGCGAGGGCGACGCGGTCCAGGTGGGCCAGAAGCTCACCGTCGGTGCCACCAACCCGCACGACGTGCTGCGGATCCTCGGTCAGCGCGCGGTCCAGGTCCACCTGGTCGGCGAGGTCCAGAAGGTCTACAACTCGCAGGGTGTGTCGATCCACGACAAGCACATCGAGATCATCATCCGGCAGATGCTGCGCCGGGTGACGATCATCGAGTCCGGCGACGCGGAGCTGCTGCCGGGCGAGCTGGTGGAGCGCTCGAAGTTCGAGACCGAGAACCGTCGTGTGGTCACGGAAGGCGGCCACCCGGCCTCCGGCCGTCCGCAGCTGATGGGTATCACCAAGGCGTCGCTGGCCACCGAGTCGTGGCTGTCGGCGGCGTCCTTCCAGGAGACGACCAGGGTTCTGACCGACGCGGCGATCAACGCCAAGTCGGACTCCCTGATCGGCCTCAAGGAGAACGTCATCATTGGTAAGCTCATCCCGGCCGGTACGGGTCTGTCCCGCTACCGCAACATCCGGGTGGAGCCGACCGAGGAGGCCAAGGCCGCGATGTACTCGGCCGTCGGCTACGACGACATCGACTACTCGCCGTTCGGCACGGGCTCCGGCCAGGCCGTCCCGCTGGAGGACTACGACTACGGTCCGTACAACCAGTAAGGCGTGAGTGAACGGAGGGTGGCCATCCCGGGCGGGGTGGCCACCCTCCGGTCGTTTCGGGGTCTTGTACGGGCCCGTACAGGCCCGTGAAGCCTCGGCGTGTCGGGGTGCCCGGCATTTGTTTTGACCGGAGTGGATGAGGTAGGTACGCTCAGACCTTGTGCCTGGGGTGTGCCTGGGCTCCTGTGCGTGTCTACAGCCGCATCGGGAGCCCGAGTACCGGCCACCGCGATCTGCGCTTCTTCCGCCTCGTGCGGGGTCATGCAGCATTCGACACACCCGACCGCGTGGGTCGGAGGTGTTCCAGGTTAGTTTCACTAACGGCACACAGAAACCGGAGAAGTAGTGCCTACGATCCAGCAGCTGGTCCGGAAGGGCCGGCAGGACAAGGTCGAGAAGAACAAGACACCCGCGCTTGAGGGTTCGCCCCAGCGTCGTGGCGTCTGCACGCGTGTCTTCACGACCACCCCGAAGAAGCCGAACTCCGCGCTCCGGAAGGTCGCACGTGTGCGTCTGACCTCTGGTATCGAGGTTACGGCCTACATTCCGGGTGAGGGACACAACCTGCAGGAGCACTCGATCGTGCTCGTGCGTGGTGGCCGTGTGAAGGACCTGCCGGGTGTTCGCTACAAGATCATCCGCGGCTCCCTTGACACCCAGGGTGTCAAGAACCGCAAGCAGGCCCGCAGCCGCTACGGCGCCAAGAAGGAGAAGTAAGAATGCCTCGTAAGGGCCCCGCCCCGAAGCGCCCGGTCATCATCGACCCGGTCTACGGTTCTCCTCTTGTCACGTCCCTCATCAACAAGCTTCTGCTCAACGGCAAGCGTTCCACCGCCGAGCGGATCGTGTACGGCGCCATGGAGGGCCTGCGCGAGAAGACCGGTAACGACCCGGTCATCACCCTGAAGCGCGCGCTTGAGAACGTCAAGCCCACGCTTGAGGTCAAGTCCCGCCGTGTCGGTGGCGCCACCTACCAGGTGCCGATCGAGGTCAAGCCCGGTCGCGCCGCCACCCTCGCGCTGCGCTGGGTCGTGGGCTACTCCCGCGCCCGTCGCGAGAAGACCATGACCGAACGCCTCATGAACGAGCTGCTCGACGCCTCCAACGGTCTCGGCGCCTCGGTCAAGAAGCGTGAGGACACGCACAAGATGGCCGAGTCCAACAAGGCCTTCGCGCACTACCGCTGGTAGTCGCTACCCACATCGAGACCGAGAGAAGATTGAGCCTTATGGCCACCACTTCGCTTGACCTGGCCAAGGTCCGCAACATCGGGATCATGGCCCACATCGACGCGGGCAAGACGACGACCACCGAGCGCATCCTGTTTTACACCGGTGTGAGCTACAAGATCGGTGAGGTCCACGACGGCGCTGCCACGATGGACTGGATGGAGCAGGAGCAGGAGCGCGGCATCACGATCACGTCTGCCGCGACGACCTGTCACTGGCCGCTCGACGACGTCGACCACACCATCAACATCATCGACACCCCGGGTCACGTGGACTTCACGGTCGAGGTGGAGCGTTCGCTCCGCGTCCTCGACGGTGCCGTCACCGTGTTCGACGGTGTCGCCGGTGTGGAGCCGCAGTCCGAGACGGTATGGCGCCAGGCCGACCGTTACGGCGTGCCCCGTATCTGCTTCGTCAACAAGCTCGACCGGACCGGCGCGGAGTTCCACCGCTGCGTCGACATGATCAAGGACCGCCTTGGCGCGGTTCCGATCGTCATGCAGCTTCCGATCGGTGCCGAGGCCGACTTCAAGGGTGTCGTCGACCTCGTGACGATGAAAGCCTTTGTCTGGTCCGCCGAGGCCGCCAAGGGCGAGATGTACGACGTCGTCGACATCCCGGACACGCACACCGAGGCGGCCGAGGAGTGGCGCGCGACGCTGCTGGAGACCGTCTCGGAGAACGACGACGAGTTGATGGAGCTGTACCTGGAGGGCACCGAGCCCTCCGTGGAGCAGCTCTACGCGGCGATCCGTCGTATCACCATCGCCTCCGGCAAGGCCGGCGGCACCACGGTCACCCCGGTGTTCTGTGGCACCGCGTTCAAGAACAAGGGCGTCCAGCCCCTGCTCGACGCGGTCGTGCGCTACCTGCCGACCCCGCTCGACGTCGAGGCCATCGAGGGCCACGACGTGAAGGACCCCGAGCTGGTCGTCAAGCGCAAGCCGTCCGTCGACGAGCCGCTGGCCGCGCTGGCCTTCAAGATCATGCGCGACCCGCACCTGGGCAAGCTCACCTTCATCCGGGTGTACTCCGGCCTGCTGGAGTCCGGCACCGCGGTGCTGAACTCCGTGAAGGGCCGCAAGGAGCGCATCGGCAAGATCTACCGTATGCACGCGAACAAGCGTGAGGAGATCGAGTCGGCGGGCGCCGGTGACATCGTCGCCGTCATGGGCCTGAAGCAGACCACCACCGGTGAGACGCTGTGCGACGACAAGAACCAGGTGATCCTGGAGTCCATGGACTTCCCGGCCCCGGTGATCGAGGTCGCGATCGAGCCCAAGTCCAAGGGCGACCAGGAGAAGCTGGGTGTCGCCATCCAGTCCCTCGCGGAGGAGGACCCCTCCTTCCAGGTGCACAGCAACGAGGAGACCGGCCAGACCGTCATCGGCGGTATGGGCGAGCTTCACCTTGAGGTGCTGGTCGACCGGATGCGCCGCGAGTTCAAGGTCGAGGCGAACGTCGGCAAGCCGCAGGTCGCTTACCGTGAGACGATCCGTAAGACCGTCGAGCGTGTGGACTACACCCACAAGAAGCAGACCGGTGGCACCGGGCAGTTCGCCAAGGTGCAGATCATGATCGAGCCCATCGAGGGTGGCGACACCTCGTACGAGTTCGTGAACAAGGTCACCGGTGGACGTATCCCGAAGGAGTACATCCCTTCGGTGGACGCCGGCGCGCAGGAGGCCATGCAGTTCGGCATCCTCGCGGGCTACGAGATGACCGGTGTGCGCATCACGCTGCTCGACGGTGGTTACCACGAGGTCGACTCCTCGGAGCTGGCCTTCAAGATCGCCGGTTCGCAGGCGTTCAAGGAGGGTGCCCGCAGGGCCTCTCCCGTACTCCTTGAGCCGATGATGTCCGTAGAGGTCACCACGCCCGAGGACTACATGGGCGATGTGATCGGCGACATCAACTCCCGCCGTGGCCAGATCCAGGCCATGGAGGACCGGTCCAACGCCAAGGTCGTCAAGGGCCTGGTGCCGCTGTCGGAGATGTTCGGCTACGTCGGAGACCTCCGCAGCAAGACCTCGGGTCGCGCAAGTTACTCGATGCAGTTCGACTCCTACGCCGAGGTTCCCCGGAACGTCGCCGAGGAGATCATCGCGAAGGCCAAGGGCGAGTAACTCTTCCGAGTCCACGCTTTAGGCTTGTCACCGGAAGTCCTGGGGTATCCCCGCCGCATCGCGGTGGGGGATACGCAGGGCCCCGGCATCCCAGCAAAGATCACCTGGCGCCGATGAGTAAGGCGTACAGAACCACTCCAGGAGGACCCAGTGGCGAAGGCGAAGTTCGAGCGGACTAAGCCGCACGTCAACATCGGCACCATCGGTCACATTGACCACGGTAAGACGACCCTCACGGCCGCCATTACCAAGGTGCTGCACGACGCGTACCCGGACCTGAACGAGGCCTCGGCCTTCGACCAGATCGACAAGGCTCCCGAGGAGCGCCAGCGCGGTATTACGATCTCGATCGCGCACGTCGAGTACCAGACGGAGTCGCGTCACTACGCGCACGTCGACTGCCCGGGTCACGCGGACTACATCAAGAACATGATCACGGGTGCGGCGCAGATGGACGGCGCCATCCTCGTGGTCGCGGCCACCGACGGCCCGATGCCGCAGACCAAGGAGCACGTGCTCCTGGCCCGCCAGGTCGGCGTGCCGTACATCGTTGTCGCGCTGAACAAGGCCGACATGGTGGACGACGAGGAGATCCTTGAGCTCGTCGAGCTCGAGGTCCGTGAGCTGCTCTCCGAGTACGAGTTCCCGGGCGACGACCTTCCGGTCGTCAAGGTCTCGGCGCTCAAGGCCCTTGAGGGCGACAAGGAGTGGGGCCAGACGGTCCTCGACCTGATGGCCGCCGTCGACGAGGCGATCCCGCAGCCCGAGCGCGACGTCGACAAGCCGTTCCTGATGCCGATCGAGGACGTCTTCACGATCACCGGTCGTGGCACCGTCGTCACCGGTCGTATCGAGCGTGGTGTCCTCAAGGTCAACGAGACCGTTGACATCGTGGGCATCAAGCAGGAGAAGACCACCACCACGGTCACCGGCATCGAGATGTTCCGCAAGCTGCTCGACGAGGGCCAGGCCGGTGAGAACGTCGGTCTGCTCCTCCGTGGCATCAAGCGCGAGGACGTCGAGCGCGGCCAGGTCATCATCAAGCCCGGTTCGGTCACGCCGCACACCGAGTTCGAGGCCCAGGCCTACATCCTGTCGAAGGACGAGGGTGGCCGTCACACCCCGTTCTTCAACAACTACCGCCCGCAGTTCTACTTCCGTACCACGGACGTAACGGGCGTGGTGACCCTTCCCGAGGGCACCGAGATGGTCATGCCGGGCGACAACACCGTCATGACGGTCAACCTGATCCAGCCGGTCGCCATGGAGGAGGGCCTCAAGTTCGCCATCCGTGAGGGTGGCCGGACCGTCGGCGCCGGCCAGGTCACCAAGATCAACGTCTGATCGTCCTTGACGATCGGGTCCGATCCGGCCTGGTAGCAGTAGTGGTCGCTCCTCGGAGCGGCTTGAAGGGCCCCGTGCACTGTCTTTGCGGACGGTGGGCGGGGCTCTTTGCGTTGTGGTGCTGGAGTGTCGAGATGTGTCCGAATGATTGACGCGAACACGCCATGCGCCTACCTTCTGATCGGTTTGCCGAACCGTGTTCGAGATATCGGTCATCGGTCAGCTGTTTCCCGCACGTCCCCGCATGGACCTTCGGACCCTGGAGCGCAGATGAGTGCGAGCGTAAGTCCCTCAAGTCCCCTTCCCGGTGGTGGAGCCCGGCCCTCGCGGCGAGCGGTGCTCGGTGCGGCGGCGGCTGTGCCGTTGGCCATGGCCGGGGTGCTGAGCGTGGGGGCGGGAGCCGCGTATGCCGCGGACTCGGCCTATGTCATGGGCTACTTCACCGAGTCGCCGAACGGGCTGGGTGACGACTACGGGCTCCATCTGGCCGTCAGCACCGACGGCCTCCAGTGGATGCCGCTCAACCAGAACAACCCCGTGGTCGTCCCCACCGCGGGCGCCGCCGGGCTGCGGGATCCGTTCATCATGCGGAGGCAGGACGGCACCTTCATCGTCATCGCCACCGACCTCAAGGGCACCGACTGGAGCCGCAACAGTCAGTACATCCATGTCTGGGACTCCGCCGACCTCCGCACCTTCACCGGCTACCGGCTGCTGAAGCTGCACGACATGGTCACCCACAGCTGGGCGCCCGAGGCGTTCTGGGACGCGGGGCGCGGGCAGTACGGGGTCATCTACTCGTCGGTGAACTCCAGCGGCCACAACGTGATCATGGTCAACTACACCACCGACTTCCGTACGGCCTCGGAGCCGCAGGTTTTCTTCGATCCCGGTTACGACGTCATCGACGGCAACCTCGCCGTGGGCGTCAACGGCGTCAACTACCTGTACTACAAGAGGAATCAGGCGCTCGTCGGCGCGCGCTCCACCACCCTCACCCCCGGCAGCTTCACCCCCTTCAGCACACCGGCCGCGCAGGGCGGCACCGAGGGGCCGACGCTGGTGAAATCCCTCACGTCCGGCACCTGGTACCTGTGGGGCGACACATACACGCCCAACGGTGTGTTCTACGCCTGGCAGAGCAATGACCTCGCGGCCGGCACCTGGACCGCCGTCAACCAGCGCCTCTACACACAGCCGGTCAACTCCAAGCACTGTACGATCGCGACGATCACCGCGGCGGAGTACACCAACCTCGTCGCGCGGTGGGGCAGTCCGGCCTGGAACCGGCTGAAGTCGTACAACTATCCCGGCCGTTACGTCCGGCACTCCGGCTTCGTCGGCCGGATCGACCCGTACCCGTTCGACCCGTACACGGACGCGCAGTGGAAGCTCGTGCCGGGGCTCGCCGACAGCGCGGGTGTGTCCTTCCAGTCGGTCAACTACCCGGCCCGCTATCTGCGGCACTACAGCTACAACCTGCGGCTGGACGAGAACGACGGCACCTCGGCGTTCGCCGCCGACGCCACGTTCCACCGCACCGCCGGGCTGGCCGACTCCTCCTGGGCGTCCTTCCGCTCGTACAACTTCCCGACGCGCTACATCCGGCACGTCGACAGCGTGTTGCGGATCGACCCGGTGTCGACCGCTACGGAGCTGGCCGACGCGACCTTCTCCGTCGGTTACTGAGAGGGAGGGGCGGGGGAGGGGCGGGGGCTGTTTGGAGGGGTTGCTCGGAGGGCGGTTCGGAGCGGTTGTTCAAGAGGTCGGTGGCGGAAGGGTGTTGACGCTTTGCCGATCTTATACTTAGGTATGCCTTACCTAAGCTTGCCTCCGCGGCGAGCTTGCTCGTCAACGTGTCGAAAGGTGTCCTTCTTCATGCGTCCAACCGCTCTCCTCGCCCGTACCGCCCTCGCCGGCCTCGCCGCCACCGCGCTCACCGTCGGTCTCGCGGGCTCCGCGTCCGCCGCGACCGCCGGCCGTACGGTCACCGTCGGTACGAACACGTACAACCTCTCGGTCACCGCGCCCAGCACCCTGGCCGCCGCGGGCGAGAACGTCACGGTCACGGGCAGCGGCTACAACACCGCCAAGGGGATCTACGTCAGCCTCTGCGTCATCCCCGACGGCGTCGACACCAACGACTCCAGCACCTTCACCGCCAAGCCCACGCCGTGTCTCGGTGGCCAGGACGAGTCCGGCACCACCGGCGCCTCGCACTGGATCAACAGCGACTGGTACTGGCTGGCGGGCTCCAACGCGTCCCCGTACACCAATGTCAGTGGACGTGGCAGCTTCTCCGTGCCGATCCACGTCAACCCGAACATCGCCTCCGGTGTCACCTGTGGCCAGAACGGTGTGAAGTGCGCCATCGTCACGCGCGCCGACCACTTCGACTCCAACAACCGTGACTACGACGTCTATGTGCCGGTGACCTTCCAGTGAGTTCACTTCTCCCGAAAAGACATCTCTCCAAAAGAGGCCGTCTTCTCGCGGCCACCGCCGCGGCGGGTCTGCTGATCACCGGAGTCACCGGTGCGGCGCCCGTCGCGGCGGTGGCCGTTGCGGGAACGGCCGTAACGGCCTCTACGGGAGCGGCTGTTGCGGCTGTTCCCGGTAGTGGTACGGGGCCCACCGGTCAGACCCTGACCGTCTCCGCCACCGAGGGCCTCGCCCCCAAGGGCGCCACCGTCACCGTCACCGGCTCCGGTTACGCCCTCGACAAGGGCGTCTACCTCGCCTTCTGCGTCGTCCCCGAGACCGGCAAGGAGCCCACCCCCTGCCTCGGCGGCGCCGACACGACCGGCTCGTCGGGATCCTCGTACTGGATCTCCAGCAACCCGCCGCCCTACGCGGTGGAGATGGTCAAGCCCTTCACCCAACAGGCGGACGGCAAGGGCGGGTTCGAACTCCAGCTCACCGTCAAGGCGCAGGACGCGGAGATCGACTGCACCCAGGTCCGCTGCGCCGTCGTCACCAAGGCCGACCACACGCACATCACCGAGCGCGCCCAGGACGTGATCGTCCCGGTCACCTTCGGTACGGGCGACGGTGACGGCAACGAGGAGCCCACCCCCGAGGTCCCCGAGGGGACCGTACGGCACGCGCTGACCCGCTCGTTCGGCACCGGCCCCGCGGCCTTCGCCGTCGACTCGGCGTCCGGGAGCGTCCACGTCAGCGAGGCGCGCGGCCTCACCACGTACGACCCGGAGACCGGTGAGCCGGCCGGTGACCCGCTGGCCGGCCCCGGCACCGCCACCGCCGCCACCATGGCGGTGGACCCGGACGCCGGGCTGCTCTACGTACCCCGGTCGAACGCGGTCGCCGTCGTCAACTCCCGTACGGGCGAGGCGGTCGGCGAGCCGATCGCCGTCCCGGGCAACGTCGGGCTGATGGCCCTCGACCCGGCCGGCAAGCGGCTCTACGTCGCCGTCTCCAACGCCAAATCGGTGCTCGTGTACGACACGGAGTCCCGGCAGGCGGTCGGCGCGCCGGTCGCGCTGCCCTTCGCGCCGTACGGGCTGACGGTCGACCCCGTGCACCACATCGGGTACGCGGTCTACGTCGGCGGCGCGGTCGTCAACGGCACGTACACCTTCGCCAACAACCTCGAAGCCATCGACGGCGAGACCGCCACCCTGACCTCCACGGTCAGCATCGGCACCACCGCCCTCGGCAGCCAGGGCGTGGCCGTCGACCCGACGACGCGGACGGCGTACGTGGGCAATATCGCGGCCGGTACGGTCTCGGTCGTCGACCTGGCCGCGGGCGAGGTCACCGGTACGATCCCGGTCGGCGGCGCGCCGAAGTTCCTGGCGTTCGACGCGGAGACGAAGACGCTGTACGCGGGCCGGCTGAACAGCACGGCGGTCGCCGTGGTCGACATGGCCGGGGACGCTCCGGAGATCCTTGACCCGATCGAACTCCCGGGCAGTCCTTCGGCGTTGGCCCTGGACGGCCCTCGGCACACCGCGTACGCGCTGGCCGACGGCAAGGTCCACCAGATCGCCCGGCAGGTCTCCCCGAAGGTGACCCGGGCTCCCGAGGACACCACGGTCGAGGCCGGCACGGAGGTGGCCCTGACGGCCGCCGCCGACGCGACCCCGGCGCCGGTGGCGCTCTGGGAGGTCAGCCCGGACGACGGCCAGACGTGGAACGTCATCGCCGACTCGGCCGCCCCGGAACTCACCTTCACGGCCCGCGCGGCCCACGACGGCTACCGCTACCGCGCGGTCTTCAGCAACGTGGTCGGCAGCGTGCGTACGTCGGCGGCGCGGCTGACGGTCGAGGCGGGTAGCGGCAACGGCGGTACGGACGGCGGTAGTACGGACGGAGGCGGTACGGACGGGGGAAGTACGGACGGGGGCAGTACGGACGGCGGTACGGATGGCGGAAGCACGGACGGCGGCGCTGATGGTGGCGTTGACGGGGGTGCCGACGGCGGTTCGACCGATGGTGGGTCGACCGATGGTGGTACGGACGGGGGTGCCACCGACGGTGGCTCCACTGATGGTGGGACCGACGGTGGTTCTACGGACGGTGGTTCGACCACTGACGGCGGTACCAGCACGGCCGGTGGCTCCACTGCGGGTGGCTCCGCCACCGGCGGATCCAGCGGATCCTCCACCTCCGGCGGAACCGTCGGCGGCTCGGACACCACCGGGGGCGTCGACACCATCGGCGGCACCGGCGGCGGCCTCGCCTCCACCGGCAGCTCCGTACTCCCGCTGGCCGGCACCGCGGCCCTGCTGATCCTGGCGGGCGCGGCGGCGGTCCTCGTACGGCGACGCCGTACCTCCACCGCCGGCTGAGCCGAGCGGCGACCACGTCACCTCAACCAGCCCGGCGCCCCGAATCCCCAGGGGCGCCGGGCGCTTTCGTACGGTGTCCGATCGGTCTCCTCTGGCTCAGAACCAGCCAGATGTTCCGCCGGGGTGTCACTCGAACGGCTGGTAGTCGTTTACAACCGTGGATCAGAACACCGGATGCGGGGGAGGCTCTCTGTGGGGGCCGTTGTTCGTGACGGTGACGGACGGTGGGGACACCGGGGGAGGTGGGCAGGATGACGGAGGCCATGGCAGCCGGCGGGCTGGATGAACGGGTGCTGGGACGCAGGTGGACGGTGCGGCTGGACGGCGTTGGCCGGGGGAGTGTGGCGGTGCGGGTCTCGTGCAGCCGGCCTTCCTGTGCCGCGCGGCTGCTGCCGTCCGCGGCGGCCGGGCGCGAGGCGGCGGTGGAGCACCTCAAGGCCCATCTCCGGGCCGCTGCCGCGCCTCGGGCCGAGGCGTACTGCGCCTGCAAGGCCGAGGGGTGCCGCGGCCATGTCCGGCCCGCCGATCGCGGTGAGCGCGCCGAACACTGGCGGTGCGGCGGCGCGGTCGTTCTGGCGGTGCTCGGCGACCGGGAGGGGCGGTGGTGGCAGGCGCTGGAGTGCTGTTCGCGCTGCGCGGCGGCCACGCCCGGTACGAAGATCGTCTCCACTGCCGCGCAGGTTTCGGCCGCTTCCGGCGCCGTTTCCCGTACCGCGCCCGCTCCCGCCCGCGTCCGGGCGGCTGAGGGGCGGCCGGCGGGCTTGCCCGCGAGCGCGCAGTTCTCCCACAGTGCGACGGCGCCCGTTCCGCAGCCGGTGTCTGCTTCCGCTTCCGCTTCCGGCTCCACTTCCGGCTCCGCTGCCGGCTCAGGCTTTGGCTCCGGGGCTGCGCCTGCGTCCGGCTCTGCGCCCGCGCCTGGGCCCGCGCCTGGGCCCGCCGCGTCCGGGGACGCGTCGGTCCCCGGGCCCGGGCGGCGTCGGCCCCGGCGTCCGAAGATCGCGCAGCGGATCATTCCGTACGATCTGCGGCCCGTCGTCCTGCGCGACGAGCTGATCGAGCTGGGCGATCTCTTCCGCGCCTACCAGCGGCGCAGCGAGCCGGACCTCGCGCTGCTCGCCGATCTCCACGCGCGCAAGGCGCGCGCCTTCATTGCCTGGGCCGACGCCACCTGCGACACGGGCCTGCGGCTGGACGCCCAGCGCGCCGAGCAGGCCGCCACCGCCGCCCGCCTCCAGCATCAGCACCGTACGGGCGTGTCGAGCGAGGACCCGTCGGGTGTGACCCGCCTGCTGACCGGTGCCGCGCAGTGGGAGCACGCCCGGTCCGTCCTCGCCCACGTCACCGACAGCACCCCGCTGCCCGGCCCGGAGGCACGCCTGCTGGTGGTGATGCTGACCCTGCGGGCCGCGCACAGCGGCACGGGCAATCTCGTCGGGCAGGACCTCAACTCCCTTGGCCTGAGCGATCCGGAGCAGTTGATGGCGGAGCTGATCGACTGCGGCTGGCTGAGCATCCCCGGCACGGTGGACGACCTTGTCGTCTCCCGGCCGGAGAACCCGACCCCCGTCACCGTCCCGTCCCTCACGCCCCAGCCGGACGCGCCCGGCCCGTTCGTCTTCGGCAAGAAGATGCGGCCCAAGCTCAGTGGATGGGCCCAGAGGGTCATCTCGGACAAGAAGCTCCGCAAGAGCAAGGCTCCCGCGGACGTCCGGCTGCTCGCCCTGACGCTTGCCACCCGGATCAGTGCCAATGGCCGGCTCGGCTCCTCCGGCGAGGGCGTCGCGCTGGACTTCCTCGCGTCCGCGTGCGCTGTTGACCGCGATGAACTGCCGTGTCTCATCGAGCGGTTGACGGCGGCGGACTGGCTGGCCGAGGCCGTGGTCACCGAGACCCACCTCACGGGACGGCTGACCGAGCGGGTCCTCCCGCTCACGTGCCCTCTTCCCACGGTCGCGGCCCCCGCCGACGACGACTAGACGGTGGCGACTTCATCCAAGCTTCATCACTCGTGTCTCGTGGGGCATGGTGGGGATCGCCGGGCGCCCCTATCGTCACTGCCGATCTCCAACTGAGCACGGCTGACGAGAGGTTGAGGCCCACGATGAGTGTGTTTTCCAGGGGAAGTGCGGTGTTCGGGAGTGGACCGGGCAGGTCCGGCGGGGGCGCGGGCGGCGGGGGCGCGGGTGTGGTGGCTGTTGTGGTCGGGGGACTGATCGCGCCGCTCCTCGTCGCCACTCCCGTCGCGGGCGCTACGGGCGTACACGCGGGTGAGGTGGGCAGTCCCTCCGCGTACGTCGATCCGCTGATCGGGTCGTCGAACGGCGGCAATACGTACCCCGGGGCCAATCTGCCCTTCGGGATGATCGCCTGGTCCCCGACCAGCACCGCCGGGGACCAGACCAACACCGCCGCCGCCAACGGCTATTCGTACAACACGACCCGCGTCCGGGGCTTCAGCCTCACGCATGTCAACGGCGCCGGCTGCCATCCGGGCGCGGCGGGGGACGTACCGATCATGCCGTTCGTGGGGGAGGTGGACTCCTCGCCGACGGCCGACACCAAGGACCAGAAGTACGCGTCGGGCTTCTCGCACGCCAACGAGAAGGCGGAGCCCGGGCGTTACCGCGTGAAGCTGGACTCCGGGGCCAGCACCGACCTCGCCGTCAGCGAGCGGGCCGGTGTCGCGGACTTCACCTTCCCGGCCGACCAGCCGGCCAATCTGCTCTTCCGCGTCTCCAACTCCCTCAACGGCAGCAAGGACGCGCACATCGACATCGACGCCAAGAACCGCAAGGTGACGGGCTGGGTGGAGACCGGCGCGTTCTGCGGGAGGCGCGCCAACGGCGGCTCGAACAACCGCAAGAGCTACTACCGCCTCCACTTCACCGCGTCGTTCGACCGCGCCTTCTCCGCTGTCGGCACCTGGCGCGACGGCACGCTCTCGCCGGGCGCCACGACGGCCGGCGGCGGCGAGGGGTACCTCACGGGCGCGGACCGGGCGGGGCGCGGCTCCGGTGGTTACGTCAGCTTCGACACGCGTGACGACAACGATGTCAGGATGCGGCTCGGCATCTCGTACGTCTCCCTCGCCGGTGCCGAGGCCAATCTGCGCGGCGAGATAGCCCCCCGCGCGAGCGCGGCCGATGTCGCGGCGGCCGGGCGGGCCGTCTGGGACAGGAAGCTGCGCGGGGTGCGGATCAGCGGCGGCAGCGAGGCGCAGCGCACCACCTTCTACACCGCGCTCTACCACGCGCTCCAGCAGCCCAACCTGATCAGCGACCGTGACGGCCGCTACCCGGGAATGGGCGGCGATCCCGACGACAAGGCCGACGCCATGGGCGAGACGCGGCGCGTCGTACGCGGGCAGGGCGCGCAGTACAGCAACTTCTCCGGCTGGGACCAGTACCGCGCCCAGGTGCAGCTGCTCGCCCTCCTCGAACCGCGTGTGGCGGGCGACTTCGCGCAGTCGCTGTTCAACTTCGCGCGCCAGAACGGCGGCGTCTGGGACCGCTGGGTGCACATCAGCGGCGCGACGCATGTGATGACCGGCGACCCCACGGCCGCGACCCTGGCCACCTTCTACGCCATGGGCGTCCGTAACTTCGACGTCGAAGGCGCCTACGCCTCGCTCTACCGCCAGGCCACCGTCCCGCACCCGGACGGCCTGTCCGACGCCGGCTGCCCCGGCCAGTGCGAGGGCCAGCGCCCCAACCTCGCCCAGTACCTCGACTCCCACTACGCCGCCCACGACGTGTGCCACTGCTGGGGCGGCGCCGCCGAGACGCTGGAGGACGCCGTGGCGGACTCGGCGCTCGCGCACTGGGCGAAGCTCCTCGGCCGTGAGGACGAGGCCAAGGAGCTTGCGGAGCGCGGCGGTTACTGGAGCAATGTCTTCAACCCGGCCGCCGGCAACGGCGTTGGTTACGCCCAGGCCCGGAACCTCGACGGCTCCTGGGTCACCCCCTTCGACCCCGCCTCCGAACGCGGCTTCGCCCAGGGCACATCGGCCACGTACACCTGGATGGTGCCGCAGGACGTCCAGGGCCTGGCCGGCGCCATGGGCGGGCGCGAGATCGCGGCGGCGCGGCTGGACGGCTTCTTCCACAAGCCCGACGGCTCCTGGTCGCTGCGCGGCGGCGACCCGCTCCGTTACGACGCCACCAACGAGCCGGGCATCCACGCGCCCTGGCTCTACAACGCGCTCGGGCAGCCCTGGAAGACCCAGGAGACGGTGCGCGAACTGGTCAACACGGTGTACGGCACAGGTCCCGCCGGCCTCCCCGGCAATGACGACCTCGGCACCATGTCCGCCTGGTACGTCTTCGCCGCGCTCGGCATCTATCCCCAGACCCCCGGCCGCGCCGACCTGCTCCTGACGAGCCCGCTCTTCCCGCGCGCGGTGATCGCTCCGGCGGGCCGCCGAGGCGCGATCACGGTGAGCGCGCCGGCCGCGTCGACTGCCAACCCCTACATCGACTCCGTACGGCTCAACGGCCGTACGCACGACGCGTCGTGGGTCGACGGCTCGCTCGTACGGAAGGGCGGATCACTCACCTTCGGCCTGACCGACCACCCGAACACCACGTGGGCGACGGCTTCGGAGCGCCTGCCGCGCTGAGTGGCTCACCTGCCGGGGTATCAGGATGTGCTTCGCCCCGGCGAGGTTGACGGCTCGGGCTCGGGCTCCGTCGAGGGCGCGGGCTCGGGCAGTGGTTCGGTGTTGCGGCTGCTGAGGCCGTCGAGGGAGATACGCAGGAGGCGGCGCCACTGGCCCGGCCGGCTGTCGGCGGTGGTCAGCACGGCCTGGCTCAGGGAGCCGCTGAGCAGGACCAGGTCGTCGGTGGTGACGTCGGGGCGCAGGAGGCCGGCGTCCATGCAGCGGGTGCGCAGTTCGTCGATGAAGGCGTAGCAGCGCTGGGCGCAGGAGGCGGTGGGGCCGCCTCGGGTGGTGTAGCTCTCGACGACGGCGCGGTTGCCGGCCTGTGTGGTGAGCATCTGCTCGAAGAACCCGCTCAGCGCCTGCCAGGGGTCCTCGGTGGCGGTGGCCTGCTGGTGGGCGTCGGCGAGCCAGGAGCCGAACTGTTTCTCCAGGACGGTGAGGAGCAGGTCGTCCTTGGTCGGGAAGTGGCGGTACAGCGTGCCCATGCCGACGCCGCTGCGGCGGGCGATCTCCCGGACGTCGACGGTGCCGCCGTGCTCGGCGAAGACGGCGCCGGCCGCCTCCATGATCGCGGCGCGGTTGCGTTCGGCGTCGGCGCGGCGGCCGCGCTTGGCGGGCTGCCCGGGGGCGCCGTCGGGGACGGGGGTTGGCTGGTCGGCGAGGGTCACGCGTTCAGGGTACAGGGGAACTCCGGCATTGCGGAGCGTCTGCTCCGGTTGTGTTACCTTCAAGGGGAGCGATTGCTCCGTTTGTGGTGCGAGGGGTTGAGCCCTGCTCCCCTGCGGAGCCACCTACGGACTGCGGACGGACTGCGGACGGACTGCGGACGGACCGCACGGTCCGCGAAATGAGGAGACCTTTCATGGCAACACTTGGCTTCATCGGCAGCGGCAGCATCGGCACGAGCATCGCCCGGCTCGCGGTCGCGGCGGGGATCGACGTCGTCCTGTCCAACTCACGCGGTCCCGAGACCCTGGCCGAGACCGTGGCGGAGCTGGGCGAGCGGGCCCGCGCCGCGACCCCGGAAGAGGCGGCACGGGCGGGCGACTGGGTGGTGGTGAGCATCCCGCTCGCCCCCTTCCGGGAGCTTCCCGTCACCGCGCTGGCCGGCAAGGTCGTGCTCGACACGATCAACTACTACCCGATGCGCGACGGACACATCGAGGCCCTCGACTCCGGCAAGACCACCACCAGCGAACTCGTCCAGGAACACCTGGCCGGCGCGAAGCTCGTCAAGGCGTTCAACAACATCAGCGACCACCACATCCCCGCCCTCGCCCGCCCCGCAGGCGCCGCCGACCGATCCGCCCTGCCCATCTCCGGCGACGACCCCGACGCCAAGGCGAGCGCGTCCGACCTGATCGGCCGGCTCGGCTTCGACACCGTCGACGCCGGCCCCCTGGCCGAAAGCTGGCGCTTCGAGCCGGAGACCGACCCCTACGCGCTGCCGTACTCCGCCGACCCCGACGCCATGAGGGCCTTCTGGGCACAGCTGAGCGAAGCCCTCCGCGCCGGCACCGCGCCGCAGACACCGCCGCCGGTCGATCAGGGCGTCCCGCTGCCCGCAGCCCAGCTGCGCACGCTCCTCGCCGACACCCCCCGCAAGCTCACCGCCGATCGCGTGGTGGCCTGACCCCGAGTCCGCCCCCGGTTGGCGCGACATGACGTACGCCTCGTATACGTACAGGCGCCGCGCTAGCGTCTGCGCCATCCGGAGCGAGTCCTGACCTGGTACTGCCAGCCCCTGCTGCCCGGCGTCGACGTGCCGGCTGCGTGATGTTCACGGCGGAACCGGGCAACACCCCGAGCGTGGCCGCACTGGCCCGGCTCGGCGGCGGGCTCGGTGGCCGGGCCCTGTCACTCCGACAGAGCGAAGACACTTCGCTCTGTCACGTCGTCGAGAAGGCGTGCGGCAGCTGAAAAATCATGGTCGTCGTGAAGTACAACCAACCCGTGGTGCGCCGCCGTCGCGCAGATGAGCCAGTCGACCGCCGACAGGCTCTGGTGCTGGCCTCGTTGTGCGAGTCGGTATTGCGCTGTCTCGATCCACTGCCATGCCCGCTTGGGGACAGGTACGTCAGGGTGGATGTCGGTGAACATCGCCGTCATCTGGTCGTATTCATCGAGGCTTCGAGCCGATTGCCGGAACTCTGTGCGCTGTGGAGCGCACGAACCGATGGCGCCTTCATCGAGTTCGTGACCCCACGCGTCATTCAGCTTCAGGTTGCGTCGTAGACGCCAGACCGCAGTGGAGTCGGCGAGATAGCTGATCATGGTCAGGCTGCCCCCGACTGAGAACGCGGGCTGTCCAGTGCGCCCTTCTCTGCCGCATGGCGCCGCCAGAAGCTGTCCTCGTCCCAGTGCTGGGCATTTTCTACGTGACGAAGCCGCTTCTCCGTACGCTGACGGCGTTCCGCGTACTCACGGAGAGCGATGTTGACCATTTCCTTTTTGGTCTTGGCGCCAGAGAGTCGCATGGCTTCCTTGAGGGCTTCATCGTCGATATCGATCTGTGTGGCGGACATCGCCTGCCTCCGTAATGTTGGCTACATACAAAGGTAGTGGATGCTTTGTATGTTCCGCGTGTCGCGATGTGACGTCGCTCAGGCTGCTTGCTGGTGGGCCACGACCGCTGCCGGTGCCGCTGCCGTGCAGCCTTGGCAGGTGCCCGGTTCCGGGGCGCGGTAGGCGCGGTCGCAGTGGTCGCAGTTCTGGAGCGGGTGCGGGCGAGGAGCGGTTACGGCGCCCACGGGCGCGGCCTGGAGCGCGAGTGCGGGCGGCAGCGGGGGTGGCAGCAGCGCGGTCAGGCGGTGGGCCAGGAGGGCCGCCGGGTGGCGCAGGTTGAGCGGCAGGGCTGCGGTCAGCGCGTGATGTACGGCGTACGGCGTGGCGCCCCGCTCCAGCCAGGCTTCGACGCCCGGCGCCAGCCGCCGTACGTCCCGTTCCGGGAGGAGGAGGCGGGGGTCGTCGCGGCGCAGTCCGGCGAGGAGGTCGGCCGCGGCGCGACGGCGGTCCGGGTCGTGGGCTTCCGCGTCGGGGAGCGGGGGCGGGGGCGCGGGCGATGCTTCGGGGGGTGCCTCGGCCGCCGGTACGGGCTCGGGGCGTACCTCTACGGTCTCCGGAGGTGCTTCCCGTACCGCTTCCGGCGCCTCTTCCCGTACCGCTTCCGGTGCCGCCTCCGGCTGCACTTGAAGCGGCGGCGGCTCCGTCGGCAGGGCCGCTTCGAGGGCCAGCCGGGCGCGGGCCGCCTCGGGGTTGTTGTACGAGATCGTCAGGCTGACGATCCGGCCGTCGTCGGTCCGTTCGCGGCGCCGCTCGATGTACCCGTGGGCTTCCAGCTCCCGTAAAGCGGCGGCGATCCGTTCCCGCCCCTCCGGATGCCGAGCCGACAGCGTCCGGATGTCCACCGGCGCGCCCACCGGCAACGACTGGATATGTGTGCCGAGGCCGATCGCGGTGAACGACAACTCGACGTGCTGGGCGAGGTGGTTGCCCACGATCGTGTAGCCGGGGTCCTGGGGCAGGTGGACCTTCGCCACGCCGCCGCGGCCGGATCCGCGAACTACCTGAAGGGCCCGCGAGGGCGCACTAAACTGCTGCTCATCCATCGGGAAGCCTTTTCTTCCTTGCTGGTCAGGTCCTCGGATCGGGATGCCAGTCCCGGCCGGGGGCCGTCTCATGTGTGGTGTTGTTGAGGCTGAGCCTGCCTCTCCGAACGCACCAAAAGCCAGCCGTCCAGGGCGAGATCACCCGTGTGGGTGACCTGCCCGGGGTTTGGTTGGGTTGGGTTGGTTATTTACCTAGGTTCTTTGGTTTTTGACGTCCCGCAGCCGCGACGCCCGTTCCGCCAGGGCCTGTGTTTCCGGGCTTCGGTGGCCCCGGCCGTGGAGGCGGGGGCGTTGGTGTGTGGGTACGGTCACGTGGACTGGGTCGCGGTGGCAGTAGCAGGTGTACGAGTAGCCCTGTTCGGCTTCGAGGGGTGGCGGCGGTAAGGCCCGCGCCGGGCTCTGCGTGTGTGCGTACAGCACGCCGGCGGCCAGGACGACGAGGCTGAGCGATATCGACGTAACGCCCCACAGGACGCGCATGGTTACGGTGTCCACGGCGCACGCTCCTCGGCCCCGGTCCCGGCCTCGGTGAAGCTCAGCTCGGCCCAGACCGTCTTGCACGGCGGCGGCCCGGACGTCACGCCCCACCGGTCGGCCAACGCCGCGACCAGCGCGAGCCCGCGCCCCGTCTCCTCGTACGTCCCTACCGGCCGCCGCCCGGTCGCCGGGAGCCTGGTGCCCTGCGAGTCGGACACCTCGATCCGCAGCATCCCCGGCCCGGGCCGCAGCAGGCGCAAGCGGAAGTCCCGTCCGGGCGTACGGCCGTGCTGCACGGCGTTCGTCGCCAACTCCGCCACCACGTGCGCCGCCGCCTCGAAGGGCAGTCCCCACGACCGCAGTTGCTCCACAGCCAGCAGCCGCGCCAGCCGGGCGCCTCTGCGGGTGGAGGAGAACTGGACGCGGAACTCCTCGGAGTACGGCGCGGATTGGGTGAGCGGCAGGTGGCCGCTGTCGACGCTCTCGACGGTTTCTTGGTTCACATCACACAGAGTGGCCGGATATGTCTAGCCTGAACAGTGAGCATCCCCTTACGGACGGTGATGTGTACAGTCGGGGCGCCTTTCTGTCAGGGCGCTGTCCGGGTCGCGGGCCGTGACCTTGAGTGGGGGTACGGGGATTGAGCCATGACGACACGAATCCGGAGGTGTACGAAGTGGGTGCAGACGGCAAGGCCAAGGACTTCACGACGGACGGCGCGGACGAGCCCGACTGGGATGCCGCCGACCTGGACGACGACTCGCGAGCCGTCATGGTGGCGGTGGGCCGGCAGATCAAGCTCTGGCGGGCGGCGATGGGGCTGAGTCAGGCGGAGTTCGGGGTGGAGATCGGGTACGGCGAGAACCTGATCTACAAGGTGGAGGCGGGTAAGCGCATCCCCAGACCGGAGTTCCTCGACAAGGCGGACAAGGTGCTGAGGGCGGGCGGCAGGATCGCCGCGATGAAGGTGGATGTGGCGCAGGCGAGGTATCCGAAGAAGATCCGGGACCTGGCGAGGCTGGAGGCGGAGGCGGTAGAGCTGGGAGCGTACGGCAACCACAATCTTCACGGTCTGTTGCAGACGGAAGAGTACGCGCGGGCGCTCTTCGACGTCCGGCGCCCGGCCTTCGCCCCGAACGACCGCGAGCGGTACGTGGCCGCCCGTATCGCACGGCAGGAGATCTTCGACCGTACGCCGGTGACCACGCTCACCTTTGTCCAGGAAGAGGCCACGCTGAGGCGGCCGATCGGGGGCAGAATGGTATTGCGCCGACAACTCGAACACCTTCTGGAGAGAGGGAAGTTGCTGCATGTGGAGATCCAGGTGATGCCGACGGATCAAGAGGACCACGCAGGCATGGGCGGCGAGCTCCAAGTGCTGAAACTCAAGGACGGTTCCGCGGCGGGATATGTGTCGGGGCAGCTCACCACCCGGGTGCTCTCCGACCCGAAAGACATTCAGATCCTTGAGATGCGATATGGGATCATCCGATCGCAGGCTCTCAGCCCACGGGAGTCGCTGGCCTTTATCGAGAAAGTGCTGGGAGAGACATGACGCGCGAGTCTGAGCTGAACTGGTTCAAGAGCAGCTACAGCGGCAGTAACGACAACGACTGCGTCGAGGTGGCAGCCGCCGCAGGCAGCCCCACCACCGTCCACGTCCGCGACTCCAAGAACCCCCACCGCCCCCACCTCGGCTTCGCCGCCCCCGCCTGGGCCGCCTTCGTCCCGTACGCCTCCGAGCGCTGACCTCCCGGAGGCGTACGACCCGTACACCACGAGGAGGAGATCGGGAACCTGCTTCTACCCCGCGCAGTCGATCCGCCTGCGCGGGGCGGCAGTTGAGAATGGGGCCATGGCGATTTGCAAGAAGTGCGATACGAAGAAGCGCAGTTGGCCCCGCTCCTGCCCGCGCTGCCGCGCCGGAAAGCGCACGGAGAAGGTGGCCTCGGAGGTCGGCGACCTGGTCGTGCCGGGCGGAGGGATCGAGTGGGTCGGGCGAGGAATAGCGGCCGTGGTCCGGCTCGTGGTGCGCGCCGTCAACTGAGTCGGTTCGTTCCCGCTGACGAGCTGCCCAGCCGCAGCCGTGAGTAGCCCGGGAGAGCGGCACTCGTGTCCGTGCGCCTGTCCTGTTGGACGGTGCGTTGATGGGTGCTGTTAGGTGAGAGGCAGTCCCGCTGCGCCCGGCGGGCCTGGCCGAGCGAGCGAGGTGCCCAGTGCAGACGATCCCCCGCCTGGAGGAAGTGCGCCTCACCTCCTTCAAGAGCTTCACCGACCAGCGGCTGTCCCTTCAGAACCTCACCCTTCTCATCGGCCGGAACGGCAGCGGCAAGTCCAACGCGCTGGACGCCCTGACGGTCCTGTCCCGGCTCGCTCTCGGGGAGCCCGTACGGGATGCGCTGGATGGCCCCCGGCACGGTGGCGAGGAACCGATCCGGGGTGGCGCCGAGGGGTGCGCTCCGCTGGGGCGTGATTTCTTCGCCCTCGGCTGCCGCGTGCGGGTGGGGGAGGCGGTGTTGGACTACGACGTGGAGATCGAGGTGCGGCCCGCTGTACGCGTCCGTCGTGAACGGCTGGTCGCGGTGGAGGGTGTGCGGTACGGCAAGAGGATTCTGCCTTCCGGCCGGGTCCTGCTGGAGGCGGAGCCTTACAACGAGGACTCCAGCACGATCGAAGTGCGCTTTTTCAATGGCCGCAAGGACCCTGGAGACATCGGCAGGTTCCACGGCCTTTCCTACCTTGCGTGTGCTGTGGCGCCTTCCTTCGTCTCGGACAGAACCAGCGCCGGCCGTCTGGTGAATGAAGCTGTCGATCGCGTGCTGGCGGCCCTCCGGCAGGTCTTCCTGCTGGACCCGGTCCCGCACCTCATGCGTCAGTACGTGCCGGAGCGGGACACCGAACTGCGCCGCAGCGCCGACAACCTGAGCGCGGTGGTGGGTGAACTGCGGAGCCGCGATCCGCAGTCGTTCGGTCGGCTCAAGGAGCTGATCAGCGGGATGCCGGAGAATCCGGTCGTGGATATCGACACGGTCGTCACCTCGCTCGGAGACGTACAGCTCGTGCTCCACGAGTCGGGGTTCCACGGTGCCGTGCATGAGGTTCCGGCTCGGTTGCTCAGCGACGGGATGCTCCGGTTCCTCGCCTTCGGCACGGCGCTGCTCGACGCGCCCGACCGCGATGGCGCGGCGGACAGGGCCCGCCCCGCGCGGCTTCTCGTCATCGAGGAGATCGAGAACGGGCTCTACCCCACCCAGGCCGCTCGCGTGCTGCGTCTGATGAGGGAAGAGGCGCAGCAGCGCCGTATCGAGGTCCTCTTCACCACGCACAGCCCGGCCCTGCTGAATGCGCTTACCGCGGAGGATCACTCGGGGGTTGTCGTCTGCACCCGCGATCCGGAGTCGGGGGAGAGCAGGCTGACGCCCCTCACGGAGCTGCCCGGTTATGTGGATCTCCTGGCGGCCGGGGATCTGGGGGACGCTGTTGCCAAGGGGCGGCTACCGGATGCCGTACGTCCCAGGGACGCGGGCACGGTCGTCAGCGTCGAGGACTTCTTGAGGAGTCTGTGAGTCTGTGAGCAAGCAGCGCCGGCCGGCTTCCGGTTTAGGGCTTCCGGTCGTCGATTTCCTCGACACGTCCGTCTTCGTCGAGATTCTCGACGTTCCCTACATGAACGACCACAGAGCCGACGTGCTCGCCGAGATGGACCGCAGGCTCGCTGCCCGCGTTCAGTTCATCCTCCCCACCGCGACGGTGGTGGAGACCGGGAATCATGTCTTCCAGATCAAGGAAGGGGTGGCCCGGCGCCGGTGCGCCGCCACGTTCATGAAGATGTTGCGCAAGACCGCGCTTGGCGAAGCCCCGTGGGTGCTGCACGAGCGCACCTGGGACGGTTCGCTCCTCATGTCTCTGTGCGACGGCGGTGCCACGGGCATGGACCTTGTCGACCATGCCGCGCGGCAGCAGCTCGGTACGGGCGATCTGAGCATTGTGGTGGAGCGTGACCTCTACTCCACGCGTGTACAGGCCCAGGTCCGTATCTGGACGCTGGAGGCGACGATGAACACGTGGGCCGATCTCGGCTGAGCCGGAGGGCCGGCTGAGCCGGAGGGAATCGGCGTCATGTGGCTTACCTCAAGGCCGGGAGGTTGGCGGATGCGTACTCGTCCGCGATGGTGAAGACGCTCATACAGCGGGGGCACTCCGCCTTGCCGAACAGGTGGAGGATTCCGTCAGCCAGGACATCCTCCCCGTCCCGGACGGCGATCCTGTGCATCCAGCGGCCGGTGCCGGACAACTCCTCGGCGCAGGCGGGTCGCAGGGTGCGCCGGCCCACGTCGCCCAGGTGCCAGTCCCGGATCGCGGAGTAGTGCCCGTGGCAGCCGACGGCGACGGTCACTTCCACGGCACAGTGGGGACAGCCCACGTGGAAGAAGTCGTCTGTGAAGTCTCCCAGCACCGACGCCCAGTGGTACTGCTTCTCAACCGCGAGCAGTGCGCGGAAGGCCGCCAGGTAGTCGGCCGGCCGTGATCGCAGGTGGCTGTCCAGCAGCTCGCGGAACCCCATGACGGCATCGGCGCGTTCCGCCAGCAGCTCGTCGCAGCCATGCTGCCCTGCCGCACGCTCCATGATCTCTCCGGCCAGACGGCGCGCGTTCGTGTTGTTGTGGGCGAGACGCACCAGGGTGGGCAGGGCGGCGAAACTGGCAGGCGATACGAGGTCGTGCTCAAGGACCAGTCTGTACCCCAGCTCCTGCCACGCCTCAGCGTCGCTTCCGCGCTGCGCCTGCTCCACCTGATCTGCTTGTTCCGTTCGCTCCACTTGCTCCAAGAGCTTGGGGACGCGATCGGTGTCGAAGCAGCAGTCGTGCGTTTGTGCCCAATCCACATCCACCATTCGGGTATTCAACCGGCCTCTCTCCAGTGCCTCCACCGGCGGGACGGTGTCAGCCGTCGCCGCCGTGGGGGAGTCGTCACGGAGAAGCGGTCACCGGTGGGGGCAGGCGCAGTGGGCGTCAGCCGCACGCGTCAGCCGCACGCGCTTACGTTGATGGTGCGGGTGGAGGAGGTGTCGCCCCAGGGGCCGGCGGGGCTCCAGCTGTCGCCCCATTTGCGGTGGGTGGAGGACTGTTCGTACGTCCAGTCGCCGACGGCGCAGGGGACCTCGGGGGTGCCGTAGATGTCCCAGTAGTAGCCGGTGCCGTCGGGCATGGTGCCGTTGTAGACCGTGCCGCTCGGGTTGGTGAGGCGGAAGCGCAGGTCCTTGGCGTCGCACTGGGTGCTGTTCCAGCCCCAGGTGCCGTTGTACTTGCACTCGGAGGTGAGTGACGGGGTGAGCTGGCCGAGGGTGTCGCCCAGGCAGAGCAGGGTGCGTACCTCGGTGGCGGGGTCCGGGTAGCTCCAGCTCGAATCGCCGCAGTACCAGGTGGGGGCTGCCGCGTGGGCGGGGGAGGGGAGGGCGAGCAGGGCGGTGGCGGCCAGGGCGCCTGCCGCCGCTGCGGCCGTGGTGGTCGTCCATGCTCGGGTGGCGCGGTGGTTCGCGGGCATGTGGCGGGGCTCCTTCTCGCGGGCGGTGCCGGTGCCCGGGCGGGGGCACCGTGCGGTGCCTCTCTGCCCCTTCGCGGCGCGGATCGGTCCGTACGAGGCCGTAAAGCACCCGTATGGGCCGATGCGGTTGGCCCGCGGCTATGTCGGGCCCGTCGGGGTGTCCGTCAGGCGGGCGCGGAGGCGGGCCGCGTCCTGGCCGGGTGGGAGGCCGTAGGCGCTGCGGTACTCGCGGTTGAACTGCGTCGCGCTCACATAGCCGACCGCCTGCGCGACCTGCGCCGCCGTGGCGTCGCCCGCGAGCAGGCGGCGGCGGGCGGCCTGGAGGCGCAGGTGTTTCTGGTACCTGAGCGGGCTCATGCCGGTCGTCGCCTTGAAGTGGCGGTGCAGGCTCGCCGGGCTCATGTGCGCCACGGCGGCGATCGCGTCGATGCTGAGCGGCTCGGTGTAGCGCTCGCAGATCCAACGGGCCACCTGGCGCACCCGGTTGGTGGCCGAGTCGCCCGGCGACCACTGGCGCAGGCTGGGGCCGAGCGCGCTGCGCAGCAGCCGGTAGAGGATCTCGCTCTCGATACGGGGGGCTAGGGCGGGGATGTCCTCGGGGGTGTCGAGGAGTTCGACCCAGCGCGTGACCGCGTCGAGGAGTTCCGGTGTCATCGGCGCGGCGGTCAGTCCGGCCACGGCCGATGCGGTGGCCGGGCCCGTACCGTCCGGGCGGATGTCCAGTTCGATGAGCAGATCGGTGACGGTCTGGCCGTCCAGCCGCATCACGGCGGCGCGGTAGGGCACCTTCGCCAGCTCCACGGCGACGGGCAGGTCGATGGTGTTCAGGAGCATCTCGCCGGTGCCGGCGGCCGAGCGGAGATCTCCCGAGGTGGTGCGCTTCGCGCCGTCGGAGATGAAGCAGATCATCGGCTCGTACAGCTGGTCATCGGGCTCGATGGGCTCCTCGACCGAGATGACGGTGAGCCGGGGGATGGCGGTGTCCGTGCTCAGGCCCAGGCGGTGCCGGTCGACGGCGGCGCCGAGCCGGTCCAGCTGGTCGCGCTGGGCTCGATGGGCTCGCTGGTCCTGAGGGGCTCGCTGGTCCAGCGGGGCGCGTGCGGGCTCCTGCGTCATCGCGTCGGCGCTCCTTTACTGATCCTTCGCTGAGAGGATCAGGCAACTGTACGCGACCGATGCCCCATGCCCCCCCGGACACCGCGTCCCTAGCGTTGAAGGCATGACACAGCACACGACGAACCTCCCCCGCCGGACCCTGGGCGGGCAGGGCCTCCAGGCCGGTGCGATCGGCCTGGGCACCATGGGCATGACCATGGCCTACGGAGCCCCTGACGAGCAGGGCGGCGTCGACACGATCCGCCGCGCCTACGAACTCGGCGTGACCCTCTTCGACACCGCGGAGCTGTACGGCCTGGGCACCGGCAGCAACGAGCAGCTTCTCGGCCGCGCGGTGAAGGACTTCCGTGACGAGATCCTGCTCGCCACCAAGTTCGGCTTCGACCTCAGCGACCCGGCCAGGATCGGCGCCGCGTTCGACAGCCGGCCCGAGCACATCCGCGAGGTCACCGAGAGCAGCCTCCGCCACCTCGGCACCGACTGTATCGACGTGCTCTACCAGCACCGTGTGGACCCGGATGTCCCCATCGAGGACGTGGCCGGGACGGTCGGTGAGCTGATCGCCGAAGGCAAGGTCCGCTACTTCGGGCTGAGCGAGGCCGGCGCCGACACGATCCGGCGGGCCCACGCGGTCCACCCGGTCTCGGTGCTCCAGACCGAGTACTCGGTGTTCGAGCGGGAGGTGGAGGCCGAGGTCCTGCCGGTGCTCCGGGAGCTGGGCATCGGCTTCGTGCCGTACTCGCCCCTGGGCCGCGGCTTCCTCACCGACGCGGTCAAGCCGGCCGCCGAGTACCCCGCCGACGACATGCGCCGCGGCGACGACCGCTGGCAGCCCGGCAACTACGAGAAGAACCTCGCCGCCGTCCGCGAGCTGACCGCGCTGGCGGAGAGCAAGGGCATCAAGGTCACCCAGCTGGCCCTGGCCTGGCTGCTCGCCCAGGGCGACGACATCGTCCCCATCCCGGGCACCCGCAGCCCCCGCCGACTGGAGGAGAACGTGGCCGCCGCGCAGACCACCCTCACGCCCCAGGACCTCACCCGCATCACGGAAATCCTGCCGCACGGGGCGGCGGGCTCCCGCTACTCCGAGGCGATGATGCCTACCTGGCGGTAACCGCCGGACACGGTTCACCAGTTGTACGGGCCGGCCCCACGGGCGGCCTCCGGCCCCGGCCGGAGGCCGCCCGTATCGCGTCGGGCCGCGTCAGACCCAGTTCCAGTTGACGTTGATGCGGCCCGCGTTGAGGTCGCCGATGCGGGAGAAGGCCGTGGGGCTGAGGTCGATGTCGTTGGTGGCGCAGCCGGCGCAACGGTCTACGACGGTGACCGTTACGGAGCCCCAGGGGCCGCTGACCGCCATGCGGCGTCCGCAGGCGGGGGAGTTGTTGGGGTTGGGGTACGTGCCGTAGAGGGCGGGGGAGATGGCCACCACCAGCTCGCTGTTGTTGTTGTACCAACCACAGGCGCCCAGGCCGGTGTTGAACCACGTCGCCTGGCCCGCGACCTGGATCCTGGCCGTGGTGTCCGGGGCGGCGCTGGCCGAGGTCACGGAGGCGCCCAGCGTGCCCAGGGCCAGGGCCGTCGAGGCGCCGGCCAGGACGGCCGTGGGGATCCGGGACGCGCGGGACACGCGGGACGCGAGGGATGTACGGGACATCGGTTGACCCCTTCGAACAGGTGGATGTGTTCGGGAGTGGCGCCAGTCATCCGTGCCAACGGGTGGGGGTGTGGGGGTGGTGCGGACTCATGATGCGTGGCGCGGCAGCGCTTTCCCAGAGCGCCTTTCCGCCACCCTGGTGCGTGTCGCGCGCCTGTCGGCCCGGAGCGGAGGACACGGAGTGAAGCCGGTCCGTGACGCTTCGCGTGCGTCGCGTGTGGGGGTGGGTTGGCCGTTCGGGGCGTGGGGTACGCTTTCTGGCCCGATTGGCCAGGGCAAGTGGCCCTATGGCACACTGTTCAGGTTGCTCGGTTGAGTGCCAATGCTGCGCGCCTCCCGCCGGGAGGACCGGAAGCGAGTCCCACAGTACTCGTCGTCCCAACTGCCTTACGGGGCAGCGCTGGGGCGGACGTACGGGAATCTTTCGGGAAGTGTCAGTGGGGTGCCGACCAGGCTCCCGGTGGCGGAGAGTGATCGCTCAGGCGGTCGCGGTTCTGCTCCGGCCGGCGGACTCGGGCCGCTCCTCGCAGGGGAAATCCTCAGGGAAATTTTCATTGGCGAGGATGCGACACGCCCGACCGCGTGGGTCGGAGAAGAGCCCGGAATCACCGGGTCCCAGAGCGTTACGAGAGACAGGACTACGAAGCAGCCATGGCGGGACAGAAGATCCGCATCCGGCTCAAGGCCTACGACCACGAGGTCATCGATTCCTCGGCGAAGAAGATCGTCGAGACGGTGACGCGTACTGGTGCGTCGGTCGCGGGCCCGGTGCCGCTGCCCACTGAGAAGAACGTGTACTGCGTCATCAAGTCGCCGCACAAGTACAAGGACTCGCGCGAGCACTTCGAGATGCGCACGCACAAGCGCCTGATCGACATCCTCGACCCGACGCCCAAGACCGTTGACTCGCTGATGCGCCTGGACCTTCCGGCCGGCGTTGACATCGAGATCAAGCTCTGAGAGGCGCGGAAGAGATGGCAAAGCAGATCAAGGGTGTCCTGGGCGAGAAGCTCGGCATGACCCAGGTCTGGGACGAGAACAACCGTGTCGTCCCGGTGACCGTGGTCAAGGCCGGGCCCTGCGTTGTTACCCAGGTCCGTACGAATGACAGCGACGGCTACGAGTCGGTCCAGATCGCCTTCGGCGAGATCGACCCGCGCAAGGTGAACAAGCCCCTCAAGGGCCACTTCGCCAAGGCCGACGTGACCCCCCGCCGCCACCTGGTGGAGCTGCGGACCTCCGACGCGAGCGAGTACACGCTCGGCCAGGAGATCACCGCCGCCGTGTTCGAGTCCGGCATCAAGGTTGATGTCACGGGCAAGAGCAAGGGCAAGGGCTTCGCCGGTGTCATGAAGCGTCACAACTTCAAGGGCCTCGGCGCCGGTCACGGCACCCAGCGCAAGCACCGCTCGCCTGGCTCCATCGGTGGCTGCGCCACCCCGGGCCGCGTGTTCAAGGGCATGCGGATGGCCGGCCGTATGGGCAACGAGCGGGTCACCACCCAGAACCTGACCGTTCATGCCGTTGACGCGGAGAAGGGCCTCATCCTGATCAAGGGTGCGGTTCCTGGTCCGAACGGCGGCCTCGTCCTGGTCCGTACCGCGGCCAAGGGGGCCTGAGGTAACTGATGAGCACCGTTGACATCCTTTCGCCGGCAGGCGACAAGGCCGGGACCGTCGAACTCCCTTCGGAGATCTTCGACGCCAAGGTCAGCATTCCGCTGATCCACCAGGTCGTTGTCGCCCAGCTGGCCGCTGCCCGCCAGGGCACGCACAAGACCAAGACCCGTGGCGAAGTCCGCGGCGGTGGCAAGAAGCCGTACCGCCAGAAGGGCACCGGCCGCGCCCGTCAGGGCTCGACCCGCGCTCCGCAGTTCGTCGGCGGTGGCGTCGTCCACGGCCCGCAGCCGCGTGACTACTCGCAGCGGACCCCGAAGAAGATGAAGGCCGCCGCCCTGCGCGGTGCCCTCACCGACCGGGCCCGTCACTCCCGTATCCACGTCGTCTCCGGCGTGGTGGACGGAGCGGTCTCCACCAAGGCCGCGAGGACGCTGCTGGGCAAGATCTCCGAGCGCAAGAACGTGCTCCTGATCGCCGAGCGCTCCGACGAGGCCGCGTGGCTCTCCGCCCGCAACCTGCCCCAGGTGCACATCCTGGCGCCGGGCCAGCTGAACACGTACGACGTGATCGTCTCCGACGACGTGGTCTTCACCCAGGCCGCTTTCGAGTCCTTCGTGTCTGGCCCTTCCAAGGCCGATGACTCCGAAGGGACCGAAGCCTGATGGCCGAGATCACCAGCAAGACCTTCGAGGACCCGCGCGACATTCTCGTGAAGCCCGTGGTCTCCGAGAAGAGCTACGCGCTGCTCGACGAGAACAAGTACACGTTCATCGTGGCGCCCCACGCCAACAAGACCCAGATCAAGCAGGCCGTGGAAGCGGTCTTCTCGGTCAAGGTCGCCGGGGTCAACACGATCAACCGTCAGGGCAAGCGCAAGCGCACCCGCACCGGTTTCGGTAAGCGCGCCAACACCAAGCGCGCCATCGTCACCCTTGCCGCGGGCGACCGTATCGACATCTTCGGCGGACCGACCTCCTGACGGAGGTCGAGACGTCCAGGATCCGGAATATTTCCGAGGACTGAGAGACAATGGGTATCCGCAAGTACAAGCCGACGACCCCGGGCCGTCGTGGCTCCAGCGTCGCCGACTTTGTCGAGATCACGCGGTCCACGCCGGAGAAGTCGCTGGTCCGCCCGCTGCACAGCAAGGGCGGCCGTAACAACGCCGGTCGTGTGACCGTTCGTCACCAGGGTGGTGGCCACAAGCGCGCCTACCGGGTGATCGACTTCCGTCGTCACGACAAGGACGGCGTGCCGGCCAAGGTCGCGCACATCGAGTACGACCCCAACCGCACCGCCCGCATCGCGCTGCTGCACTACGCAGACGGCGAGAAGCGCTACATCATCGCCCCGGCCAAGCTGAGCCAGGGCGACCGGGTTGAGAACGGCCCCGGCGCCGACATCAAGCCGGGCAACAACCTGCCGCTGCGCAACATCCCGGTGGGTACGACCATCCACGCCATCGAGATGCGTCCCGGCGGCGGCGCGAAGATCTCCCGCTCCGCGGGCGCTTCGGTGCAGCTGCTGGCGAAGGAGGGCTCCATGGCCACCCTTCGTATGCCCTCCGGTGAAGTCCGGATGGTCGACGTGCGCTGCCGCGCCACCATCGGCGAGGTCGGCAACGCCGAGCAGTCGAACATCAACTGGGGCAAGGCCGGCCGTATGCGCTGGAAGGGCGTTCGCCCGACCGTCCGCGGTGTCGCGATGAACCCGGTCGACCACCCGCACGGTGGTGGTGAGGGCAAGACCTCCGGTGGTCGCCACCCGGTCAGCCCGTGGGGTCAGAAGGAGGGTCGTACTCGCTCGCCGAAGAAGGCAAGCAGCAAGTACATCGTCCGCCGCCGCAAGACGAACAAGAAGCGCTAGGAGCGGGTTTAGATGCCGCGCAGTCTCAAGAAGGGGCCCTTCGTCGACGGACACCTCATCAAGAAGGTGGATGTCCAGAACGAAGCAGGCACCAAGAACGTCATCAAGACCTGGTCCCGTCGCTCGATGATCGTCCCGGCCATGCTCGGCCACACGATCGCGGTGCACAACGGCAAGATCCACGTCCCGGTGTTCGTCACCGAGTCGATGGTCGGCCACAAGCTCGGCGAGTTCTCGCCGACTCGCACCTTCCGCGGCCACGTCAAGGACGACCGGAAGTCGAAGCGCCGCTAACGCGGGGTGACTGACTATGACTTACACCGAAGGGACAACCATGGAAGCCAGGGCCCAGGCGCGGTACATCCGCGTCACGCCCATGAAGGCCCGCCGAGTGGTGGACCTCATCCGTGGCATGGATGCCACGGAGGCTCAGGCGGTCCTGCGCTTCGCCCCGCAGGCCGCGAGCGTGACGGTAGGCAAGGTGCTCGACAGCGCCATTGCCAATGCCGCTCACAACTACGACCACACCGACGCCTCTTCGCTGGTCATCAGCGAGGCGTACGTGGACGAGGGTCCGACCCTGAAGCGGTTCCGGCCGCGCGCCCAGGGCCGGGCCTACCGGATCCGTAAGCGGACCAGCCACATCACCGTGGTCGTCAGCAGCAAGGAAGGAACCCGGTAATGGGCCAGAAGGTTAACCCGCATGGGTTCCGGCTCGGTATCACCACGGACTTCAAGTCCCGCTGGTATGCCGACAAGCTGTACAAGGACTACGTCAAGGAAGACGTTGCCATTCGTCGCATGATGACGAAGGGCATGGAGCGGGCCGGCATCTCGAAGGTCGAGATCGAGCGCACCCGTGACCGAGTCCGCGTGGACATCCACACCGCGCGTCCGGGCATCGTCATCGGCCGCCGCGGCGCCGAGGCCGACCGTATCCGCGGCGAGCTGGAGAAGCTGACCGGCAAGCAGGTCCAGCTCAACATCCTTGAGGTCAAGAACCCCGAGGTGGACGCTCAGCTGGTGGCCCAGGCCGTCGCCGAGCAGCTCTCCTCGCGTGTCTCCTTCCGTCGCGCCATGCGCAAGAGCATGCAGTCGACGATGAAGGCGGGCGCCAAGGGCATCAAGATCCAGTGCGGTGGCCGTCTCGGCGGCGCCGAGATGTCCCGCTCGGAGTTCTACCGCGAGGGCCGCGTGCCCCTGCACACGCTCCGTGCGAACGTCGACTACGGCTTCTTCGAGGCCAAGACGACCTTCGGCCGTATCGGTGTGAAGGTCTGGATCTACAAGGGCGACGTCAAGAACATCGCCGAGGTGCGCGCCGAGAACGCCGCGGCCCGCGCCGGCAACCGTCCGGCCCGTGGTGGCGGCAACGACCGTCCCGCCGGCCGCGGTGGCCGCGGTGGCGAGCGTGGCGGACGCGGTCGCAAGCCGCAGGGCACGGGAGCCGAGGCCCCCAAGGCCGAGGCCACCACCGCTCCGGCCGCTGAGGCGACGTCCTCTTCTACCGGCGGAACGGAGGCCTGACCGAAATGCTGATCCCCCGTAGGGTCAAGCACCGCAAGCAGCACCACCCGAAGCGCAGCGGTATGTCCAAGGGTGGCACGCAGGTTGCGTTCGGCGAATACGGTATCCAGGCGCTGACCCCCGCGTACGTGACGAACCGTCAGATCGAGGCCGCTCGTATCGCGATGACCCGTCACATCAAGCGTGGCGGCAAGGTCTGGATCAACATCTACCCGGACCGTCCGCTCACCAAGAAGCCCGCCGAGACCCGCATGGGTTCCGGTAAGGGTTCCCCCGAGTGGTGGATCGCGAACGTCAAGCCCGGTCGGGTGATGTTCGAGCTGTCCTACCCGAACGAGAAGATTGCGCGTGAGGCGCTTACCCGCGCTGCTCACAAGCTTCCGATGAAGTGCCGGATCGTTCGGCGCGAGGCAGGTGAGTCGTGATGGCGGCCGTTACCAAGGCGTCCGAACTGCGCGAGCTGGGCAACGAGGAGCTTGTCGCCAAGCTTCGCGAGGCCAAGGAAGAGCTGTTCAACCTCCGCTTCCAGGCGGCGACCGGTCAGCTCGAAAACCACGGGCGGCTGAAGCTCGTCCGTAAGGACATCGCGCGGATCTACACCCTGATGCGTGAGCGCGAGCTGGGCATCGAGACGGTGGAGAGCGCCTGATGACTGAGAACAACGTGACCGAGAACAAGGTTTCCCGCGGAGACCGCAAGACCCGTGAGGGTCTCGTCGTCAGCGACAAGATGGACAAGACCGTCGTCGTCGCCGTCGAGGACCGCGTGAAGCACGCCCTGTACGGCAAGGTCATCCGCCGTACGAACAAGCTCAAGGCGCACGACGAGCAGAACGCCGCCGGCATCGGCGACCGCGTCCTCCTGATGGAGACCCGGCCGCAGTCCGCCACGAAGCGGTGGCGCATCGTCGAGATCCTCGAGAAGGCCAAGTAGTAGTTCGGTAATTTCCTCCCCGGGGGTCTCCCCGCGGAGGTAGTTCCGCCAGGCTCCGGGGGCCGCTCAGCGAGCGGCCCCCGGGGAACCGGCAGACGATCAGGAGATAGACGTGATCCAGCAGGAGTCGCGACTGCGCGTCGCCGACAACACGGGTGCGAAGGAAATTCTCACCATCCGTGTTCTCGGTGGCTCGGGTCGCCGCTACGCGGGCATCGGCGACGTCATCGTCGCCACCGTCAAGGACGCGATCCCCGGCGGCAATGTGAAGAAGGGTGACGTCGTCAAGGCGGTCATCGTTCGCACCGTCAAGGAGCGCCGCCGTCCGGACGGCTCGTACATCCGCTTCGACGAGAACGCCGCCGTCATTCTCAAGAACGACGGCGACCCTCGTGGCACCCGCATCTTCGGCCCGGTGGGCCGCGAGCTGCGCGAGAAGAAGTTCATGAAGATCATCTCGCTCGCTCCGGAGGTGCTGTAAGCATGAAGATCAAGAAGGGCGACCTGGTACAGGTCATCACCGGCAAGGACAAGGGCAAGCAGGGCAAGGTCATCGTGGCCTACCCCACGCAGGACCGTGTTCTGGTCGAGGGTGTCAACCGGGTCAAGAAGCACACCAAGGCCGGTCAGACGGCTCGCGGTTCGCAGACCGGCGGCATTGTGACCACCGAGGCCCCCGTTCACGTCAGCAATGTTCAGCTGGTCGTGGAGAAGGACGGCAAGAAGGTCGTCACTCGCGTCGGCTACCGCTTTGACGACGAGGGCAACAAGATCCGCGTTGCCAAGCGGACCGGTGAGGACATCTGATGACTGCGACCACTACCGCGCCGCGTCTGAAGCTGCGCTACCGCGAGGAGATCGCCGGCAAGCTGCGTGAGGAGTTCTCGTACGAGAACGTCATGCAGATCCCCGGTCTCGTCAAGATCGTGGTCAACATGGGTGTGGGCGACGCCGCCCGCGACTCCAAGCTGATCGAGGGCGCCATCAAGGACCTCACCACGATCACCGGCCAGAAGCCGTCCGTCACCAAGGCCCGCAAGTCCATCGCGCAGTTCAAGCTGCGCGAGGGTCAGCCGATCGGCTGCCACGTCACCCTCCGCGGTGACCGCATGTGGGAGTTCCTGGACCGTACGCTGTCGCTCGCGCTGCCGCGTATCCGTGACTTCCGCGGTCTGTCGCCGAAGCAGTTCGACGGCCGTGGCAACTACACCTTCGGTCTCACGGAGCAGGTCATGTTCCACGAGATCGACCAGGACAAGATCGACCGGGTCCGGGGCATGGACATCACCGTGGTGACCACGGCGGTCAACGACGACGAGGGTCGTGCCCTCCTTCGTCACCTCGGCTTCCCGTTCAAGGAGAACTGACCGTGGCGAAGAAGGCTCTGATCGCTAAGGCCGCCCGCAAGCCGAAGTTCGGTGTGCGCGGTTACACCCGCTGCCAGCGCTGCGGCCGGCCCCACTCCGTCTACCGCAAGTTCGGCCTGTGCCGCGTGTGCCTTCGTGAGATGGCCCACCGTGGCGAGCTGCCGGGCGTGACCAAGAGTTCCTGGTAGTTCCTCCGTTCCGGAGAACTGCCCGAACTCTCGGTAAGTAATTTGGGTTGGCAGGAGCCCTCCCTCACATGCCGTAGGCTTGTGGGGTTGGGCGCCTGCCGTCCATGAAGACTTACTACGCCGTAGGTCCCCGCACCGCACCCGTCCCGGCTCTGATCGGGGAGAGGGATGGCGCATACAGGAAACCCCGGCGAGAGAGGCCGAAGGCCAATTCATGACCATGACTGATCCCATCGCAGACATGCTCACGCGTCTGCGCAACGCGAACTCGGCATACCACGACGACGTCGTGATGCCGCACAGCAAGATCAAGTCGCACATCGCGGAGATCCTCCAGCAGGAGGGCTTCATCACCGGCTGGAAGGTCGAGGACGCCGAAGTCGGCAAGAACCTCGTCCTGGAGCTGAAGTTCGGCCCGAACCGCGAGCGTTCGATCGCCGGCATCAAGCGCATCTCCAAGCCGGGTCTGCGCGTGTACGCGAAGTCCACCAATCTGCCGAAGGTTCTGGGCGGCCTGGGCGTGGCGATCATCTCCACGTCCCACGGTCTCCTGACCGGCCAGCAGGCCAGCAAGAAGGGCGTAGGTGGGGAAGTCCTCGCCTACGTCTGGTAGTCGGGAACGGAGGAAAAGCTCATGTCGCGAATCGGCAAGCTCCCCATCCAGGTTCCCGCCGGTGTGGACGTCACCATCGATGGCCGCACGGTCGCGGTGAAGGGCCCCAAGGGTTCCCTCTCGCACACCGTCGCCGCGCCGATCGAGGTCACCAAGGGCGAGGACGGCACCCTCTCGGTGCTGCGCCCCAACGACGAGCGTCAGAACAAGGCCCTCCACGGCCTGTCCCGCACGCTGGTGGCGAACATGATCACCGGCGTGACCACGGGATACATCAAGGCGCTCGAAATCAGTGGTGTCGGTTACCGCGTCCAGGCGAAGGGCTCCAACCTGGAGTTCGCCCTGGGCTACAGCCACCCGATCACCATCGAGGCCCCCGAAGGCATCACCTTCAAGGTCGAGACGCCCACGAAGTTCACGGTCGAGGGCATCGACAAGCAGAAGGTCGGCGAGGTCGCCGCTAAGATCCGCAAGCTGCGGAAGCCCGACCCGTACAAGGCCAAGGGCGTCAAGTACGCGGGCGAGGTCATCCGCCGCAAGGTCGGAAAGGCGGGTAAGTAAGCCATGGCATACGGTGTAAAGATCGCCAAGGGTGACGCGTACAAGCGCGCTGCCATCAAGCGTCGTCACATCCGCGTCCGTAAGCACGTCTCCGGTACGCCGGAGCGTCCTCGCCTCGTGGTGACGCGCTCCAACCGCAACATCGTCGCGCAGGTCATCGACGACATCGCGGGCCACACGCTCGCTTCGGCGTCGACGCTGGACACCTCGATCCGCGGTGGCGAGGGCGACAAGAGCGCCCAGGCCCAGAAGGTCGGGGCCCTGGTCGCCGAGCGCGCCAAGGCCGCCGGTGTCGAGGCCGTCGTGTTCGACCGTGGTGGCAACAGGTACGCCGGGCGCATTGCCGCTCTGGCTGACGCCGCCCGCGAAGCCGGGCTGAAGTTCTAAGCCCCGGTTCCGGGACTAACGGACGTAACAGAGAGAGGTAAATCCAATGGCTGGACCCCAGCGCCGCGGAAGCGGTGCCGGTGGCGGCGAGCGGCGGGACCGGAAGGGTCGCGACGGTGGCGCTGCCGCCGAGAAGACCGCTTACGTTGAGCGCGTTGTCGCGATCAACCGTGTCGCCAAGGTTGTGAAGGGTGGTCGTCGCTTCAGCTTCACCGCGCTGGTCGTGGTGGGCGATGGTGACGGCACCGTCGGCGTCGGTTACGGGAAGGCGAAGGAGGTTCCGGCCGCCATCGCCAAGGGTGTTGAGGAGGCCAAGAAGAACTTCTTCAAGGTCCCCCGTATCCAGGGCACGATTCCTCACCCGATCCAGGGCGAGAAGGCGGCCGGCGTCGTTCTGCTCAAGCCGGCTTCCCCCGGTACCGGCGTTATCGCCGGTGGCCCGGTGCGTGCCGTGCTGGAGTGCGCGGGCGTGCACGACATCCTGTCGAAGTCGCTCGGCTCGGACAACGCGATCAACATCGTGCACGCGACCGTGGCGGCCCTCAAGGGCCTGCAGCGTCCCGAGGAGATCGCGGCCCGCCGCGGTCTGCCCCTTGAGGACGTCGCCCCCGCGGCTCTGCTCCGTGCGCGTGCGGGAGCGGGTGCGTAATGGCCCGTCTCAAGATCACGCAGACGAAGTCGTACATCGGCAGCAAGCAGAACCACCGCGACACCCTCCGTTCGCTCGGGCTGAAGCGCCTGAACGACGTGGTTGTCAAGGAAGACCGTCCCGAGTTCCGCGGCATGGCCAACACCGTGCGGCACCTCGTCACGGTTGAGGAGGTTGACTGACATGGCGGAGAACAGCCCGCTGAAGGCGCATGACCTCCGTCCTGCCCCGGGCGCCAAGACCGCCAAGACCCGTGTGGGTCGTGGTGAGGCGTCCAAGGGTAAGACCGCAGGTCGTGGTACCAAGGGTACGAAGGCCCGCTACCAGGTTCCGGCACGCTTCGAGGGTGGGCAGATGCCCCTCCACATGCGTCTGCCGAAGCTGAAGGGCTTCAAGAACCCCTTCCGCACCGAGTACCAGGTCGTGAACCTGGACAAGCTCTCCGCTCTCTACCCCGAGGGCGGCGAGGTCACGGTGGCCGACCTGGTCACCAAGGGTGCGGTACGCAAGAACAGCCTCGTCAAGGTCCTGGGCCAGGGCGAGATCTCGGTGGCGCTCCAGGTTTCGGTTGACGCCGTCTCCGGGTCCGCCAAGGAGAAGATCGCCGCTGCCGGCGGCACCGTCACCGAGCTTGTCTGAGACAACTCGATGGCCTGAACATCCGACCGGGGATGCCTCTCAAAAGGGGCATCCCCGGTTGGTCGTTCCAAGGGGGGCACAGTCGCCGGTAAGGTGGCGTGCGTTCTTGCTGTATTGAAGCCGGGAGTTCGCCCCCGGCCCCGGGGACCCTTCCCGGAACTGCTTGTTCCGTATCCGTCGATCCTCAATACCGTCACCTCTGACGCAGTAGCGCGGGGGTCGCAGGAGGCACCGTGCTCACCGCGTTCGCCCGGGCGTTCAAGACGCCCGACCTGCGCAAGAAGCTGCTCTTCACGCTGGCCATCATCGTGCTGTACCGGCTCGGGGCGCATGTGCCCGTGCCCGGGGTCAGCTACGCGAATGTCCAGATCTGTGTCGACGCGGCTCAGAAGGGCAACAACAGCCTGTTCGGGCTCGTGAACATGTTCAGCGGCGGGGCGTTGCTCCAGATCACCATCTTCGCCCTGGGCATCATGCCGTACATCACCGCGAGCATCATCCTCCAGCTGCTGACCGTGGTCATCCCCCGGCTGGAGGCCCTCAAGAAAGAGGGCCAGTCCGGCACGGCGAAGATCACGCAGTACACCCGTTATCTGACGGTCGCCCTGGCCGTTCTCCAGGGCACCGGTCTTGTCGCCACCGCCCGCAGCGGCGCTCTCTTCAGCGGCTGCCCAGTCGCCTCGGAGATCGTTCCGGACAAGTCGATCTTCGTCACCGTCACCATGGTCATCACCATGACCGCCGGTACCGCCTGTGTCATGTGGCTCGGTGAACTCGTCACCGACCGCGGCATCGGCAACGGCATGTCCATCCTGATGTTCATCTCCATCGCCGCCGGTTTCCCCGGCGCGCTCTGGGCCATCAAGGAGAGCGGCACGCTCGCCCACGGCTGGATCGAGTTCGGCACGGTCATCCTGATCGGCTTCGTGATGGTCGGCCTCGTCGTCTTCGTCGAGCAGGCACAGCGCCGTATCCCCGTCCAGTACGCGAAGCGCATGATCGGCCGCCGCTCCTACGGCGGCACGTCGACGTACATCCCGCTCAAGGTGAACCAGGCGGGTGTGATCCCCGTCATCTTCGCGTCGTCGCTGCTCTACATCCCGGCGCTGATCGCCCAGTTCTCCAGTGGCCAGTCGGGCTGGAAGACCTGGATCGAGGCGCACTTCGTCAAGGGCGACCACCCCTACTACATCGCCACGTACTTCTTGTTGATCGTTTTCTTCGCCTTCTTCTACGTGGCGATCTCGTTCAACCCCGAAGAAGTCGCTGACAACATGAAGAAGTATGGTGGCTTCATCCCGGGTATCCGGGCAGGTCGTCCCACGGCCGAGTATCTGAGCTACGTGCTCAACCGGATCACTTGGCCGGGCTCGCTGTACCTGGGTCTGATCGCTCTCGTTCCGACGATGGCGTTGGCGGGCTTCGGTGGTGCTAACCAGAACTTCCCGTTCGGCGGGACAAGCATCCTGATCATCGTGGGTGTGGGTCTGGAGACCGTGAAGCAGATCGAGAGCCAGCTTCAGCAGCGCAATTACGAAGGGTTCCTCCGCTGATGCGAATCGTCCTCGTCGGGCCGCCCGGTGCCGGCAAGGGAACGCAGGCCGCGTACCTTGCCAAGAACCTGTCGATCCCGCACATCTCCACGGGCGACCTCTTCCGTGCCAACATCAGCCAGGGCACGGACCTCGGCAAACAGGCGAAGGCGTACATGGACGCCGGGAACCTGGTGCCGGACGAGGTGACCATCGCGATGGCGCAGGACCGCATGGCCCAGCCGGACGCCGAGAACGGATTCCTGCTGGACGGCTTCCCGCGCAATGTGTCGCAGGCGGTCTCCCTGGACGAGGCGCTCACGGCGGACGGTGTGAAGCTGGACGCGGTGCTTGACCTGGAGGTTCCCGAGGGCGAGGTCGTGAAGCGGATCGCCGGCCGGCGCATCTGCCGGAACGACAGCGCGCATGTCTTCCACGTGACGTACAGCCCGCCCAAGACGGAGGACGTCTGTGACGTCTGCGGCGGCGAGCTGTACCAGCGGGACGACGACTCCGAGGCGACGGTACGGACGCGCCTGGAGGTCTACCACACGCAGACCGAGCCGATCATCGACCACTACCGGGCCCAGGGCCTCGTAGTGACGATCTCCGCGCTCGGCAAGGTCACCGAGGTGACCGAGCGTGCGATGGAGGCGCTGGGGCGGGGGCCGGCCGCGGCCTGAGGTCCCGTACGTACGACGCGTGCTTTTGGTGAGGCCGTGGTGTCCTTCGGGGCGCTGCGGCCTTACTGTTGAACACGGTATTCATTAAGTGATGATCTGCTGATTTGCTGAAACGTTCTTGGAAGGCGAAGGCATAGCCATGGTGGAGATCAAGACTCCCGACCAGATCGCGAAGATGCGCGAGGCGGGACTGGTGGTCGCCGCCGTCCACGCGGCGACGAGCGCCGCGGCGGTGCCGGGCGCCACCACGAACGATCTCGACCAGGTCGCGCGGAAGGTGCTGGCCGAGCACGGCGCCAAGCCGAACTTCCTCGGGTACGGCGGCTTCCCCGCGACGATCTGCACCTCGGTCAACGAGGTCGTCGTCCACGGCATCCCCGACGACAGGACCGTCCTCAAGGACGGCGACCTCATCTCCATCGACGCCGGCGCGATCGTCGACGGCTGGCACGGTGACGCGGCCTTCACGGCGTTCGTCGGCACCGGTCACGCCCCGGAGCTGGTCGAGCTGTCCCGGGTCACCGAGGAGTCGATGTGGGCCGGCATCGCCGCGATGCGCGTCGGCAACCGGCTGGTCGACGTCTCGCGCGCGATCGAGACGTACATCCGCCGCCAGCCGCGGCCCGGCGGCGGCAAGTACGGGATCATCGAGGAGTACGGCGGCCACGGCATCGGCACGGAGATGCACATGGACCCCCACCTGCTGAACTACGTCACCCGCAAGCGCGGCAAGGGCCCGAAGCTGATCCCGGGCTTCTGCCTGGCCATCGAGCCGATGGTCTCGCTGGGCACGCCGCACACCGAGGTGCTGGAGGACGAGTGGACCGTCATCACGACGGACGGCACCTGGTCCTCGCACTGGGAGCACTCGGTGGCGCTGACGGAGGACGGCCCGCTGGTGTTGACGGCGGTGGACGGCGGCAAGGCGAAGCTGGCGGAGCTGGGCGTGACGGCGGCGCCTGATCCGCTGGGGTAGGCGGCGATCCCGCGAGCGGGGCGTTGCGGGATTGAGAATCATGCGGTCTGGGCAAACTCAACGGATTCGTCTTTTCGAGGGCACTCCCGTAGACTGACGCGTCGGCTCTGGTGTACCCGTGTGTCCTCATGCGGCTGCCAGAATCGATCAAGGTAGCCGATTCGAAGGGCGAAGCGTGGCCAAGAAGCAAGGTGCCATCGAGATCGAGGGCACCGTGATCGAGTCCCTCCCGAACGCCATGTTCAAGGTGGAGCTGCAGAACGGTCACAAGGTCCTCGCGCACATCAGCGGCAAGATGCGGATGCACTACATCCGAATCCTCCCCGATGACCGGGTAGTGGTGGAGCTGTCTCCCTACGACCTGACGCGTGGCCGGATCGTCTACCGATACAAGTAGATCTTGCTGGCGCCCCTCAGACGGGTGTCCGCACTGACCCGGAGAACCTCAATCCCATGAAGGTCAAGCCGAGCGTCAAGAAGATCTGCGACAAGTGCAAGGTGATCCGCCGTCACGGCCGGGTCATGGTCATCTGCGACAACCTGCGCCACAAGCAGCGCCAGGGCTGACGTACGACCGCCTGCCTCTCGCAGTACTTCGCGTGACGCGAGCAACACCGTAATTACGCAGTGTCCGGTCCCGTCCCCGTCGGTTACGACAGGGCAGCGGCCGACACCTCCGGCGGAGGCCGGAGACCCGGCCGCCGACCGGCCGGGAGGGACACTGCGGAAGACCTCCGAATCAACAGGAGCCATGAATGGCACGCCTCGCAGGCGTTGACCTCCCGCGCGACAAGCGCGTCGAGGTCGCCCTCACCTACGTCTTCGGTATCGGGCGCACCCGGTCCAAGGAGACCCTCGCCGCCGTTGGTGTCGACGCGAACGTCCGCGTCCGCGACCTTGCCGAGGAAGACCTCGTCAAGATCCGCGAGTACGTCGACGCCAACCTCAAGACCGAGGGTGACCTCCGTCGCGAGATCGCGGCCGACATCCGCCGCAAGGTCGAGATCGGCTGCTACCAGGGTCTGCGTCACCGCCGCGGCCTCCCGGTGCACGGCCAGCGCACCAGCACGAACGCCCGTACCCGCAAGGGCCCGCGTCGCGCCATCGCCGGTAAGAAGAAGCCGGGCAAGAAGTAGTCCTCAGCCGGACGCTCATCAGCGGTCTTGCGCTGTAGGACCGACCACCTCCCTGTAGGAGTAATAGATGCCCCCCAAGGGTCGTCAGGGCGCTGCCAAGAAGGTGCGCCGCAAGGAAAAGAAGAACGTCGCTCACGGGCACGCCCACATCAAGAGCACGTTCAACAACACCATCGTCTCGATCACGGACCCCTCGGGCAACGTGATCTCCTGGGCCTCCGCCGGCCACGTCGGCTTCAAGGGCTCGCGCAAGTCCACCCCCTTCGCCGCGCAGATGGCCGCCGAGTCGGCCGCCCGCCGCGCGCAGGAGCACGGCATGCGCAAGGTCGACGTCTTCGTCAAGGGTCCCGGCTCCGGCCGTGAGACCGCGATCCGTTCGCTCCAGGCCACCGGCCTGGAGGTGGGCTCGATCCAGGACGTCACCCCCACCCCGCACAATGGCTGCCGCCCGCCGAAGCGTCGTCGCGTCTGACCCTTCGGGGCCAGCTACGCCGGGCGTTTCGGCTTGGGGTGTGGGGATTATTCCCCACATGATGCAGCACGGCTGCCGCCCGCCGAAGCGTCGTCGCGTCTGACCCTTCGGGGTCCGGGCCTTCAGGTCCGGCGACACGTTGTTGTTTTTGGGGTGCGGGCGGTACGGCTCATTCGGGCTGTGCCGCCCGTACCCTTGCACATAGGGCATCAAATAGTGGGTGCCCATGACAGAAGGATCTCGCCATGCTGATCGCTCAGCGCCCTTCGCTGACCGAAGAAGTCGTTGACGAATACCGCTCGCGGTTCGTCATCGAGCCGCTGGAGCCGGGCTTCGGCTACACCCTCGGCAACTCCCTCCGCCGTACGCTCCTCTCCTCGATCCCCGGTGCCGCTGTCACCAGCATCCGGATCGACGGAGTCCTGCACGAGTTCACCACCGTGCCGGGCGTCAAGGAGGACGTGACCGACCTCATCCTCAACATCAAGCAGCTGGTCGTCTCCTCGGAGCACGACGAGCCCGTCGTGATGTACCTGCGCAAGCAGGGCCCCGGCCTGGTCACCGCCGCCGACATCGCGCCCCCGGCCGGTGTCGAGGTCCACAACCCGGACCTCGTCCTCGCGACGCTGAACGGCAAGGGCAAGCTGGAGATGGAGCTGACCGTCGAGCGCGGTCGCGGCTATGTCTCCGCCGTCCAGAACAAGCAGGTGGGCCAGGAGATCGGCCGGATCCCCGTCGACTCCATCTACTCGCCGGTGCTCAAGGTCACGTACAAGGTCGAGGCGACCCGTGTCGAGCAGCGCACCGACTTCGACAAGCTGATCGTCGACGTCGAGACCAAGCAGGCCATGCGGCCGCGCGACGCCATGGCGTCCGCCGGTAAGACGCTGGTCGAGCTGTTCGGTCTCGCGCGCGAGCTGAACATCGACGCCGAGGGCATCGACATGGGCCCGTCGCCCACGGACGCCGCGCTCGCCGCCGATCTGGCGCTGCCGATCGAGGAGCTGGAGCTGACCGTTCGGTCGTACAACTGCCTCAAGCGCGAGGGCATCCACTCCGTGGGTGAGCTGGTGGCGCGTTCCGAGGCCGACCTGCTCGACATCCGTAACTTCGGTGCGAAGTCGATCGACGAGGTCAAGGCGAAGCTGGCCGGCATGGGCCTGGCGCTCAAGGACAGCCCGCCCGGATTCGACCCGACCGCCGCGGCTGACGCGTTCGGCGCCGATGATGACGCGGACGCCGGTTTTGTCGAGACCGAGCAGTACTGATACGCCTCCGGCCGGCGGTTGGGGTTCTGTCCTCAATCGCCGGACGGGCTTGAGATGAAAACTTCCGGAGCGAGAGCTTTGGGTTCCGGCGGGTAATCGCCCGTCCGGGAACTGACATCGGTACCTGACACGGCCGGTGCAGATATGAAGGAGTAACACCATGCCGAAGCCCGCCAAGGGCGCCCGTCTGGGCGGCAGCGCTGCGCACGAGAAGCTGCTTCTCGCGAACCTCGCGAAGTCGCTCTTCGAGCACGGCCGCATCACCACCACCGAGGCGAAGGCCCGCCGTGTGCGGCCCATCGCCGAGCGGTTCATCACCAAGGCGAAGAAGGGCGACATCCACAACCGTCGCCTGGTGCTGGAGTCGATCACGGACAAGAGCGTCGTCCACACGCTCTTCACCGAGATCGCCCCCCGCTACGAGAACCGCCCCGGTGGTTACACCCGTATCACCAAGATCGGCAACCGTCGTGGCGACAACGCCCCGATGGCGGTCATCGAGCTGGTCGAGGCGCTGACCGTGGCGCAGGAGGCCACCGGTGAGGCCGAGGCCGCGACCAAGCGCGCGGTCAAGGAAGACGCCCTCAAGAAGGACGAGGCTCCGGCCGAGACCGTCGAGGACGCCAAGCCTGCCGCCGTCGAGGCCGAGGCCGAGTCCAAGGACGCCTGAGCGCGTTCACGCGACTGACGGACGGGTCCGCTCCCTCACGGGGGCGGGCCCGTTTGTCTTTGAAGCTTGAGCTTGAGGGGAGTGACCGCGGGTGAGTGGGGACGTGGAAAGCGCTGTGGAGGCCGAGGGGCCCCCGGCCGGGCAGGTGCGGGTGCGGCTGGATCTGTCGTACGACGGCAAGGAGTTCTCCGGCTGGGCCAAGCAGAAGACCCGGCGGACCGTACAGGGCGAGATCGAGGACGCGCTGCGTACGGTGACGCGCTCGTCGCGTACGTACGAGCTGACCGTCGCCGGGCGTACCGACGCGGGTGTGCACGCGCGCGGCCAGGTCGCGCATGTGGATCTGCCGGCGGAGGTCTGGGCCGAGCACGCCGAGAGGCTGCTGCGGCGGCTCGCTGGGCGCCTCCCGCACGACGTACGGGTGTGGAGCGTGGCCGAGGCCCCGGCGGGCTTCAACGCCCGTTTCTCGGCGATCTGGCGGCGTTACGCGTACCGGGTGACCGATCACCCGGGCGGGGTCGACCCGCTGCTCCGGAGCCATGTGCTGTGGCACGACTGGGAGTTGGACGTGGACGCCATGAACGCGGCGTCGGCCGGGCTGCTCGGCGAGCATGATTTCGCGGCGTACTGCAAGCGGCGCGAGGGGGCGACGACGATCCGTACGCTCCAGCGGCTGGAGTGGGAGCGCGGGGCGGACGGGGTCGTGACCGCCACGGTTCGGGCCGATGCCTTCTGCCACAACATGGTGCGCTCACTGGTCGGTGCGCTGCTGTTCGTGGGGGACGGGCACCGGCCCGTGGAGTGGCCGGCGAAGGTGCTCGCGGCGGGCGTACGGGACTCGGCGGTGCATGTCGTACGGCCGCACGGGCTGACGCTGGAGGAAGTGGGTTATCCGGCGGACGAGTTGCTCGGTGCGCGCAATCTTCAGGCACGCAACAAGCGGACGCTGGGCGGGATTCCGGTGGACGGTTGCTGCTGAGCCGGCTCGGCGGCCGGTGTGGGTTAGTTGGTGGCTGGTTGTTACGGGTCTACGGGCCTGGTGGCCGCTGCCGACGCCTGCGCCTGTCCACGGGCCAGGATCTGCTGGAACGTGAACTCCGCGACATCGTCACCGGCGGTGAAGACATCCTTGTCCGCGTTCGTCACGTTCTGGCCGCTGATGAAGCCGCCGACCGTGAAGTACACGTACCTGCCGTAGGAGTTGGTCGTCTTGCGGCAGACCGAAGGGGCCCGGCAGAAGGTGGTGACGCCCGCTCCGGAGAGTGAGGCGATCCCGCCCTCGGCCTGGTCCTTGGCCTTGAGGGCCTGCGCCTCCTTCGCGAAGACGGCCACCCCCACGGTCACGGCGACCCCGTCCTTGCGGTACGTGGCGCGGATGACCTGGTCGCAGCTGTTGGAGGCGAGGATCGAGCCGAGCGCGCCCTGTGCGGCGGCGGCGCAGTTGGTTGTTGTCGTGGTGGCGCCCTTCTGGTAGACGCGGTCCACGGCCGTCAACTTGGCGCCGGGGAAAAGGGACTCGACGGTGAGTGGTGCCTTGTCCTTGTCGGCGCTGGAGACGTAGTCCTTCGGATTCGGCGGCGGTGGCGGCGCGACCGAGGAGAAGTTCGGCTCCGGCTCGGCCGTCTCCGAGGGGAGTTCGGCGACCGGGGGCAGATTGTTCGCCCCGCGGCCCGAGGCGGCGTTGGCGTCCTGGTTGCCCACGGACACCACGCTCGTCGCGACGAGCGCGGCTATCGCGCCGGTCGCGAGAACGCCGCTGCCGGCGAGCAGCCAGCGCCTGCGCCGGCTGCGCGCGGCGGAGGCGTCGGCGAGGGCGCCCCAGTCCGGGGTGCTCTTGCCGTACGGGTCCTCCTCGTCGTGCCGGTTCACCGAACCGAACCGGTTGGACGGTCCGAACGGGTCCCGGGCGTACGGTTCTTGTGCCGCATAAGGCTCCCGTGCCGGATATGTGTCGTGCTGTTCGCGCCGTTCCTGACGGCCTTGTGTGAATGGGTCCTGCGCGAATGGATCTTGAGCGAACGGATCCTGCGCATACGGTTTCCGCGCATAGGAGTCCGATGCGTAAGAGTCCTGCGCGTACGGGTCCGGTGCTCCGTAGGGCGCCGGTGTGCCGTGTGGGTCCTGCGATGCGTACGGGTCCTGTGATCCATGCGGGTTCTGTCCCGGTGAACCGGAGTCACCCCAGGAGGCCCCCCCTTGCCCAAAGCTCATGCCCGCGAGTTTAAGCCCGGGCGCGCGTGCGGTCGCCCCGTGAGCGGAACCGGAAACCGGAAAGTGATTGGGCCGTTGCGACGAATGCACGGACAATGCGGGGCATGGGACATCTAGAGGCCGCGCATTTGGAGTATTACCTCCCCGACGGACGGGTGCTTCTCGGCGACGCGTCCTTCCGCGTCGCGGAGGGCGGCGTCGTCGCGCTCGTCGGAGCCAATGGCGCGGGCAAGACCACACTGCTGCGCCTGATCGCGGGCGAGCTGCAACCGCACGGCGGGACGGTGAACGTCAGCGGCGGGCTCGGTGTGATGTCGCAGTTCGTGGGGTCCGTACGGGACGAGCGCACGGTGCGTGACCTGCTGGTCTCCGTCGCCCAGCCGCGGATCCGGGAGGCCGCCGCGGCCGTCGATGAGGCCGAGCACGCGATCATGACGGTCGATGACGAGGCCGCGCAGATGGCCTACGCGCAGGCGCTGAGCGACTGGGCGGAGGCGCGCGGGTACGAGGCCGAGACGGTCTGGGACATCTGCACCATGGCCGCGCTGGGGGTCCCGTACGACAAGGCGCAGTTCCGCGCGCTGCGCACGCTGAGCGGCGGCGAGCAGAAGCGGCTGGTGCTGGAGGCGCTGCTGCGCGGTCCGGACGAGGTGCTGCTGCTGGACGAGCCGGACAACTATCTGGACGTCCCGGGCAAGCGCTGGCTGGAGGAGCGGCTGCGGGAGACCCGTAAGACCGTGCTCTTCATCTCCCACGACCGGGAGCTGCTGGCGCGGGCCGCCGAGAAGATCGTCAGCGTGGAGCCGGGGCCGGCGGGCTCGGACGTGTGGGTCCACGGCGCCGGGTTCGACACGTACCACGAGGCGCGGCGCGAGCGGTTCGCCCGCTTCGAGGAGCTGAAGCGGCGCTGGGAGGAGAAGCACGCGCAGCTCAAGCGGCTGGTGGTCAATCTGCGGCAGGCCGCCTCGGTCAGCCACGAGATGGCGTCCCGCTACTCGGCGGCGCAGACGCGGCTGCGGAAGTTCGAGGAGGCCGGCCCGCCGCCGGAGCCGCCGCGCGAGCAGGAGATCACCATGCGGCTGCGTGGCGGCCGTACCGGCGTACGGGCCGTGACCTGCGAGAACCTGGAGCTGACCGGGCTGATGAAGCCCTTCTCGCTGGAGATCTTCTACGGCGAGCGGGTGGCGGTCCTCGGCTCGAACGGCTCCGGCAAGTCGCACTTCCTGCGGCTGCTGGCGGGCGAGGACGTACGGCACACGGGGACGTGGAAGCTGGGCGCGCGGGTGGTGCCCGGCCACTTCGCGCAGACGCACGCCCATCCGGAGCTGCTGGGGCGCACGCTGGTCGACATCCTGTGGACGGAGCACGCGAAGGACCGGGGCGGCGCGATGAGCGTGCTGCGGCGGTACGAGATGGAGCGCCAGGGCGACCAGCCGTTCGAGCGGCTCTCTGGCGGGCAGCAGGCGCGCTTCCAGATCCTGCTGCTGGAGCTGCGCGGGACGACGGCGCTGCTGCTGGACGAGCCGACGGACAACCTGGACCTGGAGTCGGCGGAGGCGCTCCAGGAGGGTCTGGAGGCGTACGAGGGGACGGTGCTGGCGGTGACGCACGACCGGTGGTTCGCTCGTACGTTCGATCGCTATCTGGTCTTCGGGTCGGACGGGGTCGTACGGGAGACGGCGGAGCCGGTGTGGGACGAGCGGCGGGTGGAGCGGGCGCGGTAGGGGGGACCTGGTGCTTGTGGCCGGCCCCGGGGCTGACCCCGCGGCCGGCGCCGGGAGTGACCTGCGGCCGGTCCCGGGAGTGACCCCGCGGCCGGTCCCGGGACTGACCCTGCGGCCGCCCCGGGACCTCGTTTTGACCCGTACGGGGGCACGACGGTATTCTTCTGGTTCGTTATGCGTATTGGCTTGGTCGTTCTCACGCGAGGGGCCCTTACGCCGGTCCACCGGGCCGATGGACAGCGGTAGGTACACGGGTTGCGTCCCCGGCGTACCACCAGGGCTGTCGTGATCGTCCGGGTGGCCTTGTCAGGACTCCACTCACTGAAGAAGCGAAGGCATACGACCGTGCGTACGTACAGCCCCAAGCCCGGCGATGTGACGCGCCAGTGGCACATCATCGACGCGCAGGACATCGTCCTGGGCCGTCTGGCGACCACCGCCGCCAACCTTCTGCGCGGTAAGCACAAGGCGATCTACGCCCCCCACGTCGACACCGGTGACTTCGTCATCATCGTCAACGCGGACAAGGTGCACCTGTCCGGCAACAAGAAGACCCAGAAGATGGCGTACCGCCACTCCGGTTACCCGGGTGGTCTGCGCTCCGTCCGTTACGACGAGCTGCTCGCCAAGAACCCCGAGAAGGCCGTCGAAAAGGCCATCAAGGGCATGATCCCCAAGAACACCCTGGGCCGTCAGATGCTTTCGAAGCTGAAGGTCTACTCGGGCGACCAGCACCCGCACGCTGCCCAGCAGCCGGTGCCGTTCGAGATCACCCAGGTCGCGCAGTAATTCCGGCCACCCCCTAAGACGAAAAGAAATCTGAGGAGCATCGTGGCCGAGACCACTGTTGAGACCCCCGTCGAAGGCGCTGAGGTCGAGGAGACCTTCGACGCCGTGACGACCTTCGAGTCGGAGGTGCCCCTGGAGGGCGAGTACACCTCCGAGTCGCTGGCGGGCCGCTTCGGCGACCCGCAGCCGGCCGCCGGCCTGGGCCGCCGCAAGAACGCCATCGCCCGTGTCCGGATCGTCCCGGGCAGTGGCAAGTGGAAGATCAACGGTCGCACCCTTGAGGACTACTTCCCCAACAAGGTGCACCAGCAGGCTGTCAACGAGCCCTTCAAGGTGCTTGAGCTGGACAACCGCTACGACGTCATCGCCCGTATCTCGGGTGGCGGCGTCTCCGGCCAGGCCGGCGCGCTGCGTCTCGGTGTGGCCCGCTCGCTGAACGAGGCGGACGTGGACAACAACCGCGCCACGCTGAAGAAGGCCGGCTTCCTGAGCCGCGACGACCGTGCGGTCGAGCGCAAGAAGGCCGGTCTCAAGAAGGCCCGCAAGGCGCCGCAGTACAGCAAGCGTTAATCGCTCACGGGTCCGAACGTCGCCCGCGCGTCCGCGAGACTCGCACGTCACGACTGTTTCGGGCCCGGCCTTACGGCATTCGAACGCCCCGGCGGCACTCCGTGCTGCCGGGGCATTCGTTTTCCTGCTTATCCGGGCGTATAACAGGATCACAGTCTCATCGGACACTGAGTCATCGGACGCTCGGTCAGTTTGGCGAGCGCGTCTCCTGTACCGACGCGTGTTGGCGAGTGCTGGCATAAGTTCGCATGGGTTTGCATTTTCGGAGCATTTTCGGAGTTTCGCGCGTGGGCGGGTAGCGGTCCACGCGTTTCTCGGAGGGAGAGCTGTGGGACGACTCTTCGGCACGGACGGCGTGCGCGGTGTCGCCAACGCCGATCTGACGGCTGAGCTGGCGCTCGGGCTGTCGGTGGCGGCGGCGCATGTGCTCGGCGAAGTGGGGACGTTCGAGGGGCATCGGCCCACGGCGGTGGTCGGGCGCGATCCGCGCGCGTCCGGCGAGTTCCTGGAGGCGGCGGTCGTGGCCGGCCTCGCGAGCGCGGGCGTGGACGTCCTGCGCGTCGGTGTGCTGCCCACCCCCGCGGTGGCGTATCTCACCGGTGTGCTGGGCGCCGACCTCGGCGTGATGCTCTCCGCGAGCCACAACGCCATGCCCGACAACGGCATCAAGTTCTTCGCGCGCGGCGGCCACAAGCTCGCCGACGATCTTGAGGACCGGATCGAGAAGATCTACGAGGAGCACCGCACCGGCGAGCCGTGGGCGCGGCCGACCGGCGGGGGCGTCGGGCGGGTCCGTACGTACGACGAGGGCTTCGACCAGTACGTGGCGCATCTGATCGCCGTACTGCCGAACCGGCTCGACGGCCTCAAGGTCGTCCTCGACGAGGCGCACGGCGCGGCGGCCCGGGTCTCCCCGGAGGCGTTCGCGCGCGCGGGCGCCGAGGTCATCACGATCGGCGCCGAGCCGGACGGGCTGAACATCAACGACGGCTGCGGCTCCACCCACCTCGGGCTGCTCAAGGCCGCGGTCGTCGAGCACGGCGCGGACTTCGGCATCGCCCACGACGGCGACGCGGACCGCTGCCTGGCCGTGGACGGTACGGGTGCGGAGGTCGACGGCGACCAGATCCTCGCGGTGCTCGCGCTGGCGATGCGCGAGGCGGGCACGCTGCGCGGCGACGCGGTCGTGGGGACGGTCATGTCCAACCTCGGCTTCAAGATGGCGATGGAGCGCGAGGGCATCCACCTGGTGGAGACCGCGGTGGGCGACCGGTACGTCCTCGAATCCATGAAGGAGCACGGCTACGCCCTCGGCGGCGAGCAGTCGGGCCATGTCATCGTCCTCGACCACGCCACCACCGGCGACGGCACGCTGACGGGCCTGATGCTCGCGGCCCGCGTCGCCGCGACCGGCCGTACGCTGGCCGACCTGGCCGGCGTCATGGACCGGCTGCCTCAGGTCCTCGTCAACGTCCCCGACGTCGACAAGTCGCGGGTCAAGACCTCGGCGGAGCTGGCGACGGCGGTCACCGAGGCGGAACGCGACCTCGGCACGACGGGCCGCGTCCTGCTGCGCCCCTCGGGCACGGAACCGCTGGTACGGGTCATGGTCGAGGCGGCCGACATCGACCAGGCCCGCGCGGTGGCGGGGCGACTGGCGGACGCGGTGAAGGTGGCGCTGGGCTGAGGGTGGGTGCGGGCGCGGGTGCGGGCCGCCGGTGGCGTTTGGACGTCTGTGCCGGGTGCCGGGCGTCCGCGTCGTCCAGTGTCTGAGCCGTGTGCGGTCACCGGCCGGGGCCGTTGCGGCCGGTGACGCCGTAGGCCAGGGATATGAGGAGGACGGCGGTCGTCAGGCTGGTCAGCACGGCCTCCAGCAGGAGTCTGCGGCGGTTGGGGAGGCTGCGGTGGGGTGGGCGGGGGCGTGGGTGCGGGCGGGGGTGTGCGTGCGGGCGTCGGCGTGGGTGTGGGCGTCGGCTGATCATGTCGTACCGTTCGCCCGCAGAGGCCCTGTGCAGTCGGGCACGCAGCCCCAGAGCCTGAAGAGCCGGCCGAGGTGGTGCACTTCGCCCAGTACGCGACCGTCCATACCGAGACGGCGGGTGCAGCGGGCGCAGTCGATGGCCATCTGTTGCCGGGGAGTGAGCCGGGTCAGGGGCGGGGATGGTGGGCCGGGCGGCGGGTGGTTCACGGCTCGCGGACCTTGTCCTTCGTGGCGCGCTCGGCCGTGGCGCACTCGGCCCACACCAGCTTCCCCCAGCGTCTGACGTCCGTACCCCACCGGTCCGCGAGGGCCTGGACGACGGCGAGGCCACGTCCGTCCTCGGCGTTGTCGGGCGCGGTGCGTGGGGTGGGCTGTGTGCGGGAGTTGTCCGCCACGGCTACCCGTACGCGGCCGTGCTCGGGGTGTGACACGACCACCCGTACCAGCCGACTACCGCTGTGCTCAACGGAGTTGGCCAGCAACTCCGACACGATCAGCGTCGCGCTGTCCACAAGTCCGGCCAGTTCCCACGCCGTACAGGCGGCACTCACCAGCAGCCGCGCCCGGCGGGCCGACTCGGGCGCGCAGGGCAGCGTCTGCGTGTACGCGGGCCGCCCGGTGGGGGAGGGGAGAGCGCCGTGCGCCTCCAGCGCGCTCAGTATGAACGGGGGGCGGTTGGAGCGGGCGGGGTCGGCCGGGTGGTGGAGGGGCATGGGGAACTCCAGCGGCTTTTCTGGGTTTTGGGCGCGGATCACCCAGAAGCGGTAACTTCAGCGATCGCTACCGACGGTGATGGGGTGGTCGCTCAGCCAGATTGGGACGCGTTGTGCCTGCTGAGCAAGCTGGCGCGGGAATCTCGCGCGAATTGGTATATGTGATCGAGCGCGCTACGCACTCCACGTGAGGGACAGGAACTGCCAGACTCGCGGCAAGCACTTTGGCGCGGCAGTCTCTCTCCCCACGGAGGCACACTCGTGGCAGCACCCACAGGACCAACGGTTCGGCGCATGCAACTCGGCTGGGAACTGAAGCAGTTGCGGGACAAGGCCGGTTTCACCCTTGCTCAGGCGGTCGACGGGTTGACGTTCTCCCCGTCCAAGCTGCACCGCACGGAGAACGGGCTGACCGGTCTGCCGAAGGTTCAGGACTTGAAGGACCTGCTGGACCGTTATGGGGTTGAGGACCAGGAGGACGTGGACTTCCTGGTGGAGATCCACCGCGACTCGCTCAACCGGGGCTGGTGGTCCGTCTATCGCAGCGTTATGCCGTCCGGTATGAGCATGTTCATCGGGCTGGAGAGCGGCGCGCGTAGTGTCCGTGCCTGGCAGCCGAACGTGGTGTACGGGCTGCTCCAGACGGAGCGTTACGCGCGTGAGCTGTTCCTGGCTGCGAAGTTCGTCGAAGAGACAACAACCGAGTTTGTGGAGCGCCACACTCAGATCCGGATGCAGCGCAAGGACTTGCTGACTCGTAGGAGCAGTCCGCTGGAGCTGTGGGTCATTCTGGACGAGGCTTCGCTGAGGAGGGTGGTCGGCAGCAGGGACGTGATGCTTGAGCAGTACGAAGAGATCGCCAAGTTCATTCGCGCGGACAATGTGACCGTCCAGATCCTTCCGATGGCTACAGCTACGTTCCGGAGCGGCTCCAACTTCGCTTTGATGGACTTCGGTGCTCCGCTGCCAGCCATCGCGCAGGTTGACGCGACCTGGGGGTCGAACATCTCGGATAAGGAGGTGGAGATCTGGTCCTTCACCCGTAGATTCGATGCCCTGCGGGCAGCTGCTCTCCCGCCGGGCGAGACGGCCGCTTTCCTGGAACGACTAGCGCGAGAGAACTGACGTATGAGTTACCGCACAGGCCCTGAAGTAGTCCCCGAACAGTCCTGGTTCAAGTCGTCGTACAGCCAGGAGATCGGCACCAACTGCCTGGAGATCGCCGACCTCGCCGGCGCCGGTCACGTCGGCGTCCGCGACTCCAAGCACAAGACCGGCCCGGCCCTCGTGGTCTCGGCCACGGCGTGGGCCGCGTTCGTCGGTGGCGTGCGGCAGTGAGGGTGGGGCCGCCGGTTGGTTGAGACTCATGCCCCGCTGGGGTTGTCGGGTGCGGGTCAGTACCGAGAGGTAACCGGGGTGTACGGGAGCGAGAAGCTGAACGCCAGGTGCCTGCCGGGCCGCCCCTCCTCCTGCCAGTGTCGCGCCTCCAGGGGAGGTGTAAAGGGCGCTCCTTCGTCGCGTCGGCTGCGCCGACTGCGCTGCGCTCCGCCCTTGACACCTCCCCTTCCGGCGCGTGTACGGGAGAGGGGGGGCGGCCGGGGGGAGGGGGCCCAAGGGGTCCGCTGTTCTGCCACTCGGCTCAGGGGCCGGCAGGCGGGTGGGCCCTGCGGGGCTGCGCAGCAGAGGAATGGGGCGGTCCGACACCGGCTCAGCGGCCGACCGTCCGCTGTTGGTTGCGACTCAAGCCCCGCTGGTCACCGTTGCGTTGTGGTGCCCGGAAGGCGGACGGGTTCTGCGGCCCGGCCGGGTCTGCGGGCCGCCCCCTTGCCGATCTGTCCCGTATGTGCCTGTCTGGAAGGCTGTCGAGGGTCCCTTCGGGCGGCACATGTGTCCTCAGGTGCATAAGCGGCACTCCGGGACGCATAGACGACCCCCAGGGGCCCACTTGGCGCCGCGCGCGTCCCGGCAGGCACCTTCCCGCGCCGCCGGACGGGGCCCGCCACTCGGTCGCCCCCTCGAGCCACCCACCCCCAGCCACATGTCCCATATGGGGCGGTTTGGCGGCCTGTTGGGGGTCTCCTCCGGCGGCACATGTGTCCTCAGGTGCGTTAGGAGCACTCCCGGACGCATAGACGGCCTTCAGGGACCCACTTGTCGCCACCTGCGTCCCAGTAATCCCACAACCCACACCACGGTGACCAGCGGGGCTTGTGTCTCAGCAAACAGCGGACGGTCGGCCGCTGAGCCGGTGTGGGACCGCCCCATTCCTCTGCCGCGCAGCCCCGCAGGGCCCACCGGCCCGCCGGACCCTGAGCCGAGTGGCAGAACAGCGGACCCCCCGGGCCCCCTCCCCCAGTGAACCCAACACTCTGGGAGCACTCGGGCAGCGGACCGTTTCCGCTGGTCACAAGGGGTTTCACATGGCTACAGCGATGCCTACCAGGGCCGCCAGGAACTCATCCGTCCCTACAAGAGGCATGAACAACGTAGCGAGCACGCCCGACGACCGGCCCGAAGCCGACCTGTTGCTGAGGAAGTCCAAGATCGTCCGCGAGGGTGAACGCGCCCTCTCCATCCGTGCGCAGGAAGAGCGGGGCCGTGCGTGGGCCGCTGAGAACGGCTACCGGGTGCGGCGGGTGTGGAAGGAGAACCTGTCTGCCTGGTCGGACGTGAAGCGGCCCATGTATGACGCTGCCATGGACGCCGTACTCGGCGGAGAGGTCCCCGCGCTCTGGTGCTACGCGCTCGACCGGTTCAGCCGCAAGGGTGCCGAAGCCGTGGTGCCGATCCTCGGCAAAGCACGCGTGATCTTCGATTACGAGCGGCTCGACTCGATGGACGAGCGCGACCGCCGATGGATCATCGACCGCGCGGAGAACGCCCGCGAATACTCCCAGCGCCTGTCCCACAACGTGCGGGGGACGAAGAACAGGCAGCGCAACGAGGGACGCTGGCTCGCCAAAGCGCCGTTCGGCCTGGTCGCCCACCCGGACACGCGCCGGCTCTCCCCCAACCGTGCCCCGTACCTGTGCCTGATTGAGGGCCGCCGCGAGATCTCCCCGTGGGAAGTGGTCGTCCGCATCTTCAAGGAGATCGCCGAGGGCGTGTCCTCGCGTGCCCTGTCCCGCAAGCTCAACGCCGAGGGCATCTGCACATCCACGGGGAAGTCATGGACCGGCGCGGGGATACGGGCAATCATCGTCCACCCCGCCTATGAGGGATGGCTCACCCTCACGCACTCCGGGAAGGTGCCCGCGCACTACGTCAACGAAGCCGGACAGCGTGTCCGCTGCGTCGATGACACCGTTCTGCCCGAGATGATTCCGGCCGAGACAGCGTCCCGCGCACGACGGATCCTCAGCGGACACCAAACCATCGTCAACACCACCACACCCACCCCCGGCCGCAGCCTCCACGCACTCACCGGACGACTCCGCTGCACCGGATGCGGATACGCCATGTCCAAAGACGCAGACTCCTACGTGTGCCAGCAGCACGCGGGCGGTGGACACTGCCCCGCCCCCGCATCCGCCACCCGCACCGCACTGGAAAAGTACGTCGTCGCCGAATGGGCCGCGAAACTCGGCGAGACAGGCGACGAAGACGAACTCATGATCGCCGTAGCCGAACGCTGGCAGGTACTCACCCGCCCCGAAGAAACACAGGCAGTCCGGGACGCACGCGCCGAACTCAAAGCAGCACAAGCCAAACTCGACAAGTTCATGGCCGACGACGCAGCAGACTTCTACACCGGACGCTCCGCCCGCTATCGCATCCCCCACAAGAACGCCGCCGAACGCCGACTCGACAAGGCCGAAGCACGCATCCGGGAACTCACCGGAGACACACGGGTGGACGTCTCGGTCCTCATGGACGGCGACGCGCTCACCAAGTGGGAAGGCTCCGACCCCGCCACGCGACGCGACCTGTTGGGCCTCGCCATCGACACCATCCACGTCACCAAAGCAGCCAAACGCGGAATCAAGTTCAACGGCGACCAGCGCGTCACCATCGAATGGGCCACCCCCGAACCCACCACAGACGACTACACCGAAGCCGCATAGCGGTCCCTGCAAGCCTGAGACAGCCCCGGACGGCCCCCACGCCACCGGGGCTCTCCCATGCCCGCAGACGGGCACACGCACCCTGGGGCTCCCTGGCAACCCGACTCCGGGGGCCGCTCTTCAGCAGGGCGAAGGGTGTTGGGGTGACGACTTTTTGTATTTTTTTAGATCACATAGAAAAAATAAGAGAGAAGAGAGTTTGGGGTCTCGGCCGTCACCGCGTCACCAGTCGGCATCCTCGGGAACCCGGGCCTTCCTCTACCGCTTGCATGGTGTGCAGGAATTCGTCCGTCCCTACTACTCCCGGAAGCAGAACGAGACGAGACCTCACCGGAAGCACCGTAGCGACGGTACCTAGTAGGAATTCGTCCGTCCCTACTACTTCCGGAAGAGAGAGCGGGGTTACCGCGCACCCACCCCAACGGGGATTCCGGCGGTCTGAGTACCCCTCTCTCGGCGCGTTGCCCGTGCACCACGCACCCGTTCCGGGTGGCCGCTGGGGTCGTGTGGCAGCGCGTTCGGGGGACTGCACCGCCGTGAAGCCGTGCAGTCCTCCACGTTGTCTGAACCGGTTCCGCCGGCGAGGGCAACGAGCTTGCCCGCTGACCCAACGGTGAGAGGTGCGCCGTATCCAATCGGCAGAGTTCCCCGGTTCGAGTCCGGGGGCGGGCACGACGACGAGCACCAGGACAACGACCAGGGGGACGCACATGCGCTGTATCGACTGCACCGAGCCCGCCACGCACCGGGGCCGCTGTAAGACGCACCACGGGGCGTACGAGGGACGGCCGAGCGTCCGTTCCCGACGGGCACGGGGTAGGCGTCGTGCGAACCGTCGTGACGCTGCTGCGAGGCTTCGCCGGCGAGTGCAGGAACGGGGCTCGGCCTGGTGCGACTGGTGTTTGGGCGACTTCCCTGCGGGCGGGGTGGACGTGGACCACGTGCGGCCCCTCGCCCTTGGTGGCGAGGATACGGACAGCAATGTGCAAGTGCTGTGCCACGGCTGCCACCAGCTCAAGACGCGTACCGAGTTCGGGCACGCGGCCTAGTCGAGCGTCCTGCCGTATCCCAACTCGTGGTGCTTGGCCCAAATCTCGTCCTCGCTGGTCTCTAGCAGCGTGGCGAGTTGTTCGGCCATGGGTGTGGTCAAGCCCTTTTCTACGGCGATAGCGCCCGTCAGCATGAGGTGCGCGCGTCCGGGCTCGCTGGTCAGGCCGTTCTTTTCCCCGCGCTGCAACAGCCACTCAATGAACGGGTCACCGTGTGCGGGGCGTTGCGGGAGTAACAGCGACTCGGGGTCTACCGAGTCAGGGTCAAAGTCGTCCGGGACGGGCACGGGCTCTCTCTCTTCCTTGCGGGTTGTTCGGTCGTCTTGACCGTACCCATCCCGAGCCCTTGGCGACCGCCTGTTTCCCGCCTTGCCTGGAGGTGAGCCCCCATGCCCCGCAAACCCCGCCCCCCTTGCCCTGTCCCCGGGTGTCCCGAGCTGACCACGGGTGGCCGTTGTGCGGCCCATGCGAGGGAAGCAGCGAGAGACCGTGTTTCGCGTGGCGGTGTGGTCTACACGACGCGGTGGCAGCGGATCCGTAAGGCGTACCTGTATGCGAACCCGTGGTGTGTGTTGTGTGGTCGGTTGGCGAACGTGGCGGATCATTTCCCGCTGTCTCGGCGCGAGTTGCTCGCGCAGGGTGTTGTGAATCCGGATGCTCCGAAGCATCTTCGGCCGTTGTGTGTCGCGTGCCATAACCGCGAAACCGCGCGGAATCAGCCGGGCGGGTTCGCTGCGGAAGCTCGTTCCCGTCGTGAAGCCGGCGAGCGTCCGCCGTTCTGACCAGGCGGGTACCCCCTGCCCCTCGCGATCCTGAGCGGCAGGGAGGAGAAAAACTCTCTCCGGAGCTGAAGGCGTTTTTGGGGCCCCAATTGAACGCATCAAAAGGAAGCGAGGTTTTGTGGCCGACCGATACCGGCCCATGTCCGCTGTCCAGCGGGCCCGCGAGGGTAACCCGTCAAAGACATCGATCAAAGAGGGAGTGGTAATCCCTCGCGCGATCCTCACCGAGTCGGATTGGAGCGAGGTTTTCAAGACCTCACCTGATCCCGCCGTTGAATCAGCGAACGAGCGTTGCCGGAATGTGGCATCCACTGAATGGCGGCGCGTAGTACCGGTGTTGGAAGTTGCCGCCGGTATTGGTGAAGTGGACCACGCGACCGTCAAAGACTTGTGCGTGTGTGTCGCACGGATCGACCAGGCGGAACGGGATCTCTCAGAGCGCGGGCTGATGGTGACTGCCGAGCGTGGAACGGTGAAGAACGGCGCCGCAACGATCGCAGCGCAGTACCGGACGCAACTCGCACGATATATCCGGGAGTTGGGTCTCTCGCCGAGTGCGCGGATCGCTATCACTGCGCCGGAATTCGATGATGACGACTCGGATATCTGGGACTGATTGCCGACTCGCGACCACGCTGAAATAAAATTGGAGAAATAACTGTGGCTCTGACACTTGCTGAATCTGCCAAGCTCACTGAGGACATGCTCAAGCTCGGCGTAATCGAGATGTTTGTTCAAGAATCGCCGATCCTCGACCGCCTGCCGCTTATCAACGTCCAAGGGAGTGCGTACAAGTACAACGAGGAATCCAAGCTTCCCGGTGTCGCTTTCCGCGCTGTGAACGAGGCGTATCCGGAGAGTGTTGGTGCAGTCAACCAGCGGATCGAAACGCTTGCCATCCTTGGCGGTGACGCGGACGTCGACAAGTTCATCGTTCAGACGCGAAGCAATCTTAATGAGCAACGCGCCATTCACACACATATGAAGATCAAGGCTGCATCAATCCACTTTTCCGATCAGTTCTTCAACGGTGACGTCATGGTCAACCCGAAGGGTTTTGATGGTCTCCGTAAGAGGCTGATCGGCTCACAGGTGGCCGACGCCGAGGGGCTTTCTCCTGTGGCGGATGGCTTTGCATTCTTTGATGCGCTGGATTCCCTGGTCGGACGGGTTAACGGACTCAGTGGATCGAACGGCGCTATCTATACCAACAGTGAGATAATCGCCAAGGTCAAGTCGGGATTCCGGCGACTCGGAGGGAGCGAACTCCTTGTGAGCGAGATCGGGGGAAAGCGCGCGCCCACGTGGAACGGTGTTCCTCTTCTGGACGCCGGCCAGAATCTCGACGGCACGGACGTTATCCCGCTGACAATCGGCGAGGACGGCAAGGAGACCAGCGATATGTACGCCGTCCGCTTCGGCGCGTCTGAGGCTGACACCGGGGTAACCGGGCTCACCAACGGCGGGATTCAGGCAACCGATTTGGGCGAGGCCCACGAAAAGCCGGTGTTTCGGACCCGGATTGATTTCTACTGCGGACTCGCCATGTTCGGTGGTAAGGCTGCCGCACGCCTCCGGGGCGTAGCGAACGGCTGATCGGATCATCAGCGCCCCGTACTCGTCTCTCCTTGACTGGGATGGCGGGTGCGGGGTTTTTTATTTTGAGCATAGTTCGCGAGAGCGCTCGAATGTTTGCCTCGCAATCGAATTCGACCTATGGCGCGAAAGCAGAGATGGGATTTTTGCCACCTGCCCGTCAATCCTGCCTGAGTGGATTGACGGATATTTATCAAGGACGGATTCCCAAGTGGCGCATGCGGCCTCTAGGTGTCCGATTTGAAGTTGCCTTTCCGCCAGTAGGGAACTAAAGATCAGCTTGGTTCTTTGCATATCTGTAGAATCCCGAAGCCGGAAGTGGTCATGAAGAGACTCGACACTTCCTTTCGTGTCACCCAATGCGTATCGAACCTCCGCAGTTGAATAGGCCAAAGTTGCCGAGCTGAAACCTCCGAATGTTCCGATCTGGCTTTCCGCCTGGTTTACTGCGCGCTCCGCTTCGCGCAGGCTGCTCCATGCATTTGTCTTCTCACCTGCTAGCGCATAAGAATGTGCTTGTTGCCCGGCGAGGAATGCGCGCATGCGCGGGGTGGATTCGGGCGATGCTTCGGCGGCGGCATTTGCGAGCCGTACGGCAGGTGCGCCATGCCCTAGATTTGCCGCTTGCACCGACATGCCGCGCAAGACATGGCAATAGGTCAAGTGGTCACCGCTCGCTCCTGCAAGTTCTAGGCTTTTCACGTAATATTCCTGCGCTCGTCCATGAGCCCCTTCGTCTACCGCCATCCATCCTGTGAGGTAGCAGAGAAAGGAAGCGGCAGACATCATCGATTGCCGCGTTTCATGTGACGCACTCGCCTTCAAGTAGGGGGCAACCGTGTTGACCAAGAAAGCGGCAGCCATCGGACGTGCAAAGCGTCCACCGAAATCGTCATCAAGATCTGAAAGGCGGTTGGTAACCGCCAGAACTGTTTGCACTTCGGACTGGCCGATGCGCCGCTGTGGATCAACTTTTATGGCTTCCAATCTGTCGACGACATCGGGCCACCCCGGAATGGTTAGAGCTACCGAGAAGAGCCCCGCGCCGAGAATGGATCGGCGAGACGGGTCAACGTCATTCCTCCCCAAGTCGATCAGCCCTTCCACCGTATCCGGCTGGGCATTTGATTCCTTGGGGGGCGCGGGAAACCCTGCCTCGGCGTGAGTGACGGGTCGTCGCAGACGTCGGGCAAACGCTTCCAGGATCAGCGGACGGACAGATTCCTTGGGCAAGTGCCCCTTCAGCCACTGACTGACGGATGGCTGCTGGTACTTGAGCGGTGTTCCGCGTTCGGTTCCGATGCGGTTGACCTCTTGGGCGAGTTGGCGCATCGTCCACCCGCTCTCGCGGTACAGCCGCTCAAGTGCCGTGTTCGCCTCCAGTGCCTTCACTGTTCCCATCTCCCCGCAGCGGACTTATGGCTCTTATGTCTTCACGCTGTGACAAGCGTAGCGCTGTGAGTAGTCGTCAAGTTGCCTTGAGTGAGTCGAGATCACTCCAGGAGGCGGGGCGACCATGGATGACCAGGGGAAACCAGCGAAAGCCCCAGGTGGCGACGCTGACCTGTTATGTGAACTCATCCGGGCCGGTGGCTACTACGGGCTCGCCCCGGACTGGGTGCCCCGTGGTGGCTACGTCGCGCCAACTCGTCTTGTGCTGGCGCGTGTTGCTCTCCGGCTGTTGGCGCTCTCCGTGCCGGGTCCGGGTGAGACGTGGTGAGCCCGGTGAGCGGGCAGCCGACCCGGTCCGGGCTCCGGTGGCCGCCCTGCCAGTGCGGGCATCCTGAGTGCCCGGACAAGCCGCCCCCGCCGTACGCGGGTGACGACGACCGGTCGCGCAGTCCCGCCATGGAACGCATCCGGCCCCTTCTGGAAAAGGCGAGAGACCGGACCAGGCGGAGACCCGGGTGACCGCTCGCAATCGCCGCGCTGATACCGGAACTCCGCGCAAGGGTCCGTACTGCGGGGAATGTATCGGATTTCGTGAAGTCTGGTGTCCGGTGTGCTGCGGATTCGCGGGATGCGACGTCTGCCACTACACCTTCAAAATTCCCTGCCGGACATGTGCCGGCGGGGACGTGACGCTAGGAAAAATCCAGTGGTGAAGCGTGCCACGCAGGAGACCGGTTGGGCGCTCGCCGCTGCCGTTGTATGGGTCGGAATCGCCGTACTCATCATCGTGATTGTGACCCACGACAAGTAGCCCCGCACCAGCACGGGAACACGTACCGCCAAGGAGCCAAAGACCCATGCCGCTGTTAACCCCCTACGTCGCCTTACTCAGTACCGAAGTAGCCACGCTCCAATCAGAGCTGGAAATTGAGGACAGCCCGAACGGGTACCGGCTCGCCTATAAGAGCACGCGGCCCGGGGACCGTGACAAGCACGGGAACTTGTGGGCCCGCATGGAAGAGACTCCGGGCCCGAGCAAGGTTCTCTATCACTCGATGCACCCGCGCCGTCAACGCGAATGCATGGAACACATGTTGTGTCAGGTGTGCAGGGAGCCCGCCGACCGGAACCGGCAGGGATGGCTGTTCATCGACTGGCAGCGCGTCGAATCGCCGCCGACATGGCCTGAGCGTTCCCTCACGTCGATGCCGCCCGTGTGTGCCGAACACGCCCGGGTGTCGGCGCGGCAGTGTCCGCATCTGCGCCATGGGCCGTACGTCGTGCTGCGGGCTCGGAAAGCTCCCCTGTATGGGGTGGCGGGGATCGTCTACCGCTTGACGCTGAACGGTTGGGTCACCACTGAGGATGACGTGCTCTCCGCGTACAGCAAGAAGAGACTTCCGGGCATGCTCGCATCCCGGCTCTTCCGCGAACTGCGCGGCGTGACGGTCGTCGATCTCCCGTAGCGCGCCAACCCGCCGTGCTTGGTGGGTACTTCCCGGTGTCGGTGCCGGGGTGTTACGGTCCCTGACACAACATCAAAAAGAAACCCCGGCGAGTGCGCTAACACTCCCGGGGCGTGGCCGACAACCTCAGGAGTTGCCGACGTGCGTCACTCTATCGCGCGTGCCCTTGTGGCATGCCTGCACCTCATCCTTGCCGCTGTGCTGCCCGCTACCGGGAAGCGCCGTGCGGAACCCTCAGCAGTCCCCGCAGAGCCGTGCGCGCCCACTACGGGCCCCTGGGCCAAGCCGTGGACCGGGCCCAGCTCGGCGGACGCGCGAGCCATCTTCCGGGCCGAAGAGACCATGCCACTCACGCCCGTACAGCGGGAACGGCGCTTCGCCGTTGAGTTCGCGGCGCGGGGAGTGGAGTACCCGTACCGGTACCCGGATGATCAGTTCTCCGCACTGGGGAGGAGTGCATGACCAGGGCACAGTGGGCCGCGTAGTCCGGTCCTGAGACAGCGGACCAGCCCCGTTCGACCACGTGTCGGGCGGGGCTTCCGCATGCCCGGATCCCGGTGTTTTCCCAGGTCCCAGGGTGTAGGGTCTCCCCCCGGCCGCCCCCCCCTCTCCCGTACACGCGCCGGAAGGGGAGGTGTCAAGGGCGGAGCGCAGCGGAGTCGGCGTAGCCGACGCGACGGAGGAGCGCCCTTTACACCTCCCCTGGAGGCGCGACACTGGCAAAAGGAGGGGCGGCCCAGCGCTGCACGCTCGCTCCCGTACGCCCCGGTTACCTCTTGGTACTGACCCGCAGACAAAAACCCCACAGTGACCAGCGATGCATGAGTCGCAACCAGCGACGGACGGTTGGTCGCTGAGCCGGTGCCGAGTCACCCCATGCGGCTGCTGCGCGGCCCCGTAGGGGCTACCCGACCGCTGGGCCGCCGGACCCTGAACCGGCCGCCACTACGGCAGACCCCCGGGCTACCCCCTCTCGCCCGGCCGCCCCTCCCCGCCTTGCTGGCCCCGCCAGGGCCTGTGTGGAACGGTGGGGTGTCTCGAAGGCGTCGTGTGGGCGGTTCCGGAACGGGACGAAATGGTGGGAGTTACCCGAGCGGTTCAGGCGCTGGTCCAGGGCCGAACAGCGAGGAGCCCCCGGCAGCGGGGGCCTCGCCGGAGACGGCGGCTGGTCAGGGCAGGAAGTTCTGCTGCCACTGGAGCGAGTTCATACTCAGCGCGGCGTCGGCGAGGGCCTTTGCGGACGGGGTCTTGAGCGACGCGAGGCTGGTGTCGATCCAGTTCTGGGTGAGGCTGTAGCCCTGCTCCCGGTACTCCACCGCCTGCACGAGGCATTCGAGCTTGTCGGCGTCGCGGGCGACGATCGCCTCCGGGGTTTCGCCGGCCTCGTACTCGTCGACGGCGCTCTGCACCCCGGTGCGTACGGCCGGGTGGGCGTTGGCGACCTGGTCGGCGGTCACCTCGCCGTTCGGGGCGGCCTTGATGTATTTTCGGCCGATATGCGCGATATCCCCGATCCGGGTCTCCTGGCTGTCGTGGAACAGGCACATCAGCGCGACCCGGGCCGGGTCGGCGCCCTCCATCATGGCGAGGACCGAGCCGATCACCCCGACCCGGAAGGAGTGCTCCGCCACGGACTCCGGCTGTTTGTTGCCGGTGAACCACCAGCCGGTCCGTGCGACGCGCTTGAGCACGCCCATCTCGGAGATGAAGCTCGCGGTGCCCTGAGTGGTGTCGTCGGCCATGCGGTCCTCCGGTGTCAGCGGTTGTGATCGAGAACGTAGTGGACGTCGGCCAGCTCGCGCCGCGATCTCGCCGACAGCGGTGCCCCGTCAAGGAGTTGGCCGGCCTGCTCGCGCAGCGGACCCGCGAGCGGCCCGGCGGCCTGTGCCAGCCACGGGAACGCATTCAGCAGCGCCCACAGCGAGTGCGCGTACAGGTCGACGTAGCCGGGCGCGAGATGCACGCCGCGGGCGAGTCCGCGCAGCAGGGTGACCGGATCCCAGCCCGACAGGTCCCGGTTGCGCATGAACGCGTCGTCCGGTTGCGGCAGCGGCAACGCTCCCAGCCACAACGCCCAGTAGTTGAGGTTCGCGGCCTCCGCGGTGTCGTCGTCAGCCAGGGCGCGGTCGATGAAGTCCAGCAGCGGCTGCGGGTCTCCGAGGCGGGCGAGCGCGGTGGCGGTGGAGCGGGCCTCCGCCCAGTGCGGCGACCAGCCCCGCCGGGCCAGCACGTCACGGCGCCGGTGGAGAGTGTGCGCGGTCCACGCGGCCGCGTCCGGCCCCTGGTCGTACGAGGCGAGGTAGAGCGCCTGGCGGTGCAGCAGCACCCCGCCCTCGGTCTGCCGGGCCGCCGCCTCGGTCGTGCCCCGCAGGTGGTCGAAGAACGCCGCCCGGTCCGCGGCCGTCAGCTGCGGTGCGACGGCGACCGGACCGCGCCGGGGCCGGGGTAACCGTCCGGCGAGCGCCGGTGGGATGGTGCCGTTCAGTGCCCAGGCCAGCATGTGTGCGGTGTCCCGGGTGTGCACCCACCCGGCCAGCGGGTGCGGCCTGCCCGTCTCGCCGTCGCCGTCCAGGGCAGCCGCGATGATCCGGTCCGCGTCCATCGCCGCGTCCAGCCACGGCATCAGCGCCACGTCCGCACCGAGCGCCGGCAGCCGCCGCCGGAGCTCCAGCAGCGCCCCGGCCCGCATGTTCGCCAGCGGCCGCCGCCCCGACTCCCAGCCCTGAAGCGTCTCGACGTCCACGCCCAGGGCCTCCGCCAGGACGGCCTGCGTGTACGGGATCGACTCGCGGGCCAGGCGCAGCACGAACCCGCTCACTACGCCTGCCGATGTTCGCCCGGGCCTGCCCATACCGGCCTGCTCCCCAGTCACCCTTTGCACCGAAACCCGTACTCACGGTCAGTCCTACCGCATCCCGCCCGTCCCTACCGTCGGAATGCGGTCGACGTCCGACGAACGAGACCGTGCCGCCCGCGACCACTTGACCCGGTGAGGCCCCGATGAGCAGCACACACCTGGTCCTCCACACCCCCCTGAGACCATCGCGCACCCGGCCGGGACCGATCCCTCCGGGTGCGCGGCGCACCGGCACCACACCCGTCCCAACCCGGGCCGGGCGAGCACCACTCGACACTGAAAGGGGCGCCACCGTGAGCACCGCACCGACTGAGCTGCGCCGGTTCCTGACCATCACCGGCCAGCGCTTCAAGACCGGCCAGTCCGCACCCGAGATGTTCTCCCCGGCCGTCGACAAGGCGTGGCACGACCTGCTCGGCACCCCGGCCTACGAGGCCCTGTGCCTGGAGACCGCCGGGCAACCGATCCGTCACGTCGCGAACAACGGCCACGGCCCGATCGCCTGGGTCGCCGCCTACGAAGAGGTGTACGGGCCGCTGCCAGAGATGTGGTTCACCGACGCCGACGGCAACCTCGACCAGGACGCCGTCGCCCGCTACCGGGAGGCCGGCACCGTGGTCGCGGAGTGGGACTGCGTTCCCACCGGCGGCGACGGCGACGACGTCGCGCCCGACCAGCCGGAGACCGCCCGCCGGTGACCACCGGCCGTACCGGCGCAGCGCCCCGGCCCACCGCCGGGGCGCTGCGCCTCGTTGAGGCCGGCACCACCCGGCCCACCTCCGTGGACATCAGCGACTACGCGCGGCAGATGACTTCCCACTGCCCCTACCTGGCCCCCTCCCTCCAGCAGGGTCTGACGTCCTGGACGGTCTACCGCGCCGACGGCGACGCCGAGGGCGTTCAGGCGGAGCTCTTCCACACGGGTGTCCAGGCCGCTGAGTGGCTGCGGCCCTTGCTGAACCGGCCGCACGGCCTCCTGCGGTGCGAGAACATCGTCCTGCTGGGCGGCGTACCCGGGACTCGGCACCGTGACCTGCTCGCCTGGCCGCACTGGGTGCTGAAGAACCTCTACGGCCCCATCGGCGTGATGTTCGGCAAGTTCTACGCGGGCCAAGAGGAAGTCGCCGCGTCCGGCCGGCGGATCCCGGCCGCCCCCGTCTCGTTCCTCCCCGTGAGGGCCGCCGTCCGTCGCCGCGACCCACGCTTCCTGAGCGCGACTCCCGACCTGGCCGCCGCTCTTGCCGCGGCCGACGACGACGGCCGTGACGTGTTCGAGCACATCCCCACCGAGTGGAAGAAGATCCGTACATGGGCACAACACCTGCTCCCCCCGGCGAAGCCGTCGTCCTCCTTGGCGCACACACCGGCGAGCCCACTGCCGTCCAGCTCCTGAGCGACCGGCGCGGCTCCCGCGCCTGGAAACTCCAGGGCCCCAAACGTGCCGTCGTACTGAAAGCCAACAACCCCGACGGGGACAACGCCCGCGACAAGGCCGCCGAGATGGCCCAGGAGGACGACCACCTGCTCCGCCTCACCGCCGCCTGCGCACTCAGCCCCGACTACCGTGTGAGCGCCGGGACATGGGACGGCGGCCGGTGGCTGGCCGTCAACTGGATCGACGGCACACCCTTGTGGCGGGCCCTCACCCTCGCCCGCGGCCCTGAAGGAGACCGCGCCTCGGTCCGCCCCTGGCTCGCGGGCATCGCCCGCACCTGGACGGAACACCTCGCGCTCATGCACGTCGCCGGGTGGGCCCACGCCGACGTTCAGCCGACCAACACCCTGGTCACCCAAGGCGGTCACGCCGCCGTCATCGACTACGCCCTCGCCTGCGGCCCCGGCGACGGCCGCCGCGTCCCGTACCAGGGAGCCCTCACCCACACCACCGCCCCCGAGCTCGCCACGCAGATCCTCGATACCCCCGCCGACACCCACATCCAGGCACAGCCCTCCGGCGACATCTGGAGCCTTGGCGCCTCCCTGTTCTGGTGCTGGACCGGCCGGCGCCCCGTCGCCTACGACGACGACCTGGACCGGCCGAAGAAGCTGGCCGCCATCGCCCGGGGCACCACCACCGCGCTGCGCGACGCCCGGCCCTGGCCCTTCCCCGAGTTCGAGGACGCCATCACCGCGTGTCTCGCACCCGACCCCGCAGACCGGCCCACCGCGAAGGAGCTGACCACCGCATGGTGACCCTGCGCGCCCTGGCCCTCGACGACGCCCCCGCCCTCACCCGCATCTACAGCGGGGCCTCCATCCGGCACACGACCGGCAAGCCCCTCACCCTCGACCAGGCCCACGACAAGATCCGCACGGCCCTCACCCGAGCCGCCGAAACCCCGCGCGCGCAGTGGAGCTGGGGCATCCTCCACGAGAGCGACCTGATCGGCCTGATCTCCCTGCGCCGACGCACCCCATCCATGGGCACCATCAGCTACATCTTCCGGGAAGACAGCTGGGGCAACGGCTACGCCACCCACGCCGCCCACCAGGTCGTCACCGTCGCCTTCACCACTGCCGGCCTCACCCGGCTGGAGGCCATGCACCACCCCGACAACCCCGCCTCCGGCCGCGTCCTGGCCAAAACCGGGTTCACCCACATCGGCACGGCCGACCGGGACACCGAGACCAGAACCGTCCCCTACGAGCTGTACGCGCTGGAGCGCGGTGCCTGACATGAATCTCAACGACCTCCGCCCCCTGATGGCCCGCCGCCAAGACGGCGGCCTCAGTTTCGAGCGCTTCCGCGCCGACCTGGCACTGGCCGCCCTGCAATGGCCGGAGGGATCGTTGAAGAAGCCTGACAGGGAGATCATGGAAATCTTCGAGGCCCTGGATGCCACTGGGTGTGCGCATTCGGCTGCCGAGCTGGCGGGGGTCGACCCGAAGACCGTACGCAGGTACGCACGGATGAGGGACACGGGCCGTCCGGTCGATCGAGGAGTGGGTCTAACGCTCGCAGGGCAGGGTGCGGGCCGACAAGCTCCACGAGCGCCTGGTCCTGCTCGGGTTCACCGGCGACGAGCGGACCACCCGCCGCGCGGTCGCGAAGGCGAAGGAACGCTGGAAGGCCGGCCACCGCCGCACCTACCGGCCGTGGATCACCGAGCCGGGCCTGTGGTTGCAGTTCGACTGGGGGGCGAAAGTCCCTGGTCCGGGCGGCTCGGACGAGCGACAGACGTTGCTGTTGTGCGCCTGGCTGGTCTGGTCGAGGTTCCGGGTGGTGACCCCGACCTGGGACCGCACTCTGCCCACCGTGGTCTCCTGCATCGACTGCACCTTGCGGGCGATCGGCGGGGTCCCGACCTATGTCCTGACCGACAACGAGAAGACGATGACCATCGACCGGGTCGCCGGGGTCGCAGTCCGCCACCCCCAAGTCGTCGCCGCGGGACGGCACTACGGCCTGCAAGTACATACGTGTGTCCTGTTACTGCTGGGCGGGCCCTGTTGTCCGGTCGGACCCCCGGGCCGTCCGATCCCGCCCATGCATCCCCTATGGGCCGGTTTGGCGACCTGTTGGGGGGCTCCTCAGGCGGCACATGTGTCCTCAGGTGCGTTAGGGGCACTCTTGGACACATGGACGGCCTTCACAGAGGCCCACTTGTTGTCACCCGCGTCCCAGCAACCCCACAACCCACACAACGGTGACCAGCGGGGCTTGGGGCGCAACCAGCGACGGACGGGCGGCCCCGCGCTACGCTGCCTCGCCTGGCTCCGGCCCTGCGGTCGTCGTTCGTCGGTGGCGTACCGGTTGAGACTTTTTGAGGGTGTGATGGCGCGTAACGCGCGGGTTGTTGCTCACCGTGGTGTGTCCTCGGCGCTGGCCTCGCTCAGTGACCGGGCGCTTGGTGCGCTTGTCGCGGGGGCTGTGCCCCTGGGGCGGGGGATTGGTGGGACGTCGGTGTTGGTGGAGGTCGCGGGGGTGCCGGTTTTTGTGAAGCGGGTGCCTCTGACCGACTGGGAGCGGCGGCCGGAGCATGTGCGGTCCACGGCGAATCTGTTCGGGCTGCCGGTCGTGTGTCAGTACGGCATTGGTGGGCCCGGGTTCGGGGTGTGGCGGGAGCTGGCCGTGCACACCATGACGACGGACTGGGTCCTCGCGGGCGCCTACGAGGGCTTTCCGCTCATGTACCACTGGCGGGTGCTGCCGGATGTGGTGCCCGTGTCCCTGCCACCGGAACTGGCCGATGTGGAACGGACCGTCGCCTACTGGGGTGGCGGATCGGCGGTGCGGCGTCGGATCGAGGGGCTGCGGGACGCGACGGCGAGCGTCGCGTTGTTCCTGGAGTATGTCCCCCAGAACCTGCATCAGTGGCTGGGGGAGCGGGTGGCCGCCGGTGGTGAGGCCGCCGAGCGCGCCTGCGGCATGGTGGAACGGGAGTTGGGGGCCGGTATCGCGTTCATGAACGGGCGCGGGCTCCTGCACTTCGACGCGCACTTCGAGAACATCCTGACCGACGGCCGGCGCCTCTTCTTCGCGGACTTCGGGCTTGCTCTCTCGTCCCGGTTCGAACTGTCGGCCGAGGAGGCTGACTTCTACGGTACGCACCGGACCTACGACCGCGACTACGTCGACTCGTACCTGGTGCACTGGCTGACCGCCGCGCTGTACGGATGCCGGGGCGAGGAGCGCGCCGCGCTGCTTCGGGCCTGGGCCGGGGGCGAGCTACCCGCCGGGATTCCGGTGGCCGCCGCCGCGATTCTCGCGCGGGACGCGCCGCTCGCCGTGGTGGTGTCGGAGTTCCTCGGCGCGCTGCGCGGCGTGAGCCGGGCGACTCCGTACCCGCTGGAGGAGATCCGCCGGGTCCGGGACCGGGTCCGGGACCAGGTCCGGGAGGGCGGCCCCGGGGGTCGGGTTACTCGGCGGCGTACGGGTTGACGATGGTGTGGGGCCGTTGGGCTGTGGCCAGGACCTGCTGGGGGAAGCGGGGGCCCGCCACGTAATGCCGGCCTTTGGTCTGGCCGACGGCTGTCAGCAGGCCGGCCTTGGTGAGGGCCTGGAGGTCCCGGGTGGCCTGCTGGTTGTTGAGGGCCTCGGCCTTCTCGTAACGGGAGCGTCGCACTCTCCCCACCATTGCCACCTCGTGCAAGGCGGTGGTTTGCCGCTCGGTCACGCCGTAGGCGTCGGCTGTCTCGATCAGCTGAATCCAGCATTCGTTGGAGCGGTCGACGCGGCGGCGCACTCGCTGGGTCTGCTGGTGGTACGCGAGCAGGTTGAACTTGATCCACGGCAGTGTGTTCCGTTCGGGCGACCACACCGGTCCACCGACCTCGCGCAGCACCTTGTAGTACTCCCAGGTGTTGCCGGGCATGCCCAGCCACTCCTCGATCGAGGAGAACTCGGGCGCGAGGACACCGCCGCGGGCGATCAGAAGCGTCTGGAGCGAGCGGGACATCCGGCCGTTGCCGTCGGACCAGGGGTGGATCTTCACCAGGTTCAGATGCGCCATCGCGGCCCTGATCAGGACGTGGCTGTCGAGGTCGCCGCCGTTGAGCCAGTCGACCAGCTCGCTCATGAGGCCGGGGACGAGGTCTTGGTCGGGGCCCTCGTAGTCGGTCGCGAGGTCGTCTCCGGGAGCGGTGATACGGATGGCGGTCTTCCGCCACTGACCTGCGGTTTTGAGGGGGTGATGGTGGCCTTGCAGCATCCAGTGGAGGGCGTTGAGGAGCCCTTTGCCGTACCGGAAGTCGGGGGCGTCGTGCAGGGACTGGATGTAGGTCATGGCCTGCTGATAGGCGAGGGTCTCGGCCTTGTTCTCGTCGCTGGCCTCTACCTCGCGTTCGCCGTCCATCAGGTCGGCCACGTCCCTGGCCTCCACCCGGTACCCCTCAATGGTGTTGGACGCGGCGATGGCGCTGGCGGTCAGGGCCTTGCGCAGGTCGAGGGTCCATTTCGCGGGGGCCTGGCGCACTGCGTGCCGCAACTCGTCGCGCATGGCGTTGATCTGGTCCAAGACCTGGATGTCGAGGGGCTCCAGGCGAGGCGTTCGATACAGCATGAGTCAATGATACCTGTCTCCTATCATTCACTCATGCTGCGGTCTCAGACGCGGCGGGCGAGGGTGATGATTTCTGGGCTGGGGGTTGGGCCGGTGGTGGTCAGGGGGCTGTGGTCCCAGTCGCCGTACTGGGCCGTGATGGTGAGGCCGGCGGCGGTGAGGGCGGTGGTGAGGGCCTCGGGGGTGAGGAAGCGGAGGGTGCTGCGGCTCTGCTGGGGGGTGTCCCAGGTGGGGCTGGTGTACGTGTGGGTGAAGGTCACCCGGTCGCCCTCGGCGGCGATCACCTCGCAGCGGTTCTCCACCGTGGCGCCGGTGGTGGGGTCGGTCACCCGGCCCGAGTAGCGGAGGTGCCAGTCCTCCCACTCCCGTGCCGACGGGTTGCGCGTCTCGAACGCGAAGGTGCCGTCGGGGGTGAGGGCGGCGGCGACCGCCGTCAGTGCCGTGTGGATCTCGGCGTCGGTCAGGAGGGCCTGGAAGGCGTGGCCGGTCATGACCGCCAGGTCGAACGTGTCCCGCCAGGCGGGGGCCGTGGACAGGTCGCCCTGGATCCACTCGATTTCCGGGGAGGGGGTAGTGGTGGAGGTGGGGGTGGTAGCGGTAGCGGTAGCGGTCTTACGGGCTACCTCCAGCATGCCGGCCGCCGGGTCCAGGCCGCAGAGGCGGCCGGGGTGGCCGTTCTCGCGGGCCCGGTGCAGGAGTTGGCCCGTACCGCAGCCGATGTCCAGTACGGACCGGGCGGACATCACCAGCGGGAGGTAGAGGGTGAAGTCGCCACGGCCGGCCTCGGGCGAGAAGAGATCGTAGAGCGCGGCCAGCCGGGGCTCGGCGAAGGCTCTGTCGACGGTGGTCATGGGGGCAGGGTGGCAGGCGGTGCTGGAGGGGGCCAGTGGTTTTTGGGCGGGGGCCGGTGCGGGCTGGCGGGGGCCGGTGCGGGCTGGCGGGGGCCGGCGCGGGCTGGCGGGGGCCGGCGCGGGCCGGCGGGTGCCGGCGCGGGCCCGCGGGTGCCGGCGCGGGCCGGCGGGGGCCGGTGCGGGCTGGCGGGGCCAGTGGATTTGGGCGCGGGCCGGCGCGGGCCGTCGGAGGGGGGCGGGGGGTGGTCGGAGGGGGGTGTCTGCGGCTTGTGTCGTACGGCGTCAGAGCTTGCGCAGTGACAGTCGTTGGACCTTGTGGTCCGGGCCCTTGCGCAGGACCAGGGTGGCTCGGCCCCGGGTGGGGGCCACGTTCTCCAGGAGGTTGGGCTTGTTGATGGTCTGCCAGGTGGTGCGGGCGTAGTCGAGGGCCTCCTCCTCGGAGACCTGCGTGTACTTCCTGAAGTACGAGGACGGGTCCTGGAACGCCGTCTCGCGGAGCTTGCGGAAGCGGTTCAGGTACCAGGTCTCGATGTCCTCCGGCCGCGCGTCCACGTACACGCTGAAGTCGAAGTAGTCGGCCAGCGCCACGCGCGTTCTGCCGTCCTTGCCCGGCAGGGCCGGCTGGAGGACGTTCAGGCCCTCGACGATCAGGATGTCGGGGCGCCGTACGGTCAGCCGTTCGCCCGGGACGATGTCGTAGATCAGGTGCGAGTAGACCGGCGCCGTCACCTCGTCCTTGCCCGCCTTGATGTCGGCCACGAACCTCGTCAGGGCGCGCCGGTCGAACGACTCGGGGAAGCCCTTGCGGCGCATGAGGTCGCGGGCGACCAGCTCCTTCATCGGGAGCAGAAAGCCGTCCGTGGTGACCAGCTCGACCCTCGGGTGCTCCGGCCAGCGCGCCAGCAGCGCCTGGAGGAGGCGGGCGACGGTGGACTTGCCCACGGCCACGCTGCCCGCGACCCCTATGACGAACGGGGTGCCGCGCTGCGCGCCGTGGCCGTTGCCCGCGTCGCCCAGGAAGGTGTTCAGCGCGCCGCGCAGACCGGCCGTCGCCTGTACGTAGAGGTTGAGCAGCCGGGAGAGCGGGAGGTAGATGTCCCGTACCTCGTCCAGGTCGATGACATCACCGAGCCCCCGCAGCCGCTCGACCTCCTCGGCCGTCAGCGGCAGCGGGGTCTTCTCGCGCAGCGCGCTCCACTCGGCGCGGGAGAGGTCCACGTACGGGGTCGACGGCTGGGCCGGGGCCGGGCCGTGGTCGCCCCGGCGGTTGTCGCCTCGGTGGCGGGGGGTGGCGGTGGCGTTCGGCGGCGGAGTGATCACCGGGCCATTGTCCGGGGTCGTGGCTGATTGTTGCTGGTGTGTTGCGTCACCCCGGGTACGTGGCGCCGGGCGGTCGGCGCCACGGTCGCCACGGTCGTGTGGTCCCCGGACCCCGGTGTCCCTTCTGCGACGATTCGGCGTGAATGAGGCATTGGTGGCTGAAAGGGGAGCTTCATGTGCGGAATCGTGGGTTACGTCGGCGGGCAGTCGGCGCTCGACGTCGTCGTCGCCGGGCTCAAGCGGCTGGAGTACCGGGGGTACGACTCGGCCGGGGTGGCCGTGCTCGCCGATGGTGGGCTGGCCTCGGCGCGGAAGGCGGGCAAGCTCGTCAATCTGGAGAAGGTGCTGGTCGAACAGCCGCTGCCGAGCGGGCCCGCCGGGATCGGGCACACCCGGTGGGCCACCCACGGCGGCCCCACCGACGCCAACGCCCACCCCCACCTGGACAACTCCGGGCGCGTGGCCGTCGTCCACAACGGCATCATCGAGAACTTCGCCGCGCTCCGCGCCGAGCTGGCCGGCCGGGGGCACCACCTCGGCTCGGAGACCGACACCGAAGCCGTGTCGCACCTCCTCGCCGAGGCGTTCTCGGCGTGCGGCGACCTCGCCGAGGCGATGCGGCAGGTCTGCCGGCGGCTGGAGGGCGCCTTCACGCTCGTCGCCGTCCACGCCGACGAACCCGATGTCGTCGTGGGCGCGCGCCGCAACTCGCCGCTCGTCGTGGGGGTCGGGGACGGCGAGGCGTTCCTCGCCTCCGATGTCGCCGCCTTCATCGCCCACACGCGCGCGGCGATCGAGCTGGGTCAGGATCAGGTGGTGGAGCTGCGGCGGGACGGGGGCTCGGAGGGGGGCCGGGAAGGAGGGCGGGTCGGCGTCAGTGTTACGGACTTCTCCGGGGCGCCGGCCGAGGTCCGTTCGTACCACGTGGACTGGGACGCCTCCGCCGCCGAGAAGGGCGGTTACGCCTCCTTCATGCTCAAGGAGATCGCCGAACAGCCCAGGGCCGTCGCCGACACCCTCCTCGGCCGCGTCGACGCCGAGGGCGTGCTCACCCTCGACGAGGTGCGGATCCCCGACGCCGTCCTCCGCGAGGCCGACAAGGTCGTCATCATCGCCTGCGGCACCGCCTTCCACGCCGGGCTGATCGCCAAGTACGCCATCGAGCACTGGACCCGGCTGCCCTGCGAGGTGGAGCTGGCCAGCGAGTTCCGTTACCGCGATCCGATCCTCGACCCCCGTACGCTCGTCGTCGCCATCTCGCAGTCCGGCGAGACCATGGACACGCTGATGGCGCTGCGGCACGCGCGGGAGCAGGGCGCCAGGGTGCTCGCCATCTGCAACACGAACGGCTCGACCATCCCGCGCGAGTCCGACGCCGTCCTCTACACCCACGCCGGGCCCGAGGTCGCCGTCGCGTCCACCAAGGCGTTCCTCACCCAGCTCGTGGCCTGCTACCTCGTCGCGCTCTATCTGGCGCAGCGGCGCGACGCGAAGTGGGGCGACGAGATCGGGGACGTCGTACGCGACCTCGCGCGCGTGCCGGACGCCATCGAACGCGTCCTGGCGGACATGGAGCCCGTACGGGACCTCGCGCGTTCCCTGAAGGAGAAGGAGACCGTGCTCTTCCTGGGCCGGCACGTCGGGTATCCGGTCGCGCTGGAGGGGGCGCTGAAGCTGAAGGAGCTGGCGTACATGCACGCCGAGGGGTTCGCGGCGGGCGAGCTGAAGCACGGTCCGATCGCGCTCGTCGAGGACGATCTGCCGGTGGTCGTCGTCGTACCGTCGCCGCGCGGGCGCTCGGTGCTGCACGGCAAGATCGTGTCCAACATCCAGGAGATCCGGGCCAGGGGCGCGCGCACGATCGTGATCGCGGAGGAGGGGGACGAGGAGGTGGCGCCGTACGCCGATCATCTGATCCGGATTCCGGTGGTGCCGACGCTGCTTCAGCCGCTGGTCGCTACCGTGCCGTTGCAGGTCTTCGCGTGCGAGCTGGCCACGGCGCGGGGCAATGAAGTGGATCAGCCCCGGAATCTGGCCAAGTCCGTGACAGTGGAGTGAGGTTCGGTGCGACTCTGTGAGGTTCGGTAAATGATCATTGGGGTGGGCATCGACGTCGCCGCCATCGACCGGTTCGCGGCGTCCCTGGAGCGGACCCCGCTCCTCGCCGACCGGCTCTTCTCCGCGAGCGAGCTGCTCCTGCCGAGCGGCGAGCGGCGCGGGGTCGCCTCCCTGGCCGCGCGGTTCGCCGCCAAGGAAGCCGTCGCCAAGGCGCTCGGCGCGCCCCCTGGGCTGCACTGGACCGACGCCGAGGTGTGGCAGGAGGGCAGCGGGCAGCCCCGGCTGCGGGTGCGCGGGACGGTGGCGGCGCGCGCGGCCGAGCTGGGGGTGCGGAGCTGGCATGTCTCGCTCAGCCATGACGCGGGGGTGGCGTCGGCGGTCGTGATCGCGGAGGGGTGATCGTGGAGGGGTGATCGTGGAGGCGGCTGATCGGCCGTGGTGGCTGATCGGCCGAGGGATGATCGGTAGTTGCCGAAGGGGGATCGGCAGTTGATCGGTAGTTGATCGATGGAGGTGGTTTGAGACATGCGTACCGCTCATTCGGTGGCGGCCGTCCGTAACGCCGAGCGGGAGTTGATGGACCGGCTCCCCGAGGGCGCGCTCATGCAGCGCGCGGCGGCCGGGCTCGCGGCGGCCTGCGCGGGGCTGCTCCGCGAGGCGCGCGGCCGGGTGTACGGGGCGCGTGTCGTCCTCCTCGTCGGCAGTGGCGACAACGGCGGTGACGCGCTGTACGCCGGCGCGCGGCTGGCCCGCAGGGGCGCCGGTGTGTGCGCCGTGCTGCTCGTTCCCGGCCGTACGCACCAGGGCGGCCTCGGCGCGCTGCTGGGCGCGGGCGGGCGCGTCGCCGACGACCCCTTCGACGTACTGGCCGCCGCCGATCTCGTCCTCGACGGCATCACCGGCATCGGCGGGCGCGGCGGACTGCGGCCCGACGCCGTACCGGTGGCGCGGGCGGCGCGGAGCGGGAGCGCGATGGTCGTCGCCGTCGATCTGCCCAGCGGGGTGGAGGCGGACAGCGGCGAGGTGGCCGGGGAGGCGGTGCGCGCGGACGCGACGGTGACCTTCGGTACGTACAAGCCGGGCCTGCTCGTCGACCCGGCCCGGGAGCGGGCGGGCGCGCTGCGGCTCGTGGACATCGGGCTCGGGCCGTATCTGCCGTCCGTACCGGCCCTGGAGGCGCTCCAGCACGCGGATGTCGCGCGGCTGCTGCCCGTGCCGACCGGCGAGAGCGACAAGTACCGGCGCGGGGTCGTCGGGGTCGTCGCCGGTTCCGCGCGCTATCCGGGGGCCGCCGTGCTCGCCGTCGCGGGGGCGCTGCGGGGTGGCGCGGGGGCGGTGCGGTACGTCGGGCCCGGCGTCGAGGCGGTGCTCGCGCGCTTCCCCGAGACGCTGGTGCACGAGGGCTCGCCGTCCGCCGCCGGCCGGGTCCAGTCCTGGGTGGTCGGCCCCGGCCTCGGCGACGGCTCCTGGGCGACGGCGGCCGTCGCGGACGTGCTGGCCTCGGACGTACCGGTGCTGGTCGACGCGGACGGGCTGCGGCTGCTGGACGTGGAGACGCTCCGGGGGCGCTCGGCGCGGGCCGCCACGGCGACCACGCTGCTCACCCCGCACGCGGGGGAGGCGGCGGCGCTGCTCGGCATCCCACGCGAGGACGTCGAGGCGGGCCGCCTCGACGCCGTACGGGAACTGGCGGCGCGGTACGGCGCGACGGTGCTGCTGAAGGGCTCGACGACGCTGGTCGCGGACCCGGACGCGGGCGTTCCCGTACGGGTGAACCCCACCGGGACGCCCTGGCTGGCCACGGCGGGCAGCGGCGACGTCCTGTCCGGCCTCGCCGGATCCCTCCTGGCCACGGGCCTGCCCCCGCGCGACGCGGGCTCGGTGGCCGCGTACCTGCACGGCTTGGCGGCGCGGCTGGCGGCGCGGGGGGCGCCGGTGGCGGCGGACGATGTGGCTGCGTGGCTGCCGGAGGCGTGGCGGAATGTGGTGGGGTGAGCGAGCGTCGCGGTCGCTCCTCCCGTTTCTCTCGCTCCTGCTTCTCTCGCTCCTTCCGTTTGTCATGCCCTGAGGTCAGGAGACGGCCGCAACCCTTCGCGGAGGGGCCCTTCTGAGACACTGGCGATGATGACCGGAATGACACAGACCTCGACCGCCGCCCCCCGGGCCCGTGCCGAAGTCGATCTTGCTGCCCTGCGGGGCAATGTGCGGGCCCTGCGGGCGCGGGTCGGGGGTGGGGCGGGGCTGATGGCCGTCGTCAAGTCCGACGCGTACGGGCACGGCATGGTGCCCGTCGCCCGGGCCGCCCGTGCGGCCGGGGCCGGGTGGCTGGGGACCGCGACGCCGCACGAGGCGCTCGCGCTGCGGGCCGCGGGGATCGACGGGCGGGTGATGTGCTGGCTGTGGACGCCCGGGGACCCCTGGCGCGAGGGCATCGAGGCCGACCTCGACATCGCCGTCAGCGGGATGTGGGCGCTGCGCGAGGTGACCGCCGCCGCGCGGGAGGCGGGGCGGCCCGCCCGTATCCAGCTCAAGGCCGACACCGGTCTCGGCCGTAACGGCTGCCAGCCCGCCGACTGGCCGGAACTCGTCGGTGCCTCCCTCGCCGCGCAGGCCGCCGGGCTGGTCCACGTCACCGGCCTCTGGTCGCACTTCGCCTGCGCCGACGAGCCCGGACACCCGTCCATCGCACGGCAGTTGGACGTCTTCCACGGGATGCTGGCGTACGCCGAGAAGGAAGGCGTGACGCCCGAGGTGCGGCACATCGCCAACTCCCCGGCCGCGCTCACCCTGCCCGAGTCGTACTTCGACCTCGTCCGTACCGGCGTCGCCATGTACGGCCTCTCGCCCAGCCCCGAGATCGGCGTCCCCGCCGACTTCGGCCTCCGGCCCGTCATGACGCTCGCCGCCTCCGTCGCGCTGGTGAAGGGCGTACCGGCGGGGCACGGAGTCAGTTACGGGCACCGTTACGTGACCCCGGCGGAGACCCACCTCGGGCTCATCCCGCTCGGTTACGCCGACGGCATCCCCCGCCACGCCTCCGGGCGCGGGCCCGTGCTCGTCGGCGGGGTGCGGCGGCGGGTGGCCGGGACGGTGGCCATGGACCAGTTCGTCGTGGACCTCGGCGCCGACACGCCCGAGCCCGGCGCGGAGGCCATCCTCTTCGGGCCCGGCGACCGGGGCGAACCGACCGCCGAGGACTGGGCGCGGGCCGCGGACACCATCGCGTACGAGATCGTCACGCGGATCGGGGCCCGGGTTCCCCGGGTTTATGTGGACGGCGAGGGTGCTGCGCACTCGGTGGGTGCGCCGTGAGTGACGGGGGTGTGGTGGCCGACGCTCTGGACGCGGCCGACGCCGCCGGCAGTTGGCGCCGGGCCGGGGTCGCCGGGGTCGCCGTCGGGGTGATCGCCGGCGCCGCCGCCGCCGGTGTCGCGATCGAGCGGCTCACCGTCGGCCGCTCCATGCGCCGCCGCGCCCGGCTCGCGCTCGACGCGACCGGACCGTACGGCGCCCTGCGCGGCACCCCCGGCACCGCCACCGCCGACGACGGTACGCGGCTGTACTTCGAGGTCGACGCCGCCGTCCCCGAGACCGGTGCCGGCACCGGAGCCGGCGGTTCCGCCCCGCGCCGGCGGCGGCTGTTCGGCCGCAAGGCGCCCGCCCCCGTCACCGTCGTGTTCAGCCACGGCTACTGCCTCAACCAGGACTCCTGGCACTTCCAGCGCGCCGCCCTGCGCGGTCTCGTCCGTACCGTCCACTGGGACCAGCGCAGCCACGGCCGCTCCGAACGGGGCGTCTCCCAGGCCGGACCGGACGCGGTGCCCGTCACCATCGACCGGCTCGGCCGCGATCTGAAGGCCGTCATCGACGCCGCCGCGCCCGAGGGGCCGCTCGTCCTCGTCGGGCACTCCATGGGCGGGATGACGATCATGGCCCTCGCCGACCAGTACCCCGAGCTGGTACGCGACCGGGTCGTCGGCGCCGCCTTCGTCGGTACGTCCAGCGGAAAGCTCGGCGAGGTCAGCTGGGGGCTGCCGGTCGCGGGCGTCAACGCCGTACGCCGCATACTTCCCGGCGTCCTCAGGGCGCTCGGATCGCAGGCGGAGCTGGTCGAGCGCGGGCGGCGGCTGACCGCGGACCTCTTCGCCGTGCTGATCAAGCGGTACTCGTTCAGCTCGAAGGACGTCGACCCCGCCGTCGTACGGTTCGCCGAGCGGCTCATCGAGTCCACGCCCATCGATGTCGTCGCGGAGTTCTACCCGGCCTTCACCGACCACGACAAGGTGCGGGCGCTCGGCGTCTTCCGGGACGTCCCGACGCTCGTACTGGCGGGTGAGAGCGATCTCGTGACGCCCAGCTCGCACAGCGAGACCATCGGGGATCTGCTGCCGGACGCGGAGCTGGTGATCGTGCCCGACGCCGGGCATCTGGTGATGCTGGAGCACCCGGAGGCGGTCACGGACCGGCTCGCGGACCTGCTGGCGCGGGTGGGCGCCGTGGCGGGGAGTACATCCGGCGGTACGGGGGCCGGACCGTCTAACGTTGGCCCGCATGGAAGCACCGCACAGCCGGGCGACTGACGCCGCCCCCGCCCGTAACTCCCGTAACTCCCGTAACTCCCGCACTTCTGCCGTTCGCTCCGTCGAGTCGCCCGACGCCATGCGCGACCTGGGGCGCTCCCTCGCCGCCCTGCTGCGCCCCGGCGATCTGGTGATGCTCACCGGCGAACTCGGCGCGGGCAAGACCACGCTGACCCGCGGCCTCGGTGAGGGGCTCGGCGTCCGGGGCGCCGTGACCTCGCCCACGTTCGTGATCGCCCGTGTCCATCCGTCGCTGGTGGGCGGCCCCGCGCTGGTCCATGTGGACGCGTACCGGCTCGGCGGGGGGCTGGACGAGATGGAGGATCTCGATCTGGATGTCTCGCTGCCGGACTCGGTGGTGGTCGTGGAGTGGGGCGACGGCAAGGTCGAGGAGCTGTCGGACGACCGGCTGCATGTGGTGATCGAGCGCGCTGTCGGCGGCGAGACCGCTGTGGAGAGCGAAGACGACGACCGGCGCAGCGTGCGTTTCACGGGGTACGGGGCTCGCTGGGCGGCGGCGGACTGGTCGCGCCTGGAGGCGCTCACGCGCTGAGTGCGGGCGGTGGGGGCGGTGCGGGCGGGTGTGCCGGACTCCGCTGCCAGGTGTTCCGTACGCGGTGGTCGTACGTGTTCCGTACATTCCGACAAGACGTCGGCAAAATGTTGCGCATGCCGTGCCGCGCATGGTCACATGGTGACAGAGACGTGGTTAGGTCTACCTAACCATGCCTGCCCCCGGAGCCACAGGAGGCATCCATGCCGGCCCCCGAGCGTGAAACCCGTCCGCAGCCGTACCTCTTTCGGACGCTGTCGCCCTCGTCCGTACCGATGAAAGACCTGCTCGCGTCCTGTGCGGCGGCCAGAGCCGTGTCCACGCCGCCGGCTCCGCCCGCTCCGGTGGTGGCCCCTGTTTCGGACGAGGTCGGGGAAGCCGCCGCCTGAGGCAGTTTCGGCCCCAGAGTTACGGGACGACCACTACCTTCGTGCCCACCGTCGCGAACCTCCACATCGCGTTCCCGTCCCCCCGCTTCATCCGTACCCCGCCCGTCTTCAGCGTCGGGTCCGGCGTCGCCGTCGTGCCGTCCACCGCCGAGCTGAAGCCGATCACGACGTTGTCGACGCTCGTGAACCGGACCACGTGCTCGATCCGTACGCCGTCAGAGCCGGTCACCGAGCCGGAGCGCGAGGAGACGGCGTACGAGCCGGCCGCCGGGCTGACCGTGCTCGGCACGACCGCGAAGGTACGTTCCGGCTTGCCGCCCTCGGCGACCAGCCACACCCGGCGCTCACCGAGCGCGTACACGACCCGCTCCCCGGTGCCGGATTCGGCGGGCAGCGCGCGCGGGTTCTTGCGCTGGTGCGCGGGGGAGCCGGCGGAGCCGGACGCGGAGGCGCTCGGGGAGCTGCCGGGGCTGCCGGTGGCGGTGGCCTTCCCGGGAATGTTCGCCGATGCCTGGAAGGCGAGGAAGCCGACCGCGCCGATCGCCGCGGCGGTGAGTGCGGCGACGATTCCGGAGGTTTTCCTGGACACCTTTGATCCGCCTCTCGTGCGTGGGACCCCGTTGGGGACCGTAGCAGCAGGCGTCCCGGGACCCCGGGCGGCGACCCGGGGCGGCGTGCCACGGGTCCGGGAGCCGTAGGCTGTTTGCGTGCTTCTGCTCGCCGTAGATACCGCCACGCCCGCCGTCACCGTCGCTCTCCACGACGGCAGCTCCGTCCTGGCCACGGAGAGCCAGGTCGACGCCCGCCGCCATGGGGAGCTGCTGCTGCCCGCCGTCGACCGCGTCCTCGGCGCGGCCGGGGTGCGACTCGACGCCGTCACGGAGGTGATCGTGGGGGTCGGCCCGGGACCGTACACCGGACTGCGGGTCGGGCTGGTCACGGCGCTGACCTTCGGCTCGGCGCTCGGGGTGCCGGTACGGGGGCTGTGCACGCTGGACGGTCTGGCGTACGCGGCGGGGCTGGCGGAGCCGTTTGCCGTCGCCACGGACGCGCGGCGCAAGGAGGTCTACTGGGCGCGGTACGCGGACGGCGGCCGTACGCGGCTCACCGACCCGGCCGTCGACCGGCCCGCCGATATCGCGGAGCGGCTGGCCGGCCTGCCGGTCGTCGGGGCCGGCGGGCTGCTCTACCCCGACGCCTTCCCGGACGCCCGCGGGCCCGAGCACCAGTCGGCGGCGGCGCTGGCGGCGCTGGCGGCCGAGATGCTGGCTGAAGGGGACAACAGCGGGTTCCTGCCGCCGGTGCCGCTGTATCTGCGCCGGCCGGACGCGCAGGTGCCCAAGAACTACAAGGTGGTCACCCCCCAGTGACCACCGGTCTCAAGCCCTCCGCGGCGCTGCGCGAGATGCGCTGGTGGGACATCGATCCCGTCCTCGAGCTGGAGCACGAGCTGTTCCCCGAGGACGCCTGGTCGGCCGGCATGTTCTGGTCGGAGCTGGCGCACGCGCGCGGTCCGCGGGCGACCCGGCGTTACGTGGTGGCCGAGACGCCCGACGGGCGGATCGCCGGATACGCCGGGCTCGCGGCGGCCGGCGGGCTCGGTGACGTACAGACCATCGCCGTCGCCCGCGACCAGTGGGGCAGCGGCCTCGGCGCCCGGCTGCTGACCGACCTCCTCCAGCACGCCACCGCCTTCGAGTGCGAGGAGGTGCTGCTCGAAGTACGGGTGGACAACACCCGGGCGCAGAAGCTGTACACGCGGTTCGGCTTCGAACCGATCGGCTTCCGGCGCGGCTACTACCAGCCCGGCAATGTCGACGCGCTCGTCATGCGGCTCATCGTGAAGAACCACCCAGAAGCCCCCGCAGAGCAAGAAGCCCCCGCAGAGCAAGAAGCACCCGAATCCACCGAAGCCCCCGCGGGGCAAGAAGCCTCCTCAAGGACTGACACCCATGGCTGACGAACCCCTCGTCCTCGGTATCGAGACCTCCTGCGACGAGACCGGTGTCGGCATCGTGCGCGGTACGACCCTCCTCGCCGACGCCATCGCGTCGAGCGTCGACGAGCACGCGCGCTTCGGCGGTGTCGTACCGGAGGTCGCGTCCCGGGCGCATCTGGAGGCGATGGTCCCGACGATCGAGCGCGCGCTGAAGGAGGCGGGCGTCTCGGCGCGGGACCTGGACGGGATCGCGGTCACGGCGGGCCCCGGGCTGGCCGGCGCGCTGCTGGTGGGCGTCTCGGCGGCGAAGGCGTACGCGTACGCCCTGGGCAAGCCGCTGTACGGCGTCAACCACCTGGCCTCCCACATCTGCGTCGACCAGCTCGAACACGGCCCGCTGCCCGAGCCGACGATGGCGCTGCTGGTCAGCGGTGGGCACTCGTCGCTGCTGCTCGCGCCGGACATCACGTCCGATGTGCGGCCGATGGGCGCGACGATTGACGACGCGGCGGGCGAGGCGTTCGACAAGATCGCGCGCGTACTGCATCTGGGCTTTCCCGGCGGGCCGGTGATCGACCGGCTGGCGCGCGAGGGCGATCCGCGCGCGATCGCGTTCCCGCGCGGGCTGACCGGGCCGCGGGACGCGGCGTACGACTTCTCCTTCTCCGGCCTGAAGACGTCGGTGGCCCGCTGGATCGAGGCGAAGCGGGCGGCGGGCGAGGAGGTGCCCGTACGGGATGTGGCGGCGTCCTTCCAGGAGGCGGTCGTCGATGTGCTGACCCGGAAGGCGGTACGGGCCTGCAAGGACGAGGGCGTGGACCACCTGATGATCGGCGGCGGCGTCGCGGCGAACTCCCGGCTGCGCGCGCTGGCGGCGGAACGCTGCGAGCGGGCCGGCATCCGGCTGCGGGTGCCGCGCCCGGGGCTGTGCACGGACAACGGCGCGATGGTGGCGGCGCTGGGCGCGGAGATGGTGGCGCGGGGGCGGCCTGCGTCGGACTGGGAGCTGTCGGCGGACTCGTCGCTGCCGGTGACGGACCCGCATGTGCCGGGCCGCGAGCACGGGCAGGACCACGGGCAGGACCACGGGCACGGGCACGACCACGGGCACGGGCACGGTGGTCATGATCACGACCATCTGCATGAGCTGGCGAAGGACAACCTGTACTCATGAGCGAGCCGATGCCCGGAACCCCGATCGTGGCGCTCATGTGGGAGGCCAAGGCCGCCCCCGACCGGGCCCCGGACCTCCTGACCTGGGCCCGCGCCCGTACGAACGAGCTGACGCCCGCCCCGCTGCGCCACGAACTCCTGCGCGCGCCGGGGGACCGGGTCCTGGTCATCGCCTGGTGGCCCGGCGCGTACGACGCGGACGTCCCCGAACTCCCCGATCCGGAGGGCGAGTTGCTGGCCCGTCCGGTGCACCGCTGGCGCTTCGAGTCGTTGGGGACGGACGCGGCTCCGCCGTCGGGGTCACGCGACGTGACGTGAGATTCCCCGCTCTCACCCGCCCGTGACGCGGGCGTTCGTGGTCAGTCCCGGGGTGACGAGGGCGAGCCAGCGGGCGCGGTCGGCAGCGGGCCGGTCGGTGGGGGCGGTGGAGAACAGCAGGTAGATGTCGTTGACGGTGACGTCCGGGTGGATGTCGCCGTCGTCCTGGCCTGCCCGGATGAGGGCGGCGACGGCCGCGCCGGCGCGCTCCTCGACGGTGTGGTCGCCCGGCTCGGCGCCGAGGGCGTGAGCCGCGGCCTTGACCGCGCGGTCGGTCGCGGACGCCTCGATGACGCGGCTGAGGAAGGCGGTCAGCTCGGCCAGCGCACGGGCGCCGGCCTTCACCCGCGCGCGGGTGGCTTCGGCGTCGTCCGCGACGCGGGCCACGTACTCGGCGACGACGGCCGCGACCAGGTCGGTCTTGGTGGGGAAGTGCCGGTACAGGGTCCCCACGGCCACGCTCGCCGCGGCGGCTATCTGGTCCATCCCGATGTCGGGCCCGTGAGCGGTGATCTGCTCTCCGGCGGCATCGAGGATCTTCTTCCGGTTGCGGACCGCGTCGGCGCGCGGCGCCTTGGCCTGGGTCACGGGGTGCCTGCCTTCCACGTACACGTGCACTTGCATAAAAGTGAACTGCGGTTCAGGATAGATAGTGAACCAGAGTTCATCTTAACCGTAAGGACCGATCGTCATGCCCGCCATGCCTGCCAAGACCACCAAGACCGCCCTTGTCACCGGTGCCTCCTCCGGCATCGGCGAGGCCACCGCTCTCAAGCTGCGAGAACTCGGCTACACCGTCTACGGGGCCGCCCGCCGTACGGAACGGCTCCAGAAACTCGCCGACGTCGGGGTGCGTCCGCTGGCCATGGACGTCACCGATGACGCCTCCGTGCGAGCCGGCGTCGAGAAGATCCTGAGCGAGACCGGACGTATCGACGCCCTGGTCAACAACGCGGGCTACGGCTCCTACGGCGCCCTCGAAGACGTGCCCCTGGCCGAGGCCCGGCACCAGTTCGAGGTCAACGTCTTCGGCGCCCTGCGCCTGACGCAGCTCGTCCTGCCCCACATGCGTGCCCAGCGCGCCGGCACCGTTGTCAACATCACCTCGATGGGCGGCAAGCTCCATACGCCGCTGGGTGGTTGGTACCACGGCACCAAGTTCGCCCTGGAAGCACTCAGTGACTGCCTGCGCCTGGAGGTCAAACCCTTCGGCATCGACGTCGTCGTCATCGAACCGGGCGGCATCGCCACCGAATGGGGCGGCATCGCCGCCGACAGGCTGGAGGCGTCCTCCAACAGCGGCCCCTACGCGAAGCAGGCCACCGCCGTGGCCGCCTCTCTGCGCTCCGAGGCGAATACCAAGCGCAACTCCCCGCCCACCGTCATCGCCGACGCCGTCGCGAAGGCCGTCACCGCCCACCGCCCCAGGACCCGCTACGCCACCGGCTTCGGCGCCCGGCCCCTCATCGCCCTGCGCAAGGTCCTGCCCGACCGTGCCTTCGACACCGTGATCTCCCGCGCGGTCGGTCTGCCGCGCTGAGCTTCCCCGTCTCCGTAAAAAATCTTCGGGAAAAGGTCCGGCGTGTGTCGATCCGGGTGTCTGTCGTTCGACGTAAGGGTGAGAGCGGGAAACAGTCCCGCTCCGTTCGGCACATCCGGTGTGTCCGGAACGATCTGAGGAGTCACGATGCCGCGGTATCTGTCCATGGTTCGCATTGAAGAGTCCGCCATCCCCGAGGGCGGTCCCAGTCCTGAGCTGATGCAGCGCATGGGGGCGCTGCTGGAGGAGATCACCAAGGCGGGGGCGATGCTCGATACCGCTGGGCTGACGCCTACCTCGGACGGGGTGCGGGTCAGTCGGCGGGAGGGGAAGACCACCGTTACCGACGGGCCGTTCACCGAGGCCAAGGAGGTCATCGGGGGGTATGCGCTTCTTCAGGCGAAGGACAAGGAAGAGGCGGTCTACTGGGCGCAGCGCTTCGTGGATGTGCACGAGGACGAGATGCCCGTGACCCTTGAGGTCCGGCAGATCGCCGAGTAGGCGAGTAGCCGAGTGGCTGCGTAGGCGCGTTTGGCGTGTCCGTTTGTGCTCTGATGGGTTTCTGTGAGAGCTGAACGGGCTGAGCAGGCGGACCGCGCGCTCGACGCGGTGTTCAGGGTCGAGTCGGCGAAGATCATCGCGGTGGTCGCCCGCATCGTGCGCGATGTCGGGATCGCCGAGGAGATCGCGCAGGACGCGCTGGTCGCGGCGGCGGAACGGTGGCCGGAGTCGGGTGTCCCGGAGAGACCGGGGGCCTGGCTCATGGCCACCGCCAAGCACCGTGCCATCGACCTCGTCCGCCGTCGCGAGACCTACGCGCGCAAGCTCGCCGAGGTGGGGCGGGAGCTGGCGGACTCCGCCGCCGAGCCGGGGGTTGACGCGCGGGTTCTGGCGGAGCTGGCCGAGGCGGAGTCCGAGCCCATCGATGACGACCTCCTGCGCCTCATCTTCACCGCCTGCCACCCCGTCCTCTCCACCGAGGCCCGGATCGCCCTCACCCTCCGGCTGCTCTGCGGGCTCACCACCGGTGAGATCGCCCGCGCCTTCCTCGCCTCCGAGGCGACCGTCGCCCAGCGCGTCGTCCGTGCCAAGCGGAGTCTCGCCGCGGCGGGCGTCGGTTTCGAGGTGCCGTACGGTACGGAGCGCGCCGCGCGGCTCGCCTCCGTGCTGGAGGTCGTGTACCTCGTCTTCAACGAGGGGTACTCCGCCACCGCCGGTGACGACTGGCTCCGTCCCGGCCTCTGCGAGGACGCCCTCCGGCTGGCCCGGCAGCTTGCCGCGCTCATGCCCGACGAGCCCGAAGTCCACGCCCTGGCCGCGCTGTTGGAGCTTCAGGCGTCCCGTACGGCGGCCCGTACCGGACCCGACGGCGAGCCCGTGCTCCTCGCCGACCAGAACCGGGCCCGCTGGGACCAGCTCCTCATCCGGCGCGGCTTCACCGCCCTCACCCGCGCCGGCGGCCTCACGGCGGAGCCCGGGCCGTACGCCCTCCAGGCCGCCATCGCCGCCTGCCACGCCCGCGCGGCGGACTACGCGGCCACCGACTGGTCCGCCATCGCCACCCTCTACGGCCGGCTCGCCGCGCTCACGCCCTCCCCGGTCGTGGAGCTGAACCGCGCCGTCGCCGTCTCCATGGCCGACGGCCCGGCCGCCGCGCTGGCGCTCGTGGACGCCCTCGCCGCCGGCCCCGAACTCCGCTCGTACCATCTGCTCCCGAGCGTCCGCGGCGACCTGCTGGAGCGGCTGGGGCGTACGGCCGAGGCCCGCGCGGAGTTCTCGCGCGCCGCTGCCCTCACCCGCAACGCGCGCGAACGCGACCTGCTCCTGCGCCGTGCCGCGCCGCGGGAGTAGCGCCCCCTACGCCTTTATGTTTGCCGCCGCCCACCTGTTCGCCACGTCCTCCGGGTCCTTCTTGTCCTTGTCCACCTGGCGGTTCAGCTCGGTCAGGTCCTCCGTCGAGAGGGCGTTGCCCAGCCGCGCCAGCGCCTTCCGTACGGCAGGGTCGGCCTTGCGGTCGGTGATGAGCGGGACGATGTGCTGGCCGGGGATCAGGTTCTTCGGGTCGGTGAGGACCACCCAGCCCTCGGCGACGATGTCCGTGTCCGTCGTGAAGAGGTTGGCGACATCCACATCGCCCTTCTTCAGCGCGCCCTTCACCAGCGGGCCCGACGAGTCCAGCGACTTGAACTCCTTGAACTCGACGCCGTACTCGTCCTTCAGCCCGATGACCCCCACGACCCGCTTCTTCACCTCCGGCGCCGCGCCGATGACCAGCTTGCCGTTCTGCTTCCGCAGGTCGGCCAGGGACGTGAGGCCGTACTTGTCGGCGGTCGCGCGCGTCACCACGAACGCGTCCGAGTCCTCGGCCGCGCCGTACGGGAGGACCTGGAGGCCCGCGGGGAGGGCGATGGTGAGCGCGTTCTGCATCTCGCCCTCCTCCGTGGCGGTGGCCTTCGGGGAGAGGTAGTGGAGCAGCGCGCCCTGGTACTCGGGGAGAAGGTCGATGTCGCCGCCCTTCAGCGCCGGGATGAGGATCTCGCGCGTCCCGAGGTTGGGCCGGACCTTCGTCTTCACACCGGCGGACTTCAGCACGGCGGCGTACAGATAGCCGAGGATCTGGTTCTCGGTGAAGTTGGCGGTGCCGATGGTGATCCCGTCCGCGCTGGAGCCGCCACCGCCGCCTCCGCCGTTGCCGCCCTGGCCGTCCAGAGAGGTGATCCCGCCGCCGCACGCCGCTAGTACGGGGACGGACGCGGCGGCGAACAGGCCGCCGAGCACGGCCCGTCGGCGGGGCATGGATGAGGAGGAAGGGGATGAGGTCATGGGTTTCTCCTAATTACGGTCATGCCGCTCATTACGGTCAGGCCGCTCGGTGGCGGAAGAGAACGCGCTGAAGCCCCGACAGCGCCAGGTCCAGGGCGACCGCGACCACCGCGACCAGCACCGCCCCGCCCAGCACCTGCACCAGATCGCGCTGGGCCAGCCCGTCGAACACATACCGGCCCAGGCCGCCGAAGCTGACATACGCGGCGATCGTCGCCGTCGCCACCACCTGGATCAGCGCCAGCCGCAGCCCGGTCATGATCAGCGGCATTGCCAGCGGCACCTCGACCCGCAGGAGCACCTGGTGGCCGCGCATGCCCTGACCGCGCGCCGCGTCCTTCACCTCCGGATCGACGGCGCTCATCCCGGCGTACGTGTTGGTCACGATGGACGGCACCGCGAGCGCGACCAGAGCCACGTACACCGGCGTCATCGACAGACCACTCGCGAGAAACACCAGGACGACCAAACCAACGGTCGGCAGCGCCCGGCCGAACGAGGCGAGATTGATCGCCACGAACGCGCCTCGGCCCGTATGCCCGATGAGCAGTCCTACGGGCAGCGCGATCGCGGCGGCGATCACCGTCGCGAGCAGCGAGTACTGGAGGTGCTCCGCGAGGCGGTGGCCGATGCCGTCGGAGCCGGTCCACTGCTCGCCGGCGACCAGCCAGGAGCCCAGGTTCTTGAGGAGTTCGAACATGGCAGTCCCTAGGCCCTTCCGCCGGCTGAGTGACGCTGTTTCCTGGTCCAGGGCGTGAGTACGTACTGCACGGTCACCAGCAGCGCGTCCGCGACCAGCGCCAGCAGCAGCGTCAGCACGATGCCGGCCACCACCGGGGTGGGGAAGTTGCGCTGGAAGCCGTCGGTGAAGAGCTGGCCGAGACCGCCGTCACCGATGTACGTGGCGACGCTGACCAGCGAGATCGACATGACGGTCGCGATCCGCACCCCCGCCATGATCACCGGCAGCGCCAGCGGCAGTTCGACGGTCAGCAGCGTCCGCAGCGGGCGCGTGCCCATGGCGACGGCCGCCTCGCGGGCCCTCGTGGGGACCGAGTCGAGGCCCTCGACGGTGTTCCGCAGCAGCACGACGATCGTGTAGATCGTCAGCCCGATGACGGTTGTGGTCCTGGTCAGGCCCGAGATGGGCAGCAGCAGCACGAAGACCGCGATGGACGGGATCGTGAACAGGACGTTCGACACCCCGAGGAGCACCCCGCGCAGCGGGCGCACCCGGTGGGCGAGCACCGCCAGCGGGAGGGAGAGCAGCAGACCGAAGAAGACGGCGGTCAGCGCGGCCTGGAGGTGGTTGAGGGTGAGGGAGGCGAGATCGCCCGCGTGATCGGAGATCCAGGACCAGTCGATCGTCATATCGACTCCCCGTCCCGGGCCCGGCCGTGCCGGCGGCCCGCGTGCTCATGGATCGCGTCCCGCGAGGTCACGCCCTTCAGCACGCCCTCCGCGTCGACCCGGGCTATCAGGCCGGCCGGTGCGGGCGAGGCGATCGACTCGTTGAGCGCCGCCAGCAGGGAGTCGGTGTCGCGGAGGGGGCGGATCGGGAGGAGGGGGCCCTGATCACCGGACGGCGTCTTGGCTGCCGGCGTCTTGGCTGTCGGCGCCTTCGCCTCGCGCCAGCCCAGCGGCTCGCCCTTCGCGTTGACCACGAGACACGGCCCGCTCTCCGGGCCCGGCGCCGGCTCGTCGTCCCGTACGGTCCGTACCGTCGTCTTCGGTGCCACCGGGACATCCGCCAGCGTCATCAGCGACAGCAGCTTCAGCTCCCGCTCCTCGCCCAGGAACCCCGCCACGAAATCGTCCGCCGGGCGCGCCAGCAGCTCGGCCGGCGGGGCGCACTGGACGAGATGGCCGCCCGTACGGAAGACGGCGATACGGTCACCCAGCCGGACCGCCTCGTCGATGTCGTGGGTGACGAAGACGATGGTCTTGTTCAGCTCCTGCTGGAGCCGGAGCAGCTCGTCCTGGAGCTGGATCCGTACGACCGGGTCGACCGCCCCGAACGGCTCGTCCATCAGCAGCACCGCCGGATCGCCCGCCAGAGCGCGCGCCACGCCGACGCGCTGCTGCTGGCCGCCGGAGAGCTGGTGCGGGTAGCGCTTGCCGGTCTCCGCCGTCAGCCCGACCGTCTCCAGCAGCTCCGACGCCCGCGCCCGGGCCTTCCGGCGGCCCCAGCCGAGCAGCAGCGGCACGGTCGCGATGTTGTCGAGGACCGTACGGTGGGGGAAGAGGCCCGACTGCTGGATCACATATCCGATGCCGCGCCGCAGCTCGGCCGCGTCCTGCTCGCGGATGTCCTTGCCGGCCAGCCGGATGGTGCCCGAGGTGGGCTCGACCATGCGGTTGACCATGCGCAGCGTGGTCGTCTTACCGCAGCCGGAGGAGCCGACCAGGACGGTGATCCCGCCCTCCGGCATCTCCAGCGTCAGATCGTGGACCGCCGTCGTGCCGTTCGGGAAGCGTTTGTGCACTGTGTCGAACTTGATCATCTGTCGTCCCTTGCCGAGTCCGCACGCGTCGGTCCCTTGCCTGGCTGCATATAGTCATGCAGAGTTCTCGGTGACTGAATAGATTGTCAATGCCCCGAGGTAAATCACTGGTTACGGATGTGGACGGGGGCCGGTGGTGCCGTCGGGTCGGCACCGCGCGGCATGGCGCGGCGAGACGGAAGAGGTGCGCGCGTATGACCAGGACCGAGAGTGACGGCTCCGTGACACCGGCCCCGGCCGCGGCTCCGGCCCCTTCTGCCGCCACACCCGTGGTCGCTGCCGCGCCCGCGTCCGCCGCCACCGCGCCCTCGCCTCCCGCCATCGTCGTCCTCGACGGCCGGAGCCTCCCCGTCTCCGACGTCGTCCGCCTCGCCTCCGGCGCCGCTCGTCCCGTACCCGGGACCGACGCGATCAAGCGCGCCGAACAGAGCTGGCACGTCGCGCGTGAGCTGGCCGCCTCCGGCCGGGTGTACGGGCGGTCCACCGGCGTCGGCGCCAACCGCGGCGAGAGCGTGCCCACCGAGGCCGCCGCCGACCACGGGCTGCGCCTGCTGCGCAGCCACGCCGGCGCCATCGGCGATCCGCTGCCCGCCCGCGAGGTCCGCGCCATGCTCGCCGTACGGGCGAACCAGCTGCTCGCGGGCGGTGCCGGGCTCCGGCCGACCGTGATCACGGCCCTCTGCGACGCGCTGGAATCCGGCGCGTACCCGGTCGTCCACGCCTTCGGCTCGGTCGGTACGGGCGATATCGCGGCCCTCGCGCAGATGGGCCTCGCCCTCGTCGGTGAGCACCCCTGGCAGGGCGGGCACGCCCCCGAGCCGCAGCCGCTCGACAACAACGACGCCCTCGCCCTGATCAGCAGCAACGCCCTCACGCTCGGACAGGCCGCGCTCGCCCTGGACGAGCTGCGCCGGCTCCTCGACGCCACCGAGCTGGTCGCCGCGCTCTCGCTGCTGGCCGTCGACGGCTCGTACGAGGCGTACGCCGAGCCCGTGCACGCGGCGCGCCGGCACCCCGGTTCGTACGCCGTCGCCACCCGGATGCGCCGGCTCCTGGGCGCCGCCGAACGGCCGGGGCCGCCGCTCGGCCGGATCCAGGACCCGTACGGCTTCCGCTGCGTGCCGCAGATACACGGCCCCGCGCGGGACGCCGCCGACGCGCTGGAGACCGCCCTCGCCGTCGAGATCAACGCCGCCGCCGAGAACCCGCTGATCTTCCCGGGCACGGACGCCGACCCGATCCCCGCCGCGTACCACCACGGCGGCTTCTACCTGGCCCAGATAGCCCTGGCGCTCGACCACTTCCGGCTCTCCCTCGTCCAGACCGCCCGGCTCTCCACCTCCCGGCTCTCCGCCCTGAACGAGCCGGCCTTCACCCGGCTGCGGCCCTTCCTCGCGGACGCCGAGCCCGCGAGTTCCGGCGTGATGATCCTGGAGTACGCGGCCGGTGCGGCCCTCGGTGATCTGCGCGCCTACGCGGCCCCGGCCTCGCTCGGCCACGCGGTACTGTCCCGGGGCGTGGAGGAACAGGCCAGCTTCGCGTCGCTCGCCGCACGGCAGACGCTGCGGGTGGCGGGTGCGTACCGGCTGGTCGTCGGCTGCGAACTCGTCGCCGCCGTACGGGCGTTGCGGCTGCGCGGGCTGACCCCGGAGGCCGGTCTGCCGGTCGGCCGGGCGCTGGAGCTGGCCGGGTCCGTACTCGACGAGGCGATCGCGGACCGGCCGTTGACCGATGATGTGACGGCGGCCGCCGCGCTGCTGGACCGGTTCGCGGAGGTGGCGCGTCGCGTGAGCGATGACGGGTACGGAGGCGACACGTCAGCCGTTTCCGGTGCTTCCGCCGCGTATCTGTCAATGACCACATCGACCGAACCGACCGTACCGACAAGGGGGATCGCATGAGCGACAGCCCTGCCGCCCGACTCCAGCAGCTCTTCGAGGGCCACCGCCTCACCCCCACCCAGCGCCGCATCGCGCACAGCATGGTCCGCCGGGCCGGCGACGCGCCGTTCCTGTCGAGCGTCGAGCTGGCCGAACTCGCCGGGGTCAGCCAGCCGTCCGTCACCCGCTTCGCGGTCGCGCTCGGCTTCGACGGCTACCCGGCGCTGCGCCGGCATCTGCGCGAGGTCGCGCCGGGCAACGGGACCACCCCGGCGGAGGCGGACCGGGGCGCCTCGTACAACGAGTACCAGCAGGCCGTCCAGGGCGAGATCGAGAACCTGCGCCAGCTCGCGGAACTCCTCGCCGACCCGGCCCCCGTCGAACGCGCCGGCCGGCTCCTCGCCGCCTCCCGCCCGCTCCCGGTCCTCGGGCTGCGCGCCGCCTCCTCGCAGGCGCGCGGCTTCGCGTACTTCGCCGCCAAGGTGCACCCGGACGTACGGCTGCTCGACGAGGGCGGCACGATGCTCGCGGACCGTATCGACACGGCCCGCCACGCGGGCGCGAGCGCGCTGCTCTGCTTCGCGCTGCCGCGCCACCCCAAGGAGGTCGTGGACGCGCTGGCGTACGCCCGGGCCGCCGGTCTGACGGTCGTGACGGTCGCCGACTCCGCCTTCGCCCCCGTCGCCCACCACAGCGATCTGCTCCTCCCGGCGGCCGTCGGCACGGGCCTCGCCTTCGACACGGTGTGCGCGCCGATGCTGCTGGGGCGGGTGCTGCTGGAGGCGATGTGCGACGGCCTGCCGGACGCGCAGGCGCGGCTGGAGGAGTTCGACGCGCGGGCGAGCGCGCGGGGGCTGTTCGTGGAGTGAGGGCCGTGGGTTTACGGCGTTACGTGGCGGACAGCGCCTCCGTCGGCGGGAGGCGCGCCGCGCGTACGGCCGGATAAACCCCGGCGAGCACACCGACCAGTACGGCGCCGGCCAGACTGCCCCCGGCGGCGGGGAGCGGGATCGCCATCGGCCACGCGCGGTACGCGGCGTACGCCATGGTGGCCGTCGCCCCCAGCACGACACCGGCCACCCCGCCCAGGCTGGACAGGGCGATGGACTCGGTGAGGAACTGGGCGCGGATCTGGCCCCGGCTCGCGCCCAGCGCCCGGCGCAGCCCGATCTCCTTACGGCGTTCCAGTACGGAGATCACCATGGTGTTGGCGACTCCGATCCCGCCGACCAGCAGCGCGACCCCGGCCAGCCCGATGAAGAGACCGGAGAAGGCCGACTGCGTGGAGCGTTTCGCGGCGAGCGCGTCCGTGGGGCGGCTGATCTTGGCGAGGCCGGGGTTCTGCGGTGCGATGGTCGTGGGCAGTACGGAGTACACGTCCTCGATGGCCGACTCCTCGGCCTGGATGAAGAGCTGGGTCGGGCGGCCGTCGAAGGCGAGATGGTCGCGGGCGGCGTCCCAGCCGATCAGGACCGAGCCGTCGATCGCGGGGGTCAGCGGGGTGGTGCGCAGAATGCCGACCACGCTGAACCAGCTTTTCCCGATGAGGATCTGCGGGGGTTCGGCGCCCGGGGTGATACGGGTGAAGCCGAGGGTGGCGGCGGCCTTCGCGCCGAGTACCGCGGAGGGGAACTTCTCCGTCACGTCGGTCAGATAGCTCCCGGACCGGACCTCCGTGTTGATCACCTCGATCAGATTGGGCCGGGCGGCCTGGACGGTGAGTCCCGCCGTGAGACCGGCGTCGACCCGGTCGGAACGCCGCACGCTCCGATGGACGTTGGCGGTCTCGGCGACGGCTTTGACGGGACCGATACGGGCCACCATGGCGGCCGCCTCCGCCGGGAAGGCGGCCCTCTCGCCCGGTCGCGCGAGTTTGGAGTCGGCGACGGCCTGGAGCCGGTCGGTGCCGAGCGCGGTCAGCTCCGCCTCCAGCGCGCGCTGGCTCGATGTGGGGATGCCGGTGACCAGGATCATGGTGGCGATGCCGATGGAGATGCCGAGTGCGGAGAGCGCGGCACGCATCCGGCGGGTACGGATCCCGACCAGGCCCAGCCGCAGCAGATCGGACGGGGACAGCCGCACCGGGCGCAGCCAGGGCGGGGGAGACGACGGAGACGACGGCGGCGATGGCGACGGTGTGAGCTGGCTGTGGGTCATGAGGTGGCCCCCTGCCATGTGGGTACGGGGGCGGGCAGGGAGAGCGTGTCGGTCGCGACCGCGCCCGTGTCGTTCACGATGTGGCCGTCCAGGATCTCCACCCGGCGCGGCATGCTCTCGGCGATACCGCGGTCGTGGGTGATGAGCGCGATGGTGGTGCCCTCCTGGTTGAGCTGGGTGAACAGGTCCAGTACGAGCCGCCCGTTGGCCGTGTCGAGCGCGCCGGTGGGTTCGTCCGCGAGGACCAGCAGGGGGCGGTGGACCAGCGCGCGGGCGATGGCGACCCGCTGGCGCTCACCGCCCGAGAGCTGCGGCGGCCGGTGACCGGCCCGGTGGCCGAGGCCGACCCGCTCCAGCGCCTTCAGCGCCGGCCGCCGGCGTTCGCGCCTCGGCACGCCCGCGTACAGCAGGCCGGTGGCGACGTTCTCGGCGGCGGTGAGACCGTCGGACAGATGGAAGTGCTGGAAGACGAAACCGAGCAGGCGTCCGCGCAGTGACGAGAGTTGACGGTCCGTCAGTCCGGCGACATCGTGTCCGGCGATCTCGACTCGGCCGCCGGTCGGCAGGGCGAGCGTGCCCATGATGTTCAGCAGGGTGGACTTGCCCGAGCCGGACGGGCCGACGATCGCCAGCAGTTCACCCTGGTGGATGTCGAGCGAGACACCGTCGAGCGCCGTCACCCCGCCCGCGTACGCGACCCGTACGTCCCGGGCGGAGAGCACCGCCGTCACGACGCGACCACCACCCGGGCGCCCTCGGCGAGCCCGTCGCCGCTGACCTCGACCTGTCCCTTGGAGAAGAGTCCCGTGGTCACCGCGATCAGTTTCCCGTTCGCCAGCTGCACTCCGTAACCGCCCTCGCGCAGCGACAGCAGCGCCGTGACCGGGACGGTCAGCACATTGCTGCGGCTCTCGCCGGCGAAGTCCACGCGCACCGGCGCCGAGTCGAACTTCCTGGCCTTGGCCTCGTTGTCGAGCGTCACGGTGACGGTGACCATGGGCGGGGCGTCCGGGCCTTGTTCCGCGCCGGCGGGTTCCGCGGTGGTGGCCACGGAGGAGACCTTGCCCGGCACGGTGGACTCGTCGGGGAGATGGACGGTGACGCGCTGACCGCGCTTGATACCGCCGGACTCGGTGGCCTCCATGGAGAGGGTCACGGCCTTGCCCGTGGTCGTGGCCTTCAGCATCGGCCCGTCCGCCGGGTCTCCCGTCTGGACCTGCACGCTGTCCACCCGGACCGCCCCCTTGAGCACGGCGATGTCGGACGCGTCGATGACACCGGTGGCCGGCACCCCGAGGTAGGTCTGCCAGCGCTTGACCGCGTCGATCAGCTCCTGTGTGAGCACCCCGTCGTCCGGGCCGACCTTGACCGGCAGGTACGACGGCGAGGCCGTCTTCGTGGTGGGCGGAGCGGTCGAGCCGCCGGTGGCCGGCGTACTGGCGTCCGGGCTCGGATCCGTATCCCGGTCCGCGTCCCGGCTCGGTGCCTCGTCCGCGCCCGCGCCCTGGTCCGGGTCCGGGTCCGGCAGTCTTACGTTGACCGTCTGGCCCGGCAGCGGCTGGTTGCCGATGGTGTAGCCGAGGGCCACCAGGTTCTCGGCGAGCATGCGGACGTCCCGGCCCACGGTGTTGAGCGTGTCGAGCCGCCGGTACAGCGGAAGGTCACCGTAGAGGAGGGACACCGGGCGGTCGTCGACACGGTAGAGGGCCTTGCCCCTGGTGACCTCCGTACCGTCGGCCGGCAGCCAGGTGACCGTGCCCCCGCCGTTGGCGCCGGCGGTGGCGTTCGCGCGGACGGTCGTCGCCCTGCCGTAGCCGAGGGTCCCGTCCAGTGTGCGGCTGTTGCTCAGATCGGTCCGGGTGACCGTGGCGGTCTGCGCGGACGGGTCGGACGCCGTGCCCGCCGTAACCGTTCTGCCGGAGCCGTAGCTCCACACGGCGGCCCCGGCCGCTCCCGTCACGAGCAGGGCCACGAGACTCGTCGCCGCGATGATCCGGGCCCGGCGGCGGGTGCCGGGCGCGCCGCTGCCCCCGGACACGGGGGTCTCGTCGGGTGCGGCGCGCTTCCGGCGGCTCCGGCGCGCGGGAGGAGCGGGGGGATCGGAGAGAGCGGAGGGAGCGGAAGGAGCGGGGAGAGTCGAGTCGTCGTCGGTCACCACTTGTAGGACTCCGTGTAGCACTTGCTGGTGACCTTGCTTATGCCGTCGGGCTCGGCTTCGAGCTTCGGGTCGATCTTTCCGTAGTTGAAGAATTCACTGTCCCCGCTGCGGCTGACCTCGATCCCGTTACGGTTCATGCAGGCCATCCACGTCTTCGTCTGTTCGGCGTAACGGGGATTGGCGTCCGGGTCGAGCACGGGGTCGACGTAGGGCTCCTTCGCCTCGCACGCCTTGTAGGCGGACGCGGGCTCCCGGGACAGCTGGTCGGGGATTTCCTGACCCCCCTTCCGGTATGTCTTGGCACCGTTGGAGATCAGACAGGCACGCCAGGCATCCTCGATGGCGGCCACTTCCGCGGTGTCCAGGTCTATGCCGATCATGGTGCCCTTTTTCTGCTGTGTTCCGGTGCCGCCGGAGGACGCCTTTCCGTCCTTCCCGTCCTTTCCGTCCTTCGCGTCAGGTGAGGCCACCGAGGCGATGCCGGTCTCGTTCCCGGCTCCGGCACCGCTGTCCTGGCCGGAGTCGGATCCGGAGGAACACCCCACGAGCAGGACGCCGCACAGGGCTCCCACGACCAGGGCGGGAGCCGGGGAAATAGTCGCGCGCTGTTTCATGGCACTGAGACTGGCGTACGGAAATCAGGCCGCCGTCGGGCAGATGTATTGAGTTTGTCAGCTTCCGCCGGGCCGCCCCGACCCCCGCCGACCCCCTCATATAGTCGGCTCATGAACGCCACGGTCCTCATCGCTGAGGACGACAAACGGCAGGCGGAGGTGTTGCGCCTGTACCTGCGCCACGAGGGATACGAAGCCCTGCTCGCCCATGACGGCCGCTCCGCCGTCGACGCCGTACGCCGGCTGCGCCCGGACCTGCTCGTGCTCGACGTGATGATGCCGGGCATCGACGGCCTCGACGTCTGCCGGATCCTGCGGCAGGAGACGACGATGCCCATCCTGATGCTGACCGCCCGGACGGCCGAGGAGGACCTGCTGCTCGGGCTCGACCTGGGCGCCGACGACTACATGAGCAAGCCGTACAGTCCGCGCGAACTGATGGCGCGGATACGGACCCTGCTGCGCCGGGTCGAGCGGGCGACGCCGTCGCGGGCGGACAGCGTCCTGCGGGTGGGGCCGATCGCGGTGGACACCGTACGGCACGAGGTACGGGTCGACGGCCGGCCCATCGCCTGCACGGCGGGCGAGTTCACCGTGCTCGCGACGATGGCGGCGGAGCCGGGCCGCGTCTTCACCCGGCAGCAGCTGCTGGAACGTACCCGCGGCTGGGACACCATGCCCACCACCCGCACCATCGACATGCATGTGATGAACCTGCGCAAGAAGATCGAACGCAGCCCCCGGACGCCCGTCCATCTGGTGACCGTCCACGGTGTCGGCTACAAACTGACGGACGGCGGCCGACGTGCGCCCGAGTAGGATCCCGCTGCACCGGCGGCTGCTGGTCCGGCTGCTCACCGCCTCCACCCTGATCGCGATGTGCGCGGTGGCCGCGACCGCGTGGATCGCCGCCACGACCACCACCCAGAATCTGCGCGGCGAGCCGGGCCAGTCCCTCTCCGACGGCAACGAGATCTATGACGCGCTCATCGGCTACGCGGCAACTCACCGAGGATGGGACGGTGTTCAGCGGTTCGTCACCGAACTCGCGGACGAGACCGGCCGTACGATCACGCTCACCACCCCCTCCCGTACCCGGCTCGCGGCCTCCCCCGGGGCGGCACGCGTGCTGCCGGACCGGCCGGCGGCGGTCATCGATCCGCTGAACCTGAACGTCGTCCTCGCGCGCACGGACAGCGGGCCCATCGACCCCCGCGCCGTCGGCCCCTACCGGCTGACGGCGAAGGAGCGCGCGACCGTACGGACGGAGACGGCCAAGGCGCTCGCCTGCGTACGAGAAGTCGGCCTGGAACCGAAGGTGGTGGAACTGCCCAGCGGGCGGCGGCAGATCCTCTTCCCGGACGTGTACCACCAGGCCAAGATCGCCAACGTCTGCGATCTCTACACCTACCAGGCGCCTTCGCCCGCCCGGCGCGCGGCGCTCGACGAACTGACCGCGCAGACCGCCGAGTGCCTCGACGTCGAGCCGAAGACGGTCGAGGTGACCCAGGACTTCGCCGTAAGGCTCCAGGACGAGACACGGACGACGATGGCGGACGCGGTGGCCCAGCAGTGTCTGGACGGGGCCCGCCAGCAGCAGCTCCGGCCTTATGTGGCCCCGGCGGCGCTGCTTTTCGTCGGCACCTCGGGACAGGCGGCGGCCCAGGAGCCCGCCGAGTTCGAGCTGTCCGGCGACGGCGTGACCCGGATCGCCCTGGCGGCGGCCCTCGTCCTGGCCGTCACCGTCGGCGTCTCCGTCGTCGTCGGACGGCGTCTCGTCCGGCCGCTGCGGACGCTCATCTCCGCGGCCCAGCAGCCCGCCGAGCGGACGCCCCGGATCGCGGTGGGGGCCGACGACGAGATCGGGCGCCTCGCCGTGGCCTTCAACGACCTCGCCGAACGCCGGGAACGGCTCGAAGAGCAGCGGACGACGATGGTCGGCGATGTCGCCCACGAACTGCGCAGTCCGCTGACGAACATCCGCAGCTGGCTGGAGGCGGCCCAGGACGGCATCACCCCGGCGGACCGGCGACTGCTCGATCTGCTGCTGGACGAGGCGGTCCTGCTCCAGCACATCATCGACGACCTGCGGGACCTGGCCGCCGCGGACGCCGGAAGCCTGGCCCTCCACACCGAGCCGGTGCACCTCCCCGACGTACTCGACCATGTCGCCTCGGCCCACAGCGGCACGGCGGCGCAGGCGGGCGTCACCCTGAGCACCCACGTCGAGGGCATCGCCGTACCCGCCGATGACCACGAGATGTGGTACGCCGACCCGCTCCGGCTCCGCCAGATCGTCGGCAACCTGGTCGGCAACGCCGTACGCCACACCCCGAGCGGCGGCAGCGTCGCCCTGAGCGCCCGGCAGCGCAAGAACGATGTGCTGCTGGAGGTCGTGGACACCGGCACCGGGATCGCGCCCGAGGATCTCCCGTACGTCTTCGACCGGTTCTGGCGCGCGGACAAGTCCCGCAGCCGCCAGACCGGCGGGAGCGGACTGGGCCTCTCCATCGCCCGCAAACTCACCGAGGCCCACGGCGGCGCGATCACGGTACGGAGCACCCCCGGCGAGGGCACCACGTTCACCGTGAGCCTGCCCCGGCACGGGGGCTGATCGCCGCCCTTCAGCCGATCGCCGCCCTTCAGCCGATCGCCGCCCTTCAGCCGCGCCAGACGGCGAAGGCGAGCGAGCCGCCGATCACCAGGACCGCGATGACGTAACCGAGCTGCTCGGCGCTCGGACTCATACGGCGGCTGTCGTGGGAGCGGCGGCCGAGGAGGCGCATGGGGGCGGAACGCGCATCGAGCACCTGATGTCCTTGCCGGTCGCGGTGAGCACGGTCTCCCAGTGCTCGGTCAGCGCGTCGACCAGGACGAGCCCCCGGCCGTCCTCGGCGGGACCGGATACCGGCTGTGGCTTCCGGCGGGCCGGCGCGACCATCACGGGGTCACTGACCGTGATGAGCAGGAGGTCCGGTTCGGCGGCTCTGACGAGCAGGTCGCACCGGCCGCCGGCGTGCTGGTGAACGTTCGTCAGCAACTCCGTGACGACGAGCACGGCGTCGTCACGCACGGCCGCGTACCCCCATGCGTCCAGCCGTTCCAGCAGGTCACGCCGGATACGGCCCAACTCCGCCGGCTGCACGGCGATGCTGAGCCGCAGCTCCCGTTCGATCCCGGCCACGCTCGCCATGGCTCCTCCTGGACTGCGGGGGTGACGGCGAGTCACCGGGTTGGTGCGCCGTGTTACGGAGTGATGGTGTCTGGTGAACTTAGCAATGGGCAAGTAATTCCCAAGCATTCACACTTGAGGGTGAAAGCTGTACCGAAGTGCTGTTATCGGGAGGGCGGGCACGCAACCATGTCGCCATGGAGCAAAGGGATATGCCCACGATGCGCAGCAAGCGGCTCGGTAACGAGCTGAGGCGACTCCGTCTGGAGAGGGGCTACAAAGTCCAGGACATCGCCGAGAAGTTGCAGTGCGGTCAGCCGAAGGTCTCGCAGATCGAGAACGGCAAGCGGGGCATAAGGCCACTGGACCTGACGGTGCTGCTGGACTTCTACGAGATCGACGACGCGGCGTACGTGGCAAGCGTCAGGCGGCTGGCCAAGGAGATCCACAAGGTGGACTGGTGGAGCAGCCAGGGCCCGTTGCTGCACGACACGCTTCGGGACTACCTGACGCTGGAGGCGGACTCCGAGTTGGTGCGGGAGTACGTTCCAACGGTCATTCCCGGGCTGCTCCAGACTGAGACGTACATGCGGCGGATCTTCGAGACACGCCACCCGGCGGAGAAGATCGGCCCACTGGCGGAGACGCGGTTGAAGCGGAAGGAACTCATCGACGCACAGCTGGACTTCACGCTGCGCACCATCATCGATGTGGCTGTGCTGCATCGGATCAGCAGGTCGCCGGCCGTAGCCCGGGAGCAGCTTGAATATCTGCTGGAGATGGGAGACCGGCCCAACGTCAGCATCCAGATCCTGCCGCTCGACGCGGCGATCCCCGCTGAGCAGTACGCCCCGTTCACGCTCTTCTCTCTGCGAGGTGAACCTTCCATCGACGTCGCATGGTTGGAGCATGTCACCGGTGGTACTTTGTTGGAACAGCGGACGGATGTGCAGATTTACACGCGTGTGTGGGATGAGTTCACCGCCGCGGCTCTCTCGCCGTCCGCGTCAGAGAAGTACATCCGTGATCTCCTCTAGGGCAGTGGGCAGTGACCTCCGACGAGTTCGATGGTGCGGTCTGGCACAAGAGCACATACAGCGGCAGTGACAACGGGTGCGTTGAACGCGGCCGGTTGCTCTCCGGCCGTCAGGCCGTCCGCGACACCAAGGACCGCGAGCGCGGCGCCGCCGTCTTCGCCCCCGGGTCCTGGCAGGCGTTCGTGAACGCCGTCCGTTCGGGTGCGCTCGCTGCCTGACATTCGCGCGCAGTACGTTACGGAAGCGGTGGCCGACCTGTCGGCCGCCGCCTTTTTTTGACCAACGGGGAGCATGATGACGACCAGCAGTAACCCATCGACGGCCGAGGACCCATCGGCGGCCGAGCCATTGACGAAGGCACGCAACACGCCCGCCCGAGTCAGTATCGCGGCGGCCATCGGGGGAGTCACCCTGATCACCGCCACCGCGATCACGCCGATGTTCTGGCTGATGTACGGCGGCTTTTACACCTTCCTCCTGTTTCTGTGCGGCATCGTCGCCATCCCGGCCGGGCATCTCGGCCGCCGCCGGGGCAAGCGGCTGGGCGGCCAGGACCGGGGGATGGCCCTGATCGCCATCCTGATCGGCTGGCTGCTGCTCCTCGTCAGCCTGCTGCTGGTCCTGGCCTACTACGGCCTGCTCGCGGGACTCGTCCTGGTGGCCCACTTCTTGAGCTGAGCCAGCCCGTGAGCCGTGTTGATCCACACCTCAAGTCTCTTGTATGATCATGGTGTTACTTCGGTTCACCGAAACGAAGTCTCGCGTCTGTGGTCCAAGGAAAGACGCCCACCTGCCGGTGGGAAATGTAGGTGCAAGGCCTGCCGGGCGCTCGACACGGAGGGGCCCTTTCTCGCAAGAGGAAGGGCCCCTTTCGCGTTCCTCGCGTCGCTCGATTTGCTCCTGTCGCAGGGCTCTCAGAGAACGCTCAGAGAGCGTTACTATCCTTCGCTACGAACGGCTCCGGACGGTGACTTCGAGGAGGCAGGCAGTGGGGCGCGGCGGACAGTCCTTGGCACGGGTCGCGGTGGTCGTACGGGCGGGGGCCTTGCCCTTGTGGTGGTTGGGGGTGGTGGCCGCCGGGGTGGGATTCCTGATCCCGGGGCTGACCGGGCGCCGGATCGGGGGGTATGCCGGGGCCGCGCTGTTCCTGGTGTGTGCCGCCGTGGTCGCGCTGGTGCGGCGGCGGCGTTATACGGGGTGGGCGGACGCCGCTTCGAAGGCCGGGAAGTTCGACATCCTCCAGGACCGTGCCGTAACGCTGCGGAACTGGCGGCGGGCGCACCGGTGGTGGCTGCTGGGCGCGTTCCTGGTGGCCGGGGTCTTCTCGTTCGTGCTGCCCATCGCCGGCGGGCTCGTCCTCGCGGGCGCCGGCGCGGGACTCTGGCTCAAGTCGCTCTGGCTGGGCGGCCGGGAGCGCCGGGACGACGTGCTGCTGTGGGTACGTACCGACTGGGCCGGTGCCGGCCGGCCGGTCGGCAAGAAGGTGAAGGGCTACCGCACCACCGGAATCGCGGCCGGCGACGCCGGGCCCGGCGGGGCGCGGCGTCGCCGTTGAGGGACGCGGGGTGCTTGGAGGGGCTGTCAGACCTCCAGGCTCGCCTCTATCTTCATCAGCTGGTGGCGGGCCATCGCCAGATTCGCGCGGGCCTTGTCGAGCGCCAGGTAGAGGAAGAGCCCGCTGTTGCCACGGCCCTTGAGAAGGCGGATCAGGTGGTACTGGCCGCCCAGGGTGATGAGGATGTCCTCGATCTCGTCCTTCAGGCCGAGCAGTTCCATGGTGCGGACCTTCGCCCGGACCACGTCGGTGTTGCCGGCGGCCGCGACCGTCAGGTCGAGTTCCTTGCTGCCGCCGATCGTGCCGAGGGCCATTCCGCTGGCGTAGTCGACGAGGGCTGCTCCGATGGCGCCTTCTATGGATGTGACGGCTTCCTTGAGAGCGGCTTCGGTGTTGGCCATGGACGTGCACTTCCTTCTCTTGGTGTGAGTCTGAAATCTGTTCGGTGGGGGAGGTGGGAGAGGTGGGCGAGGTGATGGGGCGGAGTTGTGTGGGGTGGCGGTCGGGGTGGTTGGTGTGTCTGTCGTCAGGCGTTCTCCAGGCGCTCCAGCGCGCCGTCCACCAGCTCGCCGATCCTGGCGCTGGACCGGCGGGCCTCCAGATGCAGCCGGCCCACGTTGGTCCTCGGCTCCGCCAGGAGCGTCAGGACCGCCGAGGAACCCGCCGCGTACGTCGCGACATAGCCCAGTTCGCCCCGGATCAGCAGCTCACGGAAGCCGCCCTGGCCCGTGGCGTCCGTCAGGCGCATGGCGACGCCCAGGGCGGCGGCGGTGAGTGCCGCGACGCCTTCGGGTTCCACATCGGCCGTGTCCTGGGCGAGGACCAGGCCGTCCGTGCTGGCCGCCATGGCCCCCGTGAGCTGGGGAAGGCGCGCCCGCAGGCGTCTGATCTCGCCGAGTACGTCGGCTTCTGCGCTCATCAGCTGTCTCCTCTCGGCACGCGCCCGCAGAGCACGCCTCATGACCATGACGGCGTGGCACGGACCGGGTGGCGGTGGATGGAGCGGGGGATCACAGGCTTGCCTCCAGGGCGTCGCGGAGCCGGCGTAACAGCGTGATGTCCGGGTCGCCGGAGACCGTCGCGACCCACGGCGGAAGCGTCGCGGGAGCGGTCGGCACCGGGTCGTCGGGCGTCTCGACGAGCCCGGCGGCGGCCAGCCGCCGGACGTCGAGAAGGGTGTGGAACGCCGGCCGGCCGAGGGCCCAGGCGATGGCCACCGGGGTGCGTACACCGTCGGCCAGCGCGAGCAGCGCGCGCTGTCGGCGGGTGACGGTCTGGCCGGGCGCGGGCTCGCGCGCCACCAGGGGCGCGGTGTCGACGGCCGCGTAGGGCCATACGTGGTCGAGGAGTTCGCGCCGGCGCACCGTCTCGCGCTCGACGGCCGTGGCGGACACGGGCCGTACGGGACCCATCCAGTGCGCCACCCCGTACCGGAACCGGGTGGGTCCGCTGCCGGGGGCCAGGGCGAAGAACGCGGCGTCGAACAGGGCGCCCAGGTGGGCTATTTCCAGCTCTCCGTTGTGCAGCCGGCCGCTGTCCACGAGATATCTGCCCACCTCGCGGCGGGTGCCGGCGCGGTCGACGGCTTCCTCCCAGCCGCCGCGCGGTAACCGGCCGCCCGCCGTCAGCAGGACGTCCATGCCGGGTGCCACCGGGCTCTCGGCGTGGACGACGCGGCCGTCGGTGAGATAGAGCGTGCCCTGATCGCGCAGCAGGGCGCCGGTGGCGCGCTCGCCAGCCAGCCGGACGAGCATCGGGGAGACGGCCGACTGGATATGGGTCCCGGGCGGCATGACCGGCTCCGGCGGCGACGGGGGTATCGGCGGTACCGGCGGTATGTGGGGGAGGGGGGACTGCGCGGTCATCCCAGTACCAGCCGTTCGGCGAGCTGCCTGAGGCGGATTCGGGCGAGGGCGAGGTTGCCGGAGTCCCGGTCGAGCCAGAGGTGCAGGAAGACGCTGCTGTCGAACGTCGTCTCCACGAAACTCATGATGTGGTACCCGGTGCGTGTGGTGACGATGAGGTCCTCGACCGGTGGGCCCTTCTCGCTTCTGGGGCCGTTGGAGCCGCTGGGGCCGCCGGAGCCGCTGGGGTTCTCGTGGCTCCCGGAGGACTCGGGGGGCTCGGGGCTTCCCGGGTGCCCGACGGCCGGTGCGAGACCGGGCGGCAGTGTCCCGGCCGGCGGTGTCCCGGTGGGGAACGGCGGTCCGGCGGGATACGGCGGACCGACGGGGAGTAACCCGGGGGGCAGCGCTCTGGCGGGCGGCGGTCCTGCGGGCAGCGCCAGGACCGGTCTCGCGGGTCTCGCCGCCGGTCTCTCCGTCGGCGCGAACGCCGAGTACTCGGCCGCCGCTCTGGCGAGTTCGGCCGTCTCGGCGGCCGTCGCCTCATGGTCTCCGTTGGGCGATTCGCCCGCTGTGCCGAGCGCGAGGCCGCTCGTCCAGTCGACAATCGCCGCTCCGCGCGCGCCTGGCAGGCTCATGGCCTCGTCCAGGCATGCATCGATTCCGGGCACGCGGATTCCCCTCCCCAGCCGGGCGTGCGGGCGCACTGTCGTACGGCGGTAATCGTGAGATTACGCAACGTTCGCGCGTGGGGTGGGCGTTCTGGCATTTTCCATCGGAACATGCTCGGAACGTCCGGCCGGGGGTGGCGCGATTTCGGTGGACCACAGCGGACCGGCCCGGAGGCCGCGCGTCCGGTCAGCCGTCGAGCAGCGCGTCCGGAGCCGCGCCGCCCGACTCGGCGACGATCTCCGCGAGCGTCTGCGGCGCCCGTACGGTCGCGAACCGTACCCCGCCGCCGGGGGCCTCCGTGAACCCGTACACCCCGGGCCGGGCCAGGCTGTTGTAGGCGTAGTGGGCGGTGAAGCAGTAGGCGCCGGTGTCCAGGGCCGCGACGAGATCCCCCTGCTCCAGCAGGGGCAGGGGCCGGTTCCCGGCCAGCAGGTCGCCCGCGAAGCAGGCCGGGCCCGCGATGTCCTGGGCCACGGCGGGCCCGCCCTTGGGCCGCCCCGCCGGGTCGTACGCGGCGACGCGCAGCGGCCAGGACGCCGGGGCGTAGACGGTACGGGTGGCGAGCTGCACGCCCGCGTGGGTGACCGCGATGGGCCGGGACCCGGCGGACTTCGCGTACTCGACCCGGGTGAGAACCGTGCCGTGCCGGGCGAGCAGGGAACGGCCGAATTCCGTCACCAGACCGTAGCGGCCGTCCAGCAGTCCGGGGACGGTCTCCTTCAGCAGCCGGGCGTACTCCGCGTACGTCGGCGTCTCCTCGTCGGAGGCGAAGTTGACCGGGAGCCCTCCGCCGATGTCCAGCGTGTCCACCTGCCGGCGGCCGGCCGCCGCGTTGATCTCCTCGGCCAGGTCGTACAGCTCCCTCACGCCCCGTGTCATGAGGGCCGTCGGGATGCCCTGCGAGCCGGAGTGGGTGTGCAGCCGGGTCAGCCAGGGCCGGTCGAGGAAGGCCCGGACGACCCAGGCGCGGGCGCCCTCGTCGCGCAGCGCCACGCCGAACTTGGACGTGGCCGTCGCGGTGGCCGTCGCGTCGATCGAGCCGCCGCCGGTCTGCGGATTGATCCGCAGCCCGAGAGTGGACCCTGCCCCGGCGCCGGGGGCTCCGCCGGCGCCCGCGCCCAGGCCCGCGCCCCGGCCTCCGCCCGCGTGCGTGTCCATCAGCGCGTCGATCCGGTCCAGCTCCTGCGGGTTGTCCGCGTTGACGGCGATCCCGAGCGCCAGCGCCTCGCGCAGCTCGGCGAGCGTCTTGGCGGGGGAGTCGAGGACGATCCGGTCCGCCCGTACCCCCGCCGCCCGCGCCAGGGCCAGCTCCCCGGGGCTCGCGACCTCCGCGCCGATCCCGGCCGCGTCCAGCAGCCGCAGTACGGGCACGAGCGGTGTGGCCTTCACGGCGAAGGTGTGCAGGACGGGCGTCCCCGGAGCGGTGACCTCCGCGAACGCGGCCCGCAGCGCGGCGGCCGAGGCGCGGATTCCGGCCACGTCGAGCAGCGCGCAGACCGGCGGGCCCCCGCCGGCGTCCCGCCCGGGGCCCCCGCCGTCCTCTCCGAGGTCTCCGCCGATGGCCCCGGCCGGGCCCAGCAGACCCTGCTCCACGGCGGCCCGTACGCCACGGTCACGGCGGGCCGCCACCCGGGCGCCGTCCGGGCCGCCGTCCGGGTCCGCGCCCTCGCCCGCGCCCCTGCCCGCGCTGCCGGGAGCGCCGGTGCCGTGCTCAACGGAAGACATGTCTGCCAGCCAATCACCCGCCGGACCGGCCCGCAGCTGTTGACTACAACTATTCATCGGGCCAGGATGTGAATAGATTGACTACTTCGGAGGAGGCCCCGCCATGTCAGGACCCCGCCCCGTACGGGCACCGCGCGGTACGGAACTGAGCGCCCTGGGATGGCAGCAGGAGGCCGCGCTGCGCATGCTCCAGAACAATCTGGACCCCGAGGTCGCGGAACACCCCGACCAGCTCGTCGTCTACGGCGGCACCGGCAAGGCCGCCCGCGACTGGCGCTCCTTCGACGCCATGGTCCGTACGCTGCGCACCCTCAAGCAGGACGAGACGATGCTCGTCCAGTCCGGCCGGCCCGTCGGCGTCATGCAGACCCACGAGTGGGCGCCGCGCGTGCTGCTCGCCAACTCCAACCTGGTCGGCGACTGGGCGAACTGGGAGGAGTTCCGGCGGCTGGAGTCCCTCGGGCTCACCATGTACGGGCAGATGACCGCCGGTTCATGGATCTACATCGGCACCCAGGGCATCCTTCAGGGCACCTACGAGACCTTCGCCGCCGTGGCCGCCAAGCGCTTCGGCGGCACACTCGCCGGGACGATCACCCTCACCGCCGGACTCGGCGGCATGGGCGGCGCCCAGCCGCTGGCCGTGACCATGAACGACGGCGTCGCGATCTGCATCGACTGCGACCCGCGCGCCATCGACCGCCGGATCGAGCACCGCTACCTCGATGTGAAGGCCGACAGCCTCGCCCACGCCCTCCAGCTCGCCACCGAGGCCAGGGACGCGCGCCGGCCGCTCTCCATCGGACTGCTCGGCAACGCCGCCGAACTGCTGCCCCGGATGCTCGCCGAGGGCGCGCCCGTCGACATCGTCACCGACCAGACCTCCGCCCACGACCCGCTGGCCTATCTGCCGCTCGGCGTCGACTTCGACGACATGGCCGCGTACGCCGCCGAGAAGCCCGCAGACTTCACCCTGCGCGCCCGCGAGGCCATGGCCCGGCACGTCGAGGCCATGGTCGGCTTCCAGGACGCGGGCGCCGAGGTCTTCGACTACGGCAACTCCATCCGGGGCGAGGCCCAACTTGCCGGATACGAGCGCGCCTTCGACTTCCCCGGCTTCGTCCCCGCCTATATCCGCCCCCTCTTCTGCGAAGGGAAGGGCCCGTTCCGCTGGGCGGCCCTGTCCGGCGAGGCATCGGACATCCACAAGACCGACAAGGCCATCCTCGAACTCTTCCCCGAAGGCGACTCCGCCCAGAACGAGTCCCTCCACCGCTGGATCAAAATGGCCGGCGAACGCGTCCACTTCCAGGGCCTGCCCGCCCGGATCTGCTGGCTCGGCTACGGCGAGCGCGACCGGGCCGGCGAGCGCTTCAACGACATGGTCGCCTCCGGCGAACTCGCCGCGCCCCTGGTCATCGGCCGCGACCACCTCGACTGCGGCTCCGTCGCCTCCCCGTACCGCGAGACCGAGGCCATGCTCGACGGCTCCGACGCCATCGCGGACTGGCCCCTCCTCAACGCCATGGTCAATGTCGCCTCCGGCGCCTCCTGGGTCTCCATCCACCACGGCGGCGGCGTCGGCATGGGCCGCTCCATCCACGCGGGCCAGGTCTCCGTCGCGGACGGCACGAAGCTCGCGGGCGAGAAGATCCGCCGGGTCCTGACGAACGACCCCGGCATGGGCGTCATCCGCCATGTCGACGCGGGCTACGACCTCGCCGAGACCGTCGCGGACGAGCGCGACGTCCGTATCCCCATGCGGGAGGACGCGTGAGCGCTCCCCTCGCGCCCGGGCCGGTAGCGCCCCCCTCCTTCCAGGAGATGTGGCGCGACCTCGCCCCCCTCGGCCGTGACTCCACCACCGGCGGCTACCGCCGCTACGCCTGGACCGCCGCCGACGCCGACTGCCGCGCCTGGTTCCGGGCGCAGGCCGAGACACGCGGGCTGGCCTACGAGGTCGACCGCAACGGCAACCAGTGGGCCTGGCTCGGTGACCCGCTCGCCGGGGACGCCGTCGTCACCGGCTCGCACCTCGACTCCGTACCCGACGGCGGCGCCTTCGACGGCCCCCTCGGCGTCGTCTCCTCCTTCGCCGCGCTCGACGAACTCCGCCGCCGGGGAACGCGCTTCGGCCGGCCCCTCGCCCTCGCCAACTTCGGTGACGAGGAGGGCGCCCGCTTCGGCGTGGCCTGCGTCGGCTCCCGGCTCGCCGCCGGGCAGCTCACTGCCGCCCGAGCCCACGAGCTGCTCGACGCCGACGGCATCCCGCTGCCCAAGGCGATGGAGGCCGCCGGTTACGACCCGGCCGCCATCGGCCCGGACCCCGAACGCCTGGCCAGGATCGGCGCGTTCGTCGAACTCCATGTCGAGCAGGGCCGTGCCCTCGACCTCTCCGGCGACCCGGTCGGCATCGCCTCCGCGATCTGGCCCCACGGCCGCTGGCGCTTCGACTTCCACGGCGAGGCCAACCACGCGGGCACCACCCGGCTCGCGGACCGCCGCGACCCGATGCTCACCTTCGCCGGGACCGTCCTGGCCGCCCGCCGCGAGGCGGAACTCGCCGGGGCGCTCGCCACCTTCGGCAAGGTCTCCGTCGAACCCAACGGCGTCAACGCCATCCCCTCCCTCGTCCGGGGCTGGCTCGACTCGCGGGCCGCCGACGAGGCCACCCTCGACGCCGTCGTCACCGCCGTCGAGAGCGCCGCCCGCGCCGACGCGGACCGCGCCGGGATCGATCTGCGCGTCGTACGGGAGTCCTTCAGCCCGATCGTCGAGTTCGGCCATGCCCTGCGCGACGAGATCGGCACGATCCTCGGCCGGCCGCCCGTCCTCGGCACCGGCGCCGGACACGACGCCGGGGTCCTCTCCGGCGCCGTCCCCACCGCCATGCTCTTCGTCCGGAACCCGACCGGGATCTCCCACTCCCCGGCCGAATCCGCCACCGAGGACGACTGTGTGGCCGGAGTCCACGCGCTCGCCGACGTACTGGAAGGACTCGTGCGCGCATGAGCACCCGGCAGAACGCCAGCACGACCCGCACGGCCCGCACGACGACGTACTACTGGCTGGAGCACGCCTGGCTGGACGGCGCCGGGTCGGAGGGCACGGGGTCGGAGGGAGCAGGGCCGGACGCTGCCCCGGCTGCTGATTCCGGGCCCCACGCCGGTCCCCACGCCGGGTCCTCGACCGGCCCCCACGCCGGTCCCCGCGTCGCCTCCGGTGTCCTCCTCTCCGTCGCCGACGGCCGTATCACCGATGTCCGCACCGGTGTCGCCACCCCGCCCCCCGGCGCCACCGCGCTGCGCGGGCTCACGCTCCCCGGGCTGGCCAACGCCCACTCGCACGCCTTCCACCGCGCCCTGCGCGCCACCGTCCAGGTCGGCTCCGGCACCTTCTGGACCTGGCGCGAGGTCATGTACGGCGTCGCGGACCGGCTCACCCCCGACTCGTACCACGCGCTCGCCCGCGCTGTGTACGCCGAGATGGCGCTCGCCGGTATCACCGCCGTAGGAGAGTTCCACTACCTCCACCACGCGCCCGGCGGCACCCCCTACGCCGATCCGAACGCCATGGGCGAGGCCCTCATCCAGGCCGCCGCCGACGCCGGGATCCGGATCACCCTCCTCGACACCGCCTATCTCTCCGCCGGCTTCGGCGCCCCGCCCGACCGTCACCAGCTCCGCTTCTCCGACGGGACGGCGGACGCCTGGGCCACACGCTGTTCAGTTGTCAAGGATCGCGACCACGCCAGGATCGGCGCGGCCATTCACTCCGTACGGGCGGTCCCCGCCGACCAGCTGGCCACGGTCGCGCGCTGGGCCCAGGAGCGGCGGGCCCCGCTCCATGTGCACCTTTCGGAGCAGACGGCCGAGAACGACGCGTGTCTGGCCGCCCACGGCCGGACCCCGACCCAGCTCCTCTCCGACCACGGCGTCCTCGGCCCCGCCACCACCGCCGTCCACAGCACGCACCTCACCGACGAGGACATCGCCCTTCTCGGCGCCTCCCGCACCGGCACCTGCATGTGCCCCACCACCGAACGCGACCTCGCCGACGGCATCGGCCCGGCGGCCCGCCTCCAGCGGGCCGGCTCGCCGCTGTCGCTGGGCAGCGACAGCCACGCCGTCATCGACATCCTCGAAGAGGCCCGCGCGCTGGAGCTGGACGAGCGCCTGCGCACCAGGACCCGGGGCCACTGGACAGCGGCCGCGCTGCTGCGCGCCGCCACCGCCGACGGACACGCGGCCCTCGGCTGGGACCGCGCGGGCCGGATCGCGCCGGGCGCGCTCGCGGATCTGACCACGATCGCCCTGGACTCGGTCAGAACAGCGGGACCACGGCCCTCGCTCGGTGCGGAGACCGCCGTATTCGCCGCCTCCGCCGCTGATGTCCGCCACACGGTCGTGGGGGGCCGGCAGATCGTCCGCGACGGGGTCCATACCCTGGTCCCGGACGTCCCCGCCGCACTCGCCTCGACCATCGCGGCCCTGCACGACGACCGCTGACCCCGCCTGCCGTCCGCAGACCTGCCGTCCGCAGACGTCCCGGCCCGCCGGCCGCCGTACTCCCTCCGTCCTCCGTCCCGCTGACCTCGCCGAAGAGGCCGTACAGGAGCATCCCCGCGATGACGACCACCGCCCTCACCCACATCGCCAGCCTGGTCACCAACGATCCCTCCCTCGGTGACGGAACCCCCATCGGTCTGATCCAGGACGCGGCCGTCGTCATCGACGGCGACCGCATCGCCTGGGTCGGTGAATCAAGCAAAGCACCCGCCACTGACAACGCCCTCGACGCGGGCGGCCGGGCCGTCGTCCCCGGCTTCGTCGACTCCCACTCCCACCTGGTCTTCGCGGGCGACCGCACCCAGGAGTTCAACGCCCGGATGTCCGGCCGCGCCTACTCCGCCGGCGGCATCCGCACCACCGTCGCCGCCACCCGCGCCGCGACCGACGCCGAGCTGAGCGCCAACGTCGCCCGCTACCTCGCCGAGGCGCTCCGCCAGGGCACAACCACCCAGGAGACCAAGTCGGGCTACGGCCTCACCGTCCACGACGAGGCCCGCGCCCTGCGCATCGCCCGCGAACAGACCGACGAGACCACCTATCTCGGCGCCCACATCGTCCCGCCCGACCCCGCGTACGCCACCGACCCCGCCGCCTACGTCGCCCTCGTCACCGGCGAGATGCTCGACGCCTGCGCGCCCCACGCCCGCTGGATCGACGTCTTCTGCGAACAGGGCGCCTTCGACGGCGACCAGGCCCGCGCGATCCTCACCGCCGGTCTCGCCAAGGGCCTGCACCCCCGGGTGCACGCCAACCAGCTGTCGTACGGCCCCGGAGTCCAGCTCGCCGTCGAACTCGACGCCGCCTCCGCCGACCACTGCACGCATCTCACCGACGCCGACGTCGACGCGCTCGCCCAGAGCCGTACCGTCGCCACCCTGCTCCCCGGCGCCGAGTTCTCCACCCGCGCCGCCTGGCCCGACGCGCGCCGGCTGCTCGACGCGGGCGCGACCGTCGCGCTCTCCACGGACTGCAACCCGGGCTCGTCCTTCACCTCCTCGATGCCCTTCTGCATCGCCCTCGCCGTACGCGACATGGGCATGACCCCGGACGAGGCCGTCTGGTCCGCCACCGCGGGCGGCGCCGCCGCGCTGCGCCGTACGGACATCGGCCGCATCACGCCCGGGGCCCGCGCCGACCTCGCCCTCCTCGACGCGCCGAGCCATGTCCACCTCGCGTACCGCCCCGGCGTCCCGCTCGTCTCGGAGGTCTGGCGCGGCGGCACGCGGGTCGTATAGCGGCGGCACGCGGGTCGTGCAGCGGCGGTACGCGCGTCGTCGTACGGGCGTAGGCGCGCCTCGCGCCCGTACCGCCGCCCCCGTACCCGCCTACGCCTTGAGCACCGCCATCTCGTCCATCCGCGGCCGCAACTGCCGTACCGCCCGCGTCTGCGCGTACGGCTTCAGCCGTCGGCGCATCGTCTCGAAGTGCTCGTCCCCGCGCGCCGACGACACGTGCTCGTAGTCCTCCAGGAACAGCGTCCAGCTCGCGCACGCCGCCTCAAGATGGCCCAATTCCAGCTGGCGCTGGGCCAGTACGGCCAGGAAGTGGACGCGCCCCTGCCGCTCGTTCTTCTCCTGTGTCTTCAGGGACTGCTGGAGCGCCGAGATCGAGCCGGGCAGATCCTTGAACTCGTAGAGCACGTGCGACACATGGAAGAGGTACGCGCTCCGGTCGTACCCCCCGACCGACTCCCGCCGGCTGTCCGCCTTCGTCAGCGCCGTCTCGGTCTGCCGCAGCCGCGCCATGGCCTGCCGCTTGTCGCCGACCATCGCCGCCGCGTGCGCCTGCTGCCCGGAGAGGAACGCCTGGAGGCGCGGCTCCGCCTTCGGTGACGCCTCGGCCGCCGAGTCGGCCAGCTCCAGCGCGCGCTTCCCGTAACCGAGGTTCGACGCCTGGAGCGACATCCCGCGCAGGGTGCGGCAGTACGTGACATGGTCCTCGGCGGCGCCCGCCAGCTCCAGTGCCCGGAGGTAGTACCGCTGGCCCAGTCCGTGGGCGCGCTCGTACATCGCCATCCACCCGGTCAGGTACACCAGGTCGGAGGCCGCCGCCAGCATGTCCTTGCGGACGGGTTCGGCGGCCTCGGCCTTCAGCCACGGCATGACGGTGTTTACGAGGAACGCGGCAGCCATGGGTCGGGCATGACCACCACCCAACTCGTCCAGAATGTCTGCTATCCGATCGGTCATCGTGCGTACGGCCTGTACTTGCGGCACGCCGATCCGGACCGTCCGCTTCCCCGGGGCGGCGGTGATCGAGTGGGTGGCCGCATGGGCCAGATCGGGGAAGAGCGGTACGACGACGGCCGCCGAGAAGAGTCCGGCGGCGATCAGGCTCCGGCGCGAGGGGTCCATGTCCGCTCTCCCCATGTCGACCAGTTCTTCGAGGGTGTTGGTGCGAGAAGAAGAGCCAGGTGAGGTGGGTGAGGCGGCCGAGGCGGACGGGGACGACGAGGAGGCCGATCCCCGAGTGCCGGGAGCGCTGTGGGTGTTGAGAGTGCCGAGGGTGCCAGGAGGGTCGGACGATCCCGATGTGCTCGGCAGGCCGGCCTCCGCGTGGGTGACGGGCCGCCGCAACTTCCGTGCGAAAGCCTCCACGATCAGCGGCCTGACCTGCTCTTTCGGTACGGTTCCGGCCACCCAGTGCGAGACGGCCGACTGGTCGTAGCGGAGTTCGAGCCCGGCTTCCGCGCCCATGCGGTTGATGATCTGGGCGAACTGTGAGCGGGACCATTTCGCCTGCGTCAGCAGCAGGGCCAGACCGCTGTTGGGCGTGCGTGAATTACTCGCCATGTTCCAACTCCCCCAGTGCGTTCATGGCTTTCATCATTGGACCTGCCTTCCACGGTACTCGCGGAGGGTGATAACGCGGTTCTCTCGTCAGAGAGCTTCAGCGGCTCCAGCGGTTCCAGCACTTCCAGCGGCAGAGAACACGAAGACGGGGGTCAAGGTGACCACAGTGACAGACGACAGAACAGGTGGCACAGGCGAAAACGCGCACACCACGCACACCACGCCAGCCATAGACACCACCAGCACCTCCAGCATCGCGCACACCTCCAGCACTGCGCACACCACGCACACGGCCGGCACCTCGCGCACCGCCCACACCACCACCAACTCTCGCACCGCCCACACCGATTTACCTGTCCGCCCCACCACCCCCGGCCGCCCCGCCCCCGTCGATCCCACCCCCGCCCACCCCACCGTTCCTGCCACTCCCGTGCTCCTCGACCCCGACGCCATCAGCTTCGACGCCGACCGGGCCCTCGCCCCCCACCGGATGATGCCCCCGCCCGCGGAGATCGCCGATCTGACGGTCCGGCTCATCAGCCACGGCGCGCGGCTCGTCGCCGTCGTGGAGGCGATCCCCGAGTCCCAGCACTCCGTACGGGCCAAGGGCGCGCTCAAGGACTGGTACGACCTGACCGACGGCGGACCCGGCGAGGGCGCCATGGCCAACTGGGTCCACATGCGCGCGATGGCGCGGATGTGCCGCACCTTCATGGACTATCTGCGAGGCCGCACATGAGTCCCGAAGGCAAGCAGCAAGCGTGGTTCGTGGTCGCCGTCTGCACGCTGGGGCTCACCATCGCCCTCGCGGTCGGACTCCGGTTGTAGCGCCTTGTAGCGCCGCGTTCGCCTCTTTAGCATCACTGGCCCCATCCGTATCACCCCATCCCCGGATCCGTCACCAGATGGGCGACTGGCACTGTCCCGTAATGATTTCGACCGGTACCGTCCTGTCGAGCGGGGTGGGGAAGTACGGGGACGGGGCAGTGACCGGGGGGTCGAGTTGAGTCAGGTACGCAGTGCCGTGCGCACCCGCGTGTGTGTGGTGGCACCGGGGGAATTGAGCGAAGCGGAAGCCGAGGCATGGCGTGAGTTACGCGCCAGGTCCGGCGCGCCCGCCAACCCCTTCATGGAACCGGAGTTCACCCGGGCGGTCGGCTCCGTCCGCCCCCGGGCCCGGGTCGCCGTCGTCCAGGACGCCGGCACCGGCGAACCGGTCGGTTTTCTCCCGTACGAGAAGGGACGGCTGGGCCGGGGACGGGCCATCGGGCTCGGCGTGTCGGATTGCCAGGGCGGGGTGTTCCGCCCCGGGCTCGGGCTGAGCGCGCGTGAACTGCTGACCGGCTGCTCGCTGTCGGCCTGGGAGTTCGACAACCTCGAAGCGGGGCAGGAGCTGTTCGTCCCGGCCGCCGCCGCGGCGCTGGAGTCCCCGGTCATCGACGTCGGGGCGGGGTACGCGGCGTACGAGTCGGCCCTGCGCGTCCGGTCGCCCAAGTTCTTCCGTACGACGGCCGCGAAGGAACGGAAGCTGGGCAGGCAGGCGGGTGAGGTCCGCTTCGTCTTCGACGAACGCGACCCGGCCGCCCTGCGCACGCTCATGGCGTGGAAGTCCGCGCAGTACCGGCGCACCGGCCGGCGCGACCGGTTCGCGCAGGTGTGGATCAGCGTGCTCGTGCGCCGGCTCGCCGCGACCCGCGCGCCGGACTGCGCCGGAGTGCTCTCCGTGCTGTACGTGGCCGACCGCCCCGTCGCCGCGCACTTCGGGCTGCGCTCGCGCACCGTACTGTCCTGCTGGTTCCCGGCGTACGACCCGGAGTTCGCCAAGTACTCGCCCGGGCTGATCCTGCATCTGCGGATGGCCGAGGCCGCCGCCGGGGCGGGCATCGGCCTGCTCGACCTGGGGCGCGGCGCGGCGGAGTACAAGGACGCGCTCAAGACCGGCGGACTGCGCGTGTACGAGGGCGCGGCCGTCCGGCCGGGCGCGCGGGCGGCGCTCCACTGGCTGAGCCGGGAGCCGTCCCGGCGCGCCCACACCTTCGTACGGAACCGGCCCGGACTGGCCGGGTACGCGCAAGCGACGCTGAGCCGGATGGGCCGGCTGCGGGTCAGGTGACGACGGACGGCCGACGACGTAACCGCGTGAGCAACGGGGGAGCCGATGGCAGAGCACATACGCGCACCACGCAGACCGAGCCCTCAGCCGATCGCCGTCGTCCAGCTCGACCTGGACGGCCCCGACGGCGCGGTGCTCTCCCTCTTACCGGCGCCCGGCGGGCCCCTCCCGGGCGAGGCGGGCGGCGACGTATACGCGCTCGTACGGCTCCGGGGGCGGCCGGTGGCCACGGTGGTCGGACGGGTGGCGGCGGGGGAGGACCCGGCGGAGGTGCTGACGGCGGCGTTCCGCGCGCGGAAGGAGTACCGGGACGGGTACGGCAACGGCTATCGAAGCGCGTACGCCGAGGAGCGACGGAGCGGGTACGGGTACGCCGAGGAGCGCCGGAGCGGGTACGGCCACGGCTACCGAAGCGGTTACGGCTACGCCGAAGAGTCCCCGTCCGCCGGGCCGCCGGCCCTCCCCCGTACCACCGTCGTCGTCGCCACCCGTGAGCGCGCCGGGCAGCTCGCCCGCGCCCTCGACTCGCTCCTCGCACAGGACCACCCGGACTTCCGCGTCCTGGTCGTCGACAACGCGCCCGTCACCACCGCCACGCGTGATCTCGTACGGTCCCCGCGCTACGACGGGCGGGTCGGCTACGTCCTCGAACCGCGCCCCGGCCTCGCCGTCGCCCACAACCGGGGCATCACGGAGGCAGCCACCGCCACCCCCGTCCTCGCCTTCACCGACGACGACGTGATCGCCGACCCGCACTGGCTCACCGCCCTCACCGCGCCCTTCGCCACGGACCCCGGACTCGGGTGTGTCACCGGCCTGATCCTCCCCGCCCGGCTGGCCACCCCCGCGCAGATCCTGCTGGAGAGCCACGGCGGCTTCGCCAAGGGCTTCACGCCCCGGCTGTACGACCCCGCGCGGCCACCCGCCGACGAGCCGCTGTTCCCGTTCACGGCGGGCAGCTTCGGCTCGGGCGCGAACATGGCGTTCCGCGCGGACGCGCTCCGTGCGGTCGGCGGCTTCGACCCGGCCACCGGCACCGGCACGCCCGCCAGGGGCGGCGACGACCTCTACGCCTTCGTACGGATCCTGACGGCGGGCCACCGGCTGCGCTACACGCCCGAGGCGCTCGTCTGGCACCACCACCGCGAGACCTGGGCCGACCTGCGGAACCAGGCGTACGGATACGGCGCCGGGCTCACCGCGTATCTGACCGCCCTCCTCGTACGCCGGCCCGCGCTGCTGCCCGCCTTCCTCACGAAGCTGCCGCGCGCCCTGGCGCACGCCCGCGCGATCACGGCTCACCGGGCTGACACCGAAAGCGGGGTGGCCTCCGATGGCGTCCCCGGCGCGCACGGCGGGCAGGGCCACCCCTGGCCGCGCGCACTCTCCCGGCTGGAGCGCCGGGGGATGCTGTACGGCCCGCTGGGCTACGCCAAGGCGCGCCGACGGATACGCGGCGGAGACAGCGGAGACAGAGGCGGGGGCAAAGGCCGGGGCAGCAGGGGCGAGGGCGGAAGCGGGGGCCCGGCATGACCGCTGACGTCGGTTCCCGCGCGCCGATCCCCGTTCTCCTCTACCACGCCGTCATGGCGGACCCGCCCCCGTGGATCGCCGAATTCACCGTCGCGCCGGGCGACTTCGCCGCCCACCTCGACGCGGTCGTCGCCTCGGGCCGGTCGGCCGTCCCGGTCAGCGTCCTCGTACGGCATCTGACGCGCGGCACACCGCTGCCGCCCCGGCCCGTCGTGCTCACCTTCGACGACGGCTTCGCGGATCTCCCCGGTCCCACCGCCGAGGCGCTCGCCGCCCGCGCGCTGCCCGCCACCGCCTATCTGACCACCGGCGCCATCACCCCCGGCCTGACCAGCCTGCTGCCGCCCGCCCCGATGATGTCGCTCCGGCAGGCGTCGGTGCTGGTCGAGTACGGAGTGGAGGTCGGCGCGCACACGGTCACCCATCCGCAGCTCGACACCGTGCGCGCCCCCGCGCTCCACCGGGAACTCCACGACGCGAAAAGGGTGTTGGAGGACACGCTCGGACACGAGGTCGCGCATCTCGCCTATCCCCACGGCTACAACAGCGCCCGCGTGCGCCGGGCCGCCGCGCGCGCCGGGTACGCCTCCGCCGTCGCCGTCCGCCACGCGCTCAGCTCGGACCGGGACGACACGTACCGCATCGCCCGGCTGATCGTGCGCCGTACCCACACCGCCGCCGATGTCGCCTCCTGGATGGCGGGGGCGGCGGCCGAGGGGGAACGGGCCAGGGTGGCGCCCTTCCCCGACTCGCTGCCGACGCTGGGCTGGCGGCTGTACCGGGGGGCGCGCGCCCGCGTACGCGGCCCGGAGTTCGCCGGATGACGGAACGGAACCGAGCTACGGGAAGAGGAGGGCGCCACACTGTGCGGCAACGTACGTACGAGACCGACGCCGGTACCGCGACCGGGGCCGAAGCAGGCGCTGCGACCGGCACTGTCACCGGCGCCGCGACCGGCACCGCGACCGGCACCGCTATATACACCGACGTGCGCCCCGCACCTCCCGCACCCGTTCCCCCCGCGCCCCCACCCCCGCCGCCGCCCCCGCCCATGCGCCGCCCCCACCCCCGGGCGCGCGCCTTCGCCTCCGTACCGCTGCTCCTCCTGCTGATCGCGGGAGCCCTCTGGAGCTGGTCCCTGCCCCGTATCGGCTTCCGTGACATCGGTGAGTTCGGCCTCCTCGACCGCTTCCCGCTCGCCTTCTACGCCTCCCTCCTCGTCCTCACCGCCGGTTTTCTCCACACCCTCCGCCGCGCCGGCACCGCCCCCCTCTGGCCGCTCGCCTACTGCGTCGCCCTGCTCACCGCGCTCAAGGCGCCGCCCGCGCTGCTCTACGACTCGGTGCGCTACGCCTGGGCGTCCAAGCACGACGAGGTGATCACCCGGCTGCTGGCGGAGGGGACCGTACACCCGCACACGCCGCTCTCCGGCGGGATGGCCGCGTACGACCAGTGGCCCGGCTTCTTCTCCCTCAACGCGGCGCTGATCAGGGCCTTCGGGACGACGGGCGCGGCCCCGTACATCAACTGGGCGCCGATCGCCTTCGGTCTGCTGATGCTGCCGGTGCTCGTCCTGATCTACCGCACCTTCACCGACGACTGGCGGCTCGTCTGGACGGCGGTGTGGATCTTCCAGCTCGCGAACTGGGTGGGGCAGGACTATCTGGCGCCCCAGGCGTTCGCGTATCTGCTCTTCCTGAGCGTGTTCGCCGTCGTCGTACGGCACTTCGTACGGCCCGGATCCGCCCGTACGCTCCGCTCCCGCGACCGGCTCGACCCGGCCGCGACCGCCGTGCCGCCGCCCACCGGCCGGTGGCAGCGCGCGCTCTGCGTGGCGATCCTCGCGCCGCTGATCGCGGCCGTCAACGCCTCGCACCAGCTGACGCCCGTCATGCTCTGCATGACCCTGATGGCGCTGTGCCTGACCCGGCGCTACCGCAATCTCGGGCTGCTCGCCGTGACCGGTCTGATCATGCTCATCTGGGATCTCACCATGGGCCGGGTGCTGTTCCTGGACACCCTGAGCACACTGCGCGACTCGGCGGGCGACCTGATGAAGAACTCCCGCGCCGGTTACGCGGGCGCGCCGACCGGTCCCGGGCCGGAGCTGGTGGGCAACGCCAATATCGCGATGGTGCTGGTCCTCGGCGCGCTCGCCGGTACGGCCGTACTGCTCCGGCGCCGCCTGGCCCGCAGCGCGCTGCCGCTGCTGCTGGCCGCCGCCGCGCCCGTACCGCTGTTCGCCGTGAACGACTACGGCGGCGAAATGCTCTTCCGCGTCTATCTGTTCGGGCTGCCCGGCACGGCCTTCTTCGCCGCCGCGGCGCTCGTCCCGACCGCCGCGGGCACGAACAGGGCGCGCCGCCACGCGCGCCGGGCGACGGCGGTGGCCCTGCCGCTGGCGCTGGTCGCGCTGCTGGCGGGCTTTCTGCCGTCGTACTACGGCAAGGAGGGCATGCAGTACGTGTCCCCGACCGAGACCGCGTTTGTCAGACGGTCCTACGACCGGGCGCCGGAGGGTGCGCTGATCATGGCGACGACCGGGTCCTTCCCGGGGGCGTACTACCGCTACGACCGGTACGAGCGCTGGTTCTTCACCGAGCAGGAGGTGTCGGGGAACCTGCGGATGCTGGAGGATCCGGCTGGCTATCTCGACGCGGGGGTGCCGGAGGGGCGGCCGGCTTACGTGCTGCTCACGCCGGCGCAGGACAGGGCCACGTTCAGCGAGGGGTATCTGCCGGCGGGGGGCTTCGCCCGGATGAGCGCGGCGCTGAAGCGGTCGCCGCGCTTCCGGGTGGTGGAGGAGAACCGGAACGGGCTGTTCCTGGAACACGTACCGGCGCCTGGTGTTTCCGCGAGCCCATGAGAAGACGAGAAGACGATACGAGAAGACGATACGAGGAGGCCGCCACAGCCATGTACCCAACCGAGGGACAGCCGGAGGAGCAGCATCAGCCGGAGGCGCGGCCCGAGGCGCAGCCTGAAACGCGGCCCGCGGTCCAGCCCCAGGCGCCGAGCAGAGCCCCCTTCGCGCCCTGGCTGCTCAGAGCCGCCCTCGCGCTCACCGGCTGGCTCGCGCTCGCCGCCACGGCGCTGCCCGCCGGCTGGCCCGCGCGCTGGATCCCCGTGCTGCTCTTCGTCGCCTTCGGCCCCGGCTGCGCGCTCCTGCTCCCGCTGCCGCGCGGGCTGCGGCCCGCCGCCCGGCTGGAGGTGCTGGCGCTGGCCGCGCCGCTGAGCCTGTCGCTCGCGACGCTCGCCGCCACCGCGCTCCACCTCGTGGCGGGCTTCACGGCGACGGTGTTCCTGGCCTCGCTCGCCGCCGTCACCACCCTCGCGGCGGCGCTGCCCGCCGTACCGCTGCCCGCCGTGACCCGAGGGGCGGCCGAGCGCCGCGACCCGGGCCGTACGGACGGGCCGATGCCGCTGTGGAGGGGCCAATGACGAGGGCACGCAAGGAACCGAGGGCACGCAAGGAGCCGACGACACGCAAGGCACCAAGCGCACGCAAGCGACCGAGGGCACACAGGGAACCCATGGCACGCAGGCATACGTACACCGCCGTCATCCTGGCCGCCATAGGCGCGATGATCGTCGCCCTCGGGGTCTGGATCACCCGCGACGACCGCGACGACGGTTCGTCGGCCTCCTCCCGCGATCTGCCCGACAACGCCGCCTCCGGGCCGATGCCGAGCGGCCGGTGCGCCGCGAGCGCGCTGCTGGAGCCGGGCTGCGGGGCCTGGTGGGGCGCGTATGTCCCGTACGCGGAGAACGGCTCGCTCAAGGACGCCGTACACGCCTTCGAGAAGAAGATCGGCCGGCGGCTCGACCTCGTCTACAACTACCACGACATGTCCAACACCGAGCGCGACGGCGTCCTTCTCACCCCCGACGAGCAGGAGTTGGGGCGCGACCGGATGCTGATGCTGGCCTGGGAGTCCACCGTGTGGACCGAGCCGCACCACGAGAACTGGACCGAGACTCAGCTCGGCTGGCGGGAGGTGGCGGCCGGGAAGTTCGACCGGGACATCATCGATCCGCAGGCGAGGCGGCTCAAGGCGTACGGCAAGCGCGTCTTCTTCTCGTTCGACCAGGAGACCGACTTCCGGACGCCGGACGCGGGGACGCCGGAGGAGTTCGTCGCCGCGTACCGCCATATCCACGACCGGTTCGCGGAGTTGGGCGTGGACAACGTGGTGTGGGTGTGGACGGTCTCCGGCTATCTGGGGCACGCGGACCTGATGAAGGCGCTGTATCCGGGCGACGCGTACGTGGACTGGATCGGCATGGACCAGTACAACTACTACCGCTGTCAACGCAGCGCGTCCTGGCTGGACTTCGAGAGCAGCCAGCGCCCGGCGTACGACTGGCTGCGCGCCAATGTCTCGGCCGACAAGCCGATCATGCTGTCCGAGTTCAGTACGGCTCCGGACCCGGAGCGGCCCGACCGGCAGCGCGGCTGGTACGAGGCGATCCCGGAGGTGGCGCCGCGGCTGCCGGCGGTGCGGGCGCTGGTGCACTGGAACCGGCCGGTGCCGGGGGAGAACTGCGATCTGACGGTCAACAAGGGCCCGGCGCTGGAGGGTTACCGGAAGGCGGGCGCGGATCCCTACTTCAATCAGCCGTTGCCGACGCGCTGACGAGGGAACCGGGCCCGTACGGCGAGGGCTGCCGAGGCCACGGCGAGCAGGGCGAGCGCGACGGGGACGGCGGCGGAGGCGAAGAGCCCCTGCGCCGCCCAGCCGGCCACCACCAGCACCCACAGCACGCTCGCGGCGAGGCGCCCGTCCGTCCGTACCGCCCACAGGGCGAGGGCGACGAGGAGGAGGCAGAGCAGCTGGAGCGCGACGGGCAGGGCGCACAGCACGGCGTCACGGTCGGCGGCTCCGGCGGCTCCGGTGGCTGCCTGCCCGGCCCCCAGGTCCGCGCGCATGCCCGCCGCCCAGTCCGCCAGCCGTGTCACGGCGTCGGCGACCGGCCCGTGCCAGCGCCCGGACAGCGGGTCGGGCCGTACGCCGATCAGCAGCGGCGCGGAGTGCAGCGCGGCGAACGTGAGGAGCGGCCCCAGTACGAGCAGCGCCGCGCCCGGCCGTACGAGGGAGACGGTGGCGCACTGGACGACGATCAGCACAATGGCGCCGAGCAGGGTCAACGGCGGTAGTACGTCGAGGAGTCGCGCGCCGGTGAGCCGGTCGAGGCCGAGATCCCCGACGCGGACGAGCGGCGCCCAGAACAGCCCGACGGAGGTGCCGAGCAGCAGCCAGAGGAGGGTGATGAGACGGCTCTCGTCGATGCGTCCGGAACCGGAACTGCGAGCGGGCGCGGGCGCGGCGGCCTCGCGCGCCCAGTTCGTCCCGTACCCGTCGCTGACGACGGTGGCACCCGCGCCGGTTCCCGCGCCGGCTCCCGCGCCGGCCCGATACCCCCCGGAACGGCGATGCCGCGCCCCGTACGCGCCGCGCGCCCCCGGCCGCAGCGCCAGCCGCAGCCCCAACGCCGCGACCAGCGCCATCAGCGTCATCGGCAGCAGCATCGCGACCCCGGCCCCGGCGATCCCCGCCCCGCCGGGACCGAACAGATACAGCGCGCTGCCGAGCACGAGCACGCACATGGCGCCCTGGAGCGCGGCGAGCAGGCCCGTACGGCCCTGGACCCGCAGCACCCCGATGTACAGCTCCACGATCACCCGGGGCAGCGCGGCGGCGGCCAGCAGCCGGAGCACCGTTGTGCCGTGGCGCGCGTAATCCGCGCCGAACGGCGCCAGCACCTGCGGCGCGAACACCACCAGTACGAGCACCACCGGTACCAGCAGCAGCGCCATCCGGCGCAGCGCGCCGCGTACGCCCTCGGCCAGCCGGTCCGGGCTGTGGGAGGCGTGCGCGGTGAGCGAGGAGGCCATGTTGATGGCCATGAACTCCATCGTGCCGCCGACCGTGTAGGCCGTGTAGAAGAAGGCGTTGTGCGCGGCGTCGAAGCGGACCGCGACCAGCACCGGCAGCAGGTTGATCATCGCCAGGCTGAAGAGCGCCCCGACCGAGTCGCCCGCCAGGAACCGTCCGATGTCGGCCGCCCGGGGCGGCTCGCGGTCGCGGTCGGCGGCGGCCTGGCGCGGGATGAGCCGGCGGAAGATCAGCCAGCCCAGCGGCAGGACGGAGAGCGCGATGGCCGCCGCCCACGAGACGAAGACGCCGAGGACGGGCAGCGCCGTGGCGAGGACGACGAGCAGCACCAGCTTGCCGAGGGAGAAGACGGCGTTGCCGACGGGCACCCAGAAGGCCCGGCGCAGCCCGGTCAGCACCCCGTCCTGGAGGGTGAGCAGCGCCCAGGCGACACACGACGCGGTGAAGACGAGCCCCGCCGTCAGCCCGCCGAGGGGCGCGTACGAGGGCCCCCACAGGTCGAGCGTCATCAGGAACACGACGCACGCGACGCACACCACCAGCGAACTGACGGCGTACGCGCGCCACACCAGCGGCCCGGTCGCACGCCCGGCGCGCGGGACGTAGCGTACGACCGCGCCGATCATGGTGGTGGCGGTGATCGAGGCGAGCAGCCGCATGGCGGCGATGGCGGCGGAACCCTGGCCGACGGCCTCCTCGGTGTAGTAGCGGGCGGCGACGAGCCAGAAGCCGAGGCCGAGGGCGGCGGAGACGCCGGTGGAGAGCATGAGGGCGTAGGCGTTGCGGAACATGGAGTCGCCGCCGGGCGGCTTCGCCGGGGGAGCGGGGGATGCCGGGGGCGGCGCCGGCCGGTCGGCGCGTCCCGGCAGCCGGGCGGTGTCAGCCACCGGTGCCGGTCCCGCTGCCGGCGCGGCTGCTGGTTCCGTTGTCGGCTCCGGACTCCACCGGCCGGACCGGTACCACGTCCGCCTCCCGGAGTACCGAGATCACGCGGTCGGCGAGGCGCGGATCAACCGGCAACGCGTGCCGCGCGAACCAGGCGCCGGCGGATGTACCGGGAGCGGGCGAGGGCGGCGGATCGGTGAAGGCGGCGCCGGCGTAGCTGTCGAGGGGAGGATCGTAAAGATAACCAGTGGTGATGTGCCGCCGGGCGAGGGCGGCGACGGCGGCGGCCCGGTCGGCGACGAGAAGGGGGAAGCGGAACAGCGGCTGTACGGGACCGCCCTGTACGGGACCGCCCTGTACGGGACCGCCCTGTACGGGGCCGCTACTGGGCGGCGCCCAGGGCGACCCCAACAGCGCCTCCGTACCGGCCCGATGGGCGTCGAGTGTGGCGTCGAGGGCGCCGAGGAGCCGTTCCGTACGGCGTAACCGGAGGCGTCCGGGCCGTAACCGGTAGTCGTGCATGTCGACCCGTACCCACGAGTGGAACGCGGCCAGATCCGGCGCGGCGGCGACGGCCCGCGCCAGCTCGTCCGCCCGCAGGGGCATCCGGATGCCGTCGCGCTCCTCCTGCCCGAGCAGCCGCAGCGCGGCGCGCGCGGCGGGGACGAGACGGGTGGCGCGTACGGCGGCTTCGGCGTACGGGCGTACGGCGTAGGCGAGTTCGGCGGAGGGGCGAGCGGGCAGAAGGGCGAGATCGCGCAGCCGAACGAGCGAGTCGCGTACGTCCGGTTGCTGTTTCGGCCCACCGAAGGCCAGAAACCCCCCGGTCTTGGCCCCCACATGCTTGGAGAGGCTGAACACGGCGGCGTCCCCGAACGACCCGACCGGCCGCCCCGCCACCGTGGACCCGATGGCGTGGGCGCAGTCCTCGATCAGCGGAATCCCCAACGTGTCGCAGCGGGACCGGAGTTCGGGCGCCGGATCGGGATTGCCGTACAGATTGGTGGTGATGACGCCGGACAGCCCACCCCACACGCTCTCCGGCACGGCGCCGAGGTCGATCGACCCGTCGTACGGATTCAACGGCGCCTGTACGGGCCGCAGTCCGGCGGCGAGCACGACGAAGAAGATCACGTCGTCGTTGACCGGCGACATGAGCACCCGCCCGCCCGGCGGGCACCAGTGGCGCAGCGCCACATAGAGCCCGAGCCGGCACGACGGCATGTACAGAACGTCCCTGCCGAGGCGCGCGCGCATCAGCGACTCCAAGGCCGCGTACGCGGAGCGCTGCTCCGCCGGCGGGCCCTCCCCACGAGCCATTGCGACCCCCCTGTCCCGGCTCAATGTCTCCCATACCGGGCGGGGGGAGTCAATAAGGCATGGGGCGGAGGACGGGACCGGTGCCGGTGGCTAGCGCGCGGCCTTCGCCCGGTCGAAGCAACGCTCCAGCTCATCCAGGTTGTAGAAGAAACTGCCCCTGGAGACGGGCCGGCAGCCGGCCTTGAAGGCGGTCTCCTTCTCGTTGTAGAGCATCCGGACGAGGTAGGTGCTGCCCTTGCGGAAGACGTCCCACTGGATGTTCGACGCCATGGGCGCGACCGAGGAGCCGCGCCAGACGTTGTCCGCGTACGTGTACGGGCGGGACGGCGACGCCGGGCGCTCGCTGCCGGGGAGCTTCATGAGCGCGGCGAGCGGCATGATCTCCTCGGCGTGGGTGAAGCGCAGCACGGCCCCGAACTCGCTCGTGCCGGCCTTCTTGGCCTCGACCTGCCGGAAGAGGTCGTCCAGCAGCACGTCCGCCATGCGGTAGGTGATGTCCGAGTCATTGAAACCGGGACCGGCCTCGTAGAAGCTCTCGGCGTCGTCCAGATACCCGAACCAGGAGGCGTCCCGGCTGTCGATGTAGCGGTCCATGTGCCAGTCGCCCTCGGCGCTCATGCTGGGTGCGATGGCGTAGAGGCTGTAGACGGCCTCGGCGGCGGCGACCCGGTCGGCGGCGGTCATCCGGTTGACGAAGGAGGCGGAGAAGAGCTTGCGCAGCATGCTCCGGGCGGCGGCATCGGTCCGGGGCTGCTCCCGGATCTTCTTCAGGGTGGCGGCGAGGCGCTGGTCGTTGGCGAGGTAGTCGCGGTACGCGGCGCCGCCGGCCGACTTGTGGAAGTAGAGCAGGTCCGCGTCCGTACGGGCGGGGCCGACCAGCGGCCCGAGCGCGGGATCGGCGGCGACGAGCGCCTTCGTGAACTCCGTACCGCTGTCGACCGCGCGGCCCTTGCCGGAGCTGACGACGTCGATACGCTCGTTCTTCGCGGGCATCGCCCCGAACAGCGCGGGCAGCCGCTTCCGCAGCCGCGCCGCCGTATCCCGCAACTCCTGCTTCCCGCGCCCGCTCAGCTCCCCGTACCCGACCTTGGCCATGGCGTCCAGCAGCCCCTGGACCTCCGCCCCGAACGCCTTCCCCGCCGAGGTCAGCGCCCCGTCCGCCCCAGCCTTGGCCAGCAGCGCGAGCACCAGCTCCCCGTCCTCCCCACTGGTCGCGGCCCGCGACCCGTGCCGCGACACGTTCTCCGTGAACACCGGCACAAACCCGGCAGGCACCCGCTGATACGTACGGGCGTCCTGCTGCGGCCGGTACGGCGTCTTGGTGGCGTACAAGGTCTCCCCACCCCCATGAGCGGTGGCCACCCCACCGGGCAACAGCGCGACGAGCGCGAGCGCGATGGCGGGCACGGTGGCGGTGGCGGTAGCGCGTCGCATGATCCTCTGGTCCTCATTCAGTTCGGCCGACAGCGGACACGGACAACCCGCTCCACGAAAGGGCGCCCCGGGGCCGCTCCACCGTGGCCCGCCGAGATGAACGAGACATGTCCACCAACCGATCACCCGAAGACGCGGGAGTCCCTTGACCGGCCCGACTGCGGAGAGTGAAGGTTGTTCAACAGATCGCGATGTACTGAATGTTGGATGGGAGAGCCGCCATGTCCCTACTGTTCTTCGGCAAGGACCCCGACACGGACGAGGACCACTGCCCGTCGGCCTGGGTGGATGACGACAATGCCGATCTCGTCCTCCAGGGCTGGAAGGCGGACGACGCGACCGAGGACAAGTGCCGGGAAGTCGGCTCGATCCCTCCGACCGAGGCAGTCATTCGTATCCCGGCACGAATGGTGCCGCAGATCAGGAGGGCATGTGATGCCGCAGAAGAGCGAGCAGCCGAGCTTCGCTGAGATCCTCAGGGGCACGGAACGCTCCGCGGTGCACCTGGAGATGCGTGATGCCTACGGCGACAACGAGCGCTTCGCGGCCTGGCGCCGCGGGCATCGGACGGACTGGAGCGACCGTGCGACGTGGTGGCGTGGGTTTCACGAGGAGGTCGCCGGGGCGGTGGCGCGCGGAGTCGTGATCCGACGGGCGCGGGTGGTCAGCGAGCCCGTGTCGGAATACGTCCGTTGGGAGCATGACGTCACACGCGCCAATGTGGGTGCCGGCGAACACGTCCGCTGGCTGCCGCGGCGTTCCGCGTCGGACCTCGCACTCCCCGGCAACGACTACTGGCTGTTCGACGATCGCCTGGCGAGGATTCACCACTTCGCGGGGGACGGCTCGCTCGTCGATGACGAGTTCAGCACCGACCCCACCCTCCTCAAGCTGCTCGCCTCGTCTTTCGAGGCCGTGTGGGAGCGGGCTATCCCGCACGAGAAGTACAGCGTCTGACACGGAGCTGCCGTTCCATGCCCTCGTTTTCGTTCTCCAGCGCGCAGGCTGCCCGCGAGTGCGTCTCCACGCAGCTCAAGGACCTCCGCCTCGGCGCGCATCTGACCATGCAGGCGCTGGCCGACCTGTGCGGCTGGAACAAGGCGAAGACCTCACGTATCGAGAGCGCGAGAACCACGCCCTCCGACGCCGACATCAGGGCGTGGTGCATCGCCTGTCGCGCCGAGGACCGGGCCGACGACCTGATCGCCTTCTCCCGATCTGCGGACATGATGTACGTCGAGTGGCGGCGAACGCAGCGGACGGGGCTACGGAGCCTTCAGCAAGCCGGCGTCCCGTTGTACGAGCGCACCGCGCTGATCCGCGCGTACTGCTCCAGGGTCGTGCCCGGACTTCTTCAGACGGAGGACTACGCACGAGCCCTGCTCACTCTCGTCGCTGACTTCCGTGGACTTCCCGATGACGTCGACGAGGCGGCTGCGGCACGCGTGGCCCGATCGCGTGTCGTCCGCGACGGGCATCACCGTGTCGTGCTGCTCGTCGAGGAGGATGTCCTTTTCCAGCGCATCGCTGCCGACCCCGTTATGACCGCTCAACTCGCCTATTTGCGCACGGCTATGACCTATCCGGCTGTCTCGCTGGGGATTGTTCCGAGTTCCGCGCCCCGGGTCATTTGGGGAATCGAGACGTTCACGATGTTCGACGACGTGAGAGTTCACGTTGAGCTGCTTTCAGCCAAGGTGACCGTCACGGTTCCGGGCGAGGTGCTGCTGTATCAGCGTGCTTTCGCCAGGATCAGTCGGATGGCGGTGTACGGACCTCGTGCAAGGGCCCTGATCGACAGAGCGATTGACTCCCGTGGCTCTCCCGAGTGAATGGCCTGCAACAGAATGCAACAACGTGGACCGTCAACCACTCCCGTCCGTAACGTCATTGGCCCGACAGCCGAGCCGGCAGTCGAGCCGACAGATGACGTGAGAGGACGAGGCGACCATGGGCAAGAAGGGCGGAGACCACTCCGGAAAGCCGGACACCTCCGAGAGCGACGGCCACCGTGAGAAGCCGCCGGGGCCGACCAAGCCGTACGAGCCCCCGAAGAGGTGATGCCGGATGACAACGCACCAGCAGCTCGTGCACACGCTGCTTCGCCAAGGCGTACTACCGCCCGAGTGGCACGAGACCGTGGCCTCGGTGGACCGCGGGCTGTTCATTCCGGAGGTGTGCGAGGGCGGAGACTTCACCGCGGACCCGGAAGGCTGGCTCCGGTCCGTTTACGCCGACGCTCCGGTCGTGACCCAGGTCAACGACGGGAAGCCCACGCCCGACAGCGAGTTCAGGCTCTTCACATCCTCCTCCACGATGCCGTCCATCATGCTGGAGATGCTCGCACTGCTCGACGTACGCGAAGGGCATCGCGTACTGGAGATCGGGACCGGGACCGGCTACCACGCGGCCTGGCTGTCCCACCGGCTGGGCGCGGCGAATGTGACGAGCGTGGAGTTCGACGAGGCGGTCCTGTCCGCCGCCGTGAAGAATCTCAGCAACCTCGGCCACCACCCGACGACGGTTCTGGGCAACGGTCACGAAGGGCATCCGGCGGGCGCCCCGTACGATCGGATCATCTGCACGTGCACCATGCGGAATGTGCCGGGAGCGTGGCTGGAGCAGTGTCCCGACGGGCGCATCGTCACCCCCTGGGGCAGCAGTTACTTCAGCGGCTCCTTCCTCACCCTGACAGTCAAGGACGGACAAGCGCTCGGTACGTTCTCGGGCGACCCGGCCTTCATGTGGGACCGTACGGCCCGGGCGGGATCGGTCCGGCCCGGGGGCAGCGGCCGAGGCGGGCCGGGGGCCCCGGAGACGAGGACCACGACCGATATCCCTCCGCAGCACGTCATCCAGGACGCCCCGGCGTTCTTCACCGGCCTCAGCCTCACCGACGTGCGCTACCGCTGGTGCCCGGCGGACGACGACAGCGGCGAGGCCACACTCCGGTTTGTCGCGGACGACGGAATGTCGTGGGCCACGGTCGCGTACGTACCCGACGCGGCAGCGTACGAGGTCGAGCAGCACGGCCGCCGCGCCCTCTGGGACGAGGTCCGGCACGAGTTCTTGCGCTGGCACGACTTGGGCGCCCCGGACCGCTCCCGCTTCGGTGTTTCGGTCAGCACCGGTGCTGGCACCGGCACCGGGGGCCAACAGATCTGGCTGGACGACCTGCACCACGTCGTGGCGCACACGGGTGCCGGATAGACCGTACGTAGCAAGGATGCGCATCCGGTGAGCGCGGGTGCGGCAGCTCCCGCACTGTCCAACGCGACACGGAGCGAACGCGTTCCCGTACGCCATGTGACTTTTCCCGCCCGCGCCGTGCCTTCTTCTCATGGCGACCGCGCTCCATAATCCGAGGTCGGCGGCCGGTCAGGGCAGCCCGCGCGCGCCCATTTCAGAGTGTGCCGAGCCACAAGGGGGAGCCCAACCATGACCTCGGAACCGAGCACGCCGATCACCGCCGGGGCTGCCGGCACCTGGAAGCTCGGCGACCGGGAAGTCAACCGTCTCGGCTTCGGCACGATGCGGCTGACGGGCAATGGCATGAGGGGGAACTCCGAAGGCGCCCCCATCGACCGCGCCCGCGCGGTCGGAGTGCTGCGCCGCGCGGTCGAACTCGGGGTGAATCACATCGACACCGCCGCGTTCTACTTCTCCCCCCTGCGCTCCGCCAACGAGCTGATCAACCGGGCGCTGGCCCCCTACCCCGACGACCTGGTCATCGTCACCAAGGTCGGACCGGGGCGGAGCCCGTCGGGGGAGTGGCTGGGCATGGCCGCGCCGGGGCAGTTGCGCGGCCAGGTCGAGGAGAACCTGCGTCAGCTCGGCCGCGACCACCTCGATGTCGTCAACCTGCGCCGAACGACCCAGGACTCGATCGCCGAACACTTCGGCGCCCTGGCCGAGTTGCGCGCCGTCGGACTCATCCGCCACCTGGGCATCTCCAACGTGGGCCCGGAGCACCTCGCTGAGGCCCAGGCCATCGCGCCGGTGGTCTGCGTGCAGAATCAGTACGGTCTGGGTGCCCAACTCGCCGGTACCGAGAGCCTGCTGGAGATCTGCGGAGCGCAAGGCATCGCGTTCGTACCGTACTTCGCGATCGCAGGCGACCGGCGCGAGGCGCCAACAGGTGTGGCGCGTACGAGCGAGGCGCGTACGGGTGCGGCGCGTACGAGCGAGGTACGCGCGAGCGCCACGCCTGACGGCGAAGTGCTCGCCGTCGCGCGCGCCCACGGCGCGACGCCCGCGCAGGTCCGGCTGGCGTGGACACTGCACCGCGGCCCCCATGTGCTGGCGATCCCCGGCACCGGCGACCCCGGCCACCTCGTCGAGAACATCGCCGCCGGCGCGCTGCGGCTCTCCCCGGACGAGCTGGCCCGCCTCCAGCCGCCGCCCCGCCACAGCGGCGAAGCGTAAGCGCTCAGCCGCGGTCTTCATCGCGACCGATCCGATCAACGAAGGACTCATTGTGCGCAAACTCGTGTACTTCATCGCCTCCACGCTCGACGGCTTCATCGCCGGCCCCGACGGCTCGGACCCCAGCGGCCCCGGCGGTTTCTGGTCCCCGGCCGAGGACTACATCCAGCACCTCGTGGAGGAGTACCCCGAGACCCTGCCGGGACCGGCCCGCGCCGCGCTCGGTGTCACCGCCGAGGGCGTCCGCTTCGACACCGTCGTTGAGGGCCGCAGGAGCTACGAGGTCGGGCTCGCGGCCGGTGTGACCGACGCTTATCCCCACCTCAAGCATGTGGTTTTCTCCCGGACACTGACGGAGAGCCCGGACCCCGCCGTCGAACTCGCAGCCGATGAACCAGTCGCGAAGGTAAGGGAGTTGAAGCGTGGGAACGGCAAGGACATCTGGCTCGTCGGCGGTGCGGAACTGGCCGGCGCGCTCTACACCGAGATCGACCGTGTGATCGTAAAACTCAGCCCGCTCACCATCGGCACCGGTATCCCCCTCTTCGGACGGACCACCGCCTTCGCGCCCCACGCCTGGGAGCTGACCGACCACACCGTTCTCAAGAGCGGAGGAGTCTTCCTCACGTACGACCGACGCCGCGCGTGACATGTGGTGCGTGACCTGCGCCGTGTGGCGCAGGTCACGGGAAGGCGGTAGCGGGTGCCGGACAGCTTCCTGAGGTGAGCACTCAACTGCGTACCCGGATCAGAGCCGGGGATTCGAGCGCGTACGCCGAGCTGTTCGACAGCTACGCGCGCGCGATCTACAACCACGCCTTCCGGCTGACCGCCGACTGGTCGACCGCCGAGGACGTGATGGCCGCCACGTTCATGGAGGCGTGGAAGCTGCGGGACAGGGTGGATCCCGAAGGGGGTTCGCTGCGGCCCTGGTTGCTGGGGATCGCCACCAACACCGCGCGGAATCAGTTCCGTTCCAACCGCCGGTACCGGGCCGCCGCCAACGCCGCCGCGGCGGCCGAGCTGTCGGTGCCCGACCACGCCGACGAGGTGGCCGGCCAGGTCGACGACCGCCGGAGACTCGCGACCGTACTCACCTGCCTCGCCGCGCTGCGCCGGAACGAGCGCGAGGTCATCGCGCTCTGCCTGGGCGAGGGCCTCGACTACGAGGCGGCGGCCGAGGCGCTCGGCATCGCAGTCGGTACGGTCGCCTCCCGGCTGTCCCGGGCCCGCAAGAAGCTGCGCACGCTGGCCGAGGCCGAACTCGCCCGCCCGCTGGACGCCACGCTCCGGGAGACGACGGCCCGGAAAGAAGTACGCGGAAAACGGGAAGCCACTGTCCTCACCCGACAGATAAGAGGCGATCACAACAACGCGATCCGGCCCGTACAGGAAGGAAACCGATGAACGCGAACCCGTCCCGGCAGTCCCCGGCGGACATGGACGAGAGCGCCCAGCTCATGTCCCGTACAGCGCGCGACCTGCCGCCGGGCCGTCACCAGTTCCACAAGGAGCGTCTGATGGCCCAGATCCACGACATGCGGCAGAACGAAAACGGTACGGCGTCCACCGCATCCGCCCCCACTGCCCCCGCCCCCGTAAAGAAGGCCCGGCTGCGGATGCCGCGCCTGGCGATCGCGCTGCCCGCGCTGGCCGCCGCCGTGGCGGGTGTGATCGTGGCCGCCTCGGTGCTCGACATCGGCGGTGGCGGAGACGATGTCGCCACCGGGCCGGCCCTGACCACCGACCTCGGCACGGCCAGCGCCGACGGCGTACCCCAGCTGATCGACCAGATCGCGCTCGCCGCCGCCTCCGGGACGGACCGCCCGAAGGTCGGGCCCGGCCAGTTCATCTACGTCGAGTCCAAGACGGCCAGCACGTTCATCAAGACCGTCAACGACAAGAGCCGCCTCATCAGCGAACCGCTCAGCACACGGCAGATCTGGATGTCGCCCGACGGCACCAAGGGCTGGCTGATCGACCCCACGGTCAACGACGGTCCCGAGGGGGAGACCCTGAGCCTGCCCGACGAGCAGGGCAACACCCCGAAGCCGAGCCTGAACGGAGCGTCGTACGACTACCTGACCAAGCTCACCACCAACCCCGACAAGCTGCTGGCGAAGATCTACAAGGAGACCGCCGGCCAGGGCAACTCCCCCGACCAGCAGGCATTCAGCACGATCGGCGACCTGCTCAGCGAGAGCTACCCGCCCGCGGCGCTGTACCCGGCGCTGTTCAAGGCCGCCGCGAAGATCCCCGGGGTGGTCGTCGTGAACAACGCCGTGGACGCGACGGGCCGTCCCGGCATCGCCGTTGCCCGGCAGGACGAGTTGGGCGGTAACCGCGAGGAGTGGATCTTCGACAAGAAGACCCATGCCTTCCTCGGCCAGCGCAACGTCCAGGTGAAGCAGCAGACAGAAGAGGGCATCGTGATCAAGCCCGGCACCGTCAACTACACCAGCGCCATCCTCACGCGCGCCGTAGTGGACGAGATGAAGCAGACCCCGTCCTCGTAAGACCTCGACATTCCCGTAAGTCCTCCAGCCGGCCTCCGACACCGCAGGGTGGTTCCGTTATCACCTGCGGGTCGGTGGTGGGGGTTGCCCAGGGGGCCCGCTGTCCTGGCGGCCGGTTCGGGGTCCGGCGGGCGGGTGGGCCCTGCGGGGCTCCGGCCTCATCCGGCACCTGGGCGTCTCCGGCGTGGGCCCGGAGAGCCTGGCTGAGGCCCGGGCCATCGCGCCGGTGGCCCGCGTGCTGAAACGGAAGCCACGCGCCCGATTCCTGCAGTAAGGGAGGCTTTGGGCTACTGACTGTGAGCACCCATGCGTATGAGCACGCATACTCATGCGGAGCGCGGGGCGTCCGCCGGAGACTCTGCACATGACACGAATCCGCGCTTCCATCAGCGCGTTCACCCACCCCCGGCGCGCTCTCGCGGTTGCCGCCCTCACAGCCCTGACGATTACCGGCTGCGGAAGTGACGAGCTGGGTGGCAGTGAGCCGGGCAGGCGCGTCGACTCCAAGGTGAACGCCACATCGTCGCCGTCCGAGCAGGTGGCATTCGCGGCGATGCTCGACAGGCTTGCGCAGCCGTGTTCTTGGACCGATGGGACCGCGTCTGGACCTACTGACAAGATGCCGACCGGTCCGACCGGTCCGACCGGTCCGGAGGGGGAACAGAGTCTCGCCCCTGGTGAGACTCCCCCGACAGACCCGATCGAGCCCGGCGCACCCACGGAGCCCGCAGTACAGCTGAACGACCGCGATCAGTGCGCGAGCCTCCAGCACGAACAGCGCATCATCCAGGCGCTGCAGAAGGTCTCGGAGCCCACCCCCGCCAAGGTCAGAGTGACCCTGAACGGCCTCGGCTACATTGACGAACGCATTCACGGCCTCAAGCAAGACGGCAAGGCCACGCGCTTCTACCTCGACCTGCGCGAGAAAGGCGGCCGACTCTGCGAGGCGGGTTTGGCGACGGGCAGGGAATCGGATGTCGCAGTGTGTACAGCTCCTGCCACCGGACCGTTCGCAGTCGAGACGACAGAAGAGCAACCTTAGAGAGACGGCGATGAGGCTTGTAGCAAAGGCTGTTGAGGGGTCACGCATTTTCTGGACAGTCGATTTGCTGGTGGACACCGCACCGCAGCTCCTACGCACTGGCTATCCCGGGCACCGGTAACCCCGCGCCGCCCGCGCGCTACAGCTCGTGCCAAACGGCTTGGTGTACCTGCAACCCGGCCAAGTGCGGTGAAGACGGCCTGGCTACCTGTCTGTCTGCGGGTCAGTGCGAAGCCGAGTGGGGTGGGTCGGTGGCGGGGGTTGCGGGGTGACGGGGCCGCCCCTCCTGGTGTGAGTGTCGCGTCTCCGTGTCAGGTGTAAAGGGCGCTCCTTCGTCGCGTCGCTGCGCGATGACCTTCGGTCACCCTTGACACCTGCCCCGGAGTCGCAAGTGCGGCTTGTTGGGAGGGGCGGCCGGGTGGGAGGGGGTTGCCCGGGGGGTCCGCTGCACTGCCACTCGGCTCAGGGTCCGGCGGGCGGGTGGGCCCTGCGGGGCGCGCGGTAGAGGAATGGGGTGACTCGGCCCCGGCTCAGCGGCCGACCGCCCGCTGTCGGCTGAGACTCAAGCCCCGCTGGTCACCGGGTGTGGGTTGTGGGGTTGCCGGGACGCAGGTGACGACAAGTGGCCCCCTGAAGGCCGTCTATGCGTCGGGGAGGGCCGCTAATGCACCTGAGGACACATGTGCCGCCCGAGCAGCCCCCCAACGGGTTACCAAACTGCCCCATATGGGGCATGCGGGCAGGGTACCCGGCCCGCAGACCCGGCCGGGACAGCAGAACCCGTCCGCCTTCCGGGCACCACACGCGACGGTGACCAGCGGGGCTTGAGTCGCAACCAGCAGCGGGCGGTTGGCCGCTGAGCCGGTGTCGGACCGCCCCATTCCTCTGCTGCGCAGCCCCGCAGGGCCCACCGGGCCGCCGGACCCTGAGCCGGCCGAGAGAACAGCGGACCCCTTGGGCCCCCTCCCCCCGGCCGCCCCCCCTCTCCCGTACACGCGCCGGAAGGGGAGGTGTCAAGGGTGGGCGCAGCCCATCGCGCAGCGACGCGACGAAGGAGCGCCCTTTACTCCTCCCCTGGAGGCGCGACACTGGCAGGAGGAGGGGCGGCCCAACGCCGCACACTCGCCACCGGCTGGCCCCGACAAGGTCCGGCCCCGCCCGTCAGCCTCGCGCACTGCCCTACGGATAACGGCTTGCCGCTTTGTGGATATGGCGGAGAGTCAGCACTTACCTTCATTGATCTTTTTGGTGACGAGAAGCTTATGGTGCACGCGAGGAAGCAAGAGAAAATTGATCACGCCTGCCGCCAAGATCGGGGCAACGAACAGCCAGCTGTCCATGAGGAAAACGAACGAGGTAATAATCGCCAATGAGTGGATGGCGGCTTGAATAATTCTGACGCTTTTATTCTGCTCCACCCTGAATCTCATCCTCTGCTCGGTGTGTCACCTGATCTGTCCCTTGATCTGTCCCCTGGGCCGCGCGTCCCTGCCGCCGCCGTCCGTCACCGGCCGAGGTCGCCGGACTTCAGGCCGTCGAGGAACGCCGCCCACTCGGCGGAGGTGTAGAACTGCGTGCCGCTGTCCCGGTGGGCTACCTCCACGCAGTCGTTGGTCGGTCCGGCGGACGCGTCGAGGTCTTCCAGGACCACGGAGCTTGCGGTGGTGTCGTAGACGACAGCCTGAAGTTCGGGTCCGAGGCTGAACATCACGAAGTGGGACGACAAGTGCGCGGCCTGCCACTCCGACAGCGGTAGCACTTGGACGCAGACGTTCTGCTGCTGCGCCACCTTGTGGATGTGCGCCAACCGCTCGCGGTGTGTCCTGCGGGACGGCATGGGGTCTGCGTGGGCGTCGTCGCGTGTTACGGGCGGACCGGTGCCCGGATCGGGGCCCGGTCCCGGGCCCGCGCTCCGGGGGAAGCGTACGGAGGCGGCGGCGCCTCCCCCGGGCCGCGTGCGGCGTAGGGCTACGCCAGTTCCGCCAGGGCCGCCAGTGCCACCCGTACCTGGCCCAGCGGGTTCTCGCCGATCGGCCTCAGGACCACCGTGTCCGCGCCCGCCTCCCAGAGGCTGCGGATCCGCTCCGCCGCCGTGGCCGCCGGGCCCGCCGCGAGGAAGACGTCCTCCCGTGGGATGCCCAGCCACTCCGTGTACTCCGCCACCACCGGCGCGGTCGCCGTCGTGACCCCGGCCGGGTCGTCGTCCACGTACAGGTGCGTGAAGACGATGAGTTCGTGCGCGGCCGGGCCGTCCGGCGATACGGCCGCGCGGCCCTTGGCGATGGTGTTCAGCGCGGCCTCGACCGCGCGCGGGCCCTGGCCCTCGGCCATCACCGTGCCGTCGGCCACCCGGCCGGAGAGTTCCAGGGAGCGCGGCCGTACGACCCCGGCGACCACCGGCGGTGCCTCGGCCGGGGGGTGGACCAGGGTGACGCCGTCGATGTGGACGGTACGGCCGTCCACGCTCGTGGTCGCGCCTGACAGCAGGCCGCGTACGGCCCCGATCGTCTCCTCCAGCAGCGCGAGCTTCGTCGGGGACGCCGCGCCCACCTGCGCCATCCAGTCCGGCGAGCCGTGCCCGATGCCCGCGACGAACCGGCCGGGGAACACCCGCGCCAGCGTGGCGAATTCCATGGCCAGCAGCGCGGGGTTACGGAGCGGTGCCGGGCTGATGCCGATGCCCACCCGCAGCCGCTCGGTGGCCGCCAGCGCGAGCGTCGCCGAGGAGACACCGCCGGCCCAGCCCAGGTCCTCCACCACCCACAGGTCGTCCACCTGCGGGCCCGCGCCCAGATTTTCCAACTCGGCGGCGAAAGAGGCGAGTTCCTCCGGGCGGCGGGCTCTGTCGAACATCACGCCGATCCGGCGTGCTGCTGAAGCGGATGAGGCGGAGGAAGACGTGGAGAAGGCATTGGTCATTTCCTGACCTTAATAACTCGCCGCGTGCCCCGACCAGCCCTCTGGTTGAATCTGCCCACCAACTCACGCACCAACGAACGGGGACAGCAATGAGACGACGTACCCATGGCCTCATATCCGGGCTGATCGGGGCCCTCGCCCTCGTCGCCGCAGGCAGCGGCGCCCCAGCCCAGGCCGCCCCAGCCCAGGCTGCCCAGGCCGCCGAACCCACGGCCACGACCGCCGCCGCCCTCTCCCTCCGCGTCATGGACTGGAACATCCAGGGCGGTAAGGGCACCGACGGCGTCACCGACATCAACCGCGTCGCCCGGGTCATCGGCGCCCAGGACCCCGACGTCGTCACCCTCCAGGAACTCCACGACAACCGCGCCATCGGCGGCGTCAACCAGTGGGGGGCCCTCCTCGACGCCCTCCCGCAGTACTCCGCGCACTTCGCGAAGAGCGACACCAACGCGCTGGGCGGCCTCGCCGGCAACGTCATCCTCAGCAAGTACCCCATCAAGGAGACGCTGACCTACCAACTGCCCCAGTACCCCGCCAACACCACCGCCGTCCTGCGCAGCCTCGGCGGCGCGCGGCTCGACGTGGACGGGACGGCCGTACGCGTCTACACCACACACCTCTCGGCCGGCGTCGGCACCGAGGCCACCGAGCGCCGCAACCGGCAGGCCCGCGCGGTCATCGACAAGCTGCCCAGCGCGCTGATGACCTCCCCGATGCTGCTCACCGGCGACCTCAACGTCCGCCCCGACGACGGGATACGGCCCTGGTTCGCCGCCGCCGACTGGATCGACTCCTGGACCCGGGTGAACGTCAACACCGGCGCCTCCGCCGTCACCCACCCCGGTGATGGCCTGGACGACTCGCGGATCGACTACGTCTACTCGACCCCCGCCTTCGACGTCGACGGCGCGCACACCGTCTCCACCAACGCCTCCGACCACCTGCCCGTCGTCACGGACCTCACCGTCCGCTCCACCGCCGTGACCAGGACCGGCACGGTGCTCGCGGGCGCCGACTCCGACGCGGGCTGGGCGCATCTCGCCGTCCAGGGCGACGGCGCGGCCACCCTGCGGGTGTGCGACAACAAGGCGGACGGCTGGGGCGTACGGGCCTACGTCTCCCGGACGTCCGGCGGCGCCGAGGTGCTCACCGGCGCGGACGGCGCGTACGCGGACCGCTGCGGTACGTTCACGACGGCGGCCGGGGCCGTGACCTCACCGGTCGTCAAGGTCTGCCTCTACAAGAGCGGCGTCGAGAAGGACTGCCGGCAGCGGCAGTTGAGCTGATCAGGCGCCCGGTTACCCAACGCCCGCGCCCGCCCCGATGCTCCTCCGGGGCGGGCGCGCGGGTGAATCGGCCGTCTGTGGTGCAGTCGCCCGCGCTCATTCCTCCAGCGTCAGACCCCTGCGCAGCGTCCGCAGCGTCCGCGACAGCAGCCGCGACACATGCATCTGCGAGAGGTTCAGCTCCTCGCCGATCTCCGACTGCGTCATGTTCGCCACGAACCGCAGCGAGAGGATCTTGCGGTCCCGCGACGGCAGGCCCGCGATCAGCGGCTTCAGCGACTCGACGTACTCGATGCCCTCAAGTCCGTGGTCCTCGTACCCGATCCGGTCCGCGAGCGCGTTCTCGCCGTTCCCGTCCCCGTCGCTGTCCGTGGGCTGGGCGTCCAGAGAGCTGGCGGTGTACGCGTTGCTCGCGGTCAGGCCCTCGACCACCTCGTCGTGCGTGAGGCCGAGCCGGTCCGCGAGTTCACCGACGGTCGGCGCGCGGTCGAGCTGCTGGGCCAGTTCGTCGCCGGCCTTGGCGAGGTCGATACGGAGTTCCTGGAGCCGGCGCGGGACCCGTACCGACCACGACGTGTCGCGGAAGAAACGCTTGATCTCGCCGATGATGGTCGGCATCGCGAAGGTGGGGAACTCGACGCCCCGGCTCAGCTCGAACCGGTCGATGGCCTTGATCAGGCCGATCGTGCCGACCTGGACGATGTCCTCCATCGGCTCGCTGCGGGAGCGGAACCGGGACGCCGCGAACTTCACCAGGGCGAGGTTCAGTTCGACCAGGGTGTTACGGACGTACGCGTGCTCGTGCGTGCCCTCTTCGAGGGTGGCGAGACGGGCGAAGAGAGTCTTCGACAGCGCCCGGGCGTCTACCGCGTTGACTTTGTCGAACTGCGGGATCTCGGGCAGGCCGTCCAGGCCGGTCAGGCCGTTCAGGTTGTCGTGGCCGTCGTGGCCGTCCGGGGCAGGAGCGGTGGAGACGGTGGAGACGGCGGAGAGTTGCTCAGAAGGGGCGGGGGGAGTTGCCGACGGCGCGTGCGGGGTACGCGGTTCGTCGAGCCGGGGTGACATGGGTCTCCTCCATACGTAGCGGCATATGGCTGCCGGTGCCGATGCGCGTTGCTGCGGTTTGCGGCGCCTCCAAAGCCGGTCGCGGTCGGATGTGTCCCTACTAGCCCTACCCGCTATAAGCAGCCACTTGCAAGTGCGATTTGTGCGCTATGCCCGTAATGTAGGGGAGTTTGAGTACCGGTCGGCGGGTGAAAGGCGTAATGTTCGGCGGACGTCATCCATTTGTGGTGACCACGGGACGACACGGCGAAGAGGGACGGGCATGGACCGCCAGACGGCCGACAGCACGAACCGGGGCCGGCTCCAGGTCACGGCGCGCACGGAGGGCCGGAGCGAGGTGGTGACGGCGGCCGGTGAGCTGGATCACCATACGGCCGACCTGCTGCGGGTCCCGCTGGACGAGGCACTCGAACAGGGCCGGTCCCGTCTGGTGATCGACTGTTCGCGACTGGAGTTCTGTGATTCGACCGGACTCAATGTGCTGCTCGGCGCCCGCCTGAAAGCGGACGCCGCCGGGGGAGGGGTCCACTTGGCGGGAATGCTGCCTGTCGTCGCGAGAGTCTTCGAGATCACCGGCGCGGACGCCGTTTTCACCGTCCACGAGTCGCTCGAAGAGGCCCTGGCCGACTGAATCGGGGCCGGTGTCCGGCCCCCTGCCCGCGCCCCGCCCTCTCCTCGCGCCGTTCGGCCCGCGCCCCACCCGTCCGCCTCGTCCCTCCCCGCCTTCCCCCGCCCCGGCGGCCCCCCGTGTTGCCTGCGTCACGCCTTCCGTATCGGTGAAGTGGGTGTTGTCACGATTCGGGCGGGCAGAAGACCCCGGGCGGGCCGCGCGGGAGGACCATGGAAATCTGGACGCCGCACGTTCTGCGCCGACTGCTGTATGACGATGTGCACGATGTGCTGTACCGACCTGTATTGACGCGTTCTCTGTACGTACTTGAATCTGACGGAATCCACACAGTTGGCGAATCGGTGAGGTGAAGCGCTGATGAGCACCACCCGGCAGCCTCCGCCGGGCGACCTCGGCCCCGAGCCGGACGAGGCGGGCCCCGCCCCCGCCACGCCCGGCGCACGGGTACGGACGCTCGTGCTGTCCGGTGCCAGCGGCGTCGTCCCGCTCGCACGCGACTTCACCCGCCAGGCGCTCCACGACTGGGGCTGGCTGCCCGCCCCGACCGCGGACCGGCGGGCGGCGGCGGAGGACGTGCTGCTGGTCGTCTCCGAGCTGGTCACCAACGCCTGTCTGCACGCCGAGGGCCCGGAGCGGCTGCGCGTCGCGTACGGCACGAAGGCGCTGCGCCTGGAGGTCACCGACCGGGGCGCCGGCCAGCCCGCGCCCCGTACCCCGCACCGCGCCGGCCGGCCCGGTGGCCACGGAATGTTCATCGTCCAGCGGCTCTGCCTCGACTGGGGCGTCGTCCGGGCGCCCGGCGCGACGGGCAAGACCGTATGGGCGGAGCTGGCGGCACCCGCGTAAAACCACGGACACCGTCACGTACGTATGTAGATACGTACGTGACGGTGTCGGCGCGTACGTATGTACGCCTCAGCCGCCCCCGCCCCCGCTCAGTGAATGTCGCCCATCATCGCCCGCACCTGCTTCCGGTACATGTACACCGCGACCCCCGCCAGCGTCGCCAGCAGCGCCTCCAGCGCCACCACGCCCGACCGGCTCAGATCCACCTGCGCGATCGAGAGCAGCCCCGTCACCGAGTCGCCCGCCGTCACCGCCAGGAACCACACGCCCATCATCTGGCTCGCGTACTTGGCCGGCGCCATCTTCGTGGTCACCGAGAGGCCCACCGGCGACACGCACAGCTCGCCCACCGTCTGGATCAGATAGATGCCCACCAGCCACATCGGGCTGACCAGCGTCCCGTCGCCCGCCATCACCAGCGGCACCAGGAAGAAGAAGAACGAGACGCCGATCAGGACCAGACCGGCCGCGAACTTCACGACCGTCGTCGGCTCCTGGCCCCGCCGGTTCAGCCACAGCCAGAACCACGCCATCACCGGCGCCAGCGCCATGATGAACACCGGGTTCAGCGACTGGTACCAGGACGTCGGGAAGGACAGCCCGAAGAGCGTGCCCGCCGACTTCGTCGTCCCGAACGCCTGGAGCGTCGAGCCGCCCTGGTCGTAGATCATCCAGAAGACCGCGGCGGCCACGAAGAACCAGATGTACCCGGACATCCGCGTCTGCTCGGCCGCCGTCAGGTCCTTGTCCCGCTTGATACGGAGCAGTACCCCGGCCGGGATGACCACCCCGGCCAGCGTGAGCGGCACCATCGCCCAGTTGAGGGTGAAGTGACCGCTGAGCACGACGGTGGCGTAGAAGACCGACGCGATCAGCAGCCAGGTCATGCCCTTGCGCAGCCAGGAGGCGCGCTCCTCGCGGGAGAGCGGGGTGGGGACGAGGCTGCTCGCCGGGTTCAGATGGCGCGTACCGACGAGGAAGGTGACCAGGCCGATGCCCATGCCGACCGCCGCCAGGGCGAAGCCGAGGTGCCAGCTGTACGTTTCGCCGACCGTGCCGATGACCAGCGGCGCGAAGAAGGCGCCGATGTTGATGCCCATGTAGAAGACGGTGAAGCCGCCGTCGCGGCGCGGGTCGTCCGGGCCGTCGTAGAGCTGGCCGACCATCGTGGAGATATTGGCCTTCAGCAGCCCCGAGCCGAGCGCCACGAGCGCCAGCCCGGCGAAGAAGGTGCCCGAGCCCGGCAGCGCCAGGGTCAGATGGCCCAGCATGATCGTGCAGGCCGCGATGGTGACGGTCTTGCGCGGGCCCCAGACCCGGTCGCCCAGCCAGCCGCCCGGCATGGCCAGCAGATAGACCATCGAGAGATAGATGGAGTAGATGGCCGTGGTGGTGGCCAGGTCCATCCCGAGGCCGCCGCCCTGGAGCCCCTTGGAGGCGTCGGGACCGCCGGAGATCAGATAGATGGTGAGCAGGGCCCGCATGCCGTAGAAGCTGAAGCGCTCCCACATCTCCGTCATGAAGAGGGTGGCCAGCCCGCGCGGGTGGCCGAAGAAGGTCTTCTCGGGGCCGGCGGGCGCGCTGGGCGGGTCCGTCGTCAGGCTGGACGCCATGGATCGTTCCTTGCTTGCTCTGTGTGTGGGGGACGTTGCAGCATCACGCGAAAGGGACCTTCGGCGCTGAGCGGGCCAAAGGTCCCCAAGTGGTACTACAGGCGTCTTGACACCATACGGCATGACAGATAGCGATACGGTGCCCCGGCTCCCTCGCCCCTCGGGCCTCAGCGGACGCAGCCGGAGCCACACCGCCCGAGCCCCGGCCCGCGCGGTCTACCATCACCTCATGACCCGTGTACTGCTCGCCGAGGACGACGCTTCCATCTCGGAGCCGCTGGCCCGCGCCCTGCGACGGGAGGGTTACGAGGTCGAGGTCCGTGAAGACGGCCCGACCGCGCTGGACGCAGGACTCCAGGGCGGTATCGACCTGGTGGTCCTCGACCTGGGGCTGCCCGGTATGGACGGCCTGGAGGTCGCTCGCAGACTGCGCGCCGAGGGCCACACGATCCCGATCCTGGTGCTGACCGCCCGCGCCGACGAGGTGGACACCGTGGTCGGCCTCGACGCCGGCGCCGACGACTACGTGACCAAGCCGTTCCGGCTCGCCGAGTTGCTGGCCCGGGTACGGGCGCTGCTGCGGCGCGGCGCCGCCGACACCACGCCCGCCCCCGCCACGCACGGCGTCCGTATCGACGTCGAGTCGCACCGCGCGTGGATGGGCGACGAGGAGCTTCAGCTCACCGCCAAGGAGTTCGACCTGCTGCGTGTGCTCGTCCGGGACGCCGGCCGGGTCGTCACCCGGGACCAGCTGATGCGCGAGGTCTGGGACACCACCTGGTGGTCGTCCACCAAGACGCTCGACATGCATATCTCCTGGCTGCGCAAGAAGCTCGGCGACGACGCGGCCAACCCGCGGTACATCGCGACCGTACGGGGCGTCGGCTTCCGGTTCGAGAAGAGTTAGATGGACGACTTCGGAGGCGGCTCCCCCGCGAGGAGTGGGCCGTGCGCCGCCGGCTGATCACCTCCACGCTCGCCGTGGTGCTCATCGTCATCGGCGTGTTCGGGGTCTCGCTCGTCATCGTGGAGACCCGCACGATCAGCAGCAGCGCCCAGGAGAGCGTGGACTCCGAGGCGCTGCGGCTCGTCAGCATCGTCGACAGCCGGCTGCTCGGCGGCGACCGCGTCAACGCGAAGGTGCTCTCCGAGCAGGTCGCCAAGAAGCGGTACGCGCGCATCGAGATCCCCGGCCGCGCCACCGTCGAGGTCGGCGAGCGGCCCACCGGCAGCGTTCTGCGCGCGCGGGCGACGGGCGAGGAGGGCGAGACGGTCACCGTCGAGGAGACGCGCTCCTCCGTCACCCGCGAGGTCGGCCGTACGCTGCTGATCATCGGCATGGTCGCGCTGCTGGCCGTCGTCGCCGCCGCGCTGCTCGCCGTACGCCAGGCCAACCGGCTCGCCTCGCCGCTCACCGATCTCGCCGAGACCGCCGAGCGCCTCGGCTCCGGCGACCCGCGCCCCCGGCACCGGCGGTACGCGGTGCCCGAGCTGGACCGGGTCGCGGATGTGCTCGACGCCAGCGCCGAGCGGATCGCCCGGATGCTCACGGCGGAACGGCGGCTCGCGGCGGACGCCTCGCACCAGCTCCGTACACCGCTCACCGCGCTGTCGATGCGGCTGGAGGAGATCTCCGTGACCGACGACCTGGACACGGTGAAGGAGGAGGCGCAGATCGCGCTGACGCAGGTCGAGCGGCTCACCGATGTGGTCGAACGGCTGCTCACCAACGCCCGCGACCCGCGGACCGGTTCCGCCGTCGCCTTCGACCTGGACGAGGTCGTCAAGCAGCAGATCGAGGAGTGGCGCCCGGCCTACCGCAGCTCGGGCCGCGCCATCGTCTGCTCGGGCCGGCCCGGCATGCGCGCCGTCGCCACACCGGGCGCGGTCGCGCAGGTCCTGGCCGCGCTGATCGAGAACTCGCTGATGCACGGCGGCGGTACGGTCGCGCTGCGCACCCGTGTCACCGGCAACCAGGCCGTCATCGAGGTGACCGACGAGGGCCCCGGCGTCCCGGCGGACCTCGGCGCGCGGATCTTCGAGCGGACGATCAGCGGCCGCAACTCGACGGGTATCGGGCTCGCCGTGGCGCGCGATCTGGCGGAGGCGGACGGCGGGCGGCTGGAGCTGCTCCAGCAGCAGCCGCCGGTCTTCGCGCTGTTCCTGAGCCGGGAGGCCCGTACGCGCAAGGGGTCGGGCGACCCGCAGCGCCCGGTCCGCTGATCCGGCCCGCTCAGGGGCCGTCCCGTACCGGTCAGCGCACTCCCGCCGGCTCCGCCGTCTCCTCGGCGGGCTCGCCGTCCTTCACCGGCCGTACCCGGAACACCCACGTCCGGTACGACCAGAAGCGGAACAGCGTCGCGATCCCGGTGCCGACGAACTTGAACACATTGCTCTGGAGCGGGGAGTGCCAGCCGAACCCGTATGTCGCCGTGTACAGGACACCGTTCTCGATCACCAGCCCGATCGCGCTGAACACGAGGAAGAGCGTCAGCTCCCGGGTCCGTCCGCCCTTGTCGCGGTCCCGGTACGTGAAGTAGCGGAAGCCCACGTAGTTGAAGGCGATCGCGACGACGGTGGCCAGAACACTGGCCCGCACCACCGGGAGGTCGGTGGTGTGCCGGACGAGGTTGAAGACCAGGAGATTCACCAGCAGCCCCGCGCCGCCCACCGCGCCGAACTTGGCCGCCTCGCGTACGAGTCGGTCCAGTCGCACGCGGAGTGCGCTGCGTTCGCTCATATGCTCGTTCAGCCCCAGTTCACTCGATAGTTCACTCGATCCGGCGGTACCGGACCATGCTAACCAGGGGCTTCCTCCGCCGCTTGGGCGACCGTACGTCACGCTCGGTGACGTTGGGTGGTCGGGTGCGGGTACGGCGCGGGGCCCGGAGCCGGGCCGCGCCAGGGCGGTCCGGACACCGCGCGACGTGCCGCCCGCGGTGTCCGGATACCCTGGGTGCGTGACGTTCCCGGTAGTCGGCATGGTCGGCGGCGGTCAGCTCGCCCGTATGACCCACGAGGCGGGCATCCCCCTCGGCCTCAGGTTCAAGCTTCTCAGCGACACCCCGCAGGACTCGGCGGCCCAGGTGGTCAGCGATGTCGTCATCGGCGACTATCGCGACCTGGACACGCTGCGTGACTTCGCGCGCGGGTGCGACGTGATCACGTTCGACCACGAACATGTACCGATCGAGCATCTGCGGGCACTGGAGGCCGACGGCATCCCCGTCCGCCCCGGCCCGGACGCGCTCGTGCACGCCCAGGACAAGGGCGTGATGCGCGCCCGCCTCAGCGGACTGGGCGTCCCCTGCCCGCGCCACCGTGTGGTGACGGACCCGGCCGACGCCGCGGCCTTCGCCGCCGAGGTGGGCGGCTTCCCGGTCGTCCTCAAGACCGTGCGCGGCGGGTACGACGGCAAGGGCGTGTGGGTCGTACGGTCCGAGGCCGAGGCCGAGCCGCCGTTCCGCGCCGGGGTCCCGGTGCTCGCCGAGGAGAAGGTCGACTTCGTACGGGAGCTGGCGGCCAATATCGTCCGCTCGCCGCACGGCCAGGCCGTGGCGTATCCGGTGGTCGAGTCGCGGCAGGTCGACGGCGTCTGCGACACCGTGATCGCGCCCGCGCCCGGACTCTCCGACGAGCTGGCGGGCGAGGCCCAGCAGCTCGCGCTGCGGATAGCCGCCGAGCTGGGTGTCGTCGGCCATCTCGCGGTCGAGCTGTTCGAGACGGCCGACGGCCGCATCCTGGTCAACGAGCTGGCCATGCGCCCGCACAACTCCGGGCACTGGACCCAGGACGGCTCGATCACCTCGCAGTTCGCCAACCATGTACGGGCCGTCCTCGACCTGCCGCTCGGCGACCCGCGCCCGCGCGCGCCCTGGACGGTCATGTGCAATGTCCTCGGCGGCGACTACCCCGACATGTACACGGCGTATCTGCACTGCATGGCCCGGGACCCGCAGCTCAAGATCCATATGTACGGCAAGGACGTGAAGCCCGGCCGCAAGGTGGGGCATGTCAACACCTACGGTGACGACCTGGACGAGGTGCTGGAGCGCGCCCGCCACGCCGCCGGCTACCTGCGAGGAACGATCACCGAGTGACCACCTCCCCACGCACCCCCCACGCGCCCCTCGTCGGCGTCGTCATGGGCTCGGACTCCGACTGGCCCGTCATGGAGGCCGCGGCGACGGCCCTGCACGAGTTCGAGATCCCGTACGAGGTCGATGTCGTCTCCGCGCACCGGATGCCGCACGAGATGATCGCGTACGGCGAGCGGGCGGCCGGCCGCGGCCTGAAGGCGATCATCGCGGGCGCGGGCGGCGCGGCGCATCTGCCGGGCATGCTGGCCTCGGTGACACCGCTGCCGGTGATCGGCGTTCCCGTACCGCTCAAGTACCTCGACGGCATGGACTCGCTGCTCTCCATCGTCCAGATGCCGGCCGGGGTGCCGGTCGCGACGGTCTCGGTCGGCGGCGCGCGGAACGCGGGGCTGCTGGCCGCCCGTATCCTCGCCGCGCACGATCCGGAACTCCAGCAGCGGATGCGGGAGTTCCAGCAGGACCTGAACGACCAGGCGACGGAGAAGGGCAAGCGGCTGCGCGCCAAGGTCGAGGGCTCGGAGCACTTCGGATTCGGCAAGTGACGCCGCCGGCCGCGCCGGACGCCGGTTCCGCCGGGGACTTCCTGGACCGAGCACACGCCCTGCTCGCGGACTTCCCCGTGGTCGACGGCCACAACGACCTGCCGTGGGCGCTGCGCGAACAGGTCCGCTACGACCTCGACCGGCTCGACATCGGCGGGGACACCTCCGCCCGCCTCCACACCGACCTGCCCCGGCTGCGGCGCGGCGGGGTCGGCGGCCAGTTCTGGTCCGTGTACGTACGCTCCGACATGGCCGGGGACGACGCGGTCAGCGCGACGCTGGAGCAGATCGACGTCGTCGGCCGGCTCCTGGACCGCTACCCGGACGACCTGGCCCGCGCTCTGACCTCGGACGACATGGAGGCCGCGCGCCGCCGGGGCCGGATCGCCTCGCTGATGGGCGCCGAGGGCGGCCACTCGATCAACAACTCCCTGGCCACACTGCGGGCGCTGTACACCCTGGGCGTCCGCTACATGACCCTCACGCACAACGACAATCTGCGCTGGGCGGACTCGGCGACGGACGAGCCGGGGGTGGGCGGGCTCTCCGCGTTCGGCCGCGAGGTCGTGCGCGAGATGAACCGTACGGGGATGCTCGTCGACCTCTCGCATGTCGCGGCCACGACGATGCGCGACGCGCTCGCGGTGACCGAGGCGCCGGTGATCTTCTCGCACTCGTCGGCGCGGGCGGTCTGCGACCATCCGCGCAATGTGCCGGACGACGTGCTGGCCCTGCTGCCGGGGAACGGCGGCGTCGCGATGGTGACGTTCGTACCGAAGTTCATCCTGCCCGAGGCGGTGGAGTGGACGCACGAGGCGGACGAGAACATGCGTGCCCACGGGCTGCATCCGCTCGCCACCACACCCGAGGCCATGAAGGTCCACGCGGCCTTCGAGGCGGCGCGCCCGCGCCCGGTCGCGACCGTGTCGACGGTCGCGGACCATCTCGACCACATGCGCGAGGTCGCGGGCGTCGACCACATCGGCATCGGCGGGGACTTCGACGGCACGGCGTTCACGCCGGAGGGCCTGGAGGATGTGGCGGGCTATCCGAACCTGATCGCGGAGCTGCTGGCACGCGGCTGGTCGACACCGGACGTGGCCAAGCTGACCTGGCAGAACGCGGTACGGGTGCTGCGGGCGGCGGAGGATGTGTCGCGGTCGCTGAAGGCGACGCGGGGGCCGTCGCAGGCGACGATCGAGGCGTTGGACGGCTGAGCCGTGCGGGGGCTGAGCGGGGGCGGGGGCCGTTCTTCGGCCCCCGCGCCCCCGCGCCCCTCGCGTCTCAACCGGCGCAGAGGCAGAGGCAGAACGGATGCCCCGCCGGGTCGGCGTAGACCCGGAACGACCGCTTCCGGTCGGCCGCGTCCAGCACCGTCGCGCCGAGCGCGAGCACCTGCTCCTCCGCCGCGTCCAGATCCGTTACGTCCAGGTCCAGATGGAACTGCTGCGACCCGTTCGGCGCGGGCCACGAAGGCGGTACGTAACCGGGCGCGGCCTGGAAGGCGAGCGTCGTCCCGCCGGCGCCCGTCAACTCGAACCAGGCGTCGGGCCCCTCGCGCTCCGCGACGACCTCACCGCCGAGGACCCCGGCGTAGAAACGGGCGAGTGCGGCCGGGTCGGGACAGTCCAGGACGACGGTGCAGAGGGTGGCGATGGCCATGGAAGCTCCTCCAATGGTTACCGGTTAAGACGCCCATTCAGTAACTATGAACGGTTACCGCATACTCCCCCAGAAGAGGTAACGTCGCAACCATGACGAACAGGCCCCCCGCGCCGGGCGGGCTCGCCCTGGTGCAGGCGCTGGTGAACTCCCTCAACGTGGAGACGGGCGTCGACTCCCTCGAATCGCCCGACGGCCGCGCCGCCTTCGGCCTCGCCGAAGCGGAGGTCCCGGCCGCCCGCGAACTGCGCGAAGCGCTCCGTACGGCCTGCCTCGCACACGCCGGGATCCACCTCCCGGGCCGCCCCTCGACGGCCGAACTCGATCGCCTGCTCGCCGAGGCCCCGCTGCGGGTGACGGTCGACCTGGCGGGCGCCGCCGCCGTCCGCCCGCTGGCGGCCACCCTGACCGCGCGCGTGGCGGAGGCGATCGCGGCGGGCGCGGCGGACGGCACCTGGGACCGGCTCAAGGCGTGCGAGGCGGAGGACTGCCTCTGGGCGTTCTACGACCGCAGCCCGGCGGGCCGCGGCCGCTGGTGCACGATGTCGGTGTGCGGGGCGCGGGCGAAGATGAGGGCGTACCGGGCGAGGCTGACGGAGACGCCTCCCGTCTGAGGGGCCGTGGTGCGGGGTCGCCTCCCGGCTAGGGGGCCGTGGTTTTTGGCGGTGCGGGGTGCGGCCGGTTGTTTCGGTGCCGGGGGCCGGGGCGGGGTCGCCTTCCGGCTAGGGGGCCGTGGTTTGTGGTTGTACGGGGTGCGGCGGGTTCGTTTTGTGCCGGGGGCCGGGGCACTCCGGAGGCGCATCCCCGGATGCATGCTGTGCCTTCCCGGGGGACACCCCCGGACCCCCGAACGCCGCGTGCGGCTTCGTCGGCCGACTGCGGACCGTACAGCGGCACAAATCACGCTCTACATCCGGGGACGTCACCTCCTGCGACCCCGGCCCCCTCCCGCCGGTGGACGGCCGGGCCTCAAACGCCGCGGCTCAGGCTCGCGGGCGGCCCATTGCCCGGTATGTCCAGCCCGCCGCGCGCCAGGGTGACGGGTCCAGGGCGTTGCGGCCGTCCAGTACGAGCCGGCGCGCGACCGCCGCGCCCAGGACGGCCGGGTCCAGCTCGCGGAACTCGCGCCACTCCGTGAGGTGCAGGACGACATCCGCGCCGCGTACGGCCTCCAGCGCGGAGTCCGCGTACCCGAGCGTCGGGAAGAGGCGCTTGGCGTTCGTCATGCCCTTCGGGTCGTAGACGGTGACCTGGCCGCCCTGGAGGTGGATCTGCCCGGCGACGTTGAGCGCGGGGGAGTCGCGTACGTCGTCGGAGTCCGGCTTGAAGGTCGCGCCCAGGACGGCGACGCGCTTGCCGAGGAACGACGAGTCGGCGCCGACGGCCTCGCGGGCCAGCTCCACCATGTGGCCGCGGCGGCGCATGTTGATCGAGTCGACCTCGCGCAGGAACGTCAGCGCCTGGTCCGCGCCGAGTTCGCCCGCGCGGGCCATGAATGCCCGGATGTCCTTCGGCAGACAGCCGCCGCCGAAGCCGATCCCGGCGCGCAGGAACTTGTTCCCGATGCGCTCGTCGTAGCCGAGGGCCTCCGCCAGCTTGACCACATCGCCGCCGGCGGCCTCGCAGACCTCGGCCATCGCGTTGATGAAGGAGATCTTCGTGGCGAGGAAGGAGTTGGCGGAGGTCTTGACCAGCTCGGCCGTGGGGAAGTCCGTGACCACGAAGGGCGAGCCTTCCGCGACCGGCGTCGCGTAGACCTCGCGCAGGGTGCGCTCGGCGGCCTCGCTCCGTATGCCCACCACGATCCGGTCCGGGTGCAGGGTGTCCTGGACGGCGAAGCCCTCGCGGAGGAACTCCGGGTTCCAGGCCAGCTCCACCTCCGGGCCGGCGGGCGCCAGTTCGGTGATACGGGCGGCGAGCCGCTCGGCGCTGCCGACCGGGACGGTGGACTTGCCGACGACCAGCGCGGGCCGGCGCAGCTCGCGGGCGAGGCTCTCCATGGCGGAGTCGACGTAGGACATGTCGCACGCGTACTCGCCGTGCTTCTGCGGGGTGTTGACGCAGACGAAGTGCACATCGCCGAACTCGGCGACCTCCGCCCAGTCCATGGTGAAGCGCAGCCGGCCGCTGGACCCCTCGATGCCGGCGACATGCTTGCGCAGCAGGTCCTCCAGACCGGGTTCGTACATCGGTACCCGGCCCTTCGAGAGCAGCTCGATCTTCTCCGGTACGACATCGAGCCCGAGCACCTCGAAGCCCAGCTCCGCCATGGCCGCGGCGTGGGTGGCGCCGAGGTAGCCGGTGCCGATCACGGTGATCTTGGGGGCCATGGAAACTCCAGGTGGGGGACGGCGAGGGACCTTGTAGTACGTACAGCGAAGTGCGGCCCGAGCATAACCGCGCGGCCGGGAGAGCCCCGCCGGAGGTCTGTCGGCAACGTCACCTATGCGGGCGCGAGGTCCGCCCACTAAAATCGTGTTACTTAACGGTAGTTAGCGTCTTGGGGAGTGAGTGACCGTGGCCGGATCGGCTGATTTCGACCTGTACCGCCCGTCCGAGGAGCACGAGATGCTCCGCGAGACCGTCCGCGCGCTCTCCGAGGCGAAGATCGCGCCGTACGCGGCGGCTGTGGACGAAGAGGCCCGCTTCCCGCAGGAGGCGCTGGACGCGCTCGTCGCCTCCGACCTGCATGCCATTCATGTCCCGGAGGGGTACGGAGGGGCCGGCGCGGACGCGCTCGCCACCGTGATCGTGATCGAGGAGGTCGCGCGGGTCTGTGCCTCCTCCTCGCTGATCCCGGCCGTGAACAAGCTGGGCTCGCTGCCGGTGATGCTGGCGGGCGGCGAGGACCTGAAGAAGAAGTACCTGACGCCGCTGGCCAAGGGCGACGCGATGTTCTCGTACTGTCTCTCGGAGCCGGACGCGGGCTCCGACGCGGGCGGTATGACGACCAGGGCGGTCCGGGACGGCGACCACTATGTGCTGAACGGTGTGAAGCGCTGGATCACCAACGCGGGCGTCTCCGAGTACTACACGGTCATGGCCGTCACCGACCCCGACAAGCGAACGAAGGGGATCAGCGCGTTCGTGGTCGAGAAGGGCGACGAGGGTGTCTCCTTCGGCGCGCCGGAGAAGAAGCTCGGCATCAAGGGCTCGCCGACGCGCGAGGTCTACCTGGACAACGTCCGTATCCCCGCCGACCGGCTGATCGGCGCGGAGGGCACCGGCTTCGCCACGGCGATGAAGACCCTGGACCACACCCGCATCACCATCGCGGCCCAGGCCCTCGGCATCGCGCAGGGCGCGCTGGACTACGCCAAGGGGTACGTCCAGGAGCGCAAGCAGTTCGGCAAGCCGATCGGTGACTTCCAGGGCGTGCAGTTCATGCTCGCCGACATGGCCATGAAGCTGGAGGCCGCCCGCCAGCTCACCTACTCCGCCGCCGCCCGCTCCGAACGCGTCTCCGGCGGCGCGACCGGCACCCAGGAGAGCCTGACGTTCTTCGGCGCGGCAGCCAAGTGCTTCGCCTCCGACGCGGCGATGGAGATCACGACGGACGCGGTCCAGCTCCTGGGCGGCTACGGCTACACACGCGACTACCCGGTCGAACGCATGATGCGCGACGCCAAGATCACCCAGATCTACGAGGGCACGAACCAGGTCCAGCGCGTCGTGATGGCCCGGAACCTCCCGTAACTACGCGACAGGGCAGCGGAGTTCGGGCGCGGCCCGGTTCGGGGAACACGTCACCAGCGCCAGCGACAGATACGAGGGCCGTTCGAGGTAGCAGCCGAGGGACACGTCGCCGCCCCGCGCCAGCCGCGCGGCGGCGGAGCCGACGAGCAGCGCGAGGCGGCCCGGGTCGCGCTGCGCGGCGGAGTCGAAGCGGGGCGCGTACTCGGCCAGCCGCTCCGCGAGCCACAAGGCCGCCTCCTTCGCCTCGTGCCATGTGCCGCGCACCAGCGAACGCGGCTTGACGAGCCAGAGCGCCGTTTCCAGCGGCGGCAGATCACACACCGGGAACTCCGCGGCCACGTCGCGATACCGCTGAACCAGCTCCGGCCTGCTGCCGGCAGGCGGCGGCTCGGGATACGCCGGCCGCCGCAGGGCCTCGTCGTCGAACCGCTGCTTGGGGCCGGTCCACAGATAGCCGTGATGGTGCACTGGTCGTTCCCCTTCGGGGGAGTCCGCGGGAGTGGGATTCCCCCGAAGGGGCGGCCGGGTCAGACGGACAGCCCGAACCGCGCCGGGTCGATCCCCGCCGCGGCCAGCTCGGCCGTGGTGAAGCGGAGCGGCTCCTGCCCAGGCCGCTTGCTGTCGGCGAGCGCCCACGCGTCCACACCGATCTTCGCGAGAACCGCGCACGACTCCCCGTCGGGGTGGGTGTTACCGCCGCATGCCTTCACGAACGCGGCGCCGGTGATGTCCAGCGCGTACAGATCGGACTCGTTCAGCATCGCTATGCCTTTCCGTTCGACTGCGTGCGGACGGGGCCGCCGGGGGCCCGTGTGCCGATCTCCTCGGACGTGGTGCTTGCGGCCGTTTCCGTGTGCTCGTCCCGCTGGTGCTGACGCAGTCTCACGTTGGAGTCGGATACGCCGCTGTAGTCCCCCACGGACCTCGCGTTTCCGCGGGAAACCGACAGCGACAGGCACGTCGAGCAGCCGGGTACCGCTGAAGGTTCGCGGGGGAGTTCGGTCAGATACGTCTCCGCCGTGCGCCGGGGCTTCGGGTCGGGAGTTCTCTCTTCGCTTTCCACGGCACTATCTTCAACGGGTCGCGGAGGACTCTCTATCCTGTTTCCCGTTCCCGCAAAAACCCGTCCCGGATTCCCTCGGCCAGACTCCGCATGTCATCGCCGGACACGGCTGACTGTTCGAATCCGTCGAACTTCTTGATGTAGAGCCCCACGTCTCTGGGGTCGGTGACGACCACTTCGGCGTGGATCGTTTCCACCGTCACCATCCGGTCGTCACGGATGACGAATGAGTGATTCGCGATATCGTGCTGCTCGATCTCAAGGGGAACTACACGGATGTCCACGTGGGGGAGCCGTGAAAGGGAAACGATCCGGTCGATCTGCGCGGCCATCATCTGGGGTGGGACGATTCGCCACCGCAGAACCGGTTCGGTGATGACAAACCGGAGTGACTTCGTGTTGTCGTAGAGGACCGCTTGACGTTCGAGTCTCCCGTTGATCGTCCGGGAGAGGGCGTCCTCACTGAGGCGGTGGCGATGCAGAACGGCCCGGATGTACTCCGGTGTCTGGAGCAGGCCGGGAACCAGGGACGGCTGGAACAGCCGCAACGTCGACATCTGCGCTTCCAGAGCCCTCACGGCCTGCTGGCCCTTGTGGAACCCCGTCCGCCTCAGGAGGCGCCAGGCGGTCGTCTCCGTCACTGACGCCCTCGCTGCCTCGGCGTACTCCGCCTTGACCTCGTCCGAGACGCCTATGGCGGTGAGGATGCGCTCCACGTCCGTCGCGTCGGCCGTCATCTTGGCGTTCTCGATTTTGGACAGTTTGGACGGAGACATGAGCGCGCTCCGGGCAACCGCCTTGGCCTCCTTCCCGGATGCCACTCGCAGTGCCCGCAGCGCAGCCCCAATCTGTGCTCTGTTCACAAGCCGTACTTGGCCCACCATTCGGTGAACGGCTCAGCCTGGGCGAGCGCGCTGTCGCGGAACCGCGTGAACTCCGCCGCTCGTTCCGGCGGAAGGATTTCCGGGCCCAGGAATTTTCCCGTTCCGTCGTAGTTCATCACGGCAACCGATGCGGAGTCGAAGAACCAGAAGTCCGGCACATTCTCCAGCGGGTTGGGCCTGTCGGTGACGTCAAGAATGAAGAATTCTTCGCCCCCCGACATGTTCGTCCGGTATCCCCACCCGAGTTCGAACCGGAGGTAGTCCGTGAGCGGGCGGGTCAGGATGTGTACCCGGTAGACCCGCTTTCCTCGCTCCGTGTGGGAGCGGAGTTCTTCGATCCATCCCGTGTTGTAGTCGTCCGGCTTCGGATCCCCGGCCAGGAAGGCGTGATAGGCATCCACGTTCCCGGATCTGCTGTAGTCGTCGAGCGTTTCCAGCCGGAACGCCTCATGCTCGAACGTGTCGAAGAGATCTCCGAGTGTCCTAAATGAGGTTGTCACGGATGGCCTTCTGGATCAGCTCGATCGGGATCTCAACGAGGTTTTCGTGGGCGGGAATCCGCAGCCCGTGATCGGTCGGAGTCTCGCCCTGAACCAGGAGGGTGCCGCGATCCGTGGCGTAGATCGTCGGGCAGTCCTTGATGTCGCACGTGCTGACCAGCTTGGTGACCTTCATGGTCCGGGTTCCCCTTCTCCCTGGCGCTGCCGGTACACGGCACCTACGCAAATGCTCCCGAGGCTGGGGTACGCGGGTCAAGCGGCCGCGATTGACGGAACGGGAAACCGTGCGGCCGGCTCCGAGTTACGACGGAGAACACGCCGTTCGCTGCCCCGCCTCCCGCGCACTGCCAGTCCTTCAGTCCTGGTGGTCCGACCAGGCGTACGCCTCCGGCAGCAGCTCCGTGATCGGGACCGTGCGGAGGTGGGGGCCCGTGCCCACGATGACGTGGAGGGTCGGGAAGTAGTCGAAGAGGAACTGGCGGCAGCGGCCGCAGGGTGGCATGACGCCGCGGTCGCGGTCGCCCACCGCGACGATCGTGGTCAGGTCGTGGATCCCCAGCGCCGCCGCCGTTCCGACGAGGACCAGCTCGGCGCAGGGGCCGCCGGTGAAGTGGTACGCGTTCATCGCCGTGACCACGCGGCCGTCCGCCGACCGGCCCGCGGCGGCCATGGTGTGCAGGTCGCCGTGGGTGTGGGCGCGGGCGGTGGCCGTTGCCGCCTCGATGAGGGCGTGGTCGACGGCGGCGGGGGCGGCGGCGGGTGGCGTCATCAGTTGCCGGTGACCGTTACTTTCTCGTCGTTGTTGAGCTGGCTCACCAGTTGCTTGACCTTGGCCTCGTCCCACAGCAGGTTCCCCCCGCTCTGGCCCGCCAGCGGCATGTTCATCGACGTACCGTCGCCGCTCGTCACGCCCTTCATCGCGAAGAACATCCGGCCCAGCGCCCACAGGGACATGTCCTTGTCCACGACCAGCGTGTCCAGGCCCGCGCCCGCCGCCGGGTAGAAGCGGAACGGGTTGATGATCGTGCTCGGGGTGGCCGTCTGGGCGGCCAGGGCGGCGAGGAACTTCTGCTGGTTCTTCGTACGGTCCAGGTCGCTGCCCGCGAAGGCGTACCGCGTCCGGACGAAGGCCAGCGCCTGCTCGCCGTTGAGGGTCTGCTCGCCGGCCTGGAAGTCCGCGCCCGACTTCTTGTCCTTGAACGCCTGGGGGATGTCCAGGTCCACCCCGCCGATCGCGTCCACCACATTGGCGAATCCGGCGAAGCCGATCTCCACGTAGTGGTCGATCCGCAGCCCGGTCTTGGCCTCGACCGTACGCACCAGCAGCGGCGCGCCGTCCTCGGCGTAGGCCGCGTTGAGCTTCTTGTGCGCGGTCTGCGCGGGGAAGAGCTTGCCGGACTGCGAGCCCTTGAAAGACGGGATCTGCACATCGGTGTCGCGCGGCAGCGAGATCAGCGTCGGCCCGTTGGATCCCGTGTGCAGGATCATCATCGAGTCGGTCCTGCTGCCCTCGGCCGAGCCCGTGTGGAGCTTCTTCTTCTCCTCGTCGGACATGCCGTCGCGGCTGTCCGTACCGACGATCAGATAGTTCGTGCCCTTGCCCTCGGCCGGGCGGTCGATCACGACCGACAGATCGACCTCGCGCCGCAGCTTGGAGTCCGCCCAGAAGTACGTGCCGAGCGTGGTCGCCAGGATGACGACGACCAGCACCAGCGAGCCGATCTTGATCCGGCGGCGCCAGTCGGGGCCCTGCGCCGGCCCCGACGGCCCGCCGCCGCGCTGGGGCGGTACGCCGCCGGAGGGCGAGCCGTACCCCTGGCCCTGGTGGTATCCGGAGCCGGGACGGGGGCCCGCTCCGCGGCCGGATGTGGGTCCCGCGCCCTGGACGTACTGCGGCCGCTGCGGCGGCACACCCTGGCGCTGTGCGTGCGATCCATTGGGCCAGTCATTCATGCGGACCAGTGTGCCGGGCCTTGTCGCGCTCCATACAGGGAGGGTGGGAAATCGGACCGGGCCCGTTGCCAAGATGATGCAATCAGGACCTGTTTGTTCCCATGGGGAGCGGTTCCGGGGGCGTTCGGAGATCGTTTCGCGGCAGCGGTTACGGGGTTTACGCGCAGACCGCCTCGTCCCCCGTCGTCGCGCCGAACTCGTTCTTCGGTGTCTCCCGCGCCCGGACCGGCGTCACCGTCTTGTAGTCCGTGCCGGCCAGCACCTTCAGCGTCGCGCCCTGCTGCTTCACCGCGCGCAGCTCACTGCCCGGCAGCGCCGCGGCCAGCGACTTCGCCGAGCGGTCCCAGCGCGGGTCGTACATGACGACCGTACGGTGCACATCCGGGCCGTCGGAGCCGAGCGGGGCGCGGGTGGTGTCGAAGCCGGTCGCGCGCAGCGCGTCGTCCACCCGCTTGCCGAGGCCGTCCGCCGTGGTGCCGTTGTAGACCTGCACCTTGATCCGGCTCGGGTCCACCTCGACCGTCGTGGGCCCTGAGTGGCCGCGCTCGCGTGGCTCGTGCGCGGCCGTCAGCGGCTTGTCGTCGCGCAGCGCCCGGAAGAGCCGCCGTGACTTCTCCGGGTCCCACTTCACCGTCGAGCCCAGCCCCTTGACCGTCACCCCGGACCCGTCACCGGCCAGCGGTACGGAGGTGAACTCCGACGACGCGGGCGAGAAGCCGCGCATCGCCTCGTTCAGGGCGAGCATCTGCTCCGCGCCGAACCCCGCGTCCGCCCGTACCGAGGCCAGCACCGTCGAGGTGACCTCCTTGAACCGCACCGGGTTCAGCAGCACACCGCTGCCCGCCGCCCGGTGGATCAGCGCGGCCACGAAGCGCTGCTGGCGCTGCATCCTGCCGAGATCGGCCGCGCCGTCGATATGCCGGGACCGTACGTACTGGAGCGCCTCACCGCCGTTCATCCGGTGGGTGCCGGCCGCCAGGTCGAGCCCGGTGTACGTGTCCTTCATCGGCTTGGCCGTGCAGATCTCCACCCCGCCGACCGCGTCCACCGTCTTCATGAAGGCGGTGAAGTCGACCTCCAGATAATGGCTGATCTTCACCCCCGTCATCCGCTCCACCGTACTGACCGTCAGCCCCGGCCCGCCCTCCGCGTACGCCGCGTTCAGCTTCGCCGGGTGCGCGGCGTGGCGCTTGCCGCTGGTGTCGGTGTGCTCGGGCAGCTCCGTATAGCTGTCGCGCGGCACACTGACGACGCTGGCGCGCTTCCCGTCCTCCGAGAGATGCACCAGCATGATCGTGTCGGTGCAGTGGCAGGGCGCGCCGCCCAGCCGGTACTTCTGCCGCTCCTCCTCGGTGATCTTGTCGCGGCCGTCGGTGCCGACGAGCAGGAGGTTCAACCCGCGGCCCGCGTGCGGCCGGTTCTTCATGTCCTTGAACGGATCGACCCGTTCGATCCCCGTGTCGAGGCCGGTCACCACCGCGTGCCCGATCCCGCCCGCGCCCAGGACCAGCACGGAGAGCGCCGTCGCCGTGCGCTTCCCCCAGCGCGGGCCGCGGCGCGGGGCGGATCGGGCCGCGCCGGTGGTGCGGCGGGTGGTGGTGCGGGTGGTCGTGCGGGGCGGCGTGGGCACGGGGGAGCACCTCCGCGGTGGGAGTGGGGGGAAGCGGGGGGAAGTGGGGGGAGTGGGGGAGGAGAAGGGCGATCGTGGCGGATTACGCGCACAGTAGGCCCATACGATCAGCGGCACCGGGCCGCAACCCGGCGGCGCGCGTGGCTGTCCCCCGTTCGCGGTAACGGGGCGCCACCACTCCGGCTCGCGTTGAAGTTGAAGGGGACGGGCCGGACGGCAGACCGCTCAGAAGCGGTACGGCGCGTACACGTCCATGCACGCGTCCTTCTCGGCGCCGTTGATCGCGTCCGCCGTGTCCGGTATCGCGCCCGCCTTCGACGGCGGCGCGGCGGTCTCCTCCGACGGCGAGGTCCCCGTACGCCAGTCCGCGCCCACGGTCACCGTGACCCCTGAGACATCCGTGGACCGCTGCACCGACGTCAGCGGGATCCCCAGCGCCTTGGCCACGCCCTGCGCGTCCCCCTCCAGCTCCGCGCTCGGGAACAGGACCGTCGTCTTCTCCTGCGGGGTGAGCGTCGCGTCCGCCCTGGCCAGTGTGTAGCCCTTGCCGACCAGCAGGGACGCCACGGTCGCCGCCCGTCCCCGTACCGGCGTCTGCGTCCCGCCCGTACCGTTCCGTACGAGCACACCGGTGTCGGCGGGGTCGCCGGCCGGGTCCTTGACCGCCGCGGCGGCCTGCTCGGCCGCCTTCTCCGCGGCCTTCTTCTTCTTGGCGGCCGCCGCCTCCTCGTCCGCCTTGCTGGCGTTGCCGTCGAAGGCGACGTCGTCGCGGAGCATCGTCCACATCTTGGTGGCGTCGGTCTGCTGGACGACCAGGTGGTTCGGATCCTGCGGATCCGTCACGGTCGGCATGGTGGTCATGGTGACCCGGTCGGTCGGCACGCTCTTGAGCTGCATGGCCAGATCGAAGAGCTTCTTGACCGTACCGATCTCCTCGGAGACCTCCAGCGACTTGGTGGCGGCCTCCGCCAGCCCGGTCAGCCGGGGGGTGTCCGTGAAGACGTTCTGCGACTTGAGATGACGGATCATCGAGTTCATGTACATGTGCTGCGCCTTGGCGCGGCCGAGGTCGCTGGAGAACGCGTGCCGGGTACGCAGCCACTGGAGGGCCTGTTCGCCCTTGACCTGGTGCGTGCCCTTGGTGAGCTTCAGCCCCGAACCGCCGGGGACCCCGGGGAGCGGCCGGTCCCACACGTTGTTCTTGACACAGACGTCGACCCCGCCGATCGCGTCGGCCATCTGCACGACACCGGAGAAGTCGATCGTCATCCAGTGGTCGATGTAGAGGCCGGTCAGGTTCTGCCAGGTGGCGAGGGTGCAGCCGGCGCCACCGCGTCCGAGCGACGCGTTGATGATCGTATTGGTCTTCGGGTAGACCTTGCCGGTCTCGGCGTCCTTGCACTCGGGTATGTCGACCCGGGTGTCCCGGGGTATGGACACGACCGAGGCGTTCTTCCGGTCGGCGGATATGTGGACGAGCATCTGTACGTCGGCGAGCGGCGGGTCCGACGTGAGGTTCTTGCCGCCGCCGAGCTTGACGTTCTCGGGCTTGCCGCGGCTGTCGGAGCCGAGAAGCAGGATGTTCAGCGGGGTGTCCCCGGCGGCGTTCGCCGCGGCCTTCTCGGGGTCGTCCGAGCCGCCGGTGCGTGCGCCGCTGCGGATGTTGTCGTTGAGGTGCTTGTAGTACAGGTAACCGGCGCCGGCCGTCCCGAGTATCAGCAGCGACAGTACGGCGGCGGCCCAGCGCAGCGCGCGCCGCAGGGTGCCGCGCCCGGCGACGGTGCCGCCACTGCTGCCGCTCGCGGCCGTACCGTCGGCACCGGCACCGCTGTCAGCGGCACCCGTACCCGCGTCCGTCCTCGCCTTCGCCTTTGTCGCCGTCTTCGTTCCCGTATCGCCGTCGGCACCCTCGTAGAGGCTGTCGTCCCAGCCCAACTCGCCTGCCTGGGGCGCCTGTTCCGGCGCGCCCTCAGGCCGTGCACCACTCTGCCCGCGCTGGCTCACTTGGCGCAGACCTGCTTGTCCGCTTTCACGCGCTGCACGACGTCCGACACCTTCGCCGCGCCCGTGATGGGCACGCCCGCGCCCTTGAAGTCCTTGCCGAGCGTCAGGGTCATCGCCTCAAGCCCCACCGCGTCCTCGGTGCCCGGCTTCATGCCGCTGCCCGGCAGTCCGAGCATCTCCGCGAGCGCCCGCGCCTGATCGGCCTGGTTCGGCGCGTACTCCAGCTGGGTCTTCTTGACCTCCGTGTCGGCGTTGCCCTTGTTGGAGGACTTCAGGACGCCCTCGGAGTTCTGGAGCCAGTTCAGCGTCTCCTGCGCCGAGCCCTGCGGCCCGCCGCCGTTGTACACGTCGACGCGTACATCGCCCGGAGCGGCCTTGGTGCCCTTGAGGAGCGCCGCCTGCTTCTTCTTGGCCGCGCTCTTCGCCGCCGACTCCTTCTCCTTCACCTCGGTGAGGGAGACATCGTTCTGCATCATCGTGAAGAGCTTCTTGGCCTCGGCCTCGTTGAGGACCACCGTGGCCCGGACGGCCTCCGCCGGGTTGTCGAGCACCGGCAGTGTCATGAAGGTGATGTTCTTCGCCGGGACCTTGGCGAGTTCCTTGGCCAGCTCGCTCAGCTTCTCGATGCTGCCGATGCCGGTGTCGACGGTGAGCGCCTTCGTCGCCGCCTCCGCCAGCTTGAACAGCTTGGTGGGGCTGGTGAGGGTGTCGCCCGACTTCATCTGGCGGATCATCGAGCTGAGGAACTGCTGCTGGGTCTGGATCCGGGTGAGGTCGCTCTCGTTGCCGAAGGCGTGCCGGGTCCGTACGAAGGCGAGGGCCTGCTCGCCCTCGATCCGGTGGGTGCCCTTGGTGAGCTTGAGCCGCGACTTCTTGTCGTCGACGTCCTTGTCCACACAGACCTCCACGCCGCCGACCGCGGTGGACAGCGTCTTGACGGCGTTGAAGTCCGCCATCATGAAGTGGTCGATCTCCAGGCCGGTGAGTTCGGTGGTCGTACGCATCGTGCAGCCGGGGTCCCGCTCGTCCTGGCCCAGGCTGTTGTTGAAGCGCTGGTCCGAGGAGCCCGGGATGACTTTGGTGCCTTCCTCGGTCTTGGTCTCGCAGTCGGGAATGTTGGTGATCAGGTCGCGCGGGATGGACAGCACCGTCGCGTTCGTACGGTCCTTCGACACATGGAACAGCAGATTGGTGTCGGCGTGGCCGATACTGCCCGCGTCGCCGTATCCCTCATTCCCGGCGCCGGTCCGCTTGTCCGTGCCGATCAGCAGGATGTTGACGGGCTGGCCCTTTTTGAATCCGCCGGTACCGGCGCCCGCGACATCGATCGTGGCGATGTTGCTATTGAGGTGCTCGTAGTAGAGATATCCGCCCGCGGAGGCGCCCACGAGGACGAACGCCAGTACACCGCCGGTCCACAGCAGGGCTTTCTTCTTGCCCGTCTTCTTCTTGCCCTTGCCCTTGCGGCGGCCGGCCGCGGCGGGCGGCGGGGCCGTCTGGTTCTTCCCCGCCCGCCGGCTCCGCTGGCCGGGCACGTCGGCCCGTCTGGCCTGCGGTTCCCGGTCCGGGTCGGGGTCCGGCTCCGTACCGGATCCGCCCGTCGCGGAGCCGCTGCCCTTACCCGTACCGGTGTCGGGGGCCGTGCCGGGGCCGTCGGTTCTCGAACCGGTGGCCGCGCGCGGTGCGGGCGGCTGCCCTGCGGAGCGGTCCAGTCGCAGCTCGTAGTTACCCGTGTCCGGGTTGAGCACCCACTGGTCGGCGGGATCGATTTCGTCCGCCTGCCCACGGCTATGTGCATCCACGGTTGCCTGAATCCTCCGTCGGTGCCACGCGAGTCGCCTTCTCTTCCGGAAGGCGCTCGGTTTTGCTCCAGCTAGTGCGCGACCTGTTGGTCGGATACACCGGATCGCGCCACACTATCCGTCCAGTTCGGCGTCGAGCGACGCCAGTGACACATTCCTCATCGCTTACAAGTGGGCAATCCGCTCAATCTCCGTGGACTGCTGCCATCTCTTTGAGGATCGCTTTACTCACACACGCCCGCCGCGGCATTTGTCCCCTCGAACACGGTGTCCCCGCCGTCCGGTGAGGGCGAGGCGGAGGGTGCGGTGTCATCGTCCTTGCTCGCCGGTACGACGGTGACGGCGGCGTCGTCGCGAAGCTGCTCGAAGAGCTTCCCGGCGGCCGGCTGCACCAGCTCGTCGCGGTTGCGGTCCAGGCTGTACTGCTGGCGCGGCACCGTAAGGAATTGCACCTTTTCGGTGGGTACGCTCCGCATGGACCGTGTCAGATCGTAGAGCGCGCTCAGCGAGCCCAGCCCGGGGTCCGTGGTGACCGACTTCGTCGCCGCGTCCAGGACCGGATAGAGCTGCGTCGGGTTGAGCAGGACACCGTTGCTCCGCACCTTCTTGAAGAGGGCGCCGAGGAACCGCTGCTGTCTGCCCATGCGCTGGGTGTCGCTGCCGTCCCCGAGGCTGTGCCGGGCGCGTACGTACGCGAGCGCCTGCTCCCCGTCGAGGGTGTGCGTACCGGCGTCGAGCTTGAGCTTGGAGTTCTTGTCGTCGACCGGTTCCTTCAGGCAGACCTTGACCCCGTCCACCGCGTCGACCATGTCCTTGAAGCCCTGGAAGTCCACCACCATGTGGTGGTCGACGCGTATGCCCGTGAGCTTCTCGATGGTACGGATCGTGCAGGCCGCGCCGCCGAACTCGAAGGCCCAGTTGAACTGCGCGAACTGCGCCCGCGTCCGGGAGCCGTCCGATCGGCGGCAGCTCGGGATGTCCACCATCAGGTCGCGGGGGAAGGAGACGGCGGTCGCGCTCTTCCGGTCGGCGGCCAGGTGCAGCAGGATCGTGGTGTCGGAACGCTGTGAACCGCCGTCGTCCCGGCCGTACTTGCCGTTCTTGCCGGCCCGGCTGTCCGAGCCGACGAGAAGTATGTTCTCCGCGTCGAGGACGACGGGCTTCGGCCGTTCCTTCTCGTACGTCTGAAGTTCGGCCGCGGTGGTGGTATCGGTCGTGATGTTGTGGTCGAGCTGCCGGTAGAACCACCAGCCGGCGCCGCCCGAGGCGAGGACGGCGGCGGCCGCGCCTACGGCTACCCAGCGCAACCAGCGGCGCTTGCGTCGTTTGAGCGGCTTCGGCGGTTTCGGGGGCGCGAGAGGCGCTTTGGCCTGTGCGTCGGCCGATATGTCCGTTCGTACGGCGGCCGGTGCGTCGGCCGGTGTGCCGGCGGCCACGGCGGCGGCCATGGCGGAGGCGGCGGCGGTGAGGGCGGCGGTCATGGCGGACGCGACGGCGGTGAGGGCGGCGCGGTACTCGTCCGCGGCCGCGTCCCTGATCCCGTCTCCGGCCTCGACGGCGGTCCCGTCGGCGCTCTCGTCCGCGGTCCCGTGCGTGGTCCTGTCCGCGGTCCCGTCCGCGGTCCCGTGCGCAGTTCCGTGCGTGGTCCCGTCCGTGCTCCCGGACTCGGTCCCGGACCCGGCGCCGGAGTTCTCGTTCGGCTCGGGCGGCGTGCCAGCACTGTCGGTCACGTCTTCGTCCATCCTTCAAGGCATCGACGGCGCACTGGGCCGCCGGTTGATGTCGTAGACGGGCAAACAGCGCCCTTGGTTGTACGGGAGGTCGTACATATTGCCGATCATGTACTTCAGTTTGGTTACGGCCGCGCTACCCCGGTCCGTTGTGTGCAGACCGGGCGGTTTTCGGACGTTCGCCGACGTTCGCCGACGCCGACACCACCCCGTTCACACCGCGCGGTGGGTGACCCGCTCGCTCGTCACACGCTGTTCGAGCGCCGCTGCCGGGAGCGACCCGAGGTGCCGGCAGAGCACCACGGAGCCGCCCGCCGCGAGCGGTGCGAACAGCCCGGCCGAGAGCCCGTCCCAGCTGTCGTACGCGAGCCCCGACAGCAGCCGCGAGCCCGGCGCCAGACCGCGCTCCGAGGCGTTCTCCCGTGCCAGCGCGACGAGTTGGGCCGAGGTCAGCTCCGTACCCTCGACGGTGAGCGCGGGCGCGTCCGGGTCGACCGGGGCGTACGGTGCGAAGCGGTCGCCCTGGCTGGGCACCTCCACCGCGTAATCGATGAAGCCCTCCGGCGGCTGCGGAAAGCGCCCGCCGAGCGGGCGCAGCGCGAGCGCCACCCGCTCGCCGCCGCACGCGCGCGCGGCATCGAGTGTGTCCGGACCGGTGACAACGAGGCCGGCCTTCGCTGGGTCGCCGCCGATGTCGACACTCACCCCCACCGAGGAGCAGGCGAGCAGCCAGACCGCGCTCTGCCAGTGCGCGGGCAGCAGCAGCGCGAGCCGGTCGCCCGGCTCCGCCGCCAGCTCGCCCTGGAGCAGGTTGGCGGTCTTGGACACCCAATTGGCGAAGGTGGCGACGGACAATTCGACCCGTTCACCGGTGGCATCGTCGTAGAACGTGACCAAGGGGCGGGCCGGGTCCGTGGCGAGAGCGGATCGCAGCAGGTCGGCGGGGGTACGGTCGCTGGCATTCACGCGGCAAAGGGTACGCCGCGACCCTGTGGGGCCACCGCCGTACCGGTGACGGCCTCCACCGGTTGGAGCGACGGGCCGTCAGTTTTCCGGGAGCGTCCAGCGGGCGCGCGGGCGGTCGGGCGCCGAGGATCGGTTCATGCGTGCCTACCTTGCAACCCCGATCGGCGTCGCGTGCACCGCCGCCCTGGTCCTTCCGCTGTCGTTCCCCTCGGGCGCCACCGCGCTCCCGGCGGCCGCCGGTACCCCGGTCGCGGCGGCCGCGCCGGCCTCAGTGCCGGCCGTGACCGTGCCCCCGGGCGTCCCCGGCTCCACCCAGTCGATCCCGCTGACCGCGCTCCCCGCCGACCGATCCCTGGGCGCCGCGCGGGAGCGGGGTGTGAGCCGCCGCGATGTGCGCCCCTTCTCGCTGCTCGGGGTCGTGTGGGACGACGCCGACACCGAGTTCCACGGCACGGTCCAGGTCCGTACCCGCGCGGCGGGCACCCAGACCTGGTCCGAGTGGCAGGACCTGGAGACCCACAACCAGGAACACGGCGCCGACCCCGGCAGCCAGGAACGCGACTCCGGCACCGTGCACGGCTCCACGGCCCCGCTCTGGGTCGGCGGCTCGGACGGCGTGGAGCTGCGCGTACGGGCCACCCAGGACCAGAACGAGACGGGCCCGGCCCGCGCGCTGCTCCCGCAGGGCCTGCGGCTGGAGTTGATCGACCCGGGCGTGGAACCGGCGGTGGGCGGCAGCGCGGAGCAGGGCGCGAAGGACACGGCCGAGACCCCGGCGGACCCCGCCACCACTACCGGCACCAGCACCACTACCGGTACCGGCACCACCGGTGAACGCGCCCCGCTCGCCCCCATGTCCCCCGAGGAGCTGGCCAGTTCGGCCGCGAACGAGGAACTGGTGGCCTCCGGCGCACGAGAGATCCCGGCCCTGGCCGTACCCGCGTCCGAGTCCTCGTCCGAGTCTTCGTCCTCTGCCGCGTCCTCCGCAGCGTCGGAGGCGGAGGCGCAGCGGTACGACGCCCCCCGGCCGCGCATCATCACCCGCAGGGGCTGGGGCGCCGACGAGTCCCTGCGTGAGCGGAACTTCGGCTACACCAGCACCGTCAAGGCCGCCTTCGTCCACCACAGCGCCACCGGAAACAACTACACCTGTGACGAGGCACCCTCAGTCCTGCGCAGTATCTACCGCTACCACGTCAAGAGCAGCGGCTGGCGCGACTTCGGCTACAACTTCGCCGTCGACAAGTGCGGAAACATCTACGAAGGGCGCGCCGGAGGAGTGGCCAAGCCCGTGCTGGGCGCCCACACCCTCGGTTTCAACACGAACTCCACGGGCATCGCCGTCCTCGGAACGTACACCGGTACGAACCCGCCCGCGGCGGCGGTCACCGCACTCGCCCAGCTCACCGCCTGGAAGCTCGGACTGCACGGCGTCAACCCCGGCGGCAAGGTCACCCTGACCTCCGGCGGCAGCGGAAAGTACGGCAAGGGGACCCGCGTCACCCTGCACACCATCTCCGGCCACCGGGACGGATTCGCCACCGAATGCCCAGGTGCCCACCTCTACGAGAAGCTCGGCACGGTACGGACGAAGGCGGCCGGATACCAGGGGCGCTGACCCGGTCCGCACGGACTGGTCGGTTCCGGGTACCCGCGCATGTATGGATATACGTACGTAGACGCGGCCCACGAGAACGCGATCACCGAGAAGCGGAGACCACACGTTGACAGAAGCGATCCTCCTGGTCGGCGGCAAAGGCACCAGACTGCGCCCCGTCACGGTGCACACACCCAAGCCCATGCTCCCGGCGGCGGGCGTGCCGTTCCTCACCCACCAGCTGGCGCGGGCCCGCGCGGCGGGCGTCGAGCACATCGTGCTCGCCACGTCGTACCTCGCGGAGGTGTTCGAACCGTACTTCGGTGACGGCTCGTCGCTCGGCCTGAGCCTGGAGTACGTGACCGAGCGCGAGCCCCTCGGCACGGGCGGCGCGCTGCGCAATGTCGCGTCGCGGCTGCGCGCCGGGCCCGACGACCCCGTACTCGTCTTCAACGGCGACATCCTCACCGGCCTCGACATCCGCGCCCTCGTCGCCACCCACGCGGCCTCCGGCGCGGATGTCTCACTGCACCTGACCCGCGTCCCTGACCCCCGCGCGTTCGGCCTCGTGCCGACCGACACGGACGGCCGCGTGACGGCCTTCCTCGAAAAGCCCCAGACCCCGGAGGAGATCGTCACCGACCAGATCAACGCGGGGGCGTATGTGTTCCGGCGCTCCGTGATCGACGCGATACCGGCGGGGCGGCCGGTATCGGTCGAACGGGAAACCTTCCCCGGCCTCCTTGCGGCCGGCGCGCACCTCCAGGGCATGGTCGACTCCACGTACTGGCTCGACCTCGGCACCCCGGCCGCGTTCGTCCGCGGCTCCGCCGATCTGGTCCTGGGCCGCGCCCCGTCCCCGGCGGTCCCCGGCCGCTGCGGCGACCGCCTCACCCTCCCGACCGCCACGGTCGCCCCCGACGCCAAACTCACGGCGGGCACGGTCGTCGGCGCGGGCGCGGTCATCGGCGCGGGCGCCCGGGTCGCGGGCAGCGTGATCCTCGACGGCGCGACCATCGCCCCCAACGCCACGATCACCAACTCACTGATCGGCAACCACGCCCACGTCGGCGCCCGCACGGTGGTCACGGACGCGGTGATCGGCGACGGCGCGATCGTGGGGCCGGACAACGAACTGCGCGAGGGGGTCCGGGTCTGGTGCGACGCGGTACTGGGCGCGGGCGCGGTGAGATTCTCCGCGGATCAGTAACCGGGGGGTCGCCTCCCGGCGGGGGGCGTAGTGCGGGCCGGTTTGGGGGTGCGGCCGGTTCGTTTTGTGCCGGGGGCCGGGGCACTCCGGAGGCGCATCCCCGGATGCATGATTTACGCCGCGTGCGGCTGGGTTCTTTGACTGCGGACCGTTCAGCGGCACAAATCACGCTCTACATCCGGGGACGTCACCTCCTGCGACCCCGGCCCCCTCCGGTCGTGGTCGGCCGACGCCCAGACGTCTTGGGCTGGGCCCGGACCCCTTACGCTCGACCTCGTGGCCGGACGCTTCTCCCCTGACAGACCCCACGCACCAGCGCGCAGCGCGACTCTGCGTGCCTCGGGGCTGAGTCGGCGGTGGACGCCGCCGGAGGGGCCGTACGACCTCGGTCTTGTGCTCGGGCCGTTGCGGCGGGGGCCGGGGGATCCGACGTTCCGGGCCGGTGGGGACGGGACGGTGTGGCGGACGTGCCGGACGCCCGAGGGCGCCGGGACGGTGCGCGTCGGCCGGGACGGGCGCGATGTGGTGGCCGAGGCGTGGGGGCCGGGGGCCGGGTGGCTGCTGGAGCGGCTGCCCGGACTGCTCGGCGCCGACGACGACCCCGGCGCCTTCACCCCGCGCCACCGCGTCCTCGCGGAGGCCCAGCGGCGTCGGCCGGGGCTGCGGCTCTGCCGGACCGGGCTCGTACTGGAGTCGCTGATTCCGTCGGTGCTGGAGCAGAAGGTCACGACGGTCGAGGCGTACCGCGCCTGGCGGCTGCTGGTACGGAAGTACGGCGAGCCCGCGCCCGGCCCCGGCGGGGAAGGCAACGAGGACGAGCACACGCGCCTGTACGTCGTGCCCGACGCCCGCACATGGGCGCTCGTCCCGTCGTGGGAGTGGCACAAGGCCGGGGTCGACGCCAAGCGGTCCGCGACGATCCTGCGTGCCGTGCGGGTCGCGCGCCGGATGGAGGAGGCGGCGGCGATGGCGCCGGCGGAGGCCGCCGCCCGGCTGGAGCTGATCCCGGGGATCGGGCCGTGGACGGCCGCCGAGGTGATCCAGCGTTCGAACGGCGCGCCCGACGCCGTCACCGTCGGCGATCTGCATCTGCCCGGCATCGTCGGGCACGCGCTCGCGGACGACCGGGACGCGGACGACGCGGCGATGCTGGAACTGCTCGCCCCGTACGAGGGCCAGCGCCACCGCGCCGTCCGGCTGATCCTGCTCAGCGGCCGGGTCCCGGCCCGGCGCGCGCCCCGGATGGAGATCCGGAACATCGCGCGCCTGTAGGGCCAAGTGCAACAGATCCTCAGCGCACCTCGATAAAGCCCTCCGGCGTCCGGGCCGGCCGCGCGGCCGGTGCCGTCGCCGCGTGCCCCACCGCGACCGCGCCCATCGGGTCCCAGTCGGCGGGCAGCGCCAGGACGTCCCGTACGACGTCCCGGCAGAACATCGTGGACGAGACCCACGCGGAGCCGAGCCGTTCGCCGGCCAGGGCGACCAGGAAGTTCTGGACGCCCGCGCCCATCGCGACGACGAACATCTCGCGCTCGGCCGCGTCGCGCCGCGGATCGCCGTATGTGTGCGCGCCGTCCGCGACGAGGCACGGGACCACGAGATACGGCGCCCGGCGCAGCACCTCGCCGCGCCGGACGCGCTTGGCGACGGACTCCTCCGATTTGCCGTCGCGGCGCAGATCCGCGATCCAGGCGTCGCGCATCGCGTCCAGCAGCCGCAGCCGGGACTCCGCCGACTCCAGCAGGACGAAGCGCCAGGGTGTGGTGTGGTGCGGGGCGGGCGCGGTGAGCGCCGCCGCGACCGCGCGGCGGACCGCGCCGGGGTCGACCGGCTCGTCGGTGAAGTCGCGGACGGTACGGCGCTGGGTCACCGCCTCCCGTACGGCCTCGGACGTGCCGAGCCGGAACATGTCGTCGGCGGCGTCCCGCACCAGCGAACGGCTGCCGGTGTCGGGAACGGAAGGGCCGACGAGGTGCGGCAGGCCGCTCACCACCGCGACCGGCAGCCCTTCGGTCTTGCCCTTGACCAGGTCGCCCGCCGCCGCCAGCTCGTCCGCGAGCGCGATGACCGTTGCCTGGAGCGGATTGCCGTGCGCGTCCGTGCCGCCGCGCAGATCGTCCAGGACCCGTACCCCCGCCGCGCCGATCGCGACATCGGTGAGCCCGTTGCGCCAGGGCCGGCCGAAGGTGTCGGTGACGATCACGCCGATGTCCACGCCGAGCGTGTCCCGCAGCCCGTCCCGGATCGCGCGGGCGGAGGCGTCGGGGTCCTCGGGCAGCAGCAGGACCGTGCCGGGCGCGGTGTTCGAGGCGTCGACCCCGGCGGCGGCCATGATCAGGCCCTGCCGGTTCTCGACGATACGGAGCGGGCCGCGCCGCGCGACGACCCGGACCGTCTCCGCGTCGATCGCCGCCTCGCGGTCCGTCGCCTCGACGATCCGGCCCTCGGCCTTGGAGACGATCTTCGAGGTGACGAGCAGGACATCCCCGTCGGCCAGCCCGGGAGAGGTGGCGGCGATGAGCTTGGCGAGGTCGTCGCCGGGGCGGATCTCCGGCAGCCCCGGCAGCGCGCGCACCTTGTACGAGGGGGCGCCCGTCATGCCCGTACCGCCCGTCATGCCCGCACCTCCTCGGCCAGCGCGAGCGCCTCGCGGGCCATCGCGGCGGTGGTGTCCGCGTCCGACATCATCAGCGGAACGGCGCGGCTGCGGATGCCCGCGGCCTCTATGGCGGGTACGGAGGAGGCGTCCACGGTGTCGACCAGCCAGCCGTCGAGCAGCCCCGAGCCGTAGTGCAGCGCGACGGCCGCGGCCGTCGCCTCGACGCCGATCGCGGCGAGCACCTTGTCGGCCATCCCGCGCACGGGCGCGTCCCCGACGATGGGGGAGAGGCCGACGACCGGCACGCCCGCCTCGGCGATGGCCTCGCGGATACCGGGGACGGCGAGGATCGTGCCGATGCTGACGACCGGGTTGGACGGCGGGAAGAGGATGACGTCGGCGGCGGCGATGGCCTCCAGCACGCCCGGCGCCGGCTTGGCCTGCTCGGCGCCGACCGGCACGACCGCCTGGGCGTCGACGGACGCCCGCAGCTTCACCCAGTACTCCTGGAAGTGCACGGCCTGGCGCTCGCCGTCCACCTCGATCGCGACATGCGTCTCCACGCGGTCGTCGGACATGGGCAGCAGCCGTACGCCCGGCTTCCAGCGGGCGCAGAGCGCCTCGGTGACGGCGCTCAGCGGATAGCCGGCGCCAAGCATCTGCGTACGGACGATGTGTGTGGCGAAGTCGCGGTCGCCGAGGCCGAACCACTCGGGCCCCACCCCGTAGGCCGCCAGCTCCGCCTTCACCTGGAACGTCTCGTCGAGACGCCCCCAGCCCTGCTCTTCGTTGATGCCACCGCCGAGGGTGTACATCACGGTGTCGAGGTCGGGACAGACCTTCAGCCCGAACAGATGGATGTCATCACCCGTGTTGCCGATGACCGTGACGTCCGCGTCCGGCGCGGCCTGCTTGAGGCCACGCAGGAAACGGGCGCCGCCGATGCCGCCGGCCAGAACCACAATGCGCATGAGAACAGTGTGTCAGGCAGGTACGACATCCTCCGAGGCCGCGGCGACCGCCGCGGTGGTGTGCATCGGCATCTCGGTGAGCCCCGGGTAGTAGATGTGCAGGCTCACCGCCGGTTCGAGCGACGCGTTGACCATCTCGTGTGCCTGCCCCGGCGCCACCACCCGCTCCGCGCCCGGCGCGAGGACCCGGCTGCCGCCTTCCGAACGCTCCGTCAGTTCGCCTTCGAGGACGGTCAGTACGCCCGAGGACCGGCCGTGGTCATGCAGGTCGGTGCCCTGCCCCGGCACCCAGGAGAGCAGCCAGACCTCGTAGCCGGGCCCGGTGCGCAGCCGGTGGTACCAGCGGCTGGTGGCGTCGTACTGGACGAGCGGTGCCCACTGCGCGCGGTCGGCGGCGACGGTACGGGCGAGGCCGACGAAGTCGGCGACGGTGACGGGGTGCTCCCGGGCGGGCTGGAGAAGGTGCGGGACCTCAAGGAGGTCGCCGGCGATCTGAAGGTCGCTGTCGCTGTTCATGGGGTGCGGTGGTCCTCGGCAGATACGGATGACGAAGGCGGGTCACACGGATGAAGCGGGGAAGGCGGGTCACACGGCGCGGAGCGTGGTGAACACGCGGGAGCGAGCGGTGATGATCAACGCGATCGGCTGGAGCCTCGGGGCATCAACAGCAGGCGCGGGCGGAACAGCGACAGCGGGCCTGGACAGCACTGCGGAATCCACGGGCGTGGGTCGCGGTCTGCGAGGGGTTCGCTGGCATGAGACCTAAGGTCGCGAATCCGCTCCCAGATGTCAACTCGGTAACTGATTCGGCGGCAATGTTTCACCTCTTCCGGTTGCTTCGACGGGAGAAAGGTTTGTGCGCGAAAGGCCGCGGACACATGGGGCAGCGACTGTCCGGCGGCGGCGACCGGTGGCGTACCGGTGGTGCCGCCCGGCGGTCGTGACTGTGATCCGGATCGCAACCTCGGCCGGACACGCAACAGGGCCGTGGTTCGTGACGTCTCTCTTGTCGAGAGAGAGGTGATGCGGGCAGGCCAGTGGCATGTGTCAGGTTTTTGGTGATTTGAACACTTTCCGCATAGCCTTGGTTCCGGAGAGTGAATACCGGGCCCAATAGCAGATCTCGGCTTGACCCACCCAGAGCACGCACTTGTAATTTCACTCGTGTCGTTCGGCCGAACTCGACAGCGGCCACAGCCACGGGGACGTATATAGACAGACGAGGGGCGCACATGACCGAGCTGTTCGAACAACTGCTGGTCGAGGACGCGGACGAAGAACTCGGCTGGCAGGAGCGCGCCTTGTGCGCCCAGACCGATCCCGAGTCCTTCTTCCCGGAGAAGGGCGGTTCCACCCGCGAGGCCAAGAAGGTCTGCCTCGCCTGCGAGGTCCGCTCCGAATGCCTCGAATACGCCCTCGCCAACGACGAGCGATTCGGCATCTGGGGAGGACTTTCCGAACGCGAGCGGCGCCGGCTCAAAAAGGCCGCGATCTGACGCCCCGCGCTCACTCCGGAAGACCGGCCCGAAACCCGGCCCGAGACCCCGCCCGAAACCCGGCCCGAGGCTCTGCCCGAAACCCGGTCCGGCCTCCCCGCCCCACCGGCCCCGCCCTCACCCACGTACGACACGGTCCGCCGTCCGCGCTTCCCCGCGGACGGCGGACCGTTCCGTTTCCCGGCGGACCCGGTGACCCGGCGCTCCTTGTCCGTTCCTACCGTTAGTGTGGGGCCCCGTCCGAGACGCTCCAACGCCCCTTCGGGGCGACCCCCCGGCCGGAGGGCCTGCTACTTCAATGTCCCCCACCACAGCCGCGTTCGTTCCCGCCACCGCCCCCGAGTTCCCGCGGCACGTCGTGACCGCGGTGCTCGTCTCCCACGACGGCGCGCGCTGGCTGCCCGACGTCCTCGCGGGGCTGCTGGGCCAGGAACGCCCCGTACAGAACGTCATGGCAGCCGACACCGGCAGCGCCGACGACTCCGCCCGACTCCTCACCGAGGCCCTCGGCGACGACCATGTGCTGCACCTCGCGCGCCGGTCCGGCTTCGGCGCGGCCGTGGACGAGTCCGCCCGGCTCGCCGGCGTGCTCACCCCCGAGGACATCGCGTATCTGCGGCGGCCGGGCGGCTGGAACCCGGTGACCCGCACCTGGCAGGACGAGAACTACGACCTGCCGGAACTCCCGCACGGCGAACCGGTGCAGTGGCTCTGGCTCCTCCACGACGACAGCGCGCCCGCGCCCGACGCCCTCGCCGAACTCCTGCGCGTCGCCGACTCCGACGAGTACGCCGCCGTCGTCGGCCCCAAACTCCGCGGCTGGTACGACCGCAAGCAGCTCCTCGAAGTCGGCGTCTCCATCGCCAACAGCGGACGCCGCTGGACCGGCCTCGACCGGCGCGAGCAGGACCAGGGCCAGCACGACCAGGTCCGTACGGTCCTCTCCGTCTCCAGCGCCGGCATGCTCGTGCGCCGCGACGTCTGGGACGAACTCGGCGGCTTCGACCGGGCGCTGCCCCTCATGCGCGACGACGTCGACTTCTGCTGGCGCGCGCACGCCGCCGGACACCGGGTGCTCGTCGCCCCCGACGCCGTCCTGCGGCACGCCGAGGCATCCGCGCGCGAGCGCCGCAGCGTCGACTGCGCGGGCCGCTCCGTCGTCAACCCGCACCGCGTCGACAAGGCCGGCGCCGTCTACACCATGCTCGTCAACGCACGGGCCACCGTGCTGCCCTACGTGCTCTTCCGGCTCGTCATCGGCACGCTCCTGCGCACCCTCGCCTACATCGTCGGCAAGGCGCCCGTCCAGGCCATCGACGAGGTCATGGGGCTCTGCGGCACCCTGCTGCGCCCGGGCAGGATCATCAGCGGCCGCAAGGAGCGCGGCAAGGCCGTCGTCGAGGCGGCCGAACTGCGCCCCCTCTTCCCGCCCGCCGGCGCCACCATCCGCGTCACCGTCGAACAGATCGCCACCACCTTCGGCGGCGACTCCGACGGTACGGACGCGGGCGGCTCGCGCCACGGCGCCGTCGAGTCCGGACCGGGCGGCGACGACGCCGACTACATGGAGATCGAGCAGTTCGCCCGGCTCAAGAAGCTGGCCCGCAAGCCCGGGCCCGTCCTCTTCGCGCTCCTCCTGCTCATCTCCGTCGTCGCCTGCCGCGGCCTCTTCGGCGGCGGCTCCCTCGCCGGCGGCGCGCTGCTCCCGGCGCCCGCCGACGTATCCGACCTCTGGTCCCGTTACGCGGACGGCTGGCACCCCGTCGGCACGGGGCTCACCGACACCGCGCCGCCCTATCTCGCTGTACTCGCGGCCCTGTCCGCGCTGTTCCTCGGCTCCACCGGCTTCGCGCTGACCCTGCTGCTCGTCTGCTCCGTGCCGCTCGCCGGGGTCACCGCGTACTTCGCCTCGCGCACCCTCGTACCGTCCCGGCTGCTGCGCGCCTGGGCGAGCGTCGCGTACGCCTTCCTGCCCGCCGCGACCGGCGCCCTGGCCACCGGGCGGCTCGGCACGGCCGTGCTCGCCGTCCTGCTGCCGCTGATCGCCCGCGCCGCCGTCGCCGCGTACGCCCTGCGCGACGGCGCGCACGCCGAGGCGCGCGGCAGCTGGCGCGCGACCTGGGCGTACGCCTTCCTGCTGACCCTCGCGATGGCCTTCACGCCGATCGTCTGGCCGCTGGCCGGGCTGCTCGGCCTGGGCGTCCTCGTGCTGCGGCGCGGCGACATCAAGGCGTACGCGCCGCGCGTGCTCGTCGCGCTCGGCACCCCGCTGCTGATGCTGGCGCCCTGGTCGCTGTCGCTGCTGACCGACCCCGGCGCCTTCTTCCGCGAGGCGGGCCTGGAGTTCGGCACGGGCTCGGCGACCGCGCTCGACCTGCTCGGCATCAGCCCCGGCGGGCCCAAGGCGGCCGGCGGGATCCTGATGCTCGGCATCGTGCTGGCCGCGCTGGCCGCCCTGCTCCGCGGCGAGCGGCAGTTCGCGATCCGTACGGCCTGGGCGGTGGCCCTGGGCGCGCTCGTCTTCGCCGTCCTCTCCAACAACTCCGGCTGGGCCGGACCCGCCACCCTGCTCTACGGGCTCGCGCTGATCGCCGCGGCCGTCCTCGGCGCCGACGGCGCCCGGATCCGGGTCGCCGCCGAGAGCTTCGGCTGGCGCCAGCCCGTCGCCGTGCTCATCGCCGCCGCCGCGGGCGCCGCCCCGCTGATCGCCGCCTTCGGCTGGATGATCGGCGGCGCGGCCGGACCGCTGGAGCGCCGCGACCCGGTGCAGGTCCCCGCGTTCGTCGCCGAGGAGAGCATCACCCGTGACCAGCCGCGCACCCTCGTGCTCGGCGGCACCTCACCGGCCGTGGTCTCGTACTCCCTGGTCAGGGGCTCCGGCGCGCGGCTCGGTGACGCCGAACTGACCGCGTCGGGCGGCGGGGACGCCCGGCTCGACAAGATCGTCGCGAATCTGGTGGCCGGCTCCGGCGCCGACCAGACCGACCAGCTCAGCGGCTTCGCGATCCGGTACGTACTGGTACGGGACGGAGCGCCGCGCGAGACGAGCCGTGTCCTCGACGCCACCCCGGGCCTGACCCGGCTCAGCCAGCTCGACGGCAGCGCGCTGTGGCGCGTGGACCGGCAGATCTCGCGGGCCACCATCGTGAACGGCAAGGGCATCGGCGAGCCGCTGGCCGTCGCCGCCGGGCCGGTCGAGGCACACACCAAGATCCCGTCGGGCTCCGCCGGGCGGGTGCTGCGGATCGCGGACCGGGCGGACGACGGCTGGGAGGCCACGCTCGACGGCAAGCCCCTGCCGAAGAAGACCGTCGACGGCTGGGCGCAGGGCTTCGAACTGCCCGCCGAGGGCGGCCGGCTCGACCTCACGTACGAGGAGCCCTTCACCCACCGGGTGTGGATCTGGGCGCAGTGCGCGCTCGCCGTCGTCCTGCTGGTGCTGGCCCTGCCGGGGCGGCGCCGGGAGATCGACGACGACCTGCCCGAGGAGGACACCGAGATCCCGGCGGAGTCCGCGTCGGGCGACGGACGCAGGGCGCGCAGGCTGCGCGCGGCGGCGGAGGCGGAGGGCGCCGAGACGCCCGATCTGCCGGATGCGCCGGACGCGCGGGCCGAGGGGGAGAACGCGGACGTACTCGCGGGCGTACCGCAGCAGCGGACCGAGGCGCAGGCACAGGAACAGCCGCAGCAGCCCCAGGCCCAGGACCAGACGTACGACGAATGGGACCCGGGCACGTACACGCAGCAGCCCGTGCCGCCTGTACAGCAGCCCGTGCAGCAGTACGCCGAGGGCCAGTACCAGCAGGAGTACCAGCAGCAGTACGCCCCCGACCCGTACCAGCAGCAGGGCCAGTACCCGGAGGGGCAGTACCAGGACGGCGGCCAGTACCAGGACGGCGGCTTCCCGGCCGCCGGACCGTACGTACAGGAGCAGCAGCCGTACGACCCCTACGGGTACACCCAGCAGCCCCAGCCGCCCCACCAGCAGCCCTACGGTGACGGCCCCTACGGGAACGCCCCCGAGAACGACCCGCGTCAGCGCCCCGACGGGAGCAGCAACCAGTGAACCGTACGACCCTCTCCCTCCTCGCGGTCGCCACCGCCCTCGCCGCCATCACCGGCTTCGCCTCCATGACCGCCCCGGCGGCCGGGGACACGGCCGCCCCGGCGACCGCCGCACGGCTGCCGGTGGAGCGCACCAGCCAGCTCTGCCCCGTACCGAGCGTCTCGGACGTCGCGGAGACCACGTACACCTCCGTCACCCCTACGGGTAAGGGCGGCGCGGACCGTGAGGCGAGCGCGGAGGGCGACGCCTCGGCCGAGCTGAAGGTGTCGACCGTGACCCTGATCGCCAATGACGGCAAGCAGGAGAGCACGACCAAGAAGGACACGTCCGACACCAAAGCGTTCCTCGCCCTGAAGGAGCCCGGCAAGCCGGTCACCGCCGAGAAGAACGGCGCCGACGCCCCGGCGCTCGTCGGCGTCGCCACCGGCCGGTTCGCCCCCGGCTGGACCACGCAGCAGACCACCACGGTCGGCGTCGGCGACGCGCGCGGGCTGCTCGGGCTGACCTGCACCCCGCCGGAGACCGACTTCTGGTTCCCCGCCGCGAGCACCGAGCGCTCCCGCCAGGACTATGTCCACCTCACCAACCCCGACGACTCGGTGGCGGTCGTGGACATCGAGCTGTACGGGAAGGAGGGCCTGATCAAGTCGGAGACGGGGGAGGGCATTCCGGTCCCCGCCCGGTCCAGCGTCCCCGTGCTGCTCTCCACGCTGTCCACCCAGGACGAGCCCAATGTGACCGTCCATGTCACCACCCGTACGGGCAGGATCGGGGCCGCGGTGAGCGCCGCCGACACCGCGGGCGGCAGCGACTGGCTGGCCGCCTCGGCGGACGCGGCGGGCCGCCAGGTGCTCCCCGGCATCCCGGCGGACGCCACCGACGTACGGCTGGTGGCGTTCTCGACCGGCGACGACGACGCCGACCTCAAGGTCCAGCTCGCCGGCTCCGACGGTACGTTCACCCCGGCCGGCGCGGAGAGCCTGCACGTCAAGTCGAAGATGACGGCGGCGCTCGACCTGTCGGACGTGACCAAGGGCGAGGCGGGCACGCTGATCGTCTCCCCGTCCGGCGGCGGACGCGGAGCCCCGGTGGTCGCGGCGCTGCGCGTGGTGCGCGGCAAGGGCGACAAGCGGGAGATCGCCTTCATCCCGGCGACCGGCGCGATCGCCTCACGGGCGACCGTGGCCGACAACCGCGCCAAGGGCTCGACCCTCTATCTGACGGCCCCGGGCGCGACCGCGAAGGTCAAGGTCACGGCCTCGGCGGGCAGCGGGGGCGGCGAGGCGACGGTGAAGACGTACACGGTCAAGGCCGGTACGACCCTGGGCGTGGAGCCGGAGGTGCCGGCCGGGCTCAAGGGCGCGTACGCGCTGACGGTGGAACCGGAGTCGGGCGGTCCGGTGCACGCGGCGCGGATGCTGTCGCTGCCGGAGGACGGCGTCCAGATGTTCACCGTACAGACGCTGCCGGACGACCGGGGGACGGTCTCCGTACCGGAGGCGCGCGAGGACCTCTCGATCCTGGAGGGGAAGTAGCGGATGCGGGCGGGGGAGGGGCAAACCGCCCCGCCCCCACCCCCGCCTAGTCCTGCCCGTACCGGGGATCGACGGACTCGGGAGCGAGCCCGAGCAGCTCCGCGACCTGCTCCACCACCACCTCGTGCACCAGCAGCGCGCGCTCGTCGCGGCTCTTGGTACGGATCTCCACGGGCCGCCGGTAGACCACGATGCGCGCCGGAGCGTTCTTGTCCGCGGGCTCCGAGCTGCCGAGCGGCACGGTGTCGTCCAGCGCGACCGGCACCTCCATGACCAGGAAATCGACCTCGGCCAGCTGGGGCCAGCGCCGCTCCAGCCGGTCCACCGAGTCCCGCACGAGATCGTGGAAGGACTCCGAGCGGCTGGTCGAGAGCGGCACCTGGGGCGGCGCGACCGGCCCGCGCATACCGCGGCCGTGGCGGTCGCGGCGGCGCGGACCCGGCTCGGCCGGGCGGGGAGATACAGGACTGTCCATCACTGACGCAGCGTAGCCCCGCGCCGGGAATCCGATATCTCGGCCGCCGCCCCCGCGCACGGCATGTCGCATATTGAGCATTCCGGCCAAGCCCGGACCCGTATTCCGGCACCCCCGCGATCACCGGCCCGGCCGCCAATGATGCCTTTTGCCCCGAGTGGTGACCGCGTCACCGGGCGTCGCTTCTCCGTCACGCATCTTTCCATGCAGGTCAGGGCAGTTGATTCCGGCCAACCGGAGCGGAGCGGCCGACCGCGACACGGGTGGGTGAGCGGGTGGCGAGTCGTCGCGGCCCGCTCAAGAGTGCGGTACCGTCCAACATCGTGAGCCCTGTACGTCGCTGTTCGCGCACCGCGTGCGGCCGTCCTGCTGTCGCGACACTGACGTACGTCTATGCCGACTCGACCGCGGTCCTCGGCCCGCTCGCCACCTACGCCGAGCCCCACTGCTACGACCTGTGTGCGGAACACAGCGAGCGGCTGACCGCTCCGCGCGGCTGGGAGGTCGTCCGCCTGACGGACGGCTCGGCCCCGTCACGCCCGAGCGGCGACGATCTCGAAGCGCTGGCCAACGCCGTACGGGAAGCGGCCCGCCCGCAGGAGCGCCCGGCGTCCGGCGGTGGCGGCAAGGGGACCCGGGGAGCGGACCCGGCGGAAGTCGGCCGACGAGGACATCTGCGCGTACTGCGCTCGCCGGAGTCCTGAGTTCTCCGTACGTACAGGACCCCGATGCCCCGCAAGGCACTACACCTAGGGGATCATCCCCATGTCCACGGGTAGTTTGACGGGTCCGTAGGGGAACGCAGTTCTGGAGGGTTGGCCGTGGCCGATTTGGCGCAGATCGTGAAGGCGTACGACATCCGCGGGCTCTGCCCCGAGCAGTTGGACGAGCCGCTCGCCGAACTCCTCGGCGCCGCCTTCGCCGAGGTCACCGAGGCCGGGTCGATCGTCATCGGCCACGACATGCGGCCCTCCTCGCCGGGCCTCGCCGCGGCCTTCGCCCGGGGCGCCGTCGCGCGCGGCACCGACGCCACGATCATCGGACTCTGCTCCACCGACCAGCTGTACTACGCGTCGGGGAACATGAACATCCCCGGCGCGATGTTCACGGCGTCGCACAACCCCGCCCGCTACAACGGCATCAAGCTCTGCCGCGCCGGGGCCGCGCCCGTCGGCCAGGACACGGGCCTGGCGGAGATCCGCGCCCTGACCGAACACTGGCTGGCGCAGGGCACCCCGCCCGCTGTCACCCCGCCGGGCACCCTCACCCGGCGCGACACGCTGCGCGACTACGCGGCGTATCTGCTCTCCCTCGTCGACCTCTCCTCGATCCGCCCGCTGAAGGTCGTCGTGGACGCGGGCAACGGCATGGGCGGCCACACCGTCCCCACCGTCCTCGCCGGCCTCCCGCTCGATGTCGTACCGATGTACTTCGAGCTGGACGGCACCTTCCCCAACCACGAGGCCAACCCCCTCGACCCCAAGAACCTCGTCGACCTCCAGGCCCGCGTCCGCGCCGAGGGCGCCGACCTGGGCCTCGCCTTCGACGGCGACGCCGACCGCTGCTTCGTCATCGACGAGCGCGGCGAGGGCGTCTCCCCGTCGGCCATCACCGCCCTCGTCGCGGCGCGCGAACTCGCCAAGCACCCGGGCGGCACGGTCATCCACAACCTCATCACCTCCTGGTCCGTCCCCGAAGTCGTCAAGGAACACGGCGGCACCCCCGTACGCACCCGCGTCGGCCACTCCTTCATCAAGCAGGAAATGGCCACCACCGGCGCGGTCTTCGGCGGCGAGCACTCCGCGCACTACTACTTCCGCGACTTCTGGAACGCCGACACCGGCATGCTCGCGGCCCTCCATGTCCTGGCCGCCCTCGGCACCCAGCCCGGCCCCCTCTCCGAACTGGTCTCCTCGTACGACCGGTACGCGGCCTCCGGCGAGATCAACTCCACGGTCACCGACCAGTCCGCCCGAACGGCCGCCGTCCACGCGGCCTTCGCCACCCGCGACGACGTCACCTTCGACGACCTTGACGGCCTCACGGTCACGGCCGCCGACTGGTGGCTCAACCTCCGCCCCTCGAACACGGAACCGCTGCTGAGGCTGAACGTGGAGGCGAGGGACAGGGAAACGATGGAGCACATCAGGGACGAGGCTCTGACCCTCATCAGAGGCTGAGCTTCCGGGCTCGACCCGCGACGTTTGGACACGGGCCGTCCACCTACCGGAGGGGGCCGGGGTCGCAGGAGGTGACGTCCCCGGATGTAGAGCGTGATTTGTGCCGCTGTACGGTCCGCAGTCGAAGAACGCCGCCGCGCGGCGGCGTAAATCATGCATCCGGGGATGCGCCTCCGGAGTGCCCCGGCCCCCGGCACGGGGAAACCGACCCGCACCCCGAACCGGCCCGCACTACGACCCCCCGCCGGGAGGCGACCCCGCCCCGGCTCCCGGCACGAAACGAACCGGCCCGCACCCCGCACCGCCAAAGACCACGGCCCCTTAGACGGGAGGCGGACCGGTACGCTGACGTGGCCCGATCCACATGTTCGAAGGGACGCCCCCCATGCCGCTCGAAGCAGGTCTCCTGGAGATCCTCGCCTGCCCCGCCTGCCACGCCCCGCTCGCCGACCGCACCGCGGCCGACACCCCCGAGCTGGTCTGCACCGGCGAGGACTGCGGTCTGGCCTACCCGGTACGCGACGACATCCCCGTCCTCCTGGTGGACGAGGCGCGCCGCCCCGCATAACCGCAGCCGCAACCCCGGTCCAACGGAGGTCCATCCCCCATGCTCGACGAGTCGCTGCTCGACGCTCCGGAAGAGCTGACCCGCGCCGACCGCCAGGGTCTGCTCCGCGGCGCGGCCGAGGCCGGCGCCCGCGTCCGTACCGCGCTGCGGCACTCCGCGGAGGCCGGCGTGATGGCGCTGAGCCCCGAGGGCCGCCCCCGCGCCGTACTCATCGCGGGTTCGGGCGCCGCCGCGACCGGCACCGCCGACATCCTCGCCGCGCTGGCCGCGCCCGCCGCTCCCGTGACCCGGCTCCGCCCCACCGGTGTGGCCCCCGCCGCCGGTGCGCTGCGGTGGACGCTGCCGGGCTGGGCCGGCCCCGTGGATCTGCTGCTGATCGCCACGACGGACGGCAGCGAACCCGGGCTGGCGCTCCTCGTGGATCAGGCGTACCGCCGCGGCTGTACGGTCGTCGCCGTCGCCCCGGAGCGCTCGCCGCTGAGCGAGGAACTGGGCGGTACGCGCGGTCTCCTCGTACCGATGGCGAAGGCGCCGAACGAGTTCGCGCGGGAGACGGAAGACGGCGCTGCGCCGGCCGCCGCGCCCGGAGCGCTGTGGGCGCTGCTCGTCCCGCTGCTGGCGCTCCTCGACCGGGCGGGGCTGCTGACCGCGCCGGCCGAGACGCTTCAGCTCGTGGCCGACCGGCTGGACCGCGTGGCGGAACGCTGCGGTCCGGCCATCGCGACGTACAGCAACCCGGCCAAGACGCTCGCCGCCGAACTCGCCGACAGCCTCCCGCTGGTCTGGACGGAGGGCCCGGCCGCGGCCCCCGCCGGGCGCCGCTTCGCCGACGTACTGGCCGAGCTGACCGGCCGGCCCGCGCTCGCCGCGGAGCTGCCCGAGGCGATCACGGCGCACGGCGCGCTGCTCGTGGGCGATCTGTCGGGCGGCGAGGCGGGACCGGACGACTTCTTCCGCGACCGCGTGGAGGACCGGCCGGCGCTGCGCGCACGGATCGTGCTGCTCAGGGACCGCCCGACGGGCGGGCTGACCGCAGCGCCGGCCGCGCGCGAACTCGCGCTGGGACATGACACGGCGATCAGCGAACTGGAGCCAGAGGAGGGCGGCGAGCTGGAAGCGCTCGCCGAACTGATCGCGGTGACGGACTTCGCGACGGTCTATCTGGCGCTGGCGGGCGAAACCCCCGCCTGACAGCAAGCACGCACCCGCACACAAATCCACCACCCGCACAGAACACCCCCCCCGTACAAGGAAGCTCACTCATGGACCGCCTCTCCAACACCGTGCGCCCCTACGCGTGGGGATCCACCACCGCCATCCCCGAACTCCTCGGCGAGACCCCCACGGGCGAACCCCAGGCCGAGATGTGGCTCGGCGCCCACCCGGGCGCCCCGTCGCGGCTCGACCGGGGCGCCGGCGCCGGGGAGCAGACGCTCTCCGGCCTGATCGACGCCGACCCCGCCGCCGAACTCGGCGCCGCCGCCGTGGAGAAGTTCGGCCCGCGCTTGCCGTTCCTGCTCAAGATCCTCGCGGCGGGCTCGCCGCTCTCGCTCCAGGTCCACCCCGATCTCGCCCAGGCGAAGGCGGGTTACGCGGACGAGGAGAGCCGGGGCGTGCCGATCGACGCGCCCCACCGCAACTACAAGGACGCCAACCACAAGCCCGAACTGATCTGCGCGCTCACCCCCTTCGACGGACTGTGCGGCTTCCGCGCGCCGGCGGAGGCCGCCGACCTGCTCGCGGGGCTGGACGTCGACGCGCTCAAGCCGTACGTCGACCTGCTGCGCGCCCACCCCGAAGAGGCCGCGCTGCGCGAGGTCCTGACGGCCGTCCTGGCCGCGGATCCGGACGAGATGACGGCGACGGTCACCGAGACCGCGGCGGCCGCGGAACGCCTCGGCGGCGACTACGCGCCCTACGCGTCGATCGCGCGCCACTACCCCGGCGACCCGGGCGTCATCGCGGCCATGCTCCTCAACTACGTGCGGCTCCAGCCCGGCGAGGCGCTCTTCCTGGGAGCGGGCGTCCCGCACGCCTATCTCAACGGCCTGGGCGTCGAGATCATGGCCAACTCGGACAACGTCCTGCGCTGCGGCCTCACGCCCAAGCACGTCGACGTCCCCGAACTGCTCCGTATCGTGCGCTTCGAGGCGACCGACCCGGGCGTGCTGCGCCCGGAGGTGTCCGCCTCCGGCGAGGAGGTGTACGACACGCCCATCGACGAGTTCAGGCTCTCCCGCTACGCCCTCGCGCCGGGCGGCGCACCGCGCGACCTGACCGCCGCCACCCCGCAGATCCTGCTCTGCACAGCCGGCGAGCCCCGGGCGAACGGTCTCGCGCTGACCCCGGGCGGCTCGGTCTTCGTACCGGCGGGCGAAAAGGCCGAACTGTCCGGTACGGGAACCGTTTTCCGCGCCACCGTGGTGGTCTGAGAGGAACGGCCGCACCACGGGCTGCGACAATTCCCGCCGTACAGCGGCGCCAGGGCCGCAGAACACGGAAGGGAAACCCACGCACCCATGAGCGCGTCCGGCGGAACCAAGGCGATTGTGGCGGCACTCGGCGCCAATCTCGCCATCGCGGTAGCCAAGTTCGTTGCGTTCGCCTTCAGCGGCTCCTCTTCGATGCTCGCCGAGGGTGTGCACTCCCTCGCCGACTCCGGCAACCAGGGGCTGCTGCTCCTCGGCGGCAAGAAGGCGAAGCGCGCGGCCACGGAGGAGCATCCCTTCGGCTACGGCCGCGAGCGCTACATCTACGCCTTCCTCGTCTCCATCGTGCTGTTCTCGGTCGGTGGCATGTTCGCCATCTACGAGGGCTACGAGAAGATCAAGCACCCGCACGAGATCACCTCCTGGTACTGGCCGGTCGGGGTGCTCGTCTTCGCGATCATCGCGGAGGGCTTCTCGTTCTGGACGGCCATCAAGGAGTCCAACGCCACGCGGGGGACGCAGTCCTGGAAGGAGTTCATCCGCCGGTCGAAGGCGCCTGAGCTGCCCGTCGTGCTGCTGGAGGACTTCGGCGCGCTGATCGGTCTCGTTCTCGCGCTCGGCGGTGTGGGGGTCGCCGTGCTCACCGGCGACGGCATCTGGGACGGCATCGGCACGCTCTGCATCGGCATCCTCCTCATCGTGATCGCCCTGGTGCTCGCGGCCGAGACGAAGTCCCTGCTCCTCGGCGAGTCCGCGGGCGCGGAGGACGTACGGAAGATCAAGGCCGCGATCGTCGACGACGAGGTCGTGACCGGCATCATCCACATGCGCACGCTCCACCTCGGCCCCGAGGAGCTGCTGGTCGCGGCCAAGATCGCGGTCGAGCACGACGACACGGCGGGCGAGGTCGCCGCGGCCATCAACGCGGCCGAGTCCCGGATCCGGGAGGCGGTGCCGATCGCCCGGGTGATCTATCTGGAGCCCGACATCTACAGCGCGTCGGCCGCCGCCGCGGGGACGAACCCGGCCAAGGACTGACTCCTTCGCCGATCGGCTGTGGGCGGCCGGACCGTCCGGTGTAGATTCGTGGACAGAGCCAGACGTCGCTGCTGATGGCGGTCGGGCGGCCCGCTTGCGGACCGGCCGAGGGAGAGAGGGCCTCCGACGGACTGGGCCGCGAGCGCCCGGGCATCCGTATGCCCGCCGCCGCAGAGCCAGCCGTACGTATTCACCCTCGACACCCTTCACGAGGAGCAGCTCGCTATGACGACTGTCGCCAACCGACAGGACTTCAAGGTCGCCGATCTCTCGCTCGCCGAGTTCGGCCGCAAAGAGATCACTCTCGCCGAGCACGAGATGCCCGGCCTGATGTCGATCCGCAAGGAGTACGCCGCGGCGCAGCCGCTGGCCGGCGCCCGGGTCACCGGCTCCCTGCACATGACCGTGCAGACCGCCGTGCTCATCGAGACCCTGGTCGCGCTCGGCGCGGACGTCCGCTGGGCGTCCTGCAACATCTTCTCCACCCAGGACCACGCCGCCGCCGCCATCGCGGTCGGCCCGCACGGCACCCCGGACGACCCGAAGGGCGTCCCCGTCTTCGCCTGGAAGGGCGAGACGCTGGAGGAGTACTGGTGGTGCACGGAGCAGGCCCTGACCTGGCCCAACAGCCCCACCGGCGGCCCGAACATGATCCTGGACGACGGCGGTGACGCCACCCTCCTGGTGCACAAGGGCGTCGAGTTCGAGAAGGCCGGCGAGGCCCCGGACCCGGCCACGGCGGACAGCGAGGAGTACAGCTACATCCTCCGTCTGCTGAACCGCACCCTCTCCGAGAACCCGCAGAAGTGGACCCGGCTCGCGTCCGAGATCCGCGGTGTCACGGAGGAGACCACGACCGGTGTCCACCGGCTGTACGAGATGCATCGTGATGGCACTCTCCTGTTCCCGGCGATCAACGTCAACGACGCGGTCACCAAGTCGAAGTTCGACAACAAGTACGGCTGCCGCCACTCGCTGATCGACGGCATCAACCGCGCCACCGACGTCCTGATCGGCGGCAAGGTCGCGGTCGTCTGCGGCTACGGCGACGTCGGCAAGGGCTGTGCCGAGTCCCTGCGCGGCCAGGGCGCCCGCGTGATCATCACGGAGATCGACCCGATCTGCGCGCTCCAGGCGGCGATGGACGGCTACCAGGTCGCGACGCTGGACGATGTCGTCTCCATCGCCGACATCTTCGTCACCACGACGGGCAACAAGGACATCATCATGGCCGCCGACATGGCCAAGATGAAGCACCAGGCGATCGTCGGGAACATCGGCCACTTCGACAACGAGATCGACATGGCCGGTCTGGCGAAGATCGACGGCATCGTCAAGGACGAGGTCAAGCCCCAGGTCCACACCTGGACCTTCCCGGACGGCAAGACCCTCATCATCCTGTCCGAGGGCCGCCTGCTGAACCTGGGCAACGCGACCGGCCACCCGTCCTTCGTGATGTCCAACTCGTTCGCGGACCAGACGCTGGCCCAGATCGAGCTGTTCACCAAGCAGGAGGAGTACCCGACCGACGTCTATGTGCTGCCCAAGCACCTGGACGAGAAGGTCGCCCGCCTCCACCTCGACGCGCTCGGCGTGAGGCTCACGACGCTCCGCCCCGAGCAGGCCGCGTACATCGGTGTCGAGGTCGAAGGCCCGTACAAGCCCGACCACTACCGCTACTGAGACCCGGAGGCCACGGCCTCCGGACGACAGTGACGCAGAACAGGCCCCCGCACCCCCGTGACGGGGGCCTGTTCCGTCAGTGACGGGCCCGGGCGGGCGAGACCGTACGAACGGACTCGCCGGCCGAAGCCCCGAGGGACCAGAAAGATCCGAAAGCCCCGAAGGACCTCGAAGCCCCATGCCCCGCGGCCGGTATTCGCTCCATGACCCGCACGACCACACCCCTCTCGGCGACGAACACTTCCACTGCGCGCCAGGCCCCTCCGGCTGGCGCTATGTCTCCCGGATCACCGCTCCCGCCGGGATCACCACTCCCTCCGGCGACGACGCGGGCTCCGTCGATCTGGCCCTCGACGAACTCGGCCGCCCCATCCGTCTCCAACTCCTCGCCGCCGACTGGGAAGTCCGCGGCGCCGCACTCGACGGCGTCACCTGGGTCCGTACCGACCCCACCGGTGTCCATGCCACAGAAGGCAATGTGCGCGCCCACGCCTTCACCGGCACTTCCCCCGCCTTCCTCGTGGCGATCACCCGCCTGCTCCGCCTCACCCCCGCTTCCCCCGCGACGCGCGTACGCCTCGTGGCCTTCACCGACCCCGTCCTGGCACCCCGGACCGTGGACCAGTCCTGGGCGCTGGTGAACAGTGAAGCGCATGCCACTGACAATGGCCCCCTGATCGTGGACGAGTACCAGGTCAGCGCCCTGGACACCGGTGAGCAGCACACGGTCCACCTGGCCGGCGACGTGGTGCTCGCGGCCCCCGGGATCGAACTCGAAGACCTCGAATCCCCACCCTCGCCCCTGGCTTGACCCACCCCGCCCCGCCCCGAACCTCCCGACCCGGACCTGATCCGGTCTCTACGCGGGCGGTACGAACCCGGTGGCGGGCCGCGGAGGGACGGGCGCCGGAGCGGGCGAGGGACCGGACGGAGCCAGGGGACCGGAAGGGGCCGTGGGACCGAAAGAGGCCACGGGACCGGAAGTGGGCACGGGACCGAAAGAGGCCACAGGGCCGGGAGCGGGCGAGCCGGTCGGAGCACCGGGCCCGAAGGCCCGCCGGGCGTCCCGCGCCTGCCGCTCGTTCATCACGGCCGCCAGATAGGCCGCCGCGGGCACTCCCTGCGGCGCGGGCGCCCCCGTACGCGCCACCAGATCATCCGCGAGCCGCTCGGCCATCGCCCGGCTCACCGCCGCGTCCAGCTGTTCCATACGCGTCAAGTACTGGCGTACCGCGAGCCAGAGCCCGTCCGGCACGGCGGACAGGTCCAGCTCCGCGAACCGCCCCACGAGCCAGGGCGGGGGCGGCGGCACAGTGGCCATGTGCGGGGTCGGCACCCTCTCCCGTACCACCAGCGTCCCGGCGAACACATCGCCGATCCGCCGGCCGCGCGCGGACACCAGCGACGCGATACAGGCGATGACACCGAAGGTCATGAGGAGTTCCACCGCGCCCAGCGCCCCACGCACGAGGGCGTGCCGGAACCGGATGGGCCCGCCGTCGTCCCGTACGACCCGCAGGCCGACGGCCAGCTTGCCCAGCGACCGCCCGTGGCTGAGCGTCTCCACGGCCACCGGCCCGCCCACCAGGACCAGCAGGAACGTCGCGACGGAGAGGGCGGCGACCGCGGCGTCGTCCAGGGCGCTGGTCGAGGCCACCACCCCGAGCGACACCGCCAGATAGACCGACCAGACGACCACCATGTCGATCAGCAGAGCCAGCGCCCGGCTCGGCAGCTTCGCCGGCCGGAGCCCCAGCACGACCGCGTCGCCCGTCACAAGCTCATTCACCGGTGCCCCACCCCTCTGCCGACCTTCCCTGCCCCTGAAGTTCCCAGTCTGCCAAGCTGGCCCGCAGCGCGCCGCAGTAGTACAGACCGTACGCACCCAGTGCCTGGAGCAGCAGCCGACCATGGATCTCGATGTCTTCGTGACCGCCCACCGCGCCGAGTGGGACCGCCTGGAACATCTCCTGCGCCGGGGCCGCCGCCTCACCGGTGCCGAGGCCGACGAACTCGTCGCGCTCTACCAACGCACGTCGACGCACCTCTCACTGATCCAGTCCAGCGCCCCTGACCCCATGCTCACCTCGCGCCTCACGCAGCTCGTCGCCCGCGCCCGTGCCACGGTCACGGGTACGCGACGCGCCGGCTGGCGGGACGCCACGGCCTTTCTGACGGCGGGCTTTCCCGCGGCTGTGTACCGCTCGCGGCGCTGGTGGATCCCTACGGCGCTGCTCTCCACGCTGCTGGCCGTGGTGATCGGCTGGTGGATATCCGTACACCCCGAGGTCCAGTCCGCGATCGCGGCCCCGGAGGCGCTGCGCCAGATGACGCGACCGGGAGGGGAGTACGAGACGTACTACTCAAGCCATCCGGCGGCGTCCTTCGCGGCCCAGGTCTGGACGAACAACGCGCAGGCCGCCGCGATGTGCCTGGTCCTGGGCGCCTTCCTGTGCCTGCCGGTGATCTGGATCCTCTTCGTCAACGTGCTGAACCTGGGCGTCGGCATCGGCCTGATGGCGGCGGCCGGCCGGCTGGACACCTTCCTCGGCCTGATCATTCCGCACGGTCTGCTCGAACTGACGGCGGTCTTCGTCGCGGCGGGTACGGGCCTGCGCCTGGGCTGGACGGTCATCGACCCCGGCCCGCACTCCCGCCGTACGGCACTGGCCCGCGAGGGCCGCGCGGCCCTCGGCATGGCCATCGGACTCGCACTGGTCCTCTTCATCTCGGGCCTCATCGAAGGCTTCGTCACCCCGTCCGGCCTGCCGACCTGGGCACGCATCGCGATAGGCGTCGCCGCCGAACTGGCCTTCCTCGCCTACGTCTACATCCTGGGCGGCCGAGCGGCCCGCGCCGGCGACACAGGAGATGTGGAGGCCCCGGACCGAAGCGCCGAACTCCCCGTCGCGGCCTGATGTGCGCCGCACGTCCCCGACCTGTTAGTCTCCTCTTCGCCCCACAAAGACCGTTGACACGGCCTGGGTGGGGAGGTAGATTTGAACGGTTGCCTCGAAGTTGGACAAGCTTCGGGTGCGGAAGTTAATCTCTACGAGACTCCCGGCAGGAAATCGAATTTCCGGTCGAGTCCGTCGAAAGACAAAAGGCCAGTCCAAAGGCCACCAGAATTCTTGAGGCAGAACACGCCGAGTGAGTCTGGTAGAGTCGGAACCGCCGGAAAGGGAAAACGCGAAAGCGAAGAACTGGAAAGCAAGCCCCGCTCCGACGGGGAATCGGACACGAAAGAGTCTGATAGAGTCGGAAACGCAAGACGGAAACAAAACAAGAAACACCGAAGGGAAAGCGCCCGGAGGAAAGCCCCAGAAAACAGTCTGCGGGTGAGTACGAAGGAAGCGTCCGTTCCTTGAGAACTCAACAGCGTGCCAAAAGTCAACGCCAGATATGTTGATACCCCGACCTACCGAATACTCGGTGGGTTGAGGTTCCTTTGAAGAAAAACACAGCGAGGACGCTGTGAACCACTGGTCTTATTCCGGCCGGTGGTTCCGCTCTCGTGTGTGCTAGCCGGATATCCGGTAAACATTCACGGAGAGTTTGATCCTGGCTCAGGACGAACGCTGGCGGCGTGCTTAACACATGCAAGTCGAACGATGAAGCCTTTCGGGGTGGATTAGTGGCGAACGGGTGAGTAACACGTGGGCAATCTGCCCTTCACTCTGGGACAAGCCCTGGAAACGGGGTCTAATACCGGATAATACTTTTCTCCGCATGGGGGAAGGTTGAAAGCTCCGGCGGTGAAGGATGAGCCCGCGGCCTATCAGCTTGTTGGTGGGGTGATGGCCTACCAAGGCGACGACGGGTAGCCGGCCTGAGAGGGCGACCGGCCACACTGGGACTGAGACACGGCCCAGACTCCTACGGGAGGCAGCAGTGGGGAATATTGCACAATGGGCGAAAGCCTGATGCAGCGACGCCGCGTGAGGGATGACGGCCTTCGGGTTGTAAACCTCTTTCAGCAGGGAAGAAGCGCAAGTGACGGTACCTGCAGAAGAAGCACCGGCTAACTACGTGCCAGCAGCCGCGGTAATACGTAGGGTGCGAGCGTTGTCCGGAATTATTGGGCGTAAAGAGCTCGTAGGCGGCTTGTCGCGTCGGATGTGAAAGCCCGGGGCTTAACCCCGGGTCTGCATTCGATACGGGCAGGCTAGAGTGTGGTAGGGGAGATCGGAATTCCTGGTGTAGCGGTGAAATGCGCAGATATCAGGAGGAACACCGGTGGCGAAGGCGGATCTCTGGGCCATTACTGACGCTGAGGAGCGAAAGCGTGGGGAGCGAACAGGATTAGATACCCTGGTAGTCCACGCCGTAAACGTTGGGAACTAGGTGTTGGCGACATTCCACGTCGTCGGTGCCGCAGCTAACGCATTAAGTTCCCCGCCTGGGGAGTACGGCCGCAAGGCTAAAACTCAAAGGAATTGACGGGGGCCCGCACAAGCAGCGGAGCATGTGGCTTAATTCGACGCAACGCGAAGAACCTTACCAAGGCTTGACATACACCGGAAACGGCCAGAGATGGTCGCCCCCTTGTGGTCGGTGTACAGGTGGTGCATGGCTGTCGTCAGCTCGTGTCGTGAGATGTTGGGTTAAGTCCCGCAACGAGCGCAACCCTTGTTCTGTGTTGCCAGCATGCCTTTCGGGGTGATGGGGACTCACAGGAGACTGCCGGGGTCAACTCGGAGGAAGGTGGGGACGACGTCAAGTCATCATGCCCCTTATGTCTTGGGCTGCACACGTGCTACAATGGCCGGTACAATGAGCTGCGATGTCGCGAGGCGGAGCGAATCTCAAAAAGCCGGTCTCAGTTCGGATTGGGGTCTGCAACTCGACCCCATGAAGTCGGAGTTGCTAGTAATCGCAGATCAGCATTGCTGCGGTGAATACGTTCCCGGGCCTTGTACACACCGCCCGTCACGTCACGAAAGTCGGTAACACCCGAAGCCGGTGGCCCAACCCCTTGTGGGAGGGAGCTGTCGAAGGTGGGACTGGCGATTGGGACGAAGTCGTAACAAGGTAGCCGTACCGGAAGGTGCGGCTGGATCACCTCCTTTCTAAGGAGCATTTCTTACCAGGGCTTGCTCTGGTCAGAGGCCAGTACATCGGCGAATGTCCGGTGCTGGTTGCTCATGGGTGGAACGTTGACTATTCGGCACATCAGGTTTCTTCTGCAAGTACTGCTTCGGCGTGGAACGCAGTGGGGGATCGGGTGTGCCGGGCGCGCTGTTGGGTGTCTGAGGGTGCGAGCGTTGCTCGCCCTTCGGGTTGCCGGCCCCAGTGAACTCGCCTGTGAAGGTGGGGTGGTGGGTGGCTGGTCGTTGTTTGAGAACTGCACAGTGGACGCGAGCATCTGTGGCCAAGTTTTTAAGGGCGCACGGTGGATGCCTTGGTACCAGGAACCGATGAAGGACGTGGGAGGCCGCGATAGGCCCCGGGGAGCTGTCAACCGAGCTTTGATCCGGGGGTGTCCGAATGGGGAAACCCGGCAGTCGTCATGGGCTGTCACCCGCTGCTGAACACATAGGCAGTGTGGAGGGAACGAGGGGAAGTGAAACATCTCAGTACCCTCAGGAAGAGAAAACAACCGTGATTCCGGGAGTAGTGGCGAGCGAAACCGGATGAGGCCAAACCGTATGCGTGTGATACCCGGCAGGGGTTGCGCATGCGGGGTTGTGGGAGTTCTTTTGATCGGTCTGCCGGCCGGTCGGCGAGTCAGAAACCGTATGGATAGGCGAAGGACATGCGAAAGGTCCGGCGTAGAGGGTAAGACCCCCGTAGCTGAAATCTGTACGGCTCGTTTGAGAACCACCCAAGTAGCACGGGGCCCGAGAAATCCCGTGTGAATCTGGCGGGACCACCCGCTAAGCCTAAATATTCCCTGGTGACCGATAGCGGATAGTACCGTGAGGGAATGGTGAAAAGTACCGCGGGAGCGGAGTGAAATAGTACCTGAAACCGTGTGCCTACAAGCCGTGGGAGCGTCGCGCGCCGAGTTTACTCGGTGCGTCGTGACTGCGTGCCTTTTGAAGAATGAGCCTGCGAGTTTGCGGTGTGTTGCGAGGTTAACCCGTGTGGGGAAGCCGTAGCGAAAGCGAGTCCGAATAGGGCGTTATAGTAGCGCGCTCAAGACCCGAAGCGGAGTGATCTAGCCATGGGCAGGTTGAAGCGGAGGTAAGACTTCGTGGAGGACCGAACCCACCAGGGTTGAAAACCTGGGGGATGACCTGTGGTTAGGGGTGAAAGGCCAATCAAACTCCGTGATAGCTGGTTCTCCCCGAAATGCATTTAGGTGCAGCGTCGTGTGTTTCTTGCCGGAGGTAGAGCACTGGATAGGCGATGGGCCCTACCGGGTTACTGACCTTAGCCAAACTCCGAATGCCGGTAAGTGAGAGCGCGGCAGTGAGACTGTGGGGGATAAGCTCCATGGTCGAGAGGGAAACAGCCCAGAGCATCGACTAAGGCCCCTAAGCGTACGCTAAGTGGGAAAGGATGTGGAGTCGCAGAGACAACCAGGAGGTTGGCTTAGAAGCAGCCATCCTTGAAAGAGTGCGTAATAGCTCACTGGTCAAGTGATTCCGCGCCGACAATGTAGCGGGGCTCAAGCGTACCGCCGAAGTCGTGTCATTGCAGCATGAGGGCCAACGCCCGCTGTGATGGGTAGGGGAGCGTCGTGTGCCGGGTGAAGCAGCAGCGGAAGCTAGTTGTGGACGGTTCACGAGTGAGAATGCAGGCATGAGTAGCGATACACACGTGGGAAACGTGTGCGCCGATTGACTAAGGGTTCCTGGGTCAAGCTGATCTGCCCAGGGTAAGTCGGGACCTAAGGCGAGGCCGACAGGCGTAGTCGATGGACAACCGGTTGATATTCCGGTACCCGCTTTGAAACGCCCAGTATCGAATCCATTGATGCTAAGGCCGTGAAGCCGTCCTGGATCCTTCGGGTGAAGGGGAGTGGTGGAGCCGCTGAACCAAGGTGGTAGTAGGTAAGCGATGGGGTGACGCAGGAAGGTAGTCCAGCCCGGGCGGTGGTTGTCCCGGGGTAAGGGTGTAGGGCGTTGTCCAGGTAAATCCGGATGACATTGAGCCTGAGACCTGATGCCGAGCCGATTGTGGTGAAGTGGATGATCCTATGCTGTCGAGAAAAGCCTCTAGCGAGTTTCATGGCGGCCCGTACCCTAAACCGACTCAGGTGGTCAGGTAGAGAATACCGAGGCGTTCGGGTGAACTATGGTTAAGGAACTCGGCAAAATGCCCCCGTAACTTCGGGAGAAGGGGGGCCATTCTGGGTGATGAGTTTTGCACTCTGAGCTTGGGGTGGCCGCAGAGACCAGCGAGAAGCGACTGTTTACTAAAAACACAGGTCCGTGCGAAGCCGTAAGGCGATGTATACGGACTGACGCCTGCCCGGTGCTGGAACGTTAAGGGGACCGGTTAGCTGACTTTCGGGTTGGCGAAGCTGAGAACTTAAGCGCCAGTAAACGGCGGTGGTAACTATAACCATCCTAAGGTAGCGAAATTCCTTGTCGGGTAAGTTCCGACCTGCACGAATGGCGTAACGACTTCTCGACTGTCTCAACCATAGGCCCGGTGAAATTGCACTACGAGTAAAGATGCTCGTTTCGCGCAGCAGGACGGAAAGACCCCGGGACCTTTACTATAGTTTGATATTGGTGTTCGGTTCGGCTTGTGTAGGATAGGTGGGAGACTTTGAAGCTTGGACGCCAGTTCAGGTGGAGTCGTCGTTGAAATACCACTCTGGTCGTGCTGGATGTCTAACCTGGGTCCGTGATCCGGATCAGGGACAGTGTCTGATGGGTAGTTTAACTGGGGCGGTTGCCTCCTAAAGAGTAACGGAGGCGCCCAAAGGTTCCCTCAGCCTGGTTGGTAATCAGGTGTTGAGTGTAAGTGCACAAGGGAGCTTGACTGTGAGACCGACGGGTCGAGCAGGGACGAAAGTCGGGACTAGTGATCCGGCGGTGGCTTGTGGAAGCGCCGTCGCTCAACGGATAAAAGGTACCCCGGGGATAACAGGCTGATCTTCCCCAAGAGTCCATATCGACGGGATGGTTTGGCACCTCGATGTCGGCTCGTCGCATCCTGGGGCTGGAGTCGGTCCCAAGGGTTGGGCTGTTCGCCCATTAAAGCGGTACGCGAGCTGGGTTTAGAACGTCGTGAGACAGTTCGGTCCCTATCCGCTGCGCGCGCAGGAGTCTTGAGAAGGGCTGTCCCTAGTACGAGAGGACCGGGACGGACGAACCTCTGGTGTGCCAGTTGTTCTGCCAAGGGCATGGCTGGTTGGCTACGTTCGGAAAGGATAACCGCTGAAAGCATCTAAGCGGGAAGCCTGCTTCGAGATGAGGACTCCCACCCCCTTTGAGGGGTTAAGGCTCCCAGTAGATGACTGGGTTGATAGGCCAGATGTGGAAGACCGGTAACGGTTGGAGCTGACTGGTACTAATAGGCCGAGGGCTTGTCCTCAGTTGCTCGCGTCCACTGTGTTAGTTCTGAAGTAACGAACAGCCGTGTTGTCATCCGGTAGTTTGGTTAACTTCATAGTGTTTCGGTGGTCATTGCGTGAGGGAAACGCCCGGTTACATTCCGAACCCGGAAGCTAAGCCTCACAGCGCCGATGGTACTGCAGGGGGGACCCTGTGGGAGAGTAGGACGCCGCCGAACAATTATTGTGGGAATGCCCTGTGCCAGGTATCTGGTACAGGGCATTTCTGCGTTCAGGGCCCTTTCGGGGCCCTTTTTCCTTTCCAGGGTCGGATGATCCGTATGGCCAATCGCCATGGCGGCGCGTAAAGAGAAATGTCAGAGGCGCCCTGCCGCTTTGAGTGCCAGATAGGCGTCGGCGAGTGCCGGCGCCAGGTTGTCCGGGGTGGCATCCACGACGGTCACACCGTGGCGCTGCAACTGCTCGGCCGTACGGAGCCGCTGAGCCGTTGCCTGGCTTCCCGCGGCTGCCTCGTACACCGCGTCCACTGTGCCCCGGGCCGCGCTCATCTTCTCGATATGCGGGTCGGCCACCGACGCCACGAGAACTGTGTGGCGACGCGTGAGCTGGGCGAGGACGGGGAGGAGCCCCTCCTCGACCGGGGCCGCGTCGAGGCTGGTGAGCAGGACGAGGAGCGAACGGCGGGGGGCGTGCTTCAGTGCCGCTGTGCTGAGGCCACGGGCATCCGTCTCCACCAGCTCCGGTTCCAGCGTTGCCATCGCGTTGACCATGGAGGGTATGACATCGCCCGCCGAGCGGCCCAGGACCTGTGCACGGGTGCGGCGGTCGTAGGCGAGGAGATCGACGCGGTCGCCGGCTCGTGAGGCCAGGGCGGTCAGGAGGAGCGCGGCGTCCATCGACGCGTCGAGTCGTGGCACATCGCCGACGCGGCCGGCCGAGGTGCGGCCGGTGTCGAGGACGATCAGGAGATGCCGGTCGCGCTCGGGGCGCCAGGTGCGTACCGCCACGGCCGACTGGCGCGCGGTGGCCCGCCAGTCGATGGACCGGGTGTCATCACCGGGCACGTACTCGCGGAGGCTGTCGAACTCGGTGCCCTCGCCACGGGTGAGCACGCTTGTGCGGCCGTCCAGTTCCCGGAGGCGGGCGAGCCGGGACGGCAGGTGTTTGCGGCTGGTGAAGGGCGGCAGTACGCGTACGGTCCACGGCACCTCGTGGCTGCCTTGGCGCGCGGCCAGGCCCAGCGGCCCGAACGAGCGCACGGTGACGCGCTCGGACCGCCGGTCGCCGCGTCGGGTGGGGCGCAGGAACGTGGTCAGGCGGCGACGCTCGCCGGCCGGGACGGTCAGTGCGTGGCGGGAGGAATCCTGCTCGTCGCCCGCGGGCCAGCTGCTCGGCTGCCAGGCGTCCCGAACTCGGGCGCGCAGACGGCGACTTGAGCGGTTGGTGACGGTGAGCTGTACCTCCGCGCCGTCACCGAGTCGAACAGAAGTGTCACCGCTTCGGGTGAATTGGAGCGTTTTCACTGGTGCGGCCAGGGCGTAGTCGCACAGAATGGCGAGTGAGAGGGGCGCGTTGACAGCGAGAATCCCCGCCCAGCTGGGGGCGAACAGGCCGACGGGGAGAGAGCCAAGAGCGGCGAGGAGCGCGGTTCGTCCGGTGAGGGCCATGGTTCAACACCTCATCGGGGGACAGGGACTTGGGCGAGGATCGCGGTGATGACGGAGTCGGCGGTGACGCCCTCCATCTCGGCCTCGGGCCGCAGATGGACGCGGTGGCGGAGAGTCGGCAGAGCCAGGGCCTTCACATCGTCCGGGGTGACATAGTCCCGGCCGGTGAGCCAGGCCCACGCGCGGGCGGTGGAGAGCAGGGCGGTGGCGCCTCGGGGAGAGACGCCGAGCGCGAGCGAGGGGGAATCACGAGTGGTACGGCAGATATCGACGACGTAGCCCGCGATCTCGGGCGAGACGGAAGTCTTGGCGACGGCATCGCGCGCGGCTTCCAGGTCGGCGGGCCCCGCGACGGGCCGTATCCCCGCGGCCTGGAGATCGCGCGGGTTGAAGCCTTCCGCGTGCCGGGTCAGGACGCTGATCTCGTCGTCGCGGGACGGCAGCGGCACGGTGAGTTTGAGCAGGAAGCGGTCGAGCTGGGCTTCGGGAAGGGGGTAGGTGCCCTCGTACTCGACCGGGTTCTGGGTGGCCACCACCAGGAATGGATCGGGCAGCGGGCGCGGGGTGCCGTCGACCGTGACCTGGCGCTCCTCCATCGCTTCCAGGAGCGATGACTGTGTCTTGGGCGGAGTGCGGTTGATCTCGTCGGCCAGCAGCAGATGGGTGAATACGGGACCCTGCTGGAAGGAGAACTCGGCGGTGCGGGTGTCGTAGACCAGCGATCCCGTGATGTCGCTCGGCATCAGGTCGGGGGTGAACTGGACGCGCTTGGTGTCGAGTTCGAGGGAAGCGGCGAGTGCCCGGACGAGAAGGGTCTTCGCGACGCCGGGGACGCCTTCCAGGAGGACGTGGCCGCGGCAGAGCAGGGCGACGACCAGCCCGGTGACGGCGGGGTCCTGGCCGACCACCGCCTTCGCGATCTCGGCGCGGAGTGCCTCCAGGGAGGCGCGGGCGCTGTCCGCGGTCGCGGTGTCCGCGGTGATTCCGGCGGTCCCGGCGTTGGGTGCGGTCGGGGCACTCATGAAGTGCGTACCTCTCTTTCGAGGGCGTCGAGTTGGTCCGCCAGGCGGACGAGAGCGTTGTCGTCGGCCGGCGCCGGGCCGAAGAGCAGGGTGGCCGGGTCCAGCGCGGTGGCGGGAAGCCGGACGGAGATCGGGGGGAGCAGGGCGTCGGGGGTGTGGGCCTCGGTGGGCGGTACACCGAGGAGGGCGGCGAGCCGGTTCTGAGCTGCCTGGCGCAGTGCGGCGGCGGCATGGGAGCGGGCGTTCGCCTTGCGGTAGAGGCGGGCGCGGCCCTCGGTGGACTCCGATGCCCTGGTGGCGACGGGGAGCCGTTCGGTCACGAGCGGACCGAGCCGACGGGAGCGCCAGATGGCGGCGAGTACGGCGGCGAGGAGGAGCTGGAAGGCGCCCCAGAGCCAACCGGACGGGATCAGAGCGAGGAAGGCACTCTCGCCGTCGTCGCTTTCCTCGACGGCGGAGACATCACTGAGCGAAGGGAGGTACCAGACGAGATGAGGCCGGGAGCCGAGCACTTGCAGGGCCAGCGAGGCATTTCCCTCGTGGTCGAGACGCTTGTTGAACAGAATGTCGGGCGACCCCAGCAGGACGGTGTCGCCGGAGCCCGTTTCTTCCACCCGGAGCAGGGACGGCAGGCCGTCGGTGGGGTAGCAGGCGTCGGTGTCGGGCGAGTCGGTGATGTAGCGCTCCCCGCCGATGTCGGCTTTCCCCGCGCGGATGGCGGCGGGGAAGTCGCACCGGGGCGCGGAGGTCCCGACGGGGATGGGGGTGGACGCGCGGACGCCGGGGACGAGTGTGTCCACGGAAGGGGTTCCGGCACCGAGCAGGACGGTGCGGCCGGCCGAGAAGGCCATCGTGGTGTGCAGTGTGTGCTGCTGGCGGGGTGTCAGCAGGTCGGGCACCGTGACCAGGAGGGTGGTGTCGGTGCCGGCGGCGGAGGTGGCGGCGTCGAGGGTGGTCACCACGTCGACGGTGACTCCGTTGCTCTTGAGCAGTTCGGCGACGGCGCGGCTGCCGTACGGGTCGGCGGAGCGGGGGTCGAGGACGCCGTGCTGGTCGCCGGAGCGGATCGCCGCCATGGTGACGCCGGCGGCCAGAAGGATTACCAGGGCGAGGAGCAGCCCGCGGCTTCGGTTCCAGAGCTGCCGGGACGTGGGGGAGAGCGTGGTGGAGGTGTTCGTGGAGGTCACTCGGCAGGTCCTCCGGCGGCGGTGCTCAGCTGGGGTTTGGTGCGCTGGAGGTCGGTATCGAGTTCGCGCAGCCACAGATATGTCCGGTGGTCCGCGGTGCGTCCTCCGTATGTGACGTCGTCGAATTCCCTGGCGGCGGTGCGGAGCCGGGCCGCGTGGTCGGGGAGGGCGCGTGCGGCTTCGTCGGCGGCTTCGTCGGCGGTGCGGCCGGGGCGGGGGTCGAGCAGGGACCGTTCCTCCAGGGAGCGGACGATGGCGCGCATCCGTTCCTGGACGGCCTCGGTCCAGCGGTTCGCGGCGGCGTGCCGTTCGGCGGCGGCGCGGTGTTCCGCGGCGCTGCGCGGGCCCTGGTCGAAGAGTTCTTCCGGTCCGCCGGCCGGCCGGCGGGGTGTGCCCAGGCGCCACCAGAGGGCGGTGAGGAGGGCCACGACGATCAGAATGATGACGACGGCGCCGAGCGGGCCGCCGGGGGCGGCGCCGGAGACCGAGTCGAGGAGGTCACCGACCCAGTCCCAGAAGGCGTTTATCGCTTGGACCAGAAGGTTCGGGTCGCTCTCGTGGTACATCGGTTTGGACAGCTCCCGCTCCGCCGCCTCTCGGGCGGGGACGCGTGGAGTGTCCACCGGTATCTCGCCGCTGACGCGGATCAGCAATTCCTTCGCTCCCCCCGGAATGGACACTGTGTCAGTTCCCGGGGGCGTGCCGGCCCGGCTGCTCCGTGCTGTCGGCGGACACCCCGGCGGCACGGGCCAGTTCGAGGTCGAGGGCCTCGCGCCGGATGCGCTGGTCCACGTAGAGGAGGACGGTGACACCGGCGGCGATCGGGTAGGTGATCGTGTTGGTGATCACCGCGCCGATGCCGGTGATGATCAGGAAGGGCCACCCGAAGCTCGGGGTGTCGCCGGCGAGCAGGCCGTCGAGGCCGGAGCTGTCGGCGAGGAGGGCGATGACGCTGAACGGGATGGCGACGACCAGCGAGATGAACATGATCAGCACGAAGGTCAGGGCCTGGATGCCGAAGATCCGCCACCAGGTGCCGTTGACGAGCTTCGCGGAGCGGCGCAGGGACGCCACGACGCCCTGACGTTCCAGCATGAGCGCGGGGGAGGCGAGGCTGAAGCGGACCATCAGCCAGACGACGACGCCGAAGGCGGCGAATCCGCCGAGCACGGCCAGTGCGGCTCCCGCATCGGATCCCACGAGCACACCGGGGAGGATACCGACCGCTATCACGAGGACGCTGATGAGCGGCACCAGCACGGTGAGACCGAGCAGTTGGGCGAGCCGGGGCCGGGCTTCGTGCCAGGCGTCCGGGAGTGTGACGGGGCGTCCGACCACGGAGCGGCTGATCACCACGGTCAGGATCGCGGTGCTGAAGATCGTGCTGATCAGCATGATGAGCAGGGAGGGAAGCTCGGCGGCAAGGCTGCCCTGGAGGGAGTCGGCGGTCTGCCGGAGTGCTTCCGCGGCGCCCGCGTTCGCGTCCACCGCGATGGGTTCGGGGATCAGATAGCGCTGGACGAGTATGTCGCTGATCTGGGAGATGACGGCGACGACGAGGCTGACGCTGAGCACCGTGCGCCAGTGGGTGCGCAGGGTCGATACGGCGCCGTCGAGGATCTCGCCGACGCCGAGGGGGCGGAGGGGGATCACACCGGGCTTGGCGGCGGGCGGTTTGCCCCAGTTGCCGCCCCAGCCGCCGCCCTGGCCGGGGGCGCCCCAGCCGGGGGTGGGCGGGGGCGGGCCGCCGGGGCCGCCGGCGGGGGTGCTCGGCGGGGACCACTGGCCGGGCGGCGGCTGGGCCGCGGACCACTTGGAGGGGGCGGCGTCGTCGGCGGGCGCGGCCTGGCCCGGCACGGTGGCGTCCTGGCCGTCGGACGGGGCGGATCCGGGCGAGGCCCAGCCCGGAGTGTCGTTCACGGTCGTCCACCTCGTGGATTGGTTGCGGATTCTGCTTCGGCGGGCCGGATTTTCGGTGGTACCCGGCCAGAGCGGGGCACCGCCATCGTGCCACGCGTCGGCTTGTGGTGGGCCGGGGGCCGTCTCTCCTTCTTCCACCGGCCTCCGCCTTTGCCGTGCGGGCGGTGGTGCGAGGCTGTGGCGGCGAAGGGGGTGTGCCATGAGATTGATTCCGCCGGCCGTCAATCGGTGGGCCAATACCGTGTGCGGGGTGTTCCCGCTGGTGGTGGCGGGGGCTCTGGGGGCCTTGTGGTCGGAGGCTGCGGCGGTGGTGGGGATGCTGGCCGTGTCCCCCGCCGTTCCGGTGCTGGCGGTGCGGGGGTACCGGGCTGCTGTGCTGTGCGGCGGGGACCGGGTGCGGGTACGGGGCCTGCTGCGGACGCGGACGATTTCCCGGGCGGCCATTACGGCGGTCACGGATCTTCCCGCGATCCGGTGGACGGACCTCTCGGGGCGGCGGCGTTGGACGCCGGTGATGGCGCTGATGAGTGGCGGCGGCGAGGCCGCGGCAGTCGCTCGCTGGAAGGAGGAGAGTCTCGGCAGGCTCCGTCGCTGGGCCGGCCCGTCCGCGAGGGCGTAGTCGCTCCACTACCGTGTGGGGGCGACGGGAGGGGAGAGGGCGGTGGGTGGTGCTGTGGCGGTTGGCCATGGCTCGGGCCGGGCCGTACGGGTTTGACAGCAATGCTTGACATCGACGGCCACCGACGGCGACGGTCGCCCTCGGACTTCGACGCAGACCGTCGCTGCTCTGTGAGGCAAGTCACGCGTGTCTACGCAACGGAAATGAAAATGGGATGATGTCGATATGAAGGGACGCGTCCTTGTCGTCGATGACGACACCGCACTGGCCGAGATGCTCGGCATTGTGCTGCGTGGTGAAGGTTTCGAGCCGTCGTTCGTAGCGGACGGTGACAAGGCACTGGCTGCCTTCCGGGAGGCCAAGCCGGATCTGGTGCTGCTGGATCTCATGCTCCCCGGCCGGGACGGTATCGAGGTCTGCCGGCTGATCAGGGCCGAGTCCGGGGTCCCCATCGTGATGCTCACGGCCAAGAGCGACACCGTGGATGTGGTGGTGGGGCTGGAGTCGGGCGCCGACGATTACATCGTCAAGCCGTTCAAGCCCAAGGAGCTGGTGGCCCGGATCAGGGCGCGGCTGCGCAGGTCGGAGGAGCCGGCACCGGAGCAGCTGACCATCGGGGATCTGGTCATCGATGTGGCGGGTCACTCGGTGAAGCGTGAGGGGCAGTCGATCGCCCTGACGCCGCTGGAGTTCGATCTGCTGGTGGCGCTGGCCCGTAAGCCGTGGCAGGTGTTCACCCGGGAGGTGCTCCTGGAGCAGGTGTGGGGATACCGGCACGCGGCGGACACCCGGCTGGTCAATGTGCATGTCCAGCGGCTGCGTTCCAAGGTGGAGCAGGACCCCGAGCGGCCCGAGATCGTGGTGACCGTGCGCGGTGTGGGCTACAAGGCAGGACCGAGCTGAGATGACCGGCGGCAGCGCTGCTCCGAAGCCCGGTGAGCCGGGGGTCCGTGCGGGGCGGGCTGCCGGTTCCGGGCATATGTTCTCGCGGCTCGGCCCGCTGTTCCGCAGCGGCCGGCTGCTCCAGGACGGGTCGCCGGGCGCGCCCCTGCTCCGGCTCGTGGTGCGTGGGGTGCGGCGTCCGCTGCTGCCCGCCGTGCGGCTGTGGCGGCGCAATATCCAGCTGCGGATCATCACAACGACCTTGTTGATGTCGCTCGGTGTGGTGCTGCTGCTTGGGTTCGTTGTCATCGGGCAGGTCCGTAACGGGCTGCTCGAAGCCAAGGAGAAGGCCGCGCAGAGTCAGGCGGCCGGTGGTTTCACCGTGGCGAAGGAGAAGGCCGACGTACCGGCGGCGCTCGGCGGCCGGGAGGGCGACGGGACGAGCGGCAGATCGGGCCGTAACTCCGTCAACTGGCGCTCGGACCTGGTGGAACAGCTGGCCAGTGGTGGTCCCGGGGCGTTCAACGTGGTGGCGCTGAGTCCGGATTCGGTGGCGTCGACCAATCGCGCGCCCCGGGTCTCGGGCGGCGTCGACTTCGCCAGTGTGCCCGCCGATCTGCGTGCCGCGGTCGCCCAGGGCAATGGGCCGTTCCAGACGTATGCGCTGATCAGGTACACCGGGGCGGGCGAGGGCCGGGATCCGGAGCCGGGGCTGATCGTCGGCAAGCGGCTGAACGACATCGACGGCAACGCGTACGAGCTGTACTACCTCTTCCCGCTGTCGCAGGAGGAGCAGTCGCTCAATCTCGTCAAGGGCACGCTCGCCACGGCCGGGCTCTTCGTGGTTGTGCTGCTGGGGGCGATCGCGTGGCTGGTGGTGCGGCAGGTGGTGACGCCCGTACGGATGGCCGCCGGGATCGCCGAGCGGCTCTCCACCGGGCGCCTCCAGGAGCGGATGAAGGTCACCGGCGAGGACGACATCGCCCGGCTCGGCGAGGCGTTCAACAAGATGGCGCAGAACCTCCAGCTCAAGATCCAGCAGTTGGAGGAGCTGTCCCGGATGCAGCGGCGGTTCGTCTCCGACGTCTCGCACGAGCTGCGGACGCCGCTGACGACCGTACGGATGGCCGCCGATGTCATTCATGAGGCGCGCGCCGACTTCGATCCGATCACGGCGCGCTCGGCGGAGCTGCTCGGTGACCAGCTGGACCGCTTCGAGTCGCTGCTGTCGGATCTGCTGGAGATCAGCCGCTTCGACGCGGGGGCGGCGGCGCTGGAGGCCGAGCCGATAGATCTGCGGCAGGTCGTGCGCAGGGTGATCGGCGGCGCGCTGCCGCTGGCCGAGGCCAAGGGCAGCAGGATCCGGGTGCTCGGCGACGAACAGCCCGTGGTCGCGGAGGCCGACGCGCGCCGGGTCGAGCGGGTGCTGCGCAATCTCGTCGTCAACGCCGTGGAGCACGGCGAGGGCCGCGATGTCGTCGTACGGCTCGGTGCGGCGGGCGGCGCGGTCGCGGTCGCGGTGCGTGACTACGGGGTGGGGCTGAAGCCCGGCGAGGCGACCCGGGTGTTCAACCGGTTCTGGCGGGCCGACCCGGCCCGGGCCCGGACCACCGGGGGCACCGGCCTCGGTCTGTCGATCGCCGTCGAGGACGCGCGGCTGCACGGCGGCTGGCTCCAGGCGTGGGGCGAGCCGGGCGGGGGTTCGCAGTTCCGGCTGACCCTGCCGCGTACGGCGGACGAGGCGCTGCGCGGCTCCCCGATACCGCTGGAGCCGGAGGACTCGCGGCGCAACCGCGAGAATGCGGGCGCCCAGGACGTGAAGGAGAGCGCGCACCGGCTGGCGAGTGTGCCCGGCCAGCCGCGGGCGGACCGTCCCACGCTGACTGGGGCGCCCGGGGTGCCGGCCGCGCCGCTCGGGGCGAGCGCGGTGGATCCGACGGCGCTGCCCGGCAGCGGCGCCCGGGTGGTGGCGCGGCCCGCGGGGGAGCGGCTGCCCGGCGTGGAGGGCCCCGGTGACGGGGAGAGCGGGCAGAACGGGGAGAGCGGGGCCGCCGGTCCCGTGGAGCGTGGTGCGGAGCGGGAGGGCACGATTCGTGGGCGTTGACCGCCGTCGTAGGGGTCAGGGAGGCGCGGTACGGGCGTCCGGCGCGCGGGCGACCGCTGTGCTGGGTGTGTGCGGTGTGCTGCTGGCCGGGTGCGCGTCGATCCCGGACAGCGGCGATGTGCAGCCCGTCAAGGCGTCGCCGCCGGGCGAGTCCCAGGTGCGGGTGTACGCCGTACCGCCTCGGGAGAAGGCCGAGCCCGACGAGATCGTCAATGGCTTCCTGGAGGCCATGACCAGTGACGACCCCGATTTCGCGATGGCCAGGAAGTATCTGACGAAGGACGCGTCCGACTTCTGGCAGCCGGGGGCGGGGGCGGTGGTGCTGCGTGCCGCGCCGGATCCGGCCGGGCCGAAGGAGGCGTCCGGCCGGGCGAGTGCGGGGCTGACCTATCCGCTGTACGGCGACCAGATCGCCGACATGGACTCCTCGCACGCCTACAAGCCGATCGAGCCGACGGCGTACGGCGGTGACATCCACCTTGTGCAGCAGACCATCGGGGGCACCAAGGAGTGGCGCATCGACAGTCTGCCGCAGGGGCTGGTGCTCGGTGAGTCGGACTTCCAGCGCAACTACCGCTCCGTCAACAAGTACTACTTCGCGTCCGGTGAGAACTGGCTGGTCGCGGACCCCGTGTACATCCGGCAGCGGATAGACCCCACTTCGCGGATGGACCCGGTCACCCAGGCCGTCAGGGTGCTGCTCGACGGTCCGACGAACTGGCTGAAGCCGGTCGTCGATTCGCCCTTCCCGCGCGGGACGGCGCTCCAGAAGGGCGTCACGTCACTGGAGTTCGACGACCGGAACGCGCTGAAGGTGCCGCTGAACGGGAAGGCGGCCAAGGCGGGGCGCGCGCAGTGCCGGAAGATGGCGGCCCAACTGCTCTTCACCCTGCGGGATCTCTCCGCAACGCCGGTGGGCCAGGTCGAGCTGCTCGCGGACGGCTCCTCGCTCTGTGTGCTCCGGGGGGACCAGGCCGAGGAGTTCGCGCCCGACCGTCCGACGGGCCGTCCGGTCACGCCGTACTTCGTGGACGAGCACGGGCGGCTGTCGCTGCTTCAGACGGGCGGCGACGAGGCGACGGTGGACCGTACGCAGGTCATCGGCCCCTTCGGTACGGGCGCGGTGAAGCTCGGCGCGGTGGCGGTCGCCCGCGACGAGAAGCACGCGGCCGGGGTCACGGACGATTTCAGGTCGCTCCATGTGGCGTCGATCCTTTCGGAGGGCGAGCTGGGCGATCCGCTGGTGACCAGTGGCGGCAAGGGCAAGGAGGGCGCGCTGTCGGCGCCCAGCTGGGACGGGCGCGGCGATCTGTGGATCGCGGACCGTGACCCGGCGAAGCCTCGGCTGCTGCGGTTCGCGGACGGTGCCGGGCCGGCCCGTCCGGTGACGGTCGAGGGGCTCGACGGCGCGCGCGTCAAGGCGCTGCGGGTGTCGGCGGACGGGGTGCGGATCGCGCTGCTGCTGACGAAGGGCGGGCGGACCACCCTTCAGATCGGACGGGTGGAGCGGCACGGCCCCAAGGACGACCCGAAGGTGACCGTGACGGAACTCCAGTCGGTGGCGCCGCAGATGGAGACGGTGACGGCGGTGTCGTGGGCCGGTCCGAGCCGGCTGGTGGTCGTCGGCAAGGAGGCCGGCGGGGTGCAGCAGGTGCGCTACATCCAGACCGACGGGTCGACCTCGGCGGCCGGGGTGCTGCCCGGGCTGAACCAGGTGACGGCGATCGCCGCGGCGGACGACGACCGGCAGCCGCTGATCGCGGACTCGGACGACGCGGGGATCGTCCGGCTGCCGACCGGGGCGAACTGGCAGACGATGGTCGAGTCGGGGTCGTCGCCGGTCTACCCGGGCTGACCGCGGGGCATCGGGCCGGGGCAGCGGACCGCGAGGCATCGGGCCGGGCGCCGGGCCGGGGAAAGGGCCGGGAGGCCGCCCCGGCCGCGGGCCCGTGCGGCCCGGTGCCGTGTTCCTGGTGGGTGGCGGGGCAGTGGGCTCATGTGTCCGGTTGTCCACAGGGGTGGCCCGGTGACCGCGAGGTTGGCACAGTGTCTTCTATGCGGGCGTGGTGGCGTGAGATCACCGGGTTGGTGCTGCCGGTCGCCTGTGGCGGCTGCGGCAGTCCCCGGACACCTCTGTGCGAGGACTGCGGGCGGGCGCTGTACGGGACCTGGCCGTGCCGGGTGCGGCCGGTGCCCGAGCCGGCGGGCCTGCCGTCGGTGTACGCCGCCGCGCCCTACGAGGACGCGGTAAGGGCCGTGCTGCTGGCCCACAAGGAGCGCGGCGCTCTCGGGCTCGCCGGGCCGCTGGGACGCGCGCTGGCCGGGGCGGTACGGGTCGCCGCGCCGCCCGGGACCGGGGTGGGGCCGCTGCTGCTCGTACCGGTGCCGTCCGCGCGCCGTGCGGTGGGCGCGCGGGGGCATGACGCGGCCCGCCGGATCGCGCTGGCCGCCGCCGGGGAGCTGCGCCGTACGGGACGGTCCTGCCGGGTGCTGCCGGTGCTCCGGCAGCGGCGCGCGGTGGCCGATCAGGCGGGCCTCGGCGCCCGTCAGAGGCTGGCGAACCTGTCGGGGGCCCTGGAGGTGGCCGTCGGGGGCGCGCGGCTGCTGGAGGGCGGCCGGGTGGTGCTGGTGGACGACCTGATGACGACGGGTGCCTCGCTGGTCGAGGCGGCGCGGGCGCTGCGGGCCGCGACCTGGGCCGGGCAGCAGCCGGGGGGTGTGCCGGTGAGCGCGGCGGTGGTGGCCGCGCCGCCGCTTTCCTTCGAAATAAATCGGAACTGACCGGGACCGCGCATCGTTGCAGGTAGACAGGGCAGGAGAACAGCTGAACAGAGGTACGTGCCGGTAGCGGGTGCCGACACCCGTCCGGGAGGTCTATGTTCGGTTATGAGGGGTGGCGCAAGCGGAGAGGAGGAGGCGGCAGGTCGCCAAGTCCGAGGCTCCGGCGGTGACCGGGGTCTGGTGCAACAGGGAGCAACTCCGCGACGAGGCGGAGTGATCCGGGAACGGAGTTCTGCGTGGACATCGTCGTCAAGGGCCGCAAGACCGAGGTACCCGAGCGGTTCCGTAAGCACGTGGCCGAGAAGCTGAAGCTGGAGAAGATCCAGAAGCTCGACGGCAAGGTGATCAGCCTCGACGTCGAGGTGTCCAAGGAGCACAACCCGCGTCAGGCCGACCGGAGCGACCGGGTGGAGATCACTCTCCGGTCCCGCGGTCCGGTGATCCGTGCGGAGGCGTCGGCGGCCGATCCCTACGCGGCGCTCGACCTGGCCACCGGCAAGCTGGAGGCGCGGCTGCGCAAGGAGCACGAGAAGCGCTACAGCCGGCGTGGCAACGGCCGGCTTTCGGCGGCGGAGGTCCCCGATGCCGTCCCCGGCGTGGCCCGGCTGAACGCGAACGGCGCGACCGCGGCCGAGGAGACCGCCGCGGCGGCCACCACCATCACGACGACCATGGCCGGCTCGCTGGAGGTCCAGGGCGAAGGCCCCCTGGTGGTCCGCGAGAAGACCCATGCCGCCGCGCCCATGACCCTTGACCAGGCGCTCTACGAGATGGAGTTGGTCGGGCACGACTTCTATCTGTTCGTCGACTCGGACACCAAGGAACCCAGCGTCGTCTACCGGCGCCATGCCTACGACTACGGCGTCATCCACCTCCGTACGGACCCGTTCGCGGGCTCCGAGGGGAGTGGCGCGGGCGGCGCCCTCGGCGGCTGATACCGCACAGGCCCTGCCCCGGAAAGGGGTCTGAGGCCGGAACGACCGATTCCGGCCGGAACCGGTCCGGATGATACGGAGTTTCATGCTCCGGCGGTGCCCCTGAGCGCCCTGTGTGCCCTCAGGGGCACCGTCCTGCGAGTCCGTGCACCCCCGCTCCGCCGTCCGGGCATGAAATCATGGAGTCGCAAGCCAACAGGTGGTCTGCGAACTGCGGTTGGCCGGCTCTCAGGAATTCGGGCCCCGGCCTTCAGGGGAGGGAACCATGGCGGACAGTTTCGGACCGGTGCACCACGCCGGCGGCTCCGACGGCCCGGCCGGGGGTGCCGGGGCCGATACGGGCGCGGGCGCGGAGGGCGGCGGCGCGGGCGCCGAGCCGATCCGGGTCCTGGTCGTCGACGACCACGCGCTCTTCCGCCGGGGGCTGGAGATCGTCCTCGCCCACGAGGAGGGCATCGAGGTCGTCGGGGAGGCGGGCGACGGCGCGGAGGCCGTCGACAAGGCCGCCGACCTGCTGCCCGACATCGTGCTGATGGATGTACGGATGCCCAGGCGCGGCGGTATCGAGGCGTGCACCTCCATCAAGGAGGTGGCCCCCAGTGCCAAGATCATCATGCTGACGATCAGCGACGAGGAGGCCGACCTCTACGACGCGATCAAGGCGGGGGCCACCGGCTATCTCCTGAAGGAGATCTCCACGGACGAGGTGGCGACCGCGATCCGCGCCGTGGCGGACGGCCAGTCCCAGATCAGCCCGTCCATGGCGTCGAAGCTGCTGACCGAGTTCAAGTCGATGATCCAGCGCACCGACGAGCGCCGGCTCGTGCCGGCGCCGCGGCTCACCGAACGGGAGCTGGAGGTCCTCAAGCTGGTGGCCACGGGGATGAACAACCGTGATATCGCCAAGGAGTTGTTCATCTCCGAGAACACCGTGAAGAACCATGTGCGCAACATCCTGGAGAAGCTCCAGCTGCACTCCCGGATGGAGGCCGTGGTCTACGCGATGCGGGAGAAGATCCTGGAGATCCGCTGACCGGCCGGTCCGTAGACCGGCTGACCAGTTGACCGGCTGATCCGCCGGCCCGCTTCCGGTCGCGTCAGCCGGCGGTGAGCGCTTTCGCCAGCGGCTCGCGCAGCTCCGGCGCCTCTACGCGCTCGACCCGTACGTCCGAGCAGCCGACCCACTCCGCGGCCTCTCGCAGCGCCCGGGCCATCGGGAGGACGGCCCGCGGGGTCTCCAGCGACACCTGCTTGGCGACCAGGGTGGCGCCCTCGCGCGCCGGGTCGACACGGCCCAGCAGCCGGCCGCCGGACAGCAGCGGCATCGCGAAGTAGCCGTGGACGCGCTTGGCCTTGGGCACATACGCCTCCAGCCGGTGGGTGAAGCCGAATATCCGCTCGGTGCGGGCGCGCTCCCAGATGAGGGAGTCGAACGGCGACAGCAGCGTCGTACGGTGGCGGCCGCTCGGCGCGGTCGCGAGGGCGGCCGGATCGGCCCAGGCGAGCCTGTCCCATCCCGCCACCGTCACCGGCACCAGACCGGAGTCCGCGATCACCGCGTCGACCTGCTCGCCCTTGAGGCGGTGGTAGTCGGCGATATCGGCGCGGGTGCCCACACCGAGCGACTGCCCGGCGAGCGCCACGAGCCGGCGCAGGCACTCCGTGTCGTCCAGGTCGTCGTGGAGCAGCTCGCCGGGGACGGCACGCTCCGCGAGGTCGTACACCCGCTTCCAGCTCCGCCGCCCGGTGCACACGACTTCGCCGTACATCAGCGCGCGCTCGACGGCGACCTTCGCCTCGGACCAGTCCCACCAGGGGCCGCCGTTCTTGGCGCCGCCCAGCTCCGTGGCGGTCAGCGGGCCCTGCGTACGCAGCTGTGCGATCACCGCTTCGTACGCCCCGTCCGCCAGCTCGTGGTACCAGTGCGGGCGGGCGCGGTAGGCGCGGCGGCGGAACGCGAAGTGCGGCCACTCCTCGATGGGCAGCACACACGCCGCGTGCGACCAGTACTCGAACGCGTGCGGAGACGCCGAGGGCGCGTCGGCGGGGGCGTCCGGGGCCGCCGGGGCGGGTGGTGTCCAGTAGGCGTCCTCGACCGTCCTGCGGCCCACCGCGCCCAGTCGCGCGTACGGAATCAGCTCGTGCGACCGCGCCAGCACCGAGATCGTGTCCAGCTGGACGGCTCCGAGGTGGCGCAGCACGCCCCGCACACCGGCGCGCCGGTCCGGGGCGCCGAGGAAGCCCTGCGCGCGCAGCGCTATCCGGCGGGCCTCGTCGGCGGACAGCTCGGTGACGGGCGGCGGAGCGGTCGCAGTGGTCATGGTCCGCACGCTATACGGCGCCACTGACAATCGGTCCCCGGCCCCGCGCCTGCCCGCCGTGGCCCGGCCGGCCGGGGCTCAGCGCTCGGCCGGCAGATACGGGTGGGCTCCGGGCAGCCGCAGATCGGACGGGAGCAGCCCGCCGATCCAGCAGTCGCGCACCGTGCCCTTGTTGAGCAGCCCGCCTCGCAGGGTGCCCTCGATCACGAAGCCGGCCTTCTCGGCGACGACGCGCGAGCCCGTGTTGCCCGCCTCGGCCCGCCACTCGACGCGTATCGCGCCCACCGTCGTGAAGGCCCAGTGGCAGAGCGCCCTTACCGCCTCGGCCGTGTAGCCGCGGCGGCGGTGCTCCGGGGCCGTCCAGTAGCCGACCTCCCAGGTCCCGGCGCGGGGGAAGTGGAGGGCGGCGGAGGCGATGAGGGGGCCGCCGTCGCGCCGCTGTACACCGAAGGTGTACGCCGTGCCGTCGCGCCAGCCGTCGGGGGCGATCCGCTCGATGAAGTCCACCGCGTGCTGACGCTCGTACGGCGACGGCACCGTTGTCCAGCGCTGGATGCCGGGATCCTGGCAGGTGGTGAAGACGGTGTCGATGTCGTCGGGGGTGAGAGGGCGCAGCAGCAGGCGTTCGGTCGTGAGGGTGACGGGTTCCATGAACGGATTGTGCTGACCCCGGTACCGTACGGCGAACGGTTTTCCCGTGACACCGGCACCTTCCGCGCCTTCCGCGCGTTCTCACTGGTGGGTGACGGCGGGCCCGCGTGACGGCGGCCCTCCCGGGGCGGGCGGGTCCTCGCTTACGATGGCCGTTGCGGTGGGGCCCGCCTGCCGTGCCCGCGCCCGTGTCCGTACACGACCCACGTGCCAGGCCCGACCGGCAAGGAGACCAGCCTCAGTGTCCGTCTTCCACAAGCTCATGCGTGCAGGCGAAGGTAAGGTCCTGCGCAAACTGCACCGCATCGCGGACCAGGTCAACTCTATCGAAGAGGACTTCGTCAACCTCTCCGATGCCGAGTTGAAGGCGCTCACCGCCGAGTACAAAGAGCGGTACGCCGACGGCGAGAGCCTGGACGACCTGCTTCCGGAGGCGTTCGCGACCGTCCGCGAGGCGGCCAAGCGCGTCCTCGGCCAGCGTCATTACGACGTACAGCTGATGGGCGGCGCCGCGCTGCACCTCGGCTATGTCGCCGAGATGAAGACCGGTGAGGGCAAGACCCTCGTCGGCACGCTGCCCGCGTACCTCAACGCGCTGTCCGGCAAGGGCGTCCACCTGATCACGGTGAACGACTACCTGGCCGAGCGCGACTCCGAGATGATGGGCCGCGTCCACAGCTTCCTGGGCCTGGAGGTCGGCTGCATCCTGGCGAACATGACGCCCGCGCAGCGCCGCCAGCAGTACGCCTGCGACATCACGTACGGCACGAACAACGAGTTCGGCTTCGACTACCTCCGCGACAACATGGCGTGGTCCCAGGAGGAGCTGGTCCAACGCGGCCACAACTACGCGATCGTCGACGAGGTCGACTCGATCCTCGTGGACGAGGCCCGTACCCCGCTGATCATCTCCGGTCCGGCCGACCAGGCCACCAAGTGGTACGGCGACTTCGCCAAGCTGGTCACGCGGCTGACCAAGGGCGAGGCCGGCAACCAGCTCAAGGGCATCGAGGAGACCGGCGACTACGAGGTCGACGAGAAGAAGCGCACGGTCGCCATCCACGAGCCCGGCGTCGCCAAGGTCGAGGACTGGCTCGGCATCGACAACCTGTACGAGTCGGTGAACACCCCGCTCGTCGGTTATCTGAACAACGCCATCAAGGCCAAGGAACTCTTCAAGAACGACAAGGACTATGTCGTCATCGACGGCGAAGTCATGATCGTCGACGAGCACACCGGCCGTATCCTCGCCGGCCGCCGCTACAACGAGGGCATGCACCAGGCGATCGAGGCGAAGGAAGGGGTGGACATCAAAGACGAGAACCAGACCCTCGCCACGATCACCCTCCAGAACTTCTTCCGCCTCTACGGCAAGCTCTCCGGCATGACCGGTACGGCCATGACCGAGGCCGCCGAGTTCCACCAGATCTACAAGCTGGGCGTCGTGCCGATCCCGACGAACCGGACGATGCAGCGTCTGGACCAGTCCGACCTGATCTACCGCACCGAGGTCGCCAAGTTCGCCGCGGTCGTCGACGACATCGCGGAGAAGCACGAGAAGGGCCAGCCGATCCTGGTCGGCACCACCTCCGTCGAGAAGTCCGAGTACCTCTCGCAGCAGCTCAGCAAGCGCGGTGTGCAGCACGAGGTGCTCAACGCCAAGCAGCACGACCGGGAGGCGACGATCGTCGCCCAGGCGGGCCGCAAGGGCGCCGTCACCGTCGCCACCAACATGGCGGGCCGCGGTACGGACATCAAGCTCGGCGGCAACCCCGACGACCTGGCGGAGGCCGAGCTGCGCCAGCGCGGCCTGGACCCCATCGAGCACGTCGAGGAGTGGGCGGCGGCGCTGCCGGCCGCGCTGGAGAAGGCCGAGCAGGCCGTCAAGGCGGAGTTCGAGGAGGTCAAGGCGCTGGGCGGGCTCTACGTCCTCGGCACCGAGCGCCACGAGTCGCGCCGTATCGACAACCAGCTGCGCGGCCGTTCCGGCCGTCAGGGCGACCCGGGCGAGTCCCGGTTCTACCTCTCGCTCGGTGACGACCTGATGCGGCTCTTCAAGGCGCAGATGGTCGAGCGCGTCATGGCCATGGCCAATGTGCCGGACGATGTCCCGATCGAGAACAAGATGGTGACCCGCGCCATCGCCTCCGCCCAGTCGCAGGTCGAGCAGCAGAACTTCGAGACGCGCAAGAACGTCCTGAAGTACGACGAGGTGCTCAACCGGCAGCGTGAGGTCATCTATGGCGAGCGCCGCCGCGTCCTGGAGGGCGAGGACCTCCATGAGCAGGTCCGCCACTTCATGGACGACACGATCGACGCGTACATCCAGGCCGAGACCGTCGAGGGCTTCGCCGAGGAGTGGGACCTCGACCGGCTGTGGGGCGCGTTCAAGCAGCTCTACCCGACGAAGGTCACCGTCGAGGAGCTGGAGGACGCGGCGGGCGACCGGGCCGGGATCACCGCCGAGTTCATCGCCGAGTCCATCAAGGAAGACATCTACGCCCAGTACGAGGAGCGCGAGAACCAGCTGGGCTCGGACATCATGCGCGAGCTGGAGCGGCGCGTGGTGCTCTCCGTCCTCGACCGCAAGTGGCGTGAGCACCTCTACGAGATGGACTATCTCCAGGAGGGCATCGGCCTGCGGGCGATGGCGCAGAAGGACCCGCTGGTCGAGTACCAGCGCGAGGGCTTCGACATGTTCAACGCCATGATGGAGGGCATCAAGGAGGAGTCCGTCGGCTACCTGTTCAACCTGGAGGTCCAGGTCGAGCAGCAGGTCGAGGAGGTCCCGGTGCAGGACTCCGCCGAGCGCACCTCGCTCTCCAAGGAGGACGCGGTGCCGGCCGGCACCGCGCGCCCGGAGATCCGCGCCAAGGGGCTCGACGCGCCGCAGCGGCCGGACCGGCTGCACTTCTCCGCTCCCACCGTGGACGGGGAGGGCGGCATCGTGGAGGGCGACTTCCAGAACGTGGACGGACCGACGCGGTCGACGTCGGACGGGATGACGCGGGCGGAGCGCCGGAAGGCCCAGAAGGGCACGGCCGGCCGCCGCCGCAAGAAGTAGGGGCGCGCGGCCCTCGGGGGCCGTGGGTGCCGTAAGCGGTAGTCAGAGGTAAGGGCCGGGGTCACGCACACGCGTTGTGCGTGACCCCGGCCCGTATGCGTTTCCCGGCGCGCTTCGTGGCGGGCTCGTGGCGCGGTCCTGAGCCGGGCTCAGGGGCCCGTGGGGAGCCGTTCACCGCCCAGCTCCACCGCCGCGCAGCGCCAGCGGAGATCGGGGCTCAGCTCAAGACGGAAGGCCATGGCCCGCACCTGCTCGCCCGCGGCGATGCTGGCGGACGCCTCGACCACGCCCCGGCAGGGCTGGAAGCCGCGGCAGGTACGGACCACCGGGCGGGTGCCACGGGCTCTGAGCGGGGTGCCGGGCGCGAGACGGACCAGCTGCTCGTACGCCTCGCCGACGGTCAGGCCGAGCATGTAGTGCACCGGGCGGTGGCCGCTGAGGACGGCGAGCAGGCGTTCCGCGAAGAGTTCGTGCGGCGGGAGGTGCCGGCCGCGCCGCCGCTGCGCCGGTACGGTGCCGGGCCGGCGCTGGTCGCGGCGGCCGGGCGGCCTGGTCGCCGCCGGTCCGGCCGCGGCGGCGACGTTCCGGGCCGCCGCGCGGTCGGCGGCGAGGCCGGACGCGGTGGGCGGCGCCGGGTGCGCCGCCCGTCCCGGAGCGCCGGTGGCGGGAGTTCCGGTCCTGTTCATGTGCACGCAGATCGCCCCCGTTCTGCCCGTCCGGTTCGATACCGGTCGGTAACTTTTGTTGGGGGATCTTTTACGTTCCCCCGGGGGCGGGCCGCAAGGCGCCGCCGGGCCGGGATGAACGGACCGGAGAGTCACCTATCAGGGTGACCCGATGGCGGTCCCGGCGCCGATCGCGAGGTGGCGCGCGGTTCGTGGTGGACAGCCGGGGGCGTATCGGGCATCACCCCGAAGAGGGACTCCGCACGTATCCTTGGGGGCTCTCCTCCTACGAAAGCGGCCAGCCAATGCGCGTCTACGTCCCCCTGACCCTTCCCGGTCTCGCAGAGGCGCACAAGACCGGCGAACTGGGGCCGGGGCCGGTGATCGCCTACGCGGTGACCCCCGGGCTGCGCGAGTGGTACGTCTCCGACGACATCGAGGAGCTGGAGTACGCCGCGCTCAGCCGGGCCGCTGGCGGCTCGCTCCGGCTGCTGGCCGCCGACCCGGACGCCGGGCGCCGCCGGGTCGTCGTCGCGGCCGACGTACCCGACCGGGACGCGGTGGCCGACCCGGACCGCGGGCCGGACTCGGCCGGGCTCGGCGAGGTGCGGATCGCCTCTGCGATCGCGCTGGCCAAGGCGGCGGCGGTGCACGTCGATTCCGACGACGCGGAAGCCGATGTGTCGGCCGCCGCGGCGGCGCTGGGCGCCGCGGACCACGGGGACGACGACGCCCGCTTCACGGTGGACGGCGCGGAGGACCACGAACTGCTCTGGTACGGCGTCCAGGAGATCCCGAACCTCATCGCCTGAGCACACCGCCCCGGCACGCCCGCCCCGGCCGCCCGTGCGCGCCCGCTCGCGCCGGGCCGTTGTCAGACCCTCCGGGTACCGTTCTGGGCATGGGGAAGCAGAACACGCATCTGGTCTGGGACTGGAACGGCACGATCCTCGACGACATCCAGGCCGTCATCGGGGCGACCAACGCCGCGTTCGCGGAAGCGGGGCTCGAACCGATCAGCCTGGAGCGCTACCGCGAGCTGTACTGCGTTCCGGTGCCCAAGTTCTACGAGCGGCTGATGGGCCGGCTGCCGAGCGACGCCGAGTGGGTCGTCATGGACGAGGTCTTCCACCGGCACTACACGGCCCGCCGCGTGGACTGCGGGCTGACGGTGGGCGCCGAGGAGCTGCTCGCCCGGTGGGCCCTGGAGGGCGGCACCCAGTCGCTGCTGAGCCTGTACGGGCACGCGGAGCTGGTCCCGGTGGTGAAGGGGTACGGCATCGACCGCCACTTCGTCCGGATCGACGGGCGTACGGGTCCCTCCGGCGGCGGCAAGGCCGAGCACATGGAGCGCCATCTGGCCGCGCTGGCCGCCGCCGGTGAGATATCCCCCGGGCGCACGGTGGTGATCGGCGACGCGGTCGACGACGCGATGGCGGCGGCGCACGTCGGCGCGCGGGCCGTGCTGTACACCGGGGGCTCGCACAGCCGGGCCGCGCTGGAGGCCGTCGGCGTTCCGGTCGTCGACAGCCTCGCGGAGGCGGTCGCCGTGGCGGGAGACCTGACGTCCTGATGGCCTGACCCCAGGGTGAGCCCGGGCCGGGCGTTCGGGCGTCCTGAGTGGCTGAGGGGCCGGCCGGCCTGAGCGCCGTACGCGCGTGCCGTCGCGCGCGCTCTGTCCGGTCCGGCCAACTCGGGGGCCGCCTTTGTACATAAGCGGTCCATGACATGCCCCCGGTGGAGAGCGATAGCCTTGTGTCCGTGATCAGCGCGATAAGCCGTGGGGGCAGCGAAGCCCCCGCCCCGCGCCCGGAGCGCCACCGCGCCCGGGCGGCCGCTGGTCACCCGGAGTGCCGCGGCCTCGCCGCCGTCGTGAGCCGGCCGGGACGTGCGCGACACGCCCCCGGACCGGGCCGGCAGCCAGAATTCGCCAATAAGGCCCCGGACATCTCTCATGGCGGCATAACGTCGACTCAGACCGGAAACCCCGCGTCGTGGCGTTGTGTCGCTTCCTTCACCTACGTCACGCAACGGCGCGCGACAGGAGCCAGAGGACATGCACACCAAGCTGGACGAAGCCAAGGCCGAGCTGCTCGAACAGGCGGCCCTGGCCGCTGAGAGCGGACCGGCGGGGGGTACGTGGGGTCCCGGGCACAGCCCCGGCCCGGACGGCGCCCCGGCCGGGCACCGCACCGCCGACCACGGGGACGGCCCCGGCGGTCCAGGCGGTCCGGGTGGCCAGGACGCCCTTCTGGCCTACCTCCAGCGCTACTACCTGCACACCGCTCCCGAGGATCTCGCGGGCCGCGATCCGCTCGACATCGCCGGCGCCGCGCTCTCCCACTACCGCCTCGCCGCGCACCGTCCCCAGGGGACCGCGAGCGTGCGCGTGCACACCCCGACGGTCGAGGAGAACGGCTGGACGTGCAGCCACTCCGTCGTGGAGGTCGTCACCGACGACATGCCCTTCCTGGTCGACTCCGTCACCAACGAGCTGTCCCGGCAGAACCGCGGCATCCACGCGGTCATCCACCCGCAGGTCGTCGTCCGCCGCGATGTCACCGGCAAGCTGATCGAGGTGCTCCCCGAGGGGACGGCCACCGCGGCCGAGCGCCCGCACGACGCGGTCACCGAGTCCTGGATCCATGTCGAGGTCGACCGCGAGACCGAGCGCGCCGACCTCAAGCAGATCACCGCCGACCTGCTGCGCGTCCTGTCCGACGTCCGCGAGACCGTCGAGGACTGGGAGAAGATGCGCAACGCCGCGCTGCGCATCGCCGAGGAGCTGCCCGGCGAGCCCACCGCCGACGATCTGCGCGACCAGGAGGTCGAGGAGGCGCGGGAGCTGCTGCGCTGGCTCGCCGCCGACCACTTCACCTTCCTGGGCTACCGCGAGTACCAACTCACCGACAGCGACGCCCTGTCCGCCGTGCCCGGCACCGGGCTCGGCGTGCTGCGCTCCGACCCCGTCCACGCCGCGGCCGACGACGACCACCCGGTCAGCCCCTCCTTCAGCCGGCTGCCCGCCGACGCCCGCGCCAAGGCCCGTGAGCACAAGCTGCTCGTCCTCACCAAGGCCAACAGCCGCGCCACCGTCCACCGGCCCAGCTACCTCGACTACGTCGGGGTCAAGAAGTTCGACGCCAAGGGCAATGTCATCGGGGAGCGGCGCTTCCTCGGGCTGTTCTCCTCGGCCGCGTACACCGAGTCCGTACGCCGCGTCCCGGTGATCCGGCGCAAGGTCGCCGAGGTGCTGAAGGGCGCGGGCTTCTCGCCCGACAGCCACGACGGCCGCGACCTGCTCCAGATCCTGGAGACGTACCCGCGCGACGAGCTGTTCCAGACCCCCGTCGACGAACTCCGCTCGATCGTCACCAGCGTGCTCTACCTCCAGGAGCGCCGCCGGCTGCGGCTCTACCTCCGGCAGGACGAGTACGGGCGCTACTACTCGGCCCTCGTCTACCTGCCGCGCGACCGCTACACCACCGGTGTCCGGCTGCGGCTCGTGGACATCCTGAAGGAGGAGCTGGGCGGCACCAGCGTCGACTTCACCGCCTGGAACACAGAATCGGTTCTCTCTCGGCTCCACTTCGTGGTCCGCGTCCCCCGGGGCACCGAGCTGGTCAAGCTCACCGACGCCGACACGGACCGGATCGAGGCCCGGCTCGTCGCCGCCGCCCGCTCCTGGGCCGACGCCTTCGGCGAGGCGCTGAACGCCGAGTGCGGCGAGGAGCGCGCGGCCGAGCTGCTGCGCCGGTACGGCGGCGGCTTCCCCGAGGGGTACAAGGCCGACCACACCCCGCGCGCCGCCGTGGCCGACCTGGCCCATCTGGAGGCGCTCGACAAGTCGACGTCGGACTTCTCGCTCTCCCTGTACGAGCCGGTCGGCGCGGGCCCCGGCGAGCGGCGCTTCAAGATCTACCGTTCGGGCGAGCAGGTCTCCCTCTCCGCCGTTCTCCCCGTGCTCCAGCGCCTGGGCGTCGAGGTCGTGGACGAGCGCCCGTACGAGCTGCGCTGCGCGGACCGTACGACCTCCTGGATCTACGACTTCGGCCTGCGGCTGCCGCAGGGCGGCGGGTCCGGGGGCGGCGACTATCTGACGGAGGACGACCGCGAGCGCTTCCAGAACGCGTTCGCCGCGGTCTGGACCGGAGCCGCGGAGAACGACGGCTTCAACTCGCTCGTCCTGCGGGCCGGTCTGGACTGGCGGCAGGCGATGGTGCTTCGCGCGTACGCCAAGTACCTGCGCCAGTCGGGCTCGACGTTCAGCCAGGAGTACATGGAGGACACCCTCCGCGACAACGTCCACACCACCCGGCTGCTGATCTCCCTCTTCGAGGCCCGGATGTCGCCGGAGCGGCAGAACGCCGGCATCGAGCTGACCGAGGCGATGCTGGAGGAGCTGGACGGGGCCCTCGACCAGGTCGCGAGCCTCGACGAGGACCGCATCCTGCGCTCCTTCCTCACCCTCATCAAGGCCACTCTGCGGACGAACTTCTTCCAGCACCGGAGCGGCAGCGGCAGCGGGTTCCACGACTACGTGTCGATGAAGTTCGACCCGCAGGCCATCCCCGATCTGCCCGCGCCCCGTCCCGCGTACGAGATCTGGGTGTACTCGCCGCGTGTCGAGGGTGTCCATCTGCGCTTCGGCAAGGTCGCGCGCGGCGGGCTGCGCTGGTCGGACCGGCGCGAGGACTTCCGTACGGAGATCCTCGGCCTGGTCAAGGCGCAGATGGTCAAGAACACGGTGATCGTGCCGGTCGGCGCCAAGGGCGGCTTCGTCGCCAAGCAGCTGCCCGATCCGGCCGCCGACCGGGACGCCTGGCTCGCCGAGGGCATCGCCTCGTACAAGGTCTTCATCTCGGCGCTGCTGGACATCACGGACAACATGGTCGCGGGCGAGGTCGTGCCCCCCGCCGATGTGGTGCGGCACGACGGCGAGGACACCTATCTGGTCGTCGCCGCCGACAAGGGCACCGCCAGCTTCTCCGACATCGCCAACGACGTCGCGCTCTCCTACGACTTCTGGCTCGGGGACGCCTTCGCCTCCGGCGGCAGCGCGGGCTACGACCACAAGGGCATGGGCATCACGGCCCGCGGCGCCTGGGAGTCCGTCAAGCGGCACTTCCGCGAGCTGGGCCACGACACCCAGACCGAGGACTTCACCGTCGTCGGCGTCGGGGACATGTCCGGCGACGTGTTCGGCAACGGGATGCTGCTCTCCGAGCACATCCGGCTCGTCGCGGCCTTCGACCACCGCCACATCTTCCTCGACCCGCACCCCGAGGCGGCCACCTCGTACGCCGAGCGCCGCCGGCTCTTCGAGCTGCCGCGCTCGTCGTGGGCCGACTACGACAAGGGGCTGCTCTCGCAGGGCGGCGGGATCCACCCCCGTACCGCCAAGTCGATCCCGGTCAACGCGCATGTGCGCGAGGCCCTCGGGATCGAGCCGGGCGTCACGAAGCTGACGCCCGCCGAGCTGATGAAGGCGATCCTCCAGGCCCCGGTGGACCTGCTGTGGAACGGCGGCATCGGTACGTACGTCAAGGCGTCCACCGAGACGGACGCCGACGTCGGCGACAAGGCCAACGACGCGATCCGCGTCAACGGCGAGGATCTGCGCGTCAAGGTCGTCGGCGAGGGCGGCAACCTGGGGCTGACCCAGCTCGGCCGGATCGAGTTCGCCCGGCGCGGCGGCGCCGACGGCGAGGGCGGCAAGGTCAACACGGACGCCATCGACAACAGCGCGGGCGTGGACACCTCCGACCACGAGGTGAACATCAAGATCCTGCTCAACGGGCTGGTCACGGACGGCGACATGACCGTCAAGCAGCGCAACACGCTGCTCGCCGAGATGACCGACGAGGTCGGCGCGCTCGTGCTGCGCAACAACTACGCGCAGAACACGGCGCTCGGCAACGCCGGTTCGCAGGCGCCCTCGCTGCTCCACGCGCACCAGCGCTTCATGCGCCGGCTGGCGCGGGACGGGCACCTCAACAGGGCGCTGGAGTTCCTCCCGTCCGACCGGCAGATCCGCGAACTGCTCGCCACCGGCAAGGGCCTGTCCCAGCCGGAGCTGGCCGTACTGCTCGCCTACACCAAGATCACGACGGCCGACGAGCTGATCCACACGGGCCTGCCCGACGACCCGTATCTGCGCAAGCTGCTGCACGCCTACTTCCCGCGGCAGCTGCGGGAGCGCTTCGCCGAGCAGATCGACGGACACGCGCTGCGCCGCGAGATCATCACGACGGTGCTGGTCAACGACACGGTCAACGCGGGCGGTTCGACCTTCCTGCACCGGCTGCGCGAGGAGACCGGCGCATCGGTCGAGGAGATCGTACGGGCGCAGACCGCGGCCCGGGAGATCTTCGGGCTGAACGCGGTCTGGGACGCCGTCGAGGCGCTCGACAACCGTGTTCCGGCCGAGGTGCAGACCCGGATCAGGCTGCACAGCCGCCGGCTGGTGGAGCGCGGTACGCGCTGGCTGCTGGGCAACCGGCCGCAGCCGCTGGAGATCGCCGGGACCATCGAGTTCTTCGCCGCGGGCGTGGAGCGGGTCTGGGCGCAGCTGCCGACGATGCTGCGCGGCGCCGAGCTGGAGTGGTACCAGGGCATCCTGGCCGAGCTGACCGGCGCGGGGGTCCCGGAGGAGCTGGCGCTGCGGGTGGCCGGGTTCTCGTCGGCCTTCCCGGCGCTGGACGTCGTGGCGATCGCGGACCGTACGGACCAGGACCCGCTCGCCGTCGCCGAGGTGTACTACGACCTCGGTGACCGGCTGCGGATCACCCGGCTGATGGACCGGATCATCGAGCTGCCGCGGGCCGACCGCTGGCAGTCCATGGCCCGCGCCTCCATCCGCGAGGACCTGTACGCGGCGCACGCGGCGCTGACGGCGGATGTGCTGGCGGTGGGCGACGGCGACTCGACGCCCGAGGAGCGGTTCAAGGCGTGGGAGGAGAAGAACGCGGCGATCCTGGGCCGGTCGCGCGCCACGCTGGACGAGATCCAGGGGTCGGACACCTTCGACCTGGCGAATCTGTCGGTGGCGATGCGGACGATGCGGACGCTGCTGCGGACGCGCAGCTGACGCGCAGCTGACGCGTAGGTGAGGGGGAGATGGCGGGCGTCCGGCTCCTGGTGAGCCGGACGCCCGCCGTCGTTCGTTTCTCCGTCGTCCGTTCAGGACTTCTTCTTGGCGTCTTTCCCCTTGCCGGTGAACTCGTCGTACGCCGCGACGACATCCTCCGCGGGACCGTCCATCCGCAGCGTCCCCGACTCCAGCCAGATCGCCCGGTCGCAGGTCTCCAGGATGGACTGGTTGCTGTGGCTGACGAGGAAGACCGTCCCGGCGTGCTCGCGCAGTTCGGCGATCCGGCGCTGGCTGCGGCGCTGGAACTTCGCGTCGCCGGTGGAGAGCGCCTCGTCGATCAGCAGTACGTCATGGCTCTTGGCGGCGGCGATCGAGAACCGCAGCCGGGCGCCCATCCCGGAGGAGTACGTGCGCATCGGCAGCGAGATGAAGTCGCCCTTCTCGTTGATCCCGGAGAACTCCACGATGTCGTCGTAGCGGGTACGGACCTGCTCGCGCGACATGCCCATGGCCAGGCCGCCGAGGATGACATTGCGCTCGCCGGTCAGATCGGCCATCAGCGCCGCGTTGACGCCGAGCAGCGAGGGCTGGCCCCGGGTGAACACCCGGCCCTCGGTGGGCGGCAGCAGCCCGGCGATGGCCTTGAGCAGGGTGGACTTGCCGGAGCCGTTCGAGCCGATGAGACCGATGGCCTCGCCCTTGTACGCGGCGAAGCTGACGCCCTTGACCGCGTGCACCTCGCGCACACCGGGCGCCGCCCGGCGCGAGACGATCCGGCTGAGGGCGGAGGTGGCGCTGCCCCGGCCGCCCTTGGTGCCGTGGACCTTGTAGGTGATGTGGACGCCGTCGACGACGACGGTGGGGGTGGGTTCGGCGCTGTCGGGCGCGGGGGCGGGTGTGGGGGTGGTTCCGGGCTCAGCCACGTCCGTACTCCTCCTCGGCCTGCCAGAAGAACAGGAATCCGCCGACGCCCGCGAGCAGGGCCCAGCCGAGCGCCACGGCCCAGATGTGCGGGGGCAGTTGGGCGGCGGTGAAGCTGTCGACAAGCGCGAAGCGCATCAGGTCGATATAGACGGCGGCCGGATTGCACTCCAGGGCCAGCGTGACGAAGTGGGGCAGATGGTCGCTGCTCGTCACCTTGTCCACGCTCCACATCACCCCTGAGACATACATCCAGGTGCGCAGCAGGAACGGCATCAGCTGGGAGATGTCCGGGGTCCTGGCGGCGAGCCGCGCCACGATCAGCGAGACGCCGGTGTTGAACAGCGACTGGAGCAGCAGCGCGGGGACGGCGAGCAGCCAGCTGGGTGAGGGGTACTGGCCGAGGCAGACCAGGATCACGACGAGCGCGCCCATCGAGAACAGCAGCTGCTGGAGCTGCTGGAGGGCGAGCCCGATCGGCAGGGCGGCGCGCGGGAAGTGCAGGGCGCGGACGAGGCCGAGATTGCCGGAGATCGCGCGGGTGCCCGCCATGATCGAGCTGGAGGTGAAGGTCCAGATGAACACGCCCGTGACCAGGAACGGGATGAAGTCGTCGACCCCGCGCCTGGTGTCGAGCAGGACGCCGAAGATGAAGTAGTAGACCGCCGCGTTGAGCAGCGGGGTCATGATCTGCCAGATCTGGCCGAGTTTGGCCTGGCTGTACTGGGCGGTCAGCCGCGCGGTGGCGAACGCGGTGATGAAGTGGCGCCGCGACCAGAGCCGGCCGATGTACTGGGGCAGGGGCGGGCGCGCGCCGCTCACGGTCAGACCGTGGCGGAGGGCCAGGGCGCTGAGGTCGGTCCCGGCGGTGCCGGCGGAACCAGGGGCCCCGGCGGTGGATCGCGGGGCCTGGGTGGGGGGCGGGGCGGTCGTCTGGCTCACGGGTGTCGCTTTCGGGAGGCAACAGAGGCAAACAGAGGCGATGGAGGCAACGGGGCAGCGGGGTGCATGGGGCGCCGAAGCGCCGGGACGGGTCCGTATCGTCGTAACGACAAGGTAGGCCGGAGTACGTCGCAACGCAACCGTGTCGTCGTGACGTCGATGCCGCTATGCTCGGCGGTGATGACTACGGAATCCCGCCCCCCGGCCGACCCCCGCACCGCTCGCCGTGTCCCGGCGGGTGCCGCCGTGCTCCGGGAGGACGTGACCGACGCCATCCGCGCGGCCGTCTTCGAGGAGCTGGCGGCGGTCGGGTTCGCCCGGATGTCCATCGAGGGCATCGCGCGCCGGGCCGGGGTCGGCAAGACCGCCGTCTACCGCCGCTGGAAGTCCAAGCTGGCGCTCGTACTCGACCTGGTCTCGGCCTTCGCGACGCGGGGGCTGCCGGCGCCCGCGACCGGTTCGCTGTACGGGGATGTGCGCGCCCTGCTCGAAGTGGCCTCGCACGCCCTGCGCCACCCGGTCGCCTCGCAGGTCATCCCGGATCTGCTGGTGGAGGCGGCCCGGCACCCGGAGATCTCCGACGCGATCAAGGCGGCGCTGCTGGACGGACAGCAGGGCATCGCCGCCGTGATCGTCCGCGAGGCGGTGGAGCGCGGTGAACTCCCCGAGGGCACGGACCCCGACCGCGCGCTCGATCTGATCATCGGACCGCTCTACTGGCGGCTTGTGGTCGTACGGGGCGATCTGCCCAAGGGGTACCTCGACGACCTGGCGGCATCGGCGGTCGGCGCGCTCACGAAGTAGACGGGCGCGCACCAAAAGGGCGGGCGACGCGTAAGAAACGGGCGCGTACCAAAAGCGTGGGCGCGTACGGAACGAGCGGGCGCACACCGGCGCCCGCTCGTCCTGCTCGTACCCCTTGTGGCCCTTGTGGCCCGTCCGGGCGTTACTTCACCGCGCCCGCCATCACCCCGGACACGAACTGCCGCTGGAACGCGAAGAACACCGCCAGCGGGATGATCATCGACACGAACGCGCCGGGCGCGAGCACATCGATGTTGTTGCCGAACTGCCGTACCTGCTGCTGGAGCGCGACCGTGATCGGCGGGTTCTTGGAGTCCGCGAAGATCAGCGCGACCAGCATGTCGTTCCAGACCCAGAGGAACTGGAAGATGCCCAGCGAGGCGATCGCGGGCCCGCCCAGCGGCATCACGACCCGGGTGAACAGCCGCAGTTCGCCCGCCCCGTCGAGCCGCGCGGCCTCCAGCAGCTCCCTCGGGATCTCCGCGAAGAAGTTCCGCAGCAGGAAGATCGCGAAGGGCAGCCCGAAGGAGACATGGAAGATGATCACGCCGAAGGTTGTCTCAAAAATGCCGATGGCGCCGAAGAGTTTCGCCACCGGTACCAGCGCCACCTGTACGGGCACCACCAGCAGCGCCACGACCCCCAGGAACCACCAGTCGCGGCCCGGGAAGTCGAGCCAGGCGAAGGCGTACGCGGCGAGGGAGCCGATCACCACCACGAGGACCGTCGACGGGACGGTGATCATGACGGTGGAGAGCAGCGAGTTGGTGATCGTGCCGTTCTCCAGCAGCCGCGTGTAGTTGTCAGCGGTGAGCTGCGCGGGGGCCGTGAAGACCTTCCACCAGCCGCTCGCGTTGATGTCGGAGGGCGCGCGCAGCGACGAGATCAGCAGGCCGATGGCCGGCATCAGCCAGAACAGACCGACCAGGACCAGGAAGACCCGCACCGCGCCGCCGCCCGCGCGGGCGGCGATCCGGCTGCCGAGGGACGGCCTGGCCTTGGCCGGAGCCTTGGCCGGGGCGTCCGCGACGTCCGGAGTGGTCGTCAGAGGAGTCATCGACGGCTCTCTTTCCGCATGCGCCGGATGTTGAACAGCATCACCGGCAGCACCAGCAGCAGCATCAGTACGGCGATGGCGCTGCCGACCCCGAGATCCGCGTCCGTGCCGAACGACGAGCGGTAGAGCTGGAGCGCCAGCACATTCGCGGCGGCCTCCGAGGAGTCCGGTGTGATGATCATGACCAGGTCGAAGATCTTCAGCACATTGATCATCAGCGTGACCATGACGACCGCGAGGACCGGCGCCAGCAGCGGCACGGTGATCCGGCGGAAGACCTGCCACTCCGTCGCGCCGTCCACCCGCGCGGCCTCCATCAGCTCCCGGGGCACGCTCGCCAGCCCCGCCGCGATCAGCACCATCGCGAACCCGGCCCACATCCACAGATAACTGCCGATGATCGCCGGGGTGATCAGGGACGGACCGAGCCAGGTCACGCCGTTGTACGGCTCCTTGAAGTTGGCGCCGGGCAGCCGGAGCAGGGCCCCGTCCGCCGCCGCCGGGAGGCTGAACGTACCGTCGGCGCGTGCCGTGGTGGCGGCCACGACCTTTCCGTCCTTCACCGCCTCCACCTTGAGCCCCTTGAGTCCCAGCTCCGCGGCGTCGATGACATTGGGTTTTCCGCCGCCGCCCGGGGTGAAGTCCAGCCAGGCCGTGCCGGTGACCCGGCCCGCCTCCGGCGCCGCCTCCTTCGCCGGGCGCGCGTCGGACGGCATCTTGGCGGGGGCGACCCCGACCAGCGGCAGCAGGGCCCGCGTACCGGCGCGCGCCGGTTCCTTGGTGACGAACGCGCCGTCGTCGTCCGCCGTCGCCTCCAGGGGATGGACCGGCAGCGGGTGCGCCCGCGGATAGCCGGCCGCGTCGCTGAAGGTGTCGTGCACACCGACCACCACCGCGTTGGCGACGCCGCGGGCCGGGTCCTGCTCGTACACCAGCCGGAAGATGATGCCCGCGGCGAGCATGGAGATGGCCATCGGCATGAAGACGACCAGCTTGAAGGCCGTGCCCCAGCTGACCCGTTCGGTCAGTACGGCGAAGATCAGGCCGAGCGCGGTCGCCAGGGTCGGCGCCACGACCACCCAGATCGCGTTGTTCTTGACGGCGGTCAGGATCGTGTCGTCGGTGAACAGCTCCACATAGTTGCCGAACCCGGCGAAGCCGGTGCCCGCCTTGTCGAAGAACGACCGGTAGACGGAGAACCCGATGGGATAGACGACGAGCGCGCCGAGCAGCACGAGCGCGGGCAGCAGGAAGGCCGCCGCGACGATCTTGCGGGTGCCGGTCACGCTTTTGCGCGTACGGGAAGCGGGGGGCGGCGGCGCGGGCGCCGGTACGGGCGCGGACGCCGGTACCGGCGCGGACGCGGCGCCCCCCGTGGTCGGTGAGGTCACCCCGTCAGCTCTTGTACGCCTTGGCCGCGGCCGATTCCAGCTGCCGCTGGATCCCCGCGATGTCCTTCGGGTTCTTCAGGAAGTCCTGGAGGGCCTTCCACTCGCCCTTGCCGGGCGTACCGCCGAACGACTGCGGCATCTGGTCCGACATGTCGAAGCGGACGTCGTCGCCCGCCGCGATCAGCGCCTTGGCGATGTCGCGCTGGACGTCGTTCGGATACGCGGCGAGGTCCAGGGACTTGTTCGGCGAGAGGAAACCGCCCGACTCCGCCCAGATCTTCGCGGCGTCCACCGAGGCCAGGAAGGTCAGCAGCGCCTGCGCGCCCTTGGTGTCCTTCAGCGCCACGGCCGCGTCGCCGCCCGTGACCACCGGCGAGTCGGAGCCGACCGCGGGGAACGGGAAGACCTTCGCGTCCGTACCGATCTCGGCGTCGGTCTCCGCGATGTTGACGCTGACGAAGTCGCCCTCGAAGACCATCGCGCCCTTGGGCTGTTCACCGCCGGTGAAGGTCTGCGTGACGGACGCCGGGAACTCCGTCTGGAGCGCGCCGTCCGTGCCGCCGGCGATCAGGCTCGGCTTGCCGAAGAGCTGGCCGAGCGTGGTCAGCGCGTCCTTCACGGACGGGTCGGTCCACTTGATCTCGTGCTTCGCCAGCTGGTCGTACTTCTCCGGGCCCGCCTGCGACAGATAGATGTTCTCGAACCAGTCGGTGAGGGTCCAGCCGTCGGCGCCGCCGACCGAGACCGGGGTGACCCCGGAGGCGGAGATGGTCTCGGCGGTCTCCAGGAACTCCGGCCAGGTCTTCGGCACGGTGGCGCCCGCGTTCTCGAACGCGGCGTTGTTGTACCAGATCAGCGACTTGTTGGCGGCCTTGAAGTACACGCCGTACTGCTCGCCGTCCACGGCGCCGAGATCCTGCCAGCCCTGGTCGTAGTTCTTCGCCAGCTGGGCCTTCGCCTCGGCGCCGACCGGCTTGGCCCACTTCTTCTCGACGGCCTGCTGGATCGCGCCGACCTGGGGGAGCAGCGCCACATCGGGCGGACTGCCACCCGCGATCTTCGTGCCCAGGAAGTTGACGATGGGGTCCTGCGCGGGGACAAAGGTGACCGTCGCGCCGGTGCGCTTCTCGAACTCGGTCAGCACCTTCGTGAAGTTCTTCTGCTCGGATCCGGTCCATACGGCCGCGACCTGGATCTTCTCCCCGTCCAGCTTGGGGAGTTCGACCGAGACGGCCGACGGATCGGCCGAACCGCCCCCCGATCCCGAGCCCTTGCCGTCACCGGAGCCGCCCGAGTCGCCGCAGCCGGTCAGGGCGAGCGACAGGGCGCCGACGGCGACGAGCGCCACGGCGGCCCGGCGCGTGACCGGCCCCGGCCCGCCGTCCCGGGCGCCGCCCCGGCCGGCCCCCGGACCTCTCCCGATGCCATGTGCCTTGCCCGCTTCGCGCGTTGTGCCCATTACTCCCCGTCTCTTCCCGTGTGCGTACGGTCTACGCGTACGGGCGCGGCGGTGCGGCCGTGACGTGGCGGCGCTGCTCGCGTCCCGTGCGCATAGTCCTACGCCGGGTGACCTGGGGCCGCAATACCGTTCTCGGCCTCAACTCTCGGATCGTGATGGCCTCGTGACGTGCCGGTACGGACGTATGGGATCTTGGTGTGACTTCATGGGTGAGCCGGTGTCAGCGGGGCGACAGGGACGGCGTCGACGGAACGGGCGGCCCGCTCCAGCGCGCTGGCGAGCAGCGCCAGATCCGTCGGACCGTTCCCCAGCTCGCGGACCGGGCGGCGGGCCGGCGGGTCGCCCATCCGCTCCCACTCCAGCACCACGACCGTCGGCCGCTGGGTGGCCGTCCGGGGGATACGGCCGGTGACCCGGCCGCCCTGGAACGGGGTGACCCGGCCGTCCGGATGGCCCAGCCGGCCGCGCCCGGGGGACGGTTCGTCCGGGGCGGGCGCGGCGGGCGGCAGGTCCAGTACGACGCGCAGCCGGGCGCCGTGGGCCAGCTCCGTGTCGACCGTACGCTCGGGGCGGGCCGAGGCCGCGACCAGATGCACGCCGAGCCGCTCGCCGTCCCGGGCCACCGCCTCCAGCGCCCGGACGACGGAGCCGGCGGCGGGGCGGCCCGGACTGCCGAGGGCGGGCGCGACGAGCGCGTCGAAGTCGTCGACCAGGACGACCAGCCGGGGCAGGGCGGCGGGCGGGCGGTCCTCGCGGACGCGGTCCTGGGGGCGGTCCCGGTCGCGGTCCTGGTTGCGCTCCCGGTCGCGGTCCAGTGGGGCGGAGTCGGTGCTGTACGGGTCGGCGCGGAAGGAGTCCGTACGCAGCTGCTCCGTACGCACCGAGTCGGTACGCACGGAGTCCGCGCGCACCGGGTCCGTACGGAGCTGCTGTTCGCCGCGTCTGCCCGCTCGTTGGTCGGCGCGCTGGTCGGACCGCTGGTCGGCTCGCTGCTCCGACCGCTGCTCCGTGCCGCCCGGTGTGCGCGGGCCGATCACCCGGTCCCGGTCGCGGTCCCGGGTCTCCTGGGCGCGCTGCCACTCGGCGAAGTCCAGCCGGCCCAGCAGCTCCGCCCGGCGCTTCAGCTCCGCGCCCAGCGCCTGCGCGAACTCGCGCATCCGCACCGGGTCGGACGCCACCAAGTGCTCCGTCGCGTGCGGGAGTTCCGTACAGACGGACAGCCCGCCGGCCGCGTCGTCGCGCTCGCCGCCCGAGCCGTCGACCAGCAGCAGCCCCAGCCGGTCGGGGCGGGCGGCGGCGGCCAGGGAGGCCGCGATCGACCGCAGCAGCTCCGTACGGCCGCTGCCCGCCGGGCCCTCGATCAGCAGATGGGGCCCCTCCTCCAGCAGATCGACGCTCACCGGGCCGCGCGGACCGGCGCCCAGCACGACCGTGCAGTCGTCCGTACGGTCCGCCGCGGACGCCCAACGGGCCATCAGCGACGCCGGGGTGGCGCGGGCCAGCCCCAGCTCGTCGAGGAGCCGGGAGACGCGCGGCAGCGCCGTCGCGGGCCGGTCCCGGCCGCTGCCGGCCGCCGCCCGCAGCGGCGCCAGCGCCCGGCCGAACCGCTCGGCCCAGGCGGCCGACACCGCGTCCACCACGGCGACCGAGCCATGCCCGGCGGGCTGCCCCACCGCCGTACGCAGCAGCCGCAGCGCGGTGGCCACATCGCCGCTGAGCAGCGCGACGGCCCCGCACTCGCGGAAGGGCAGCGAGGCCGCGCACGCCGTCTCGTACACCGCCGCGACCGGGGAGTCCGGCGCGGCGGACGGTGTCTCGGCCAGACAGATCAGATGGATCCCGGCGGCGGCGCCGCCCTGGGCCAGCTGCGCCGTCGCCTCGCGCAGCGCGGCGGAGCCGGGGTCGCCGTCGACGACCACCAGGGTGTGCGGGCCGTCGTGCCGGGCGCCGGCCTCCGTGACCGTCCACGGGTCGGCCGAGGCCCAGCCCGCGCCCAGCGGTCCTTCGTCGAGCCGGCGGGTCAGCTCACCGAGGCGGGCCGCCGCCTGGTCGCGGTCGTACGCCAGCAGGAGCCGGCAGTCCTGGCCGTGCGCCGGGCGGACGTGCGGGAGCCAGCCGAGCCAGCCCCAGTCCCGTTTCCGCCGCTCCAGGCTCTGCGCGCGGTCCGCGCTGATCAGGACGATCTCCAGATCGGCGGGGGAGTGCAGCGCGGCGAGCTGGGCCACGGCCCACCGGGCCAGCCCCGTCAGCCGCTCGCGGGGACCGGCCAGGCCGAGCGAGCCCGCCTCGCGCAGCCCGACCGTCACGGGCACCAGCGGCAGCGCGCCGCTCCCGTCGGCGGTCTGCCGGTCCGCCGTGCCCAGCCGGACGGCGAACGCCTCCGCGTGCCGGGTGCCCCGCTCCCACAGCCGGGGGCCGGGGCCGAGCGCGGTGAGCAGGACGGCGGCCGGGTCGGGCCAGATCTCGGCGCGCGGGGCGGGGCCGACTGCCCCGGCGGGGTCCGGCGGTCCCGGGGCGGCCTCGGGCGGCTCCTCGCCCCGGCCACCGGCGAGGCGGCGCGCCCAGGCGCCTATGCCGCCGCGCCGCCGGGCCGCCACCGCGTCCGGAGCCTCGGGCGCGGCGGGCGCCGCGAGCGGGTCGGTCGTGGCGGCGGCCTCCGGGGCGTCGGGGAGGCGGGGGTTACGGGGCGGCTCCGTGCCGCGCGGGGGCGTGTCCTGCCGCCGGGAGGCCGAGGCCGAGGCGGGGGCCGGGGTGGTGGCGTGGGTGGCGGGCGCGTGGGCGGGCGCCGTACCGTCGGGGCCCGGGGCGAGGCCGTTGGCGGAGCCTGTGCCTGTGCCTGTGCCTGTGCCGGGGCCTGTGCCTGCCGGGCTGGTGGCCGCCGTCGTGGCGTCCGCCGGCCGGTCGTACGTCTCGTACGTCAGGGCCCTGCCGCCGTGCGTTCCGTGGTCCGTACGCGGCTCGTACGCGCCCGGTCCCTCCGGGGCGGGGCCGCGGCCACTGGCGTAATGCGTGTCCTCGGCGCGCGGGTCCGGCACGCGCGGGGTGCCCGGCGGGCTGCCGTACCGCGAGGCGCCGTACTGCGGCCCGGGGATCCGGCTCGACGCCCCCGTCCGGTACGACGCCCGGCCGGGATCGCCCGGCGAGGTCCCGTACGGTCGGCTGCCCGCGCCGCCGTGGGCGTCCGCGGCGCGCGCGTCCGATTCCGTACCCGTACCCGTATCCGCGTCCGCGTCGGCCGTGCGGCCCGCCGGGTCGAGGAGCCGGAGATGCCCCTCGCCGTCCGGCGCCGTCGGCCGCGCGGGCGGTCGCTCGGCGGCCCGGGCGCCGGTGGTCAGGCGCAGCGCGGACTCACCGATCCGCAGCAGCGCGCCGGAGGGCAGCGGGACCGGCCGCTCGCCGACCCGGACGCCCTCCAGCGTCGTCCCGTTCGTCGAGCAGAGGTCCGCGACCGTGACCGCGCCGTCCGCGGCGACCGTCACCGCGCAGTGCAGCCGGGAGACGTCCGGGTCGTCCAGCGGGACATCGGCGTCGCCGGAGCGGCCGATCCTGATCTGGCCGCCGTGCAGCAGATGCACCCCGCCCGCGTCCGGACCCGCGACCACATGGAGCCGGGCCGGGACGTCCTCCTCGGGCGTGTCGTCCTCGCCGGGGACCTGGAGGGAGAGCACCGCGCCGTCGATCAGCGGGGGCTCGCCCAGGGTGCGGCGCTGCGCGTCGAGCCGCTCGCGGCCGGAGTAGAGGACGACGGCGCCGGAGGCGTCGGGGCCCGCCGCGGCGGTGGCCAGGCCGGAGGCGACGGCGGCGAGCGCCGTCCCGGCCGGCGCGGTGACGAGCACGTCGCACGGCCGCCCGGCGGCGTGGCCGCCGCGTGGCGCGAGGACGGTCAGCCGGATCTGCATCGCCGTCAGCGGTCCCTTCTGCGCGGAGTACCCGGGCAGGGGAATGTCCACGGTCCCGCATCCCCCCACCGCGCACGGACGCGTCGTCCGGTACTGGTCGGCACGGGCGGTGTCATTCCCCATTCCACACGCCGCGTGCTGGGGGCATCCTCGCACCTGCCACTGACAACACGCCCGGCGACCGGTGACAAGTGATCTTGAATGGTCGGCTGTTGGCGCAAAATCGCCTGCTTGGACACCGCTTCGATACGGCTTGGGATCGTCTGTGACCTCCGCGACGGCGCTTCCCGGCAACCATCCGTACGATGTCGTCGTCTCTGTCTTTCGAGATCACTCGAATCCCCGGAATCCTCGAAGGAATCCTCGAACGGACCGGACCTGTGATCCACTCGGCATCCACCTCGGTGATCCGTCCGGCCGGTCTACAGTGGGTCGGATCCCGGCGGGGCCGGGACGAGTGACGACCACGAACAGCAGGGAGCGCATGGCGTGCGGCCCGTAGGCAGCAAATATCTGCTCGATGAGCCCATCGGACGCGGCGCCACCGGCACCGTGTGGCGCGCTCGTCAGCGGGAGACCGCAGGGGCCGAGGCGGCCGTGGCCGGCGGTCCGGGCGAGACCGTCGCGATCAAGGTCCTCAAGGAGGAGCTGGCGCACGATCCGGACGTGGTGATGCGCTTCCTGCGCGAGCGCTCCGTACTGCTCCGGCTCACCCACCCCAATATCGTCCGCACCCGCGACCTGGTGGTCGAGGGCGATCTCCTCGCGCTCGTCATGGACCTGGTCGAGGGGCCCGACCTGCACCGCTATCTGCGGGAGAACGGCCCGTTCAGCCCGGTCGCCGCCGCCCTGGTGACCGCCCAGATCGCGGACGCGCTCGCCGCCAGCCACCACGACGGCGTCGTGCACCGGGACCTCAAGCCCGCCAACGTCCTCCTGAAGAGCGACGGCGACCAGCTGCACCCGATGCTCACCGACTTCGGCATCGCGCGCCTCGCGGACTCCCCGGGGCTGACCCGCGCCCACGAGTTCGTCGGCACCCCGGCCTATGTCGCGCCGGAGTCCGCCGAGGGCCGCCCGCAGACCTCCGCCGTCGACATCTACGGCGCGGGCATCCTGCTGTACGAACTGGTCACCGGCCAGCCGCCGTTCGCCGGCGCGACCGCGCTCGAAGTGCTCCAGCGCCATCTCAGCGAGGAGCCGCGCCGCCCCGGCAACGTGCCCGAACCGCTGTGGACGGTCATCGAGCGCTGTCTGCGCAAGGAGCCCGGCCAGCGGCCCAGCGCCCAGAGCCTGGCGCACGCCCTGCGGGTCGTCGCGGACGGGATCGGCGCGCACGCCACCCCCGACGGGATCAGCGCCGCGCTCGGCGTCGGCGCGCTCCTCGCCCCGGACCCGGCGCCCGCGCCGGTCCCCGGCAGCCCCGGCGGCGAGGCCGACCCGACCCAGGTCCTGCCGAGCAACGCGGGTTCGTACGACCCCAACGCGGCGACCAGCTTCCTGCCGACCACCGGGCCCAACGCGGCGACCAGCGTGCTGCCGACGGGCGCGGTGCCCGGCGGCGCCGAACCGACCGCGATGATGCCGCCCGTACCGCCGGCCGAGCCGGACGGACCGCACCCGTGGCAGGGCCAGCTCCAGGCCGCGCGCGACCGCAACGAGCAGACGCAGGTCCAGTACCTCGACCCGAGCGAGGACCCGCTGCGCCGCCGCCCGCAGCGCCAGCCCCAGCAGCCTCCGCACCCGCCGCAGCAGGCCCCGTACCCGCAACAGGGCCAGCAGCAGGGCCCGCAGCAGGGGCAACAGCCTTACGGGCAGCAGCAGTACGGGCCCCCGCAGGGCCAGCAGCAGTACGGACCGCCGCCCCAGCAGCCACCGCCCCAGCAGCAGCCCCAGCGGTCGCAGCGCCGGTCGCAGCGGTCCCAGCAACAGCAACAGCAGCAACAACCGCAACAGCAGCAGCAGCGGTTCGCGCCCCAGCCGCCGCCCCAGCAGGAGCCCCCGCGTCCGGCGCCCCGCCCGGAGCGCGAACCGCGCCCGCCGCGCGAGCCGCGTCAGCGCAGCTCCAACCCGATGAAGATCCCCGGGCTCGGCTGCCTCAAGGGCTGCCTGTTCATGGTGATCCTGCTCTTCGTCGGCTGCTGGCTCCTGTGGACGCTGACCCCGCTGCCCGAGTGGGTCGGCAGCACCCGGGGCTTCTTCTCCGCGCTCGGCCAGGCCTACGACAAGGTGTCGGACTGGGCGGCGCGGGTGCGGAGCTTCAGCGGCTGACCGGCGGCCGTGGCACCTGCCGTGGCACTTCGGGGACAGAAGCCCCGGAGTGCCGCAAATCGTCCGCCGTAGCGAGGGCTCGGCGTGAACAGGGGCACGGAGCACCCCGATTCCCGCGTACTTTGAGGGGGCAACGCCAGCCGCTGAGGGAGCAGTCTTGGCACGGAATATCGGCAGCCGGTACACCGCCCATCAGATCCTGGGGCGGGGCAGCGCCGGCACGGTGTGGCTCGGCGAGGGCCCCGAGGGGCCCGTCGCCATCAAACTCCTGCGCGAGGACCTCGCGTCCGACCAGGAGCTGGTCGGACGCTTCGTCCAGGAGCGCACCGCCCTGCTCGGGCTCGACCACCCCCGGGTGGTCGGCGTCCACGATCTCGTCGTGGACGGCAACGACCTGGCGCTCGTCATGGAGCTGGTCCGGGGCACCGATCTGCGCACCCGGCTGGACCGCGAGCGCAGGCTCGCCCCCGAGGCGGCCGTCGCCATAGTCGCCGACATCGCCGACGGACTCGCCGCCGCGCACGCGGCCGGAGTCGTCCACCGCGACGTCAAGCCCGAGAACATCCTGCTCGACATGGAAGGCCCGCTCGGCCCGGGCGGCGCGCATCCCGCGCTGCTCACCGACTTCGGCGTCGCCAAACTGATCGACACCCCCCGGCGCACCAAGGCGTCCAAGATCATCGGCACGCCGGACTATCTGGCCCCCGAGATCGTCGAGGGCCTCCCGCCGCGCGCCGCCGTCGACATCTACGCGCTGGCCACGGTCCTGTACGAGCTGCTCGCCGGCTTCACGCCGTTCGGCGGCGGCCACCCCGGCGCCGTACTGCGCCGGCATGTCACCGAGACCGTCGTCCCGCTGCCCGGCATCCCCGAGGAGCTGTGGCAGCTCCTCGTCCAGTGCCTGGCGAAGGCCCCCGCCTCCCGGCTGCGCGCCTCGGAGCTGGCGGACCGGCTGCGCGAGCAGCTGCCGACGCTGGCCGGCATACCCCCGCTGGACGTGGACGAGCCGGAGGGCGAGCCCACCCAGCAGCCCTACGACGACCGGGAGCCGGGGCCCGCCGCCGAGACGGAGCCGCGCCGCCGGGGGGCGGTCCCGCTGGTGCCCGGCGCCGCCCCCGACTCCAACCGCGACACGCATACGAGCATGCGCGTCCCGGCCCCCGACGAGCTGGCGGGCGGCGCCCGCGGCACGGCCCGTGCCCCGCGCCCGTCCGGACAGCGCCGGCCGGGCTCGGCCCGCCACAAGGCGGAGACGGTCCGCAAGCGCCGGATCACGCTGGGCGCGGCGGCGGTGCTGCTGATCGCGGCCGTAGGGGTGGGCGGCTGGCTGGCCACGGGCGGCAACGGTACGGACGGAGCCCCGGGCGACTCGAAGCAGACGATGTCCCCGGTGCCGTGACCCGCGCGCTGTGACCCGTGCGCCAGGTCAGTCGGGCCCACCGGCGGGAATCACCGGCGGGGGTGGGGTTCGCGCGGCCAGCCGTTAGGCTGGGTGCGTGGCAGTCGTCGATGTATCCGAAGAGCTGAAGTCCCTCTCCTCGACCATGGGGTCGATCGAGGCCGTCCTGGACCTCGACAAACTGAGGGCCGACATCGCCGTACTGGAGGAGCAGGCAGCGGTGCCGTCCCTCTGGGACGACCCCGAGGCGGCGCAGAAGATCACCAGCAAGCTCTCGCACCTCCAGGCCGAGGTCCGCAAGACGGAGGCGCTCCGCGGCCGTATCGACGACCTCGAAGTCCTCTTCGAACTGGCCGAGGCCGAGGACGACGCCGACACCCGCGCCGAGGCCGAGACCGAGCTGGCGTCCGTGCGCAAGGCGCTGGACGAGATGGAGGTCCGTACCCTCCTGTCCGGCGAGTACGACGAGCGCGAGGCGCTCGTCAACATCCGCGCCGAGGCGGGCGGGGTCGACGCCGCCGACTTCGCCGAGCAGCTCCAGCGCATGTATCTGCGCTGGGCCGAGCGGAACGGCTACGGCACCGAGGTCTACGAGACGTCGTACGCGGAAGAGGCCGGCATCAAGTCGACCACCTTCGCCGTCAAGGCGCCGTACGCGTACGGCACGCTCTCCGTGGAGCAGGGCACCCACCGCCTGGTCCGTATCTCGCCCTTCGACAACCAGGGCCGCCGCCAGACCTCCTTCGCGGGCGTCGAGGTGCTCCCGGTCGTCGAGTCCAGCGACCATGTCGAGATCGACGAGACCGAGCTGCGCGTGGACGTCTACCGCGCCTCGGGCCCCGGCGGCCAGGGCGTCAACACGACCGACTCCGCCGTACGCATCACCCATATCCCGACCGGCATCGTGGTCTCCTGCCAGAACGAGCGCTCCCAGATCCAGAACAAGGCGAGCGCCATGAACGTCCTCCAGGCGAAGCTGCTCGAACGCCGCCGCCAGGAGGAGCAGGCCGTGATGGACGCGCTCAAGGGCGACGGCGGCAACTCGTGGGGCAACCAGATGCGTTCGTACGTTCTGCACCCTTACCAGATGGTCAAGGATCTGCGCACGGACTTCGAAGTGGGTAATCCCCAGGCGGTACTTGACGGCGAGATCGACGGCTTTCTGGAAGCCGGAATTCGCTGGCGCAAGCAGCAGGAACGCTAAATTCGCGCTTTGTCGACAAACATAGTGAGGGAACTGTCGCGTACAGAGCGGCAGTTCCCTTTTTATGTCACAGTTGCAACCCCACAGGCCGGACAAGTGTTCCGTTAACGGTCATCGCGCCCGCAACGACCTTGACGCGTATCTGGAAAACGGGAACTCTGACGTTTGGCATGCGAATTTCCGGGTCGTGTGTGACCGGGGGCGGAGTGGTACGGACCCCCTCAGCGGCCACGGGCCCGGACGCTGCACCACTGACGAATGACCTACTGGGGGTAGCAACCAGATGACAAAGAAGACGCGGATCCGCGTGGCGCGTGTGGCGGCCGGCGCCGTGATCGCCGCGGGTGCTTCGCTGACCATCGCGGGCATCGCTCAGGCCGCCGGTACGGGCGTGTCCGTCACCGCCGACGCCGGTCTCGGTGTCGGTGACGACGACGGTACGACGGACGGCGGCACCACCGACGGCGGCGGCGACCCGGGTGGCGTCGACGGCGGCGTCGACGGCGGTACGACGGACGGCGGGACCACGACCGATGGTGGCACGACCACCGATGGCGGGACCACGACCGATGGTGGCACCACCACCGATGGCGGGACCACGACCGATGGTGGCACCACCACCGACGGCGGGACCACGACCGATGGCGGGACCACGACCGACGGTGGCACCACCGACGGCGGGACCACCGGTACGACCGGTTCCACGGGTACGACCGGCTCCACCGGCACGACCGGCAGCACGGGCACGACCGGCTCCACCGGTACGACCGGCTCCACCGGCACCGACGGCGGGACCGACGGCGGCACTACCACCTCGGGCGGCACCACCGGCACCACCGGTGGCTCCACCGACGGCGCCTCGTCCTCGACGGCCGGCGGCCAGACCACGACCGGTGGCAACGGCGCCGACACCGACAGCGTCGGCTCGCAGCCGGTGCAGCAGGGTGAGGTCAAGGAGGAGCTGGCCGAGACCGGCGCCGCCGAGACCTCGTTCCTGATCATCGGTGCCGCGACGATGATCGCGGGCGGCATCGGCTTCCGGATGCTGCCGCGTCTGCTCGCCGGTGGCGCCACGGCCGCCTGAGGCCCGTACACCACGCGCCTCGTCACGTAACGTGCCCGCGGGGTACGGACGCGTAAGCGGAAGCGAGGGCCCGGACGCTGAATCAGCGTCCGGGCCCTCGCCTTTCCTGCTCGTACTCGTCCGTGGGTGTGTCGCGGCTCACGCGGGCTGGTGTGTCGCGACCAGCGCCACCGCCGCCACCAGCAGCACCAGCAGGGTCAGCAGTGCCACCGGGCTCAGGCCGCCGAGGGGGCCCTGCTGCTGGAGCCGCTCCCGGTGGGCGCGGCACACACGGCACCTGCCCTCCGCCACCGGTCCCGCGCAGTTGGCGCACACCAATCGGTCGTAGGTCATGCGCATTCCTCCTCACCACGCGGCGGAGCCGCTTACGTGTCACTCCGCTCAACGCTCGGGGGAACACGACCGTTCCCCTCCTCCACTGTGCCAGTTCCTGGCCGTTTCGGCGCGATCGGCCGGAATCCGATGGCCGGGTACCACTGGCGGCCCGTCCGTATCCGTGATAAATCGCCCATGCGCGGGCCCGCGCGCCCCTCCAACCCCGGACGCGGACTGCGCGCGCCGGTCGGGTTCGCGTAAGGTCTCGCTCACCTACTCCCGGCCGACCGTGGTGCATCCCGTGATTCGATTCGACAACGTCTCCAAGACCTACCCGAAGCAGAACCGCCCCGCCCTGCGTGATGTCTCCCTCGAAATCGAGAAGGGGGAGTTCGTCTTCCTGGTCGGCTCGTCCGGTTCCGGCAAGTCGACCTTCCTGAGACTGCTCCTCCGCGAAGAGCGCACCACGCACGGCATGGTGCACGTTCTCGGCAAGGACCTCGCGCGCCTGTCCAACTGGAAAGTGCCGCAGATGCGCCGCCAGCTGGGCACGGTCTTCCAGGACTTCCGCCTGCTGCCCAACAAGACCGTCGCGCAGAACGTCGCGTTCGCGCAGGAGGTCATCGGCAAGCCGCGCGGCGAGACCCGCAAGGCCGTCCCCCAGGTCCTCGACCTGGTCGGTCTCGGCGGCAAGGAGGACCGTATGCCCGGCGAGCTGTCCGGCGGTGAGCAGCAGCGCGTCGCGATCGCGCGGGCGTTCGTCAACCGGCCGATGCTGCTGATCGCGGACGAGCCGACCGGCAACCTCGACCCGCAGACCTCGGTGGGCATCATGAAGCTGCTGGACCGCATCAACCGCACCGGTACGACGGTCGTGATGGCGACCCACGACCAGAACATCGTCGACCAGATGCGCAAGCGCGTGATCGAGCTGGAGAAGGGCCGTCTGGTACGAGACCAGGCCCGCGGCGTCTACGGCTACCAGCACTGACAGCAGCGTCACCAGTAACTGCGCACCGAGTATCGAAAGCTGAAAGGACGCCATGCGCGCCCAGTTCGTCCTGTCGGAGATCGGCGTCGGTCTCCGCCGGAATCTCACGATGACTTTCGCGGTCGTCGTCTCCGTAGCCCTCTCGCTCGCTCTTTTCGGCGGCGCGCTGCTCATGAGCGAGCAGGTCAACGTGATGAAGGGCTACTGGTACGACAAGGTCAACGTCTCCATCTTCCTCTGCAACAAGAACGACGCGGCCACCACGCCCAAGTGCGTCAAGGGCGCCGTGACCGGTCAGCAGCGGGATCAGATCAAGGCCGATCTGAAGAAGATGGACATCGTGCAGAGCGTCCATTACGAGACCTCCGACGAGGCGTTCAAGCACTACAAGGAGCGGTACGGCGACAGCCCCATCGCCGCGACCATCACCCCGGACCAGATGCCGGAGTCCTTCCGCGTCAAGCTCAAGGACCCGGAGAAGTACCAGGTCGTGGCGACGGCCTTCGCCGGCCGGGACGGTGTCCAGTCCGTCCAGGACCAGCGGGACATCCTGGAGAACCTCTTCGATCTGATGAGCGGAATGCGGATCGCCGCGCTCGGGGTGATGGTGCTGATGCTCGTCATCGCGCTGATGCTGATCGTCAACACCGTGCGCGTATCGGCGTTCAGCAGACGGCGCGAGACGGGGATCATGCGGCTCGTCGGCGCTTCGAGCTTCTATATCCAGATGCCGTTCATCATGGAGGCCGCGTTCGCCGGACTGATCGGTGGTGTCGTCGCCTGCACGATGCTGCTCTTCGGCCGTTACTTCCTGATCGACCACGGACTGGCCCTGGCCGACAAGATGGAACTCGTCAACTTCATCGGCTGGGACGCGGTCCTCGCCAAGTTGCCTCTGGTGCTCGCGATCGGCCTCCTGATGCCCGCCGCAGCCGCCTTTATAGCGCTGCGCAAGTACCTTCGCGTGTGATCTGTGCCCCTGGCGTGGACTGGACAAGCACCGTTCCGGCGGCGTCCGTTGTCCTAGACTCGGCGCCATGCCGGGATCCGAGTCGTACCGAAAGCCCCGGGGTGTGGGCCGCGGTGCGGCCCTGACCCTGGTGTTCGCGAGCGTGCTCGCCACGGCCGCGGCCACGAACTCGCTGCCGCACAGCGAGGAGGCGGCGCCGCGGCCCGCCGTACGCCCCGCGGCCGCCACGGCGGACCGCGACGAGGTCGCGCGGGCCGCCGCGCAGGCCATGGCCGACGGCAAGTCGGCCACGGAGGCGGCCGAGGAGGTCGTCAGCCGCAGCGGGGACCGCTGGGGCGCCGTCTACGACAAGCGCGAGTACGAGGAGTTCCAGCAGGCCCTCGACGGCGAGTACACCGGTGTGGGGCTCTGGGCCCGGCGCGCGGCGGGCGGCCGGATAGAGGTCACCCGCGTCCATCCGGACGGACCGGCGGCCCGGGCCGGCATCGGCCCCGGCGATCTGATCAGGACCATCGACGGTACGGGCGTGGCCAAGCGGCCCGTCACGGAGGTCATGGCGCTGCTGCGGGGCGCCAAGGGCGCCGAGGCGGGCACCCCCGTCGTCCTCGGGCTGGAACGGGACGGCGTTCTCCGTACGGAGAACCTGCGCCGCGCGCGGCTCTCCACCGAGTCCGTCACCGTCGAGGCGATAGAGGGCGGCGCGCGGCGGATCAAGGTCAACTCGTTCACCAAGGGCTCGGGCGAGCGCGTACGCAGCGCCGTCCTGGCCGCCCCGCACGGCGCCGGTGTGCTGCTGGACCTGAGGGGCAACACGGGCGGGCTGGTCACCGAGGCCGTCACCGCCGCCTCGGCCTTCCTCGACGGCGGTCTCGTCGCGACGTACGACGTACGGGGCGAGCAGCGGGCCCTCTACGCCGAGCAGGGCGGCGAGACGGACCGGCCGCTGGTGGTGCTGGTCGACGGCGGCACGATGAGCGCCGCCGAGCTGCTCACCGGCGCGCTCCAGGACCGCGGCCGGGCCGTCACGGTGGGCTCGCGGACCTTCGGCAAGGGCTCGGTCCAGATGCCGAGCCCGCTCCCGGACGGCTCCGTCGCCGAGCTGACCGTCGGCCACTACCGCACCCCGGCGGGCCACAGCGTGGACGACCGCGGGGTCACCCCGGATCTGCTGGCGAACAAGAACGCCGAGGACCGCGCCAGGACCGTACTGAGCGGTCTGGGAAGCACGGAGTAGCTCCGGGAAGGTCCGGGGCGCAGGGGAGTAAAAGAGTTGCGCGGGGGTGCGAAAATGGCGGGACTATGGCTAAGGAAACTGGGCGCAAACTGATCGCGCAGAACAAGAAGGCGCGGCACGACTACCTCGTTCTCGACACCTATGAGTGCGGACTCGTGCTGACCGGTACGGAGGTGAAGTCCCTGCGCCAGGGGCGGGCCTCCCTGGTGGACGGCTTCGTACAGATCGACGGCCACGAGGCGTGGCTGCACAACGTCCATGTGCCCGAGTACAGCCAGGGGACCTGGACCAACCACAGCGCCCGGCGCAAGCGGAAGCTGCTGATGCACCGCGCCGAGATCGACAAGCTGGAGTCGAAGGCGCAGGAGTCGGGCCACACGATCGTGCCGCTGGCGCTGTACTTCAAGGACGGCCGCGCCAAGATCGAGATCGCGCTGGCGAAGGGCAAGAAGGAGTACGACAAGCGTCAGACGCTCCGGGAGAAGCAGGACCGGCGCGAGACGGACCGCGCGATCTCGGCGGTCAAGCGCCGGCAGCGCGCCTGACCCGCGCCCAGTCGTGTTGCCCGGTCGTGTGCCGGTCGTATGCGCGGTCGCGTCGCGGGTAATGGCTGGCACGGTGGCGCGTCGGTCACGTAGGATGGGATCCGTACCGCACAACGCACTACCGGCATCTACGCGGTACGAGCTGTACACGCTCATGCGAATGGGCGCTTTTGAAAAAAACACATGGGGATGATCGGTTTCGACAGCGGATGTCGAAGCAGGGGAAGCGAGTCGAGGAAGCGGCAATGATCTCGTAAACCATATGTCGCAAACAATAATCGCCACTTCCAAGCGCGATTCCTCCGCCTTCGCCCTCGCTGCCTAATTAGCAGCTAGCGAAGACTCTGCGGAGTGTCAGCCCGGGGCTGTTCCCGACCCGGTTCCTGGCATCAACTAGGGAACTAAACCTCTGAGCCCGGTCACGGGACACAGAGGGAAATCAAACAGTGACTGAGCCCGTCGGAGACTTGTCCGTGTGATCTCCGGGGCCGAGAAAATCGTAGCGGACTGCACTCGGAGAAGCCCTGGTTCCGCACCGTTGGACGCGGGTTCGATTCCCGCCATCTCCACAATTCCCATGTTTTTTATCAAAACGGACAGAGGCCCCGCTGCTCAGGCAGCGGGGCCTCTTGTCGTGCCACTCGTCTTGTACCACTGTCATCACATCGATGCACGGCAACACGGGAAACGGAACTTGACTGCCGTCGGCGTGGGCTACATTCGTGCCACGGGTGCAATGTGGTAGGGGGGCGTCCGCTTCGGGTGGGGACCCGATCCGGTGGTAGATCCGACCATGCTGCGTATATGCCCAAATCGTTCCGTGGTGGGGGATGTGCCTACAGCAGTGGATAATTGGCGAAAAGATGCCTCTCATGGGCATATATACGAGCCGAATGACGTCACCGTCGAGCTGGACGGTCTGGGACGTCAGCTCTCCGAACTCCCCGCGGGCACCAGGCCCGTGGAGGAGACGGCGGCTCTGCCGGCCATAGCGGCCGAGGGCCCCGAGGCGGCCGACGGGCCGGTGTTCGTCGATGAGAGCGGGCGGCGGAGCAAGAAGCTCCGGAGAGCCGGCTGGGTCGTCGCCATCGCGTGTGCCTGTTACGCCATGACCGTGGTCGCGGCCCTCGTCGGCGGCGACTCCAACGCCCCCTGGCTCCCGATACCCGGCGCGGACAAGAAGAAGGCCGACACGGTCAAGGTGCGGCCCGAGGCCACCGAGAGCCCCACCGCCACCGCCGACCCCGTCGAGCCCTCGGCCGGGACCACGGCCACGGACCCGGGCACGGTCGTCGTGCCCCGGCCGTCGGGCACCGCCGTGGTGGGCACCGCCGGTCAGGCCGTACCCTCCTCGTCGATCCCCGCGCCCCAGTTCTCGCCCTCCGCCGACATGTCGGCGCAGCCCAGCACGGACCCGGTGCCGGGCCCGGACGAGAGTGTGCCGCCCGGCTCCGGCGGCGGTGTGCCCACGACCTCCGCGCCGGTCGTCGAACCGGACGCGTCCCCCGTGGAGCCGAGCACCTCCGAGGAGCCCGCGCCCGGGGTGGACGGCGATCAGGCCATGGCCGTGAAGGGGGCGCGCTAGATGGCGACTTCCGGAAAGCGGGCCCGCGCGCGCAAGCGCCCGCGCGGCCCCCGGCGCAGACTGCCGATGCGCTATCTGCTGCCCTCGCTCATCCTCGTCGCACTGCTCGCCATGCTCATGCTGCGCGGCTATGTGCACAGCGAGATCCTCGCCGACCACCGGGTCCGGGACCCCGCGCCCACCGGGCAGGTGCCGGACCACATCCTGCGCGGCGGCCCGGTCATCGACGCGCGCGGCACCGGCCCCGCCAAGTCCCTCGACATCCCCGACCGTCAGCTCGTCCTGACCTTCGACGACGGACCCGACCCCGAGTGGACCCCCAAGGTCCTCGACAAGCTCAAGCAGCACAACGCCCACGGCGTCTTCTTCATCACCGGCACCATGGCCTCGCGCTACCCCGAGCTGGTGAAGCGGATGGTGGCCGAGGGCCACGAGATCGGCCTGCACACCTTCAACCACCCGGACCTCTCCCTCCAGACCCCCTCCCGGATCGACTGGGAACTCTCCCAGAACCAGCTGGCGCTCGCCGGCGCGGCGGGCATCCGCTCCTCCATCTTCCGGCCGCCGTACTCCTCTTTCGCCGGCGCGATGGACAACAAGACCTGGCCGGTCACCGAGTACATCGGCAGCCTCGGTTACATCACGGTACTGAACGACACCGACAGTGAGGACTGGAAGCGGCCCGGCGTCGACGCGATCATCGAGCGGGCCACGCCCAAGGGCACCAAGGGCTCACTGGTGCTGATGCACGACTCCGGCGGCGACCGCTCGCAGACCGTCGCCGCGCTCGACCGCTTCCTGCCCGACATGAAGAAGCGCGGCTTCCGCTTCAGCAACCTCACCGAGGCCCTCGGCGCCCCCAGCGCCCACACCCCGGTCACCGGCGTCGACCTCTGGAAGGGCAAGGCATGGGTCGCCGCCGTCGCCCTCTCCGGCAATGTCACCGCGATCCTGGTCGTCGGGCTCTCCATCATCGGCTCCCTGGTCATCGCCCGGTTCGGCCTGATGCTGGTGCTCTCCTTCGCGCACGCGCGCAAGGTCCGCCGCCGCGACTTCCGCTGGGGCGAGCCCGTCACCGAGCCCGTCACCGTGCTCGTACCCGCGTACAACGAACGCGAGTGCATCGCCAATACGGTCAACTCCCTGACGGCGAGCGAGCATCCGATCGAGGTCATCGTCATCGACGACGGCTCCAACGACGGCACCGCGGACATCGTCGAGGCGCTCTGGCTGGACAACGTCCATGTCGTACGCCAGCCCAACTCCGGCAAACCCGCCGCCCTCAACAACGGCATCGCGCACGCCAGTCACGACATCGTCGTGATGATGGACGGCGACACCGTCTTCGAACCGTCCACCGTGCGCGAGCTGGTCCAGCCCTTCGGCGACCCGCGCGTCGGCGCGGTCGCCGGCAACGCCAAGGTCGGCAACCGCGACACCCTGATCGGCGCCTGGCAGCACATCGAGTACGTGATGGGCTTCAACCTCGACCGCCGTATGTACGACATGCTCGGCTGCATGCCCACCATCCCCGGCGCGGTGGGCGCCTTCCGGCGGACCGCGCTGGAGCGCGTCGGCGGGATGAGCGAGGACACCCTCGCCGAGGACACCGACATCACCATGGCCATGCACCGGGACGGCTGGCGCGTCGTCTACGCCGAGCGCGCCCGCGCCTGGACCGAGGCGCCCGAGTCCGTACAGCAGCTGTGGTCCCAGCGCTACCGCTGGAGCTACGGCACGATGCAGGCCATCTGGAAGCACCGCCGCGCCTTCCTGGAACGCGGCCCCTCCGGGCGCTTCGGCCGGGTCGGGCTGCCGCTGGTCTCGCTGTTCATGGTCCTGGCGCCGCTGCTGGCGCCGCTGATCGACGTGTTCCTGCTGTACGGGCTGGTCTTCGGCCCGACGGAGAAGACGATCGGGGCGTGGCTGGGGGTGCTGGCGGTACAGCTGGTGTGCGCCGCGTACGCCTTCCGGCTGGACAAGGAACGGATGACGCATCTGATATCGCTGCCGCTCCAGCAGATCCTGTACCGGCAGCTGATGTACGTGGTGCTGCTCCAGTCGTGGATCACCGCGCTGACGGGCGGCCGGCTGCGGTGGCAGAAGCTGCGCCGTACGGGTGTGGTGGAGGCGGCGCCGGGGGCGGGTTCGGCGGCGAGTTCCGCGTCGGGGAGCGGTGTGGAGAAGGACCGGAGGCCGGTGGCATGAGCGGCGTTGGACCGTCTCCTTCTGTTCCGGCTGTTCCGGCTGTTCCGCCTGTTCCGGTCGATACGGCGGATGCGGCCGTCGTGGCGGAGGCCGCTGAGAAGCCCTCCTCCGGTGGTGGCGGCGGCCGGGACCGTTATCTGGACCTGCTGCGCGCCATCGCGCTGGTCCGTGTCGTCGTCTTCCATATCTTCGGCTGGGCCTGGCTGACGATCCTCTTCCCGTCCATGGGCGTCATGTTCGCGCTGGCCGGGTCGCTGATGGCGCGGTCGCTGTCGCGGCGTACCCCCTGGAGCGTCGTACGGAGCCGGCTCCGCCGGCTGCTGCCGCCGATGTGGGCGTTCGCGGTGCTCACCGTGCCGCTGATGTTCGTGATGGGCTGGAAGCCGGTACGGGAGGAGGGGGTCTGGTGGTTCCTCAAACTGGCCAACTACTTCCTCCCGCTGGGCGCCCCGCCGTATCCGGAGGAGAGCGGCGACGGCAGCAGCGCGTATCTGGACACGACCTGGGCGGAGGATGTCGCCGGGCCGCTCTGGTACATCCGCGCGTATCTGTGGTTCGTCCTGCTGTCGCCGCTGCTGCTGCGGGCGTTCCGCCGGCTGCCGTGGGTGACGCTGCTCTTCCCGGTCGTGCTGACGGCGATCGTCAGCAGCGAGCTGGTGACCATCCCCGGTGAGGCCGGGCAGATCGTCATCGACTTCGCGATCTACGGCGCGTGCTGGGTGCTCGGCTTCGCCCACAACGACGGCCTGTTCCAGAAGGTGCCGCGCTATCTCACCGTCTCGCTGTCCTTCTTCCTGATGGCCTTCGCCCTGTGGTGGGCGGCCGGGCATCTCACCGACGAGGGCTGGAACTTCGACGAGATCCCGCTGGCCCAGGCGGCCTGGTCGCTGGGCTTCTGCGCGATCCTGCTCCAGTACTCACCGTCCTGGAAGGAACTGCCGGGGAGGCTGGCGCAGTTCGACTCGGTGGTCACGCTCGCCAACAACCGGGCCGTGACGATCTACCTCTGGCACAACCTGATGATCCTGGCGACGTTCCCGCTCATCGACCAGCTCTGGAACATCCCCGGCATCGACGCGTACTCCTCGGAGCTGAACGCCTCGTACGACGTGCTGCCGCTGGTGCTGGTCTGGCCGCTGATCGGGCTGGCGATCCTGGCGATGGGATGGGTGGAGGACGTGGCGGCGAAACGGCGGCCCAGGTGGTGGCCGAACGGCGCGGCGAAGGATGCGGCAAGGGACGCGGCGAAGGATGGGGCGGGCACGGGGGCGCGCAGACGCCGCTGAGGCGGTTGGTCCTCGGTCTTGCCGGCGGTGCCCGTTCGTCTCCCTCCGGGGAAGGCGAGCGGGCACCGTTGTTTTGCTGTTCATGCAGGTCAGGGGTGATGTCAGTGGGCGGTGGTAGCTTCGATTCATGACCCCGGAAGAGCTTGCCAATCTCGCGCACCTGCGCCGGGCGCGGGATCTGATCGACCGCGAGTACGCGCGTCCGCTCGATGTGCCCGCGATGGCGCGCCGCGCGCTCATGTCGCCGGCGCACTTCTCGCGACGCTTCCGGGCGGCGTACGGGGAGACGCCGTACAGCTACCTCATGACCCGCCGGATAGAGCGGGCGATGGCGCTGCTGCGCGGGGGGATGAGCGTGACGGACGCGTGTATGGCGGTGGGCTGTACGTCGCTCGGCTCGTTCAGCTCGCGCTTCAGCGAGCTGGTGGGGGAGACACCGAGCGCGTACCGCCGCCGGGAGCACTCGGCGGTGGTGGCGATGCCGCCGTGCGTGGCGAAGACGCAGACGCGCCCGACGAGGAAGCCGGGGGGTGGGTCCTCGGTGAACCCGTCGAACCCGTCGAACCCGTCGAATTCGTCGAGCAGGATTCAAGAAGCGGGCCGCACGGCCGCCGCCTAACGTGGGCGGCATGAACATCGCACTCAAGTATGCGCATATCACCGTAAACGACCCGGATGAGTCGATCGGCTTCTACCGCGACGCACTCGGCCTCGAAGTCCGCAACGACGTCGCTTCCGGCGGATTCCGCTGGGTCACCCTCGGCAGCCCCACTCAGCCCGGCCTGGAGATCGTGCTCTCGCAGCCGCACGGTGGCCGTTCCCAGGCCGACGGCGACAGGCTCCAGGAGCTGGTCACCAAAGGTGCCCTTCAGAACGTCGGCTTCAGCACCGACGACCTGGACGCGCTCTTCGAGCGGGTACGGGCATCGGGCGCCGAGGTGCTCCAGGAGCCGGCCGACCAGCCCTGGGGCCCGAGGGACTGTGCGTTCCGTGACCCCTCGGGCAACATGGTGCGGATCCAGCAGGTCGCCAAGGCGTAGCGCTCCGTAACGTCCGGGCATGTCACGGACGGAGGGGCTGTCTCGTCCCGTGTCCTGAGGACAGCATCTTCAGGGAGGAGTCGCGATGACGCGGGAGAACGGGGCCACCCAGACCACTCGGACCGAGGAGTTCGAGGAGCTGCGGCCGCTGTTGTTCTCGATCGCCTACCGGATCCTCGGCAGCGTGAGCGAGGCCGAGGACGCGGTCCAGGAGAGCTGGCTGCGCTACGAGACGTACCCGACCCGTCCCGCGTCGGCCAAGGCGTTCCTCTCGGCCGTGGTCACCCGGATCTCGATCGACGTACTGCGCTCGGCCCGCGTACGGCGGGAGCGGTACGTCGGGCAGTGGCTGCCCGAGCCGCTGCTCACCGACCCCTACGAGGACCCGGCGCGCTCGGCGGAGCTGGCGGACTCGCTGTCGATGGCGGCGCTGTTGCTGCTGGAGCGGCTCAGTCCGCTCGAACGGGCGGTTTTCGTGCTGCGGGAGGTGTTCGGGTTCGGCTTCCCCGAGATCGCCCCGGCCGTGGGGCGCTCGGAGGCGGCTTGCCGGCAGCTCGCGGTACGGGCGCGGGGCCATATGGAGGCGGGGCGCCCCCGGTTCGACGCGGACCGGCGGGAGCGCGAGGAGCTGGCGGCACGGTTCTTCGACGCGCTCAGGGAGGGCGACGTCGACGGTCTGCGGGAGCTGCTCGCCGCCGATGTCCAGCTGGTCGGGGACGGCGGCGGCAAGGCGCCGCAGCTGGCCCGGAACATCGTCGGCGCCGACAAGGTGGCCCGGCTGCTCGCCGCGTACCTGCCGCAGCTCGCGCTGATCGATGTGACGCTGGGCGCGCGCGAGGTGAACGGCCTGCCGGGCGTACTCATCCGCGACCGGGACGGCAAGGTCATCGGCACCATGGCGCTCGATGTGGGCGACGGCCGGATCCGGGCGATCCACTCGGTGGTCAATCCCGACAAGCTGGGGCACGTGGGTCCGGTGGCGGACGGATGGGCGCTCAAGGAGGCGATGATCGAGGCGCGCCGACGGAAGGGGTGACCGGGGGAGTGCTACCGGGTGAGCGCCAGCAGCAGGGGTACCCCCAGAAGGACGAGGACCTGTACGGTGCCGGCCACCCGCCACCGCCGCCGGTACAGCACGTACACACTGCGCCCGGCGGCCACCACCAGGAACACCACCATCAGCAGGAACAGCGTGTAGACGACGTCCACGGGCAGAGGCAGCGGGCCCTTCGGGCCGAACACCCAGAGCGGTGTGTAGAGGGCGAGAAGGACGACCGCCAGATCGAGCAGCGGGATCAGTACGGCGACGGCCAAGTCCTCGGCGAAGGAGGGCCGTTCGGAGCCTTTCTCCGTCTCCGTCATGGCGGAAGTGTCGCACCGGGCCGAGGCGGACGACATGCTTCCGGGCGGCATTGAGCGCCCGCACATCATGTATGATCATGGTGTAACTTCGGTTCACGCAAACGAAGTCGCGCGTCTGTGGTCCAAGGAAAGACGCCCACCTGCCGGTGGGAAATGTAGGTGCAAGGCCTGCCGGGCGCTCCATGCGAGAAGGGGCCTTCCTCACACGAGGAAGGCCCCTTCTTTGTCGCCCACCTCTGCCGCTCTGGGTGGTGGATTGAATACTCTCCGTAGTGGGCAGCCTGGGTGTAGTGACTGAGTGCGGCGATCTCGACAGGGGCTGTCGGTAGGGGGGCGTGGTGGAAGCGTTGGCACGGCGTACGGCTCATCTCGCGGACGCGCTGATTCATGTACCCCGGTATCCGTTCATCCCTCGGCAGGCGTGGGCCGCGGGCACTCCCGCGGGTGCCGGTTCCGGCGCGACGCGCGGGCGCTGGATCGACCGGGACGCCGACCCCGAGGTGTGGTGGCGGGCCGTCTCGTCGGATGCGGCGATCTATACGCAACTCGACGACGGGGAGAGCCCGCTCACCGCCGAGAACGCGGCGAAGACCTTCGCACCCACGTGCTCCGCTTCGAGCCCGTCCCTCGTCGCGGCCTTTCTCCGGCGGCTCGGGCCCGGGCAGGGCGACCGGATCCTGGAAATCGGCACGGGCACGGGATGGACCGCCGGGCTCCTCTCGTACGTGACCGGCGACCAGAAGAACGTGACGACGGTCGAAGTGGACGCCGCTCTCGCCGCCGTCGCGGAGCGGAATCTGCGGTCCGTCGGCATGGCGCCCCGCCTTGTGGTCGGCGATGGAACGGCGGGGATACCCGACCCCGCCGCGACGTTCGACGGGGTCCATGTCACCTGCGGGGTACGGGACATTCCGTACCGCTGGGTGGAACAGACCCGCCCCGGCGGCGTCATCGTCCTCCCGCACGCACCGGCCACCCGACTGCTGCGCCTCACCGTGGGCGAGAACGGCACCGCGTCCGGGAGCTTCCACGAGGTGTGCTCGTTCATGCTGCTGCGCGCGCAGCGCCGACCGGTGAGCCGCCTGAAGCGCACGGAGCCACGTACCCGAAAACTGCGCACCGCCCCGGACCCCCTGCTGCACGCACACACCGAACCGGGGCTTGAGGTGCTCCTCGGTGACCTGGTGGGAGACATCCCCTTCGCCACCGGGAGTTCCGGCTCCGGCTCGGGTTCCGGCTCCGGGGACGCGGGACTGCTCAGCTCCGGGACGTCACTCGCGACGGTGGAGGCCGGCCGGGTCACACAGACAGGGCCGCGCGATCTGTGGGACGAGGCCGAGGAGGTGTACCGGGGCTGGAAGGAGAGGGGAAGCCCCGGGCTCGATCGCATCGGATTCACCGTGACGCGGTCAAGGCAGTACGTATGGCTGGACGATCCGACCGTATCCGCCGCTCAAACGATGGGCTTTACGAAGGGAAGCGAGCATGGCTGATCCGAATTGTGGCACCTGCGGCGGTTCGGGGTGGGTCAAGGTCAACTACGACGGCACACAGCGCTCGGAGAAGTGCCCGACCTGCAACAGCTGAGCCAAGAACTTCACCGCGGGGTCACTCCGGCCGCCGCCCCGCCCTGAACGGCAGCCTGCGGGCCCGACGGCCCGGCTTCTCCGAGCCGGGCAGCCATGGATAGCCGAGCTGCTCGGCGTTGTCGGCCGAGCCGCCGCAGACCTCCGCCGCCGCGCGGGGGTCGCCGGCGGCCGTCAATTGATCGGCCAGCCGCGCCGCTTGAACCGACGGGTCGTCGCCGGGGGATACGGCCAGCCTCAGCTGGAACTGGAGCCAAGGGCGCTCGGCGGTGATGGCGGCGCGCCCCGGGTGGAGAAGGCGGAGGACGACACGATCCCCGTTCCCGTCCCCAGGCCAGGCGAAGACGCCTTGCAGTTCGCACTCCCAGCGCGTCAGCCAGTCCGTACGGGCGAGGAGTTCCGCCTCCAGCAGCCGAGCCACGGTACGGGCGGGCCACTCCCACCCACGATCCGCCACCGCCCGCTCGACCTCGGCCCGGTACTGGACGGCGTCGAAGCGAAGCTCCGGCAGGTTCATGCCGTCGTCGGCGGGATTGCGCCACGGCCCCCAGACGACGTGGTCACTCTCGCGTCGAATCGTCACGTAGAGGGCGCCGCAGCACCCCTCCGCACACCGCGCCTGAGCCAGCCGAACCTCGTGCGGAGCCTCCGCCGCGATGAGGGGCTCGGTGGTCGACAGCAGCTCCCGGGGGTCCATGGCCGCCCCGTCGTCGAACATCCGCTCCACGATGTCCTCACCGTCGGCCAGCGGACGCACCTCGACGCCTTCGTTTCCGGGGTCGGTCGGCACGACGACACGGATGGCGAAGCGCCGAGGCTCTGAGGTCATAGCCCCGATTGTCGGACGGCCCGGCTCCGGCTGTCATGTCCTTATCTCCTTGCTCATCCCCTCATCCCCTTATTCCGCTGGCCCGGTTCTCCTGACGGATGCGGTTCCGCAGCGTGGCGAGGGTCTCCTCGGTCAGCACCCGCGCCGACGCCACCGTCGCCGTCAGCGCCTCGGCGCTCTCGCCGGGTGCCCCCAGGAGACGGCGGACGCGTGGTCCGAAGTCGGGCGGTGCGCTCGGCAGGGTCGCGGCGACGGCCAGCGCGCCCTTTTCGTTGAGGCACCAGCGTCGGTCCTCGGCGTACAGGCTCTGCACCAGTACGCCGACGGCCCGGGACAGGCAGAGCGAGACGAAGAGGGTGTCCGACCGGTGCGCGCCCTTCATCGCGGCGGCGACCAGGAACTCCGCCTCCCACGCGCCAGCCATCAACGCTTCGCGCAGCGGCTCGGGGTAGGCGGTGGTCCGGCGCCGGAGGTCTGTCAGCTCACCGCTCGGGTCCGCCAGTACGTCCCCCAGCGCGACCTCGCCCGCGTAGCACGGCGACCAGAACCCGAGCGGATGCCCCGGCTGTGTCCCCACCTCGTACCGGCCCTCACGGCAGTCCGCCCACACCCGCTCGACCCGGTCCAGATCCCGCAGGATCCAGTCCACCGCCACGCCGTCCACCCGCAGCCACGCGCCCCCGTTCACCCACGGCCCCCAGCCCCCGGGTCCGGCCACCTCCACCCCGGGCCCGGCCAGCGCGCGCAACGCGCCGAGATCGGGCGTGTCCCGGTAGTACACCCCCAGATCCCAGTCGGAATCCGCCCGCTGTTCCCCACGCGCCCGGCTCCCGCCGAGCATCACCCCGACGACACCCGGGACTTCGGCCAGGCGGTGGGCCATGTTCTCGATGAGCTGCCGCATACGGAGGAGTCTGGCAGCCGGCGCATGCGCGGGGCGGTTCTCAAGCGGGAGTGAACTCGTACCGCAGCTCGTACAGATGGCCTGCCTTCGCCATCACCGTGGCCTCGACCGGTCGCTCGTCGGGCCCGTACACGACGCGCAGTGTGCGCAGGACCGGCAGGTCGCCGGGGAGGCGGAGCGCCTCGTACTGCTCCTGGGTGGGGACGCGGGCGGAGACGTGGTCGACGCCGAGGCGGGGTGAGTGGCCCAGTTCGGTCAGGAGGGCGGGGGTTCCGCCCCGGATGCGGCGGTGTTCCATCAGGGCGGTGCCACGGGCGATGTCCAGTGGGTAGTAGGCGTGGACGAGTTCGACCGGCTGCTCGTCGAGGAGCAGCAGTTGGTGGCGCAGGAGTGCGGTGCCGCCGGACGGCAGTCCGAGGGCCGCCGCCACATCGGCGGGAGGCGCCGTCTCGGCGACGGCGAGCAGTCTGGTGCGGGCTGTGCCGCCGTGCTTCGCGGTCTCCGCGAGCCATGGGTACGGCCTGCCGCGGTCCGCGACGTCCAGGGACGAGGCGGGCCGTACGGTCAGCTGCCGATGCTCCCGCACGGTTACGGCGGCGCCCGCGCGCCCGATGACCAGCTGTTCGTCCTTGAGGAGTTGCAGCGCTTTCTGCACGGTGGCGTTCGAGGCGTCGAATCGCTCCTTGAGGCGTGTGGTGGACGGCAGGTCAGCGCCCAGGGCGAGGTCTCCGGTCATGATCTCGTCGCGCAGATCGGCGGCGATCCGCTGATGGAGGGAGCGCCGGTCGGGCCTGTTCTCTCCGGTCTGGGGCGCGGTGGTCCGGGGCACGGGTGTCATCCGATTCTGATCTCGTACCGCAGTCGTTGGCGGTGTGCGGGCATGGTCATGGTGTCGGCCTGGATGGGGTGGTCCTCGCCGTCGAGGGTGGTGCGGGTCAGGCGGAGTACCGGTTCGTCCGGGGCGGTTTGGAGGGCTTCGCGTTCCTCGGGGGTGGGGAGGCGGGCGGTGATGTCCTCGCGGACGCGTACGCCCACGTGTCCCAGCTCGGCGAGGAGGGTGACAGCGCCGCCAGGGATCCTGGCCGTACCGGCGAGGCGGGTGCCGCGGGCGATGGCGGCCGGGTAGTAGGTGTCGGTCAGCTCGCAGGGCTCGTCGTCCAGGTACATCACGCGCCGCCGTACGACGACGAACGCGCCCGGCGCGACCCCGAGCAGCTCCGCGACCTCGTCGGACGCCGCGACCTCGCCGGCCCCGACGATCCGTTGCGCGCCGCGCCGGCCCCGTGCCGCGGACTCGGCGGCCCACGCGTCGGGGCCGCCGGGGGGCTGTGGTGTCAGGTAGGGCATGGAGGTGCTGACCCAATGACCGGCGGCGTTGGTGCTCATGACGTCCTCACAGTGTCGTTGACGGATTTCCCTGTCCATGCCGTGCCGCTCTACACGGTAGGTGAGCGTCTGGGTGCCGCACACGCCACACTACCTTGCTGCTTTTCGCGAATAGCGATACGGTTTGGCCTTGGATACCGCGAACCCCGGCGACGTTGGGCGTCCCGGGGCGTGGTCCAACGCTTTGAAGGAGCGTCAGACGTCGTGAACCCTATCGTTCGTTTCTTCGAGTCGCCGTTACGCGGCTTGTTTCCGGCCGTTCGACGGCGTCAACCCGGGCGGGTGGCCTGTTGCCTGGTGGTCTTCCCTCCGAAGCGTCCTGTGGAGTTTCGGCCTCGGCTGGTGTTTGTGCATGGCTGTTGGTCCTCGGGGCGGGGAGTGCACAGCGCGTTGTTGTGGCCGTGTTCCCGGCGGGATGTCGAGCGCCGGGAGCGGGTGGAGCAGTACAGGCGGCGGTTGCTGATGCGGACGGAGTGGCTGGCCGCGCAGGGGTCGGGCACGGGGGCGGTGCGGTGAGCCGGGCTCCGGTGGTGCGCAGGTGGAAGCGGCACGCACGGTCCGTTGGGCTCGCGCGGGCGGAGTTGCGGAAGGCGCTGGCGCTGTGGGGACTGAGTTCGGTGGAGGAGGCGGCCGTGCTCGTGCTCTCGGAGCTGGTCACCAATGCCGTACGGCACGCGCACGTGCCGGCCGGGCGGGAGGTCGAGACGCGGTTCCTGGCGCTGCCCGGTGGTGGGGTGCGTCTTGAGGTGCATGACGCCTGTTCCCGGCGGCCGGAGGTGCAGGACGCTTCGCCCGGTGCCTGTGCTGGGCGGGGGCTTCTGATTGTTGAGGCGGTTGCCGACTCATGGGGTGTCGCCGGCCGTGACGGTGTCGGCAAGGCTGTCTGGGCGGTGGTGTCCGGGTGACGTGGCCTTGGATCATGGCGAAGGGCCCACAGAGATCGGCGCGGCGGCCTGTGAACGGTAGGCGTGGCCGTCGGCGTGCCTTCGCCCGGCGGGGCTGGTTGCTGGTTCGGCTGGTGCTGGGGTCCGTGCTCGGGGTTCCCGGCATCCGCACGTCCGGGGCCTGCCCCTGTGGGTGCTGTGTCGGGCCGTACCCCACGGCGGAGTGGGAATTCCTGGTCGGGTGGCTTCGGGAAGAGCGCTTCAGTGGCCGCCGAGCCCGGTAGCCGGGGTTCGGCCATTTGGTTCGGTTGGGGGGTGGGGTGGGTGGAATGCGGGGTGTTTTTGGGGGGTTGGAGTGATTGTTGACCGACGCATCCTCTGGGACATCTGGGAGACAAGAAATGGTTGCTCTGCGGGACGCCATGGGCCGGTACGGGATCTGGAGTTCGGAGTTGCATACCGTGGGGGCGGGGGAGCGGGGTGTGGCCGCTGCTGAGTTGGGGGCGTTGGGGTACGGGGGTGTGTGGTTCGGGGGGAGTCCTGGGGTGGGGGACGCGGCGCCGTTGGTCGAGGGGTCTGCCGGGATCGTCGTTGCCACCGGGATCCTCAGCATCTGGCAGCACACGCCCGCCGAGGTCGGCGCCCGGTTCCTGGAGTTGGAGGCCGCGCATCCCGGGCGGTTCGTGCTCGGGATCGGGGCCAGTCACGCCAAGCTCGCCGCGCAGTACGAGCGGCCCTACTCCGCGATGGTGGAGTATCTGGACGGGCTCGACGCGGCCGGGGTGCCCGCCTCGCGGGTGGTGCTCGCGGCGCTCGGGCCGAAGATGCTCCGGCTCTCCCGGGACCGGGCCGGGGGCGCGCACCCGTACCTCGTCACGCCGGAGCACACCGCCGAGGCCCGCGAGATCCTGGGCGCGCAGCCGCTGCTCGCGCCCGATCTGAAGGTCGTGCTGGAGACCGACCCGCAGATCGCGCGCAGTGCCGCGCGTGAGCACTTCTCCCGGTATCTCCTGCTTCCCAACTACACCAACAACTTCCTGCGGCTCGGCTTCACCGAGGACGACTTCACCGGCGGCGGCAGCGACCGGCTGATCGACGCCGTCTACGCCTGGGGCGACGACGCGCGCGTACGCGACCGTATCGACGCCTTCCTCGCCGCCGGCGCCGACCATCTCGCCCTTCAGATCGTCCGGGACGGGGCCGCCACCGGGCTTCCGGTGGAGGGGTGGCGGCGGCTTGCCGGCGTCCTCGGGCTGAGCCGAGGGTGAGCCGCGGGTGAGCCATGGGTGAGCCGCGGGTGAGCCATGGGTGAGCCGCGGGTGAGCCATGGGTGAGCCGCGGGTGGATCTGAGCCGTAAGTGAGGTTGAGGCGCTGGTGAAAGCGCTCACAGCGGTCCGCGCCCCCGGGTGAGAGCAAGGTTTCGCACCGGTCACCCGGCGGCACCGGGCCGAAACGCGGTGTCCCTACGGTCGGGGCTCACCATTCGATCCCGTCCGGGAGGCGCGCGATGACTGCCCCGACCACCACCCCCGCACCGCCCGAAGGGGGCCGCCGCGGCCGCTGGATCGAGCGGTGGGACCCCGAGGACGAGACCTTCTGGCGGGAGACCGGCGAGCGCGTCGCCCGGCGCAATCTCGTCTTCTCCGTACTCTCCGAGCACATCGGGTTCTCGATCTGGACCCTCTGGTCGGTCATGGTCCTGTTCATGGGGCCCGAGTACGGCGTCGACCCGGCCGGCAAGTTCTTCCTGATCGCCACCGCCACCCTGGTCGGCGCGGTCGTACGCGTCCCGTACACCTTCGCCGTCGCCCGCTTCGGCGGCCGTAACTGGACCGTCTTCTCGGCGCTGATGCTGCTGCTGCCGACCGGCGCCGCGTATCTCGTCATGGAGCCCGGCACCTCGTACGGCACCTTCCTGGCCGTCGCCGCGCTCACCGGCGTCGGCGGCGGGAACTTCGCCTCGTCCATGACCAACATCAACTCCTTCTTCCCGCTCCGGAAGAAGGGCTGGGCCCTCGGCCTCAACGCCGGCGGCGGAAACATCGGCGTGCCCGTCGTCCAGCTGATCGGACTACTGGTCATCGGCACCGCCGGGGCCACCCACCCGCGCATCGTCCTCGGCGTCTACATCCCGCTGATCGTCGTGGCCGCCGTGTGCGCGGCGCTGTTCATGGACAACCTCGCGCCGGTACGCAACGACGCGGGCGCCGCCGGGGAGGCCCTGCGCGACCGGCACACCTGGATCATGTCCCTCCTCTACATAGGGACGTTCGGCTCCTTCATCGGCTACAGCTTCGCCTTCGGTCTGGTCCTCCAGACCCAGTTCGGGCGCACCCCTCTCCAGGCCGCGTCGCTCACCTTCATCGGACCGCTGCTCGGCTCGCTGATCCGGCCGATCGGCGGCAAACTGGCCGACCAGTACGGCGGCGCCCGCATCACCCTCTGGAACTTCGCGGCCATGGCGCTCGCGACCGGCGTCGTGGTCTTCGCCTCCGTCATCGAGTCCCTCACCGTCTTCCTCGTCGGATTCGTCGCGCTCTTCCTGCTCACCGGCCTCGGCAACGGCTCCACGTACAAGATGATCCCCGGCATCTTCCGGGCCCGCGCCGTCGAGAAGGGCATGGCCGGCGCCGCCGCCGACGCCTACGGACGGCGGCTCTCCGGCGCCTCGATGGGGCTCATCGGAGCCGTCGGCGCGCTCGGCGGCCTCGGCATCAACCTCGCCTTCCGGCAGTCCTTCATGACGGCGGGCACCGGAACGTCCGCGTTCGTCGTCTTCCTGCTCTTCTACGTCGCGTGCTTCGCGCTGACCTGGGCGGTATACCTTCGCGAGCCGGCCCCCGCCGCCGAGGCGGCCGTCCCGGCCGAGAGCGGCAGGTCCCGGCTCAGCTACTCGGAGGTGTGAGGCCGCCCGACGTAACGTGGGTGAAATTCCGGTGTACCGGGCCCGTCACGCATCCTTGGCAGGCTCGGTACGCCGACGGGTCCTGTGCCGTCAGCAGCGTCGTCAGGTGGGAGAGGTATGGACGGTCAGCGCCACGGTCCGCTCGCGGGATTCACCATCGGGGTCACCGCGGCCCGGCGCGCCGACGAGCTGGGCACGCTGCTCAAGCGGCGCGGCGGCACCGTCGTGCACGCGCCCGCCCTGCGGATCGTGCAGCTCGCCGATGACGCGGAGCTGCTCTCCGCGACCAAGGAACTGATCGCGCACGTCCCCGACATCGTCGTCGCGACCACGGCGATCGGCTTCCGCGGCTGGGTGGAGGCCGCCGACGGCTGGGGGTACGGCGAGGACCTGCTCGCCTGTCTGCGCGGTGTCGAACTCCTCGCGCGCGGACCCAAGGTGAAAGGCGCCATCCGCGCCGCCGGACTCACCGAGGAGTGGTCGCCCAGCTCCGAATCCATGGCCGAGGTGCTGGAACGCCTCCTCGGGCAGGGCGTCGAGGGCCGCCGGATCGCGCTCCAGCTGCACGGCGAGCCCCTGCCGGGGTTCGTGGAGGCGCTCCGGGCCGGGGGCGCCGATGTCGTCGTCGTCCCCGTGTACCGCTGGATGCCGCCGGAGGACCTCGCGCCGGTCGACCGGCTGATCGACGCGACCGTCGCCCGCGCCGTCGACGCCGTCACCTTCACCAGCGCGCCCGCCGCCGCCTCGCTGCTCTCCCGCGCCGACGAACGCGGGCAGCTCGCCGATCTGCTCACGGCCCTGCACCACGACGTGCTGGCGGCATGCGTCGGCCCCGTCACCGCGCTGCCGCTCCAGGCGCGCGGCATCGACACCGTACAGCCGGAGCGGTTCCGGCTCGGGCCGCTGGTGCAGGTGCTCTGCGCGGAGCTGCCCGGCCGGGCCCGTACGCTGCCGGTCGCCGGCTACCGCGTCGAGATCCGGGGCCACGCGGTGCTGGTGGACGGCGATCTGCGGCCGGTGCCGCCCGCCGGGATGGCCCTGCTGCGCGCGCTCACCCGGCGGCCCGGCTGGGTGGTCTCGCGCGCGGAGCTGCTGCGTGTGCTGCCCGGCGCCGGACGTGACGAACACGCCGTCGAGACGGCCATGGCCCGGCTGCGGACGGCACTGGGCGCGCCGAAGCTGATCCACACGGTGGTCAAGCGGGGCTACCGGCTGGCGCTGGACCCTACGGCGGACTCGAAGTACGCGGACGTCTGAGGGCGGAGGCGGGAGGCTGGAGGGCGGACTCGGCTGAGGGCGGTCGGCCTCAGGAGGTTTGTGCGGCCCTGGGGCTCTTGGGGCTCCTGCGTTTTCTGGGGCCTATGTGGCCGGTGGGCCTGTTTCCCGGCCCGTCCGTTCCGTACGTACGGTACGGAGATGGCCCACGACTCCACGATCCGCCTCAGGCCCGCCACCGCCGACGACGCCGAACTGGTCGCCGAGGCCCTCGTCCGCAACCGCGACCACATGCGGCCCTGGGAGCCGGACCGCCCCGCCGACTTCTTCACCGCGCGCGCCCAGGCCCACCGCCTCGCGGATCCGTCCGTACAGCGCTGGCATCTCACCGACGGCCGGCGCATCGTCGGGCAGGCCACGCTGTCCAACATCGCGCTCGGGCCGTTCCGCAGCGCCAGCCTCGGATACTGGGTCGACGCCGCGTACACCTGCCGCGGTCTGGCGACCCGTGTCACCCAGGAGGTCTGCCGGTCGGCCCGCGACGACCTGGGGCTCCACCGCATCGAGGCGGGCACGGTCCTGGCCAACGCGGCGTCGCAGCGGGTGCTGGCCAAGTGCGGGTTCGAGGTGATCGGTACGGCGCCGCGCTATCTCCACATCGACGGCGAGTGGCGCGACCACCGGCTGTACCAGCGCATCCTGCACAACGGTCCGCCGAACGCCATGCCTTAGGCGCCCGTACCCCTGCGCTGGCCTGAAACCGTCACGCGGGGCGCGTGGGTCCCCAGACCGTCCCCAGAGGCGCGTCCGGGCCTGCTCACCCCGGCGCATTCCTTCCTGGCGGCCTGCTCCGCGCGCGCCGGGCGCCGCCCCCTCACGGCCTGGAGCGGACCGTGCGGCGTGCCGGTCGTGTCGGGCTGTCCGGCGGAGGCTCCGGGGCCTGGACTGCCTGTGGGGCGCGTGAACGCCATGAAGGACGGCCGGGGTGGCCTCTTTTGCGTACGGAAGTCCGCTCACATGCTCGTGATCGCCCGCGGCCAACACCTCGCCGATGGCTGATAGCTGTCGGTGCGTCGGGGTGCGCGGTGGTGAGGGGGCGTGGATTGGGCGCGTGATGGGTATGGGCGCGCGCCTAACTGTGCGCCGGTGCGCGGTAGTTGGGGTGCGTGGGGCGCGTGGGGCGATGGTGGACCCGGGGGTGGGGCCGGGGGCTTTCGGCGGCTCACGGCGCTCTGAGCGGCCGGGGCGGGTGCGCTGCCGCTGAACAGGCGGGCGTATGGACGGGGGTGTGCGCGGGGTGCGGGTGGGGTGTGGCGGGGGCGCGGGTGGCGGCCGTCGCCAGGGGGTGCCGGGGTGCCGCCGGGGGCGGGGTGGCCCGGTGATCTTTCCATGCGCGCGTTCGCGCACCGGACCGTGGCCGGTAGGTGGTCGTTGGCGTGGCTGAAGTCGTCTCTTGTGTGGGAATTACATAAGGTTCTTGAGCGATTTTCAGCCAACTCTGCGTGGTTCCTGTACGGGTCCCTGACAGATCCTCCACGTGTCCTGCACGAAACCTCCGTGGGCCCCGGATCGGCGCGAACCCGCCCAGGACGCCTGTCGGATGGCTCAAAAGATCTTGAAACTTTCTTCGGCGGCGTTGAGTCCGGTGGCCCCCGTCTCCGTACTGATGAGGGAGAAGCAGCCAAGAAGGTCTCGACCGGGAGGTTTAGGTGCGCAAGGATGCGGCCGTGGCCGATGACCGCCCTCACCGGGCCCGACACCGGAGCGCGACACCGCGCACCAATACTCCTGCTCCCGCTCCCGACGAGGAGTTGATGCGAGCGCTGTACCGGGAACACGCCGGACCGCTCCTTGCCTACGTCATGCGTCTTGTGGCGGGCGACCGCCAGCGGGCCGAGGATGTCGTTCAGGAAACGCTCATCCGTGCCTGGAAGAACGCCGGCCAGCTCAATAGGGCGACCGGCTCTGTCCGACCTTGGCTGGTGACGGTCGCACGACGCATCGTCATCGACGGACACCGCAGCCGGCAGGCCCGGCCGCAGGAAGTCGATCCGTCACCGCTGGAGGTCATGCCCGCGGAGGACGAGATCGACAAGGCGTTGTGGCTGATGACGCTCTCGGATGCGCTGGAGGATTTGACCCCTGCTCACCGGGAAGTACTCGTGGAGACGTACTTCAAGGGACGGACCGTCAATGAGGCTGCCGAGACGCTCGGCATACCCAGCGGGACCGTGCGTTCCCGTGTGTTCTACGCACTGCGCTCGATGAAGCTCGCATTGGAGGAAAGGGGGATCTCGGCATGACCACGCACGAGCAGTACGGACTGGGCGACGAAAGTACTGTGCATGAAGCCGTCGGAGCATATGTCCTTGGAATTCTGGACGATGCCGAGGCGACAGCATTCGAGGCGCATCTGGCCGGATGCCGGATCTGCGCCGTCCATCTGGAGGAGTTCTCCGGGATGGAGCCAATGCTGGCCATGCTCGGGGATGCGCCCTCCTCGCTCGGCTCGCCCAACCTGTCCAGTTCCTTCAGCGGAGCGTCCGTCACCCCTATCTCACCCGGGGTCATGTCGCTCGCGGAGATTCCGACGCCGTCCGTCTCCGTGCAACCGACTCCCCAGCTGCTCGACCGGCTGGTCGACGAGGTCGCCATCAAACGGGCGAAGCGGAAGCGGCGCGGGCTGTATCTGGTCGCCGCCGCGGCTGCGCTGATCATCGCCGGTCCGGTGGGGGCGATCGTCGCCACCTCCGGGGACACCAGCAGCAGCGGCAATTTCGCGCAGCCTCAGCCCAGGGATCCCGCCGCTGACTTCCAGTCGGCGTCGGGCAAGCTCAGTGCCACCGATCCCGCCACCAAGGTCAGCGCCTCCGTCAGCATGACGGAGAAGCTGTGGGGCACCGAGTCCATGCTGGAGCTGAAGAACGTCAAGGGGCCGCTGAAGTGCAGCCTTGTCGCCGTCTCCAAGACCGGCGAGAAGGAGACCGTCACCACCTGGGCCGTGCCCGAGTGGGGTTACGGCATCCCCGACAGTCCCAACGCGGCCGGCAAGAAGCCGCTCTACGTACAGGGCGGGACGTCGATCCAGAAGAGCGACATCGACCACTTCGAGGTCGTGACTCTCGACGGCGACAAGCTCGTGGAGATCCCTGCCTGACATAACGGCCCCCTTCGCGTACGGTTGACGGCTGCCCAACGCACGTCATGAAGGGGGCCTCGGTGGCCGCGCAGGATGCCGCTGTTCAATCAGCTGGACCCGCCGTCGATCCCGCACGCGACACGGGGCACGACTCCGTTCGCGACCGCGAGATCGGCGTCGAACAGCACCATCTGGACCAGGTGTACCGCCGGCTGGAGGAGAAGATCCACGAGGCGGAGTTCCTGATGAACGACGCCGCCAAACGGGGTCAGGTCGGGACCCCGGGAGCCCTTGCGGAGCGCGACGCGCAGGTCTTCCGGGCCGGTATCCACCTCAACCGGCTCAACAACGAGTTCGAGGACTTCCTCTTCGGCCGGGTCGACCTGCTCCGCGGCAAGGACGGGCAGAAGGGCCCGGACGGCGCGTTCACCTCGGTCGAGCCGGCCGACGACGCCATCCGTGACGACCGTACGGCCGAGATCGCCGAGACGCTCCACATCGGCCGGATCGGCGTCCTGGACTCCGACTACGCACCGCTGGTCATCGACTGGCGCGCGCCCGCCGCCGCGCCGTTCTACCGCTCCACCCCGGTGGATCCGGGGCGGGTCGTACGGCGCCGGGTCATCCGCTCCAAGGGCCGCAAGGTCCTCGGTGTCGAGGACGACCTGATGCGCCCCGAGCTGACCGCCACCCTGGACGGCGACCCGCTCGCCGTCATCGGCGACGGCGCCCTGATGGCCGCGCTCGGCCAGGCCCGCAGCCACACCATGCGCGACATCGTCTCGTCCATCCAGGCCGAACAGGACCTGGTCATCCGGGCCCCCGCCGCGTCCGTCACCGAGGTCGCCGGCGGCCCCGGCACCGGCAAGACGGCCGTCGCGCTGCACCGCGCCGCGTATCTGCTCTACCAGGACCGGCGGCGGTACGCGGGCGGCATCCTCATCGTCTCGCCGACGCCGCTGCTCGTGGCGTACACCGAGGGCGTGCTGCCCTCGCTCGGCGAGGAGGGGCAGGTCGCCATCCGCGCGGTCGGATCCCTGGTGGACGGCGCGGAGGCCACCGCGTACGACGAACCGGCCGTGGCCCGCGTCAAGGGCTCGGCGCGGATGATCCGGGTGCTGCGCCACGCGGCCCGGGGCGCGCTGGAGGGGGCCTCGGGAGGTTCGGGAGGCACGGGAGGCTCGGGGGGCCGGTCCGCGGGCCAGGGCGGGCGGCAGCGGCAGGGGCAGCTCCGGGACGGCGCCCAGCTGGCCTTCGGTGAGGACCCGGATGGCCCGGACGGCCCGGACGGTCTCGGCGGCCCCGACGACGACGAGCCCGCCCGTACCGTACGGACCGACCGGCTCCGCGTCGTCGCCTTCGGCCGCCGCCTGGAGCTGGCGGAGCCCGAGCTGCACCGCATCCGGCAGACGGTGCTCAGCGGCACCGCGCCCGTCAACCTGCTCAGACCGCGCGCCCGCCGGCTGCTGCTCGACGCGCTGTGGACCAAGTCCGGTTCGGCCGGCCGCCACACCGATCCCGAACTGGCGGCGGAGCTGCGCTCGTCGTTCGACGAGGACATCACCTCCGAGGACGACTTCACCGGCTTCCTCGACGCCTGGTGGCCCGAGCTGACCCCGCGCGCGGTGCTCGCCGCGATGGGCGACGAACGGCGTCTGGGCCGCTGGTCGCGCCGGGTCCTCAACCAGGGCGAGAGCCGCCGGCTGGCCCGCTCGCTCGCCCGGCTGGGGCCGGACGGCAAGGGGGCGCTCTCCGTGCACGACGTGGCGCTCCTGGACGAGCTGGAGATGCTCCTCGGCGCGCCGCCGCGCCCGCGCAAGCGGCGTGAGCTGGACCCGCTGGACCAGCTCACCGGGCTGGAGGAGCTGATGCCGACCCGCGAGGAGACCCAGCGCGAGCGGGCCGAGCGGCTGGCGGCGGAGCGTACGGAGTACGCGCATGTCATCGTCGACGAGGCGCAGGACCTGACGCCCATGCAGTGGCGCATGGTGGGCCGCCGCGGCCGGCAGGCCACCTGGACGGTCGTCGGGGACGCCGCGCAGTCGTCCTGGTCCGATCCGGACGAGGCGGCCGAGGCCCGTGACGAGGCACTCGGCACGCGCCCGCGCCGCCGCTTCACCCTGACGGTGAACTACCGCAACCCGGCGGAGATCGCCGAGCTGGCCGCGAAGGTCCTCCACCTGGCCATGCCCGGCATGGAGTCCCCGCGGGCGGTGCGCTCCACCGGCGTACGGCCGCGCTTCGCCGCCGTGGGCGACGGCGACCTGGCCGCGACCGTACGGGAGGAGGCGCGGCGGCTGCTGGAGCGGGTGGACGGCACCGTGGGCGTCGTCGTGGCCATGCACCGGCGCGAGCAGGCGGCGCGCTGGCTGGCCGGGCTCGGTGACCGGGTGGTGGCGCTGGGCAGTCTGGAGGCCAAGGGGCTGGAGTACGACGCGACGGTCGTGGTCTCCCCGGCGGACATCGCGGACGAGTCCCCGGCCGGGCTGCGGGTGCTCTACGTGGCGCTGACCAGGGCGACCCAGCAGCTCACGGTGGTCTCGGCGGCCCGGGACGAGCCGGACGCGGACGGGGTGCCGGACCTGCTGCGGGAGTAGGCGCGCACCGGGGGGCGTCCACTTTACGTTGACGTACGGGTTGACCCGCCGGATTGACCGCGGGTCAACTCGCGCGGGAGGGAATCACTTGTCGCGGGTGGTTTGTTAGCCTGGGGGTGGCACCGGTTCGATCCAAGCCCCCGGGCCCAACCTTAGTCGCTTCGAGCGACCACTTGCCGCGAGGCGAGCATGGCGGGCCGGTGCCACCTTTTTCTCGGCGGGCCCCTGCCGGATCAGCGGATCCGGCAGGGGCCTGTTTCTGTCGCGCGCCCGCCCTCGCCGCCCGCCCTTGCCGTCTCGCATCCTGGAAGACAGGTTCCGTAGATAAAGGTCTTTACCTGTTACCGGCCGGTAGGTGCGACCATCTGAAGGTCTCTCCGGTCCAGGGGCCGGACGGGGCGGCAATGAGGCTGAGGAAAGAAGAGGAACACGGTCATGGCAACGGCGCCCAGCGTCTCGTACTCGATGACGGTCAGGCTGGAGGTGCCCGCGAGCGGTACCGCGGTCTCGCAGCTGACCACGGCCGTGGAATCCTCCGGCGGCTCGGTGACCGGTCTGGACGTGACCGCTTCCGGCCACGAGAAGCTGCGGATCGATGTCACCATCGCCGCCAGCTCCACCGGCCACGCGGAAGAGATCGTGGAACAGCTCCGGGGCATCGAGGGGGTCACCCTCGGCAAGGTCTCGGACCGTACGTTCCTGATGCACCTCGGCGGCAAGATCGAGATGCAGTCCAAGCACCCCATCCGCAACCGTGACGACCTCTCCATGGTCTACACGCCCGGTGTGGCGCGCGTCTGCATGGCGATCGCGGAGAACCCCGAGGACGCCCGCCGGCTGACCATCAAGCGCAACTCGGTCGCCGTCGTCACCGACGGCTCCGCCGTGCTGGGCCTCGGCAACATCGGCCCGATGGCCGCGCTGCCCGTCATGGAGGGCAAGGCCGCCCTCTTCAAGCGCTTCGCCGGCATCGACGCCTGGCCGATCTGCCTGGACACCCAGGACTCCGACGAGATCGTCGCGATCGTCAAGGCCATCGCGCCCGGCTTCGCCGGCATCAACCTGGAGGACATCTCCGCGCCCCGCTGCTTCGAGATCGAGGCACGGCTGCGCGAGGCCCTCGACATCCCCGTCTTCCACGACGACCAGCACGGCACCGCCATCGTCGTCCTCGCCGCCCTGACGAACGCGCTGCGCGTGGTCGGCAAGGGCATCGGCGACGTACGGGTCGTCATGTCCGGCGCCGGCGCGGCCGGTACGGCCATCCTCAAGCTGCTGCTCGCGGCCGGTGTCAAGCACGCCGTCGTCGCCGACATCCACGGTGTCGTGCACGCGGACCGCGCCGACCTCGTCGACGCGGCCCCCGAGTCGCCGCTGCGCTGGATCGCCGACAACACGAACCCGGAGGGCGTCACCGGCACCCTCAAGGAGGCCGTGGTCGACGCGGACGTGTTCATCGGGGTCTCCGCCCCGAACGTGCTGGACGGTGCCGACGTGGCCGCCATGGCCGACGGCGCGATCGTCTTCGCGCTGGCCAACCCGGACCCTGAGGTCGACCCGGCGATCGCGCGCGAGACGGCCGCCGTGGTGGCCACCGGCCGCTCCGACTTCCCCAACCAGATCAACAACGTGCTGGTCTTCCCCGGTGTGTTCCGCGGCCTGCTGGACGCCCAGTCCCGCACGGTCAACACGGACATGATGCTGGCCGCCGCCGCCGCCCTCGCGAACGTCGTCGGCGAGGACGAGCTGAACGCCAACTACATCGTCCCGTCGGTCTTCAACGACCGGGTCGCGGGCGCGGTCGCGGGAGCGGTGCGCGAGGCCGCGAAGGCGAACGGCGAGGGCTGAGAAGCCGTCGTCCGGCTCCCGTACCGCACCGTACGCCGGTGGTACATCTCACGTCCGTCCGGTGCCCGGCGCGTCGCGATTCGCCGGGCCCCACGGGCCCATCTAGGGTGGCGGACCATGAGCCCCGCCGCTCCAGGGAGGTTTTCAGGGCCTCCGGCGGGTTCAAGGGCCCCAAGGCTCCAAGGAGTCTCCACAGAGTCGACGGAACGTCACGACGACGAGGCAGTGGCGCTTTTCGTGTGACTCCGGAGGGTGCCGGATTGGCTTTCCCGCCGCTGGTGGGGGCAGGATGCGTATTCGGGCGCGAGGGTCTGTCAGCAGACCCGGGTCCGGGGACTGTCCGAGGGCCCTGGCAGCATCGGCTTCGATCTCACGCCTCACAGGCAAGAAGAACACGGGAGTAACAACATGAACCGCAGTGAGCTGGTGGCCGCCCTGGCCGACCGCGCCGAGGTGACCCGCAAGGACGCCGACGCTGTGCTGGCCGCTCTCGCCGAGACGGTCGGCGAGATCGTCGCCAAGGGCGACGAGAAGGTCACCATCCCCGGCTTCCTGACCTTCGAGCGCACCCACCGTGCCGCTCGCACCGCTCGTAACCCGCAGACCGGCGACCCCATCCAGATCCCGGCCGGCTACAGCGTGAAGGTCTCCGCGGGCTCCAAGCTCAAGGAAGCCGCCAAGGGCAAGTAACACCCATAGGCGAACAGTGCCTGTACCTCCTGTACAGGACACCAGTACGACGCACAGGGGCGGCCATCCGATCCGGATGGCCGCCCCTGCTGTGCGAGGCCGTCAGAGGACCGTACAGAGCCGCGGAGCCCCTGGTCAGCGGCTCCGTACGGTCCTCCCGGCTTCGTACGGTCGGATCTACGGTCCTCTGTACGGTCAGGCGAGTGTGCGGCCCGGCAGTTCCACCTTCGCGCCCAGCTCCACCAGCTTGTCGAGGAAGTTCTCGTAACCGCGGTTGATCAGGTCGATGCCGTGCACCCGCGAGGTGCCCTGCGCCGCCAGCGCCGCGATCAGATACGAGAAACCGCCGCGCAGATCCGGAATGACCAGATCCGCGCCCTGGAGCCGGGTCGGCCCCGACACGACCGCCGAGTGCAGGAAGTTGCGCTGCCCGAAACGGCAGTCGGAACCGCCCAGACACTCCCGGTACAGCTGGATGTGCGCGCCCATCTGGTTGAGCGCGGAGGTGAAGCCGAGCCGCGACTCGTACACCGTCTCGTGCACGATGGAGAGCCCCGACGCCTGCGTCAGCGCCACCACCAGCGGCTGCTGCCAGTCCGTCTGGAAGCCCGGGTGTACGTCCGTCTCCAGCGCGATCGCGTTGAGCGAGCCGCCCGGATGCCAGAAGCGGATGCCCTCGTCGTCGATCTCGAAGGCCCCGCCGACCTTGCGGTACGTGTTGAGGAACGTCATCATCGAGCGCTGCTGCGCGCCCCGCACATAGATGTTGCCCTCGGTGGCCAGCGCCGCCGAGGCCCAGGACGCGGCCTCCAGACGGTCCGGCAGCGCCCGGTGCGTATAGCCGTCGAGCCGGTCGACGCCGGTGATCCGGATCGTCCGGTCGGTGTCCATCGAGATCATCGCGCCCATCTTCTGGAGCACGCAGATCAGATCCTCGATCTCCGGCTCCACCGCGGCGTTCGACAGCTCGGTGACGCCCTCGGCCAGCACGGCCGTCAGCAGCACCTGCTCCGTCGAGCCGACCGACGGGTACGGCAGCCGGATCTTGGTGCCGCGCAGCCGCTGCGGCGCCTCCAGGTACTGGCCGTCCGCCCGCTTCTCGATCGTCGCGCCGAACTGCCGCAGCACGTCGAAGTGGAAGTCGATCGGCCTGCCGCCGATGTCGCAGCCGCCCAGACCCGGGATGAACGCGTGGCCGAGCCGGTGCAGCAGCGGTCCGCAGAACAGGATCGGGATACGCGACGAGCCCGCGTGCGCGTCGATGTCCGCGACGTTCGCGCTCTCGACATGCGTCGGGTCGAGGATCAGCTCACCCGGCTCGTCACCGGGGCGCACCGTCACCCCGTGCAGCTGGAGCAGCCCCCGCACGACCCGGACATCACGGATGTCGGGCACATTGCGCAGCCGGCTCGGACCGCTGCCGAGCAGCGCCGCGACCATGGCCTTCGGCACCAGGTTCTTCGCGCCTCGGACGCGGATCTCGCCCTCCAGCGGGGTTCCACCGTGGACAAGCATTACATCGTCTGTGGCGGTCATGAATCTCGCGTTCCGGAGTGGGCGGGCAGGCGGTCAAGGAAAAGGGTAAGGGGCGAAGGCCCCTGTCCTGTAAGGGCCGGGACGGGCAGGACACGTGATGGACATGTAAGAGCGGAGGGTCGGCACGTACGGTGGAGGGCCCCTCGCGCAGGGTCACCGCGCGGGGTTCGCCCGCTGTCCGCCCGCTGTCCGCCGCGCGTCCGCCGCCCGTTCCGCCGCGCTCCAACAGGCCGAGATCCGGCCCACGTCGCCGGGCGCGCCCCGCGCGCGGCGAAGATGCGGGATCATGGCTCGCATGACCGAGGTGTCCTCGCTCACAGGGCGGCTGCTTGTCGCGACACCCGCCCTGTCGGACCCGAACTTCGACCGCGCGGTGGTCCTCCTGCTCGACCACGACGGGAAGGGTTCCCTCGGCGTGGTCCTCAACCGGCCCACCCCGGTGGACGTCGGGGACATCCTGGAGCCCTGGGGAGAGCTGGCGGGGGAGCCCGGGGTGGTCTTCCAGGGCGGCCCCGTCGCCCTCGACTCGGCGCTCGGCCTCGCCGTCATCCCCGGCGGCGAGGGGCCGTTGGGCTGGCGCCGGGTGTACGGGGCGATCGGCCTGGTCGACCTCGACGCGCCGCCCGAGCTGCTGGCACGGGCGCTCGGCTCGCTCCGTATCTTCGCCGGATACGCGGGCTGGGGCCCCGGCCAGCTGGAGAACGAACTGCGCGACGGCGCCTGGTACGTGGTCGACTCGGAGCCCGGCGACATCTCCTCGCCCCGGCCCGAGGGGCTGTGGCGGGCCGTGCTGCGCAGACAGCGCAGCGAGCTGGCGATGGTCGCCACCTACCCGGACGATCCCTCGCTCAACTGAGCCGCCGGACCGCGCGGAGGGCGATGGCGCGGGTCCCTGAAGGGCGATGACGCGGGCCTGGCGCGGGCGATGACGGGGATCCGGAAGGGGGGATTGGCCTGATTGCGCCGTCCTGCCCCGCCCCCGCTCCCGGCGTGTCGGCGCGATGCGTGAGCGCGCGGCTCCGGAGTGCACGGACCCGGGGCCGCCACGACGGGGCGGGCGTGGGTACCCTTGGCTCCCATGAGCACTCTTGAGCCCGATCGCGGGGCAGGCACGGGCACCCTCGTGGAGCCGACACCGCAGGTGTCGCGTGGCGACGGCGACCACGAGCGCTTCGCCCACTACGTCCAGAAGGACAAGATCATGGCGAGCGCCCTGGAGGGCACTCCCGTGGTCGCGTTGTGCGGGAAGGTCTGGGTACCGGGGCGCGACCCCAAGAAGTATCCGGTCTGTCCCATGTGCAAGGAGATCTACGAGTCCATGGGCCCCGGCGGGGACAAGGACAAGGGCAAGGGCGGCAAGGACGGCGGCAAGAAGTAGCCACCGGCCTTCGACGTCGGACGGCCCCCGGGGCGCGCGTGTGCGGCGCGCTCCGGGGGCCGTTCACGTTCTCGTCCACGTTCCCGTACGCGCTCACGCGTGCTCCCGTACGTACGCGAAGCGCGCGGCGATCGTGCGGCGATCGTGCGACGGGCGCGCGACGGGCGCGCGGCGCGGCGGGAATCCGCTGTGGCGAATATCGGCCGCGCGACGGCGTGTTGCCCCGGCGCGTCGTCCCCGATCGTGTGAACCCGCTGTGAACCGGGCGTGAACCGGTCCGCCGGAGAGCCGCCGAGGGCGGTCCGACGGTCCGTCCGCTCACCCGGTCCGTACGGATAAGTCGTACAACGACCGCCGAAGAGTGGCATTTCGCATCTGACGGCGAAGAGGTGTGAAACCGGACCTTCCCCCTGGTCGGGGACGGATGCACCCTTCGTGGACCCTCGCGACGACGGGCCCGGAAGATGTGCCAGAGTTGCCACGTCCGGGCTGTGAGCACGTACGGTACGGCAACACAGGCGGGACACCGGGACACCGGAAAGGGGCAGCTGGGTTGACCACGCACGCACCGCAAACGGCGCAGTTCGTGACGTTGCCGACCTCTCTCGACGAGGCCGTGGGGGCGCTCACCGCGATGCCCGCCGCCGTGCCCGTCGCGGGGGGAACCGATCTGATGGCGGCGGTCAACAAAGGCCAGCTGCGGCCCGCGGGACTCGTCGGCCTCGGCCGGATCAGCGAGTTGCGCGGCTGGCACTATCAGGACGGTCACGCGCTCCTCGGCGCCGGCCTCACCCACGCGCGCATGGGCAGGCCGGACTTCGCGGCGCTCATCCCCGCGCTCGCCGCGTCCGCGCGCGCGGCCGGGCCGCCCCAGATCCGTAACGCGGGCACGCTCGGCGGCAATATCGCCAGCGCCGCCCCGACGGGTGACGCCCTGCCCGTACTCGCCGCGCTCGAAGCCGATCTGGTGGTCGCGGGCCCGGACGGCGCGCGCCGCGAGATCCCCGTGTCGCATCTGCTGGCCGGCCGCGAGATGCTCGCGCCCGCCGAACTCATCGGCTTCGTACGCGTACCGCTGCTGCACGCCCCGCAGGTCTTCCTCAAGGCGACCGGCCGCACCGGCCCCGGCCGGGCCACCGCGTCCGTCGCCGTCGTCCTCGATCCGGCGCGGCGCGGTGTGCGCTGCGCGGTCGGGGCGATCGCGCCGATGCCGCTGCGTCCGCTGGAGGCCGAGCGCTGGATCGCCTCGCTCATCGACTGGGACGGCGCGCGCGGGCTCGCGCAGGAGGCGCTCGCCGCCTTCGGCGAGTACGTCGCCGCCGCGTGCATCCCGGACCAGCCGCCGCCGGGCGGGGGAGAGGCACCCCCGCCGTCGGCCGCCATACTTCATCTGCGGCGTACGGTCGCCGCGCTGGCCCGACGGGCACTGGGGAGGGCGTTGTCGTGACCACCAATGAGAGTTCCGGTACGGGGACGCCCGTGGCACCGGGCGGCTGGCAGCCGGTCCCGCAGGGCGGCGAGTACGACGGTGAGTCGACCGCGTTTGTCCAGCTGCCCCCGGAGGACTCCCAGGACGCGCCGCTGGCCGCGCCCGGGCACGGTTACGTACCGCCGAGCATCGGCCCGCCCACGCACAACGACCAGGCGGCGCCGGGCGGCTGGGCCGCGCAGCCGGTCGCCGGCGCGGGCGGCACACAGTGGCCCGAGCCCGCGCGGGACGGCAGTGGCACGGGGGACGGCCAGGCGTACGGCACGAGCGGCTACGCGCACGGCGGTTACGGCCCGGGCGGCTACGAGTCGCAGGGCACGAGCCACTGGAACTTCAGCGCCACCGTCGCGGAGGCGGACCTCGGCGCGGGGCCCGGTCAGGACGGCCAGGGGCCGTCCTCCTCGGGTACGGGCGGCGCGGACGGAGGCGGCGGCGCCGAGCTGACCGGCCAGTGGACCATTCCCGTCGCGCGGGGCGAACTGCCGGAGGAATCCGGCGAGTTCAGCACCGCCGCGCTGACGTCGTCGGCCCAGTGGACCGGCGGCAGCCCGCCCGCCACACTGCCGGGCGGCGCCGCCGCTCCGTGGGCGGCGGACGGGGACGCCACCGCGTCCGACGCGGCTGTCTCCGACGAGGGCGCCCCGGGCGCGGATACGGACGCGGGTACGGGCACGGAGGCGGCCACCCCCGCCGACGTACCGGAAACGCCCGAGCCCGCCCCCGCCCCGGAGTCCGCCGAGCCCGAGCCGCTCACCAGCAGCAACGGCACCGCCGAACACCCCGGCGGCTCCTACGTCCTGCGCGTCAACGGCGCGGACCGCCCCGTCACCGACGCGTGGATCGGCGAGTCGCTGCTGTACGTGCTGCGCGAGCGCCTCGGCCTCGCGGGCGCCAAGGACGGCTGCTCGCAGGGCGAGTGCGGCGCCTGCAACGTGCAGGTCGACGGCCGGCTCGTGGCGTCCTGCCTGGTGCCCGCCGCCACCGCGGCCGGCTCCGAGGTCCGTACGGTCGAGGGCCTGGCCGCCGACGGCGAACCCTCCGACGTCCAGCGGGCGCTGGCCAAGTGCGGTGCGGTGCAGTGCGGTTTCTGTATCCCCGGCATGGCCATGACCGTCCACGATCTGCTGGAGGGCAATCACGCCCCCAGCGAGTTGGAGACCCGCCAGGCGCTCTGCGGCAACCTCTGCCGCTGCTCCGGCTACCGTGGTGTGCTCGACGCGGTGGACGAGGTCGTCGCCGGCCGCAAGGCCAGCGCCGAGGCCGCCGCCGCGGCGTCCGAAGAGGCCCGCGTACCGCACCAGGCGTCACCCGGCGCCCAGAACGGCCAGCAGAACAACCAGCAGCAGAACAGCCAGCACCAGAACGGCCAGAACCCGCACTCGCCCGACGGAGGCATGGCGTGAGCAACGACGCGGCCACCGGGATCACGGCGCTCGACGGCCCCCAGCAGGAGCCGCCCGCGCACGGCCTCGGTGCGTCCCTCCCCCCGGCCGACGCGCGCGCGAAGACCGAGGGCACCTTCCCGTACGCCGCCGACCTGTGGGCCGAGGGACTGCTGTGGGCGGCCATCCTGCGCTCCCCGCACCCGCATGCCCGGATCATCGCCATCGACACCTCCGGCGCCGCCGAAATGCCCGGTGTACGGGCCGTCATCACCCATGACGACGTCCCCGGCGACACCGCGTACGGCCGGCGCGTCGTCGACCGTCCCGTGTTCGCCGCCGAGGTCGTGCGCCACCACGGCGAGGCCATCGCCGCCGTCGCCGCCGACCACCCCGACACCGCCCGGCTCGCCGCCGCCGCGATCACCGTCGAGTACGAGGTGCTCGACCCGGTCACCGACCCCGAGAAGGCGTTCGCCGCCGAACCGCTGCACCCCGACGGCAATCTGATCCGGCACATCCCGCTCAGCTACGGCGACGCCACGGTCACCGGCGAGGTCATCGTCGAGGGCCTCTACCGCATCGGCCGCCAGGACCCGGCCCCCATCGGCGCCGAGGCCGGCCTCGCCGTGCCGAGACCCGACGGGGGCGTCGAGATCTACACCGCCTCCACCGACCCGCACACCGACCGCGATCTGGCCGCCGCCTGCTTCGGGCTCGCCCCCGAGATGGTCAAGGTCGTCGTCACCGGCGTCCCCGGCGCCACCGGCGACCGCGAGGACCCGGGCTTCCAGATCCCGCTCGGCCTGCTCGCCCTGCGCACCGGCTGCCCGGTCAAACTCGCCGCGACCCGCGAGGAGTCCTTCCTCGGCCACGCCCACCGCCACCCGACCCTGCTCCGCTACCGCCACCACGCGGACACCGAGGGCCGGCTCGTCAAGGTCGAGGCGCAGATCCTGCTGGACGCGGGCGCGTACGCGGACGCCTCGTCCGAGTCCCTCGCGGCGGCCGTCGCCTTCGCCTGCGGCCCGTACGTCGTCCCGCACGCCTTCATCGAGGGCTGGGCCGTCCGTACGAACAACCCGCCCTCCGGCCATGTCCGGGGCGAGGGCGCCATGCAGGTCTGTGCCGCGTACGAGGGCCAGATGGACAAGCTGGCAGCCAAGATCGGGGTGGACCCGGCCGAACTCCGGCTCCGTAACGTCCTCGCGACCGGCGACATCCTGCCCACCGGCCAGACCGTGACCTGCCCGGCCCCGGTGGCCGAACTCCTCACCGCCGTACGGGACTACCCGCTGCCGCCGCTCCCCAAGGACACCCCCGAGGCCGCCTGGCTGCTGCCCGGCGGCCCGGAGGGCGCGGGCGAGCCGGGCGCGGTACGGCGCGGGGTCGGCTACGCGCTGGGCATGGTCCACATGCTGGGCGCCGAGGGGGCCGACGAGGTCTCCACCGCCACCGTCAAGGTCCACGACGGCATCGCCACGGTCATCTGCGCGGCCGTCGAGACCGGACAGGGCTTCGCCACCCTCGCCCGGCAGATCGTCCAGGAGACCCTGGGCATCGAGGAGGTCCACGTGGCCTCCGTCGACACCGACCAGCCCCCGGCGGGCCCGGCCGCCCACGGACGCCACACCTGGGTCTCGGGCGGCGCGGTCGAGCGAGCGGCGAAGATGGTCCGTACGCAGCTCCTCCAGCCGCTGGCGCACAAGTTCGGGATGTCGACCGAGCTGCTCCAGATCACCGACGGCAAGATCACCTCGTACGACGGGGTGCTCTCCACCACCGTCACCGAGGCCATGGACGGCAAGGAACTGTGGGCCACCGCCCAGTGCCGCCCGCACCCGACCGAGCCCCTCGACGCCTCCGGGCAGGGCGACGCCTTCGTGGGCATGGCGTTCTGCGCGATCCGCGCGGTGGTGGACGTCGACATCGAGCTGGGCGCGGTACGGGTGGTGGAGATGGCCGTGGCGCAGGACGTCGGCCGCGTCCTCAACCCGGCGCAGCTCGCGACCCGGATCGAGGCCGGCGTCACCCAGGGCATCGGCACGGCCCTCACCGAGAACCTGCGTACCAACCGCGGGGTGATCCGCCGTCCCGACCTGACCGGTTACGCGCTGCCGACGTCCCTGGACGCGCCGGACATCCGGATCGTCCAGCTCATCGAGGAGCGCGACGTGGTCGCGCCCTTCGGCGCGAAGCCCGCCAGTGCGGCGCCGGTCGTGACGTCCCCGGCGGCGGTGGCGTCGGCGGTACGGGCGGCCACGGGCCGGCCGATCAGCCGACTCCCGATCCGGCCGCAGGCGGCGGTGGCGGCGCCGTGATTCCGTAGTACTTCGTCACTCCGCTGCCCCGGCATTCGCCGCAGTTGCCGACCGTGCAGGAGAACGGCATGGGCAGCCCGCCGTCCAGCCCCGCTTCGGCGGGAACTCGGCACGATGCTCACCCGCTAACCTCACGGCGGGGCATCGGGCTGACACGAGGAGCGGCCCGCCCCCCGGAGGGGACGGGCCGCTCTGTATGGAGGCCGTGGCGGGAATCGAACCCACGTAACTCGATTTGCAATCGAGCCCCTGAACCACTCGGGCACACGGCCGGGCAACTGCTGTTGTTCGCTGTTCTCTGCGTTCTCTGCTTTCCTCTTGCCTTCTCGAAGGTAGGCCCCCGCACCTCACCCGCTCAAGGGTCCCGGGCGCCGTGCAACGCGACTGCCATACGCCGTTCATGAACGGCTTACGACCAAGGGACCAGGGCGGATACACCTCGCGCCAGGGCTCAAACAGGGACAAGCCCCTTACGCTGAGGCAATGACCGTCCCGGATCCGTACGACGCCGCCGTCGCACCAGCACCAGCCCAAGCGCCCGCCCCCGCCCCCGCCCCCGCGCCGACGCCCGAGCGCGGGGTGCTCGGGCCGGCGCACCGGGCGCTCAGCATCGGCATCGTTTCCGTCGTGCTGCTGATCGCCTTCGAGGCGACCGCCGTCGGTACGGCGATGCCGGTGGCCGCGCGGGAGCTGCACGGCGTGTCGCTGTACGCGTTCGCGTTCTCGGCGTACTTCACCACCAGCCTCTTCGCGATGGTGCTGTCCGGGCAGTGGGCCGACCGCAGCGGGCCGCTGGCGCCGCTCGCCACCGGGATCAGCGCGTTCGCCGCCGGGCTGATGGTCTCGGGCACCGCGTCCACGATGCTGCTGTTCATCCTCGGCCGCGCCGTGCAGGGGCTCGGCGGCGGGCTGGTGATCGTCGCGCTGTACGTCGTCGTGAGCCGCGCGTATCCGGAACGGCTGCGGCCCGCGATCATGGCCGCGTTCGCCGCGAGCTGGGTGATCCCGTCGGTGGTCGGGCCGCTCGCCGCCGGGACGATCACCGAGCACCTCGGCTGGCGCTGGGTGTTCGTCGGCATCCCCGTGCTCGTCCTGCCGCCGCTGGCGCTCGCGCTGCCCGCGATACGGCGGACGGCGTCCGGGCCGGCCGACCCGTCGGGACCCGTGCCCGCGTTCGACGCGCGCCGGATCCGGCTCGCGCTCTCGATCTCGCTGGGCGCGGCGCTGCTCCAGTACGCGGGCCAGGAGGCGCGCTGGCTCTCGCTCCTGCCGGCGGTGGCCGGGATCGCGTTCCTCGTGCCCGCCGTGCTCGGGCTGCTCCCGGCCGGCACCTGGCGCGCGGCTCGCGGGCTGCCGTCGGTGGTGCTGCTCCGGGGGGTCGCGGCGGGGTCGTTCATCGCGGCGGAGAGCTTTGTGCCGCTGATGCTCGTCACCCAGCGCGGCCTCTCCCCGACCATGGCCGGTCTCTCGCTGGCGGCGGGCGGCGCGACATGGGCGCTCGGTTCGTACGTACAGTCCCGGCCGCGCCTGGAGCCGTACCGCGAGCCGCTGATGGCGGGCGGCATGGTGCTGGTCGCGCTGGCGATCGCCATCGCGCCGACCGTACTGATCGAGGCCGTCCCGGTCTGGGTCCTGGCGGTCGGCTGGGGCGTCGGCTGTCTCGGCATGGGCGCGGTGCTGGCCTCGACGAGCGTGCTGCTCTTCAAGCTCTCGGCGCCGGAGGAGGCGGGCGCGAACTCGGCGGCGCTCCAGATGTCCGACGGCCTCTCGAACGTCCTCCTCCTCGCGGCGGGCGGCACGGCCTTCGCCGCCCTGGGCGGCGGCGCGGTGGGCCACAGCGCCGCCACCGACGCGGCAACCGCCGCCACCACCGGCTCCCACCCGGCGGCCTTCGTGGCGGTCTTCCTCCCGATGGCGATGGTGGCCCTGGCGGGGGTCTGGGTGGCCCTGCGGGTACGGGTCCCGGCGGCGGGGCCGGTTCCCGGGCGATAGCAGGTGGGGGGCCGGGTCCGGTCCGGTGAACAACTCTTTGGGCCCCACGCGGTACCACTCGGTACCATGGCGCCATGGCTGGTCTGAATCTGAGGTTCACCGAAGAAGAGCTGGACGCCCTGCGCGATCGTGCTGATGCTGAGGGGCGCAGTATGCAGTCCTTCGCGCACGACGCGGTCATGACCGCTGTGAACGAGCGCGCCCGCCTCTTCAACGAGGCGGCGGCCCACGTGCTGAGAGCGAGTGAGGAGCTGAACCGGAGGCTCGCCTGATGTACTACTTGACGCTGCCGGAGAGTCTCGGCCTCGCCAAGAATCTCGGCACCGACGAGGTGCGTGATTACGGGCTGCTCGACTCGGCCCTCTCGCGCCCGCAGGCGAGCGTGTTCGGCCAGGATGCCTATCCGGACGTATGGCAGAAGGCCGCTGCCCTGATGGAATCGCTGGCACGCAATCACGCGCTCGTGGACGGCAACAAGCGCATCGCCTGGTATGCAACCTGGGTCCTTCTGCACCTGAACGGGCATCCGCTGCGACCCGACTTCGACGTCGACGAAGCGGAACGGTTCGTGCTGAGCGTCTGCCAGGGCGAGCTGGAGATGCCGAAGATCGCTGAGCTGCTCCCGCGCTTCGCGCGCTGAGCCGATGACGGTGTGGCGCCCGTCCCACCTGTCCGCCGACCCCTCGGTTCATACGAGGACCGGGCCGTCGCGCGGGTAGGGTGGCCCGGTCCTCGTACGCGCGGTCCCCGCCCTCGCGGCCCCCGCCCACGCGTGCCGACCCCGAGCGCCGAACCGGAGACCGTGACTACTACCGCCTCCTCCCCCTCCTCCCATCACCTCTCACCCGCGTTTCCCGGCCGCGCCCCCTGGGGCACCGCCAACAAGCTGCGCGCCTGGCAGGAGAACGCCCTCGGCAGATATCTGGAGACGCAGCCGCGCGACTTCCTCGCCGTCGCGACCCCCGGCGCCGGGAAGACGACCTTCGCGCTGACCCTGGCGTCCTGGCTGCTGCACCACCACGTCGTGCAGCAGGTGACCGTCGTCGCGCCCACCGAGCACCTGAAGAAGCAGTGGGCCGAGGCCGCCGCCCGTATAGGCATCAAGCTGGACCCGGAGTACAGCGCGGGACCGGTGAGCAAGGAGTACGACGGCGTCGCCATCACCTACGCCGGTGTCGGCGTGCGGCCCATGCTGCACCGCAACCGGTGCGAGCAGCGGAAGACCCTGGTCATCCTCGACGAGATCCACCACGCCGGTGACTCCAAGTCCTGGGGCGAGGCATGCCTGGAGGCGTTCGAGCCGGCGACCCGGCGGCTCGCGCTGACCGGGACGCCGTTCCGCTCCGACACCAACCCCATCCCGTTCGTCGCGTACGAGGAGGGCAACGACGGCATCCGCCGCTCCTCCGCCGACTACACGTACGGCTACGGGAACGCGTTGGGCGACGGCGTCGTCCGCCCCGTCATCTTCCTCAGCTACAGCGGCAACATGCGCTGGCGCACCAAGGCCGGCGACGAGATCGCCGCCAAGCTCGGCGAGCCGATGACCAAGGACGCCATCTCCCAGGCATGGCGCACCGCCCTCGACCCGCGCGGCGACTGGATGCCCAACGTCCTGCGCGCCGCCGACCGCCGGCTCACCGAGGTCCGCAAGGGCATCCCCGACGCCGGCGCCCTGGTCATCGCCAGCGACCAGGACTCGGCCCGCGCGTACGCCAAGATCATCCGGGAGATCACCGGCTCGAAGGCGACCGTCGTCCTCTCCGACGACACCGGCGCGTCCAAACGTATCGACGAGTTCAGCGCGAACCACGACCGCTGGATGGTCGCCGTCCGCATGGTGTCCGAAGGCGTCGACGTCCCCCGTCTCGCCGTCGGTGTGTACGCCACGACCATCTCCACCCCGCTCTTCTTCGCGCAGGCCGTGGGCCGTTTCGTACGGTCCCGGCGGCGCGGCGAGACCGCGTCCGTGTTCCTGCCGACCATCCCCGGCCTGCTCGGCTTCGCCTCCGAGATGGAGGTCGAGCGCGACCATGTGCTCGACAAGCCGAAGAAGGGCGAGGACGACCCCTACGCCGAGTCCGAGAAGGAGATGGCGGAGGCCGAGAAGCTCCAGGACGAGGACACCGGCGAACAGGAGCAGTTCACGTTCGAGGCGCTGGAGTCCGACGCCGTCTTCGACCGGGTCATGTACGACGGCGCCGCCTTCGGCATGCAGGCGCACCCCGGCAGCGAGGAGGAGCAGGACTACCTCGGCATCCCCGGCCTGCTGGAACCGGACCAGGTGCAGATGCTGCTCCAGAAGCGGCAGGCCCGGCAGATCGCGCACAGCCGTAAGAAGCCGGACGCGGAGGCGGACCTGCTGGAGCTGCCCGCCGAGAAGCGGCCCGTGGTCTCCCACAAGGAGCTGCTCGGGCTGCGCAAGCAGCTCAACACGATGGTCGGCGCGTACGTCCACCAGAGCGGCAAGCCGCACGGGGTGATCCACACCGAGCTGCGCCGGGTGTGCGGCGGGCCGCCGAGCGCGGAGGCGACGGCGGGTCAGCTGCGGGAGCGGATCGCGAAGGTGGGGGAGTGGGCGACGCGGATGCGCTGAGGGGCGCTGTCGGCCCCCTGGGTCACCGAGTGCTTCTGGTGCGGCGCGGTGAGTGACCGAAAAGCGCTGGGTGTCGCGCCTGCGCTCGACGCGCTGAGTGACCGGGGCGCGTCCGTCCCGTGCGGCGGGACCGTCGAGATGGATGCGCTGCTGAGTAAAGATATGCGCGACGAATTATCACCCAGCGTCACCCCGCGTGTGCGGCGCATATGACTGCGGCTGCTGCCCTTTCGGGTGGCAGCCGCATCCATATGCCGACATCACCGAAATAAACGCCCGAACCAGCCGTTTTTCAGGGCGCGTTCGACCGGTCGGCCAAGCCGGCATACACGGAAGATCAACTCCGTTCCGTTATCGGCCGGTCGCCTCCTGTGCCCGGATTCTGGACCAGGGCTTCCGCTGAGCGGAGTCCAGTGGTTAGTGTCCCCGAAACGTAAACGCTCCGTGGCAACTCCGCCGCGTAGCGCATCCGGTGGCGTCAGGCCACCGGTGGCCTCTCCGTGTGTCACCGACGGGACCGGTGCCGCAGGTCGTGAGAGTGCCGTCGTCACTCACTCCGAATTCTCACTCCGAAGGAGAGGGCGTCGTGACCGCGGAGACTTCCCAGACGCTGGACCGAGGACTACGGGTCCTCAAACTGCTCGCCGACACCGATCACGGGCTGACCGTGACCGAACTGTCCAACCGGCTCGGGGTCAACCGGACCGTCGTCTACCGGTTGCTCGCCACCCTAGAACAGCACGCCCTGGTCCGCCGCGACCTGGGCGGCCGGGCCAGGGTGGGGCTCGGTGTGCTGCGGCTGAGCCGGCAGGTGCATCCCCTCGTACGGGAGGCCGCGCTGCCCGCGCTGCGCTCGCTCGCCGAGGACATCGGCGCCACCGCCCATCTGACGCTCGTCGACGGGGCGGAGGCGCTGGCCGTCGCGGTCGTCGAGCCGACCTGGACCGACTACCACGTCGCGTACCGCACCGGCTTCCGGCACTCGCTCGAACGCGGCGCGGCGGGCCGGGCGATACTCGCCGCCCGGCAGAACGCCTACAGCGAACCGGCCTGCACCCTGACCGCCGGCGAGCTGGAGGCGGGCGCGAGCGGGGCGGCGGCGGCGCTGATCGGGGTGACGGGGATCGAGGGCAGCGTGGGCGTGGTGATGCTGGCGGACGCCGTACCGGAACGGGTCGGTCCGCGGGTGCTCGACGCGGCGCGGGAAGTGGCGGACGCGCTGCGCTGAAACGGTTCGCCGGGTGGGTGGCGGGTGCGGTGGGTGGCGTACGGCCGGTTCCCGGGCGTACGGCTGCTTCCCGGGCGCAGGGCGGGTGGCGCAGGGCGCAACAGCGCGACCGGGGGTTCCCGTCCGTCCCCCCGTCCGCCCTTGCGCACGGCTCACAGCGCGACCGATAGATTGACCGGGTGTTCTCTCGCCTCACGCGCCCCGGCGCCCTCGCGCTCTGCGCCGTTCCGATCGTCGCGCTGTTCGTCGTCGTCGGGGTCGCGCCGCTGCCGTACGCCGTGGCGCAGCCGGGCATGACGGCGAACGTCCTCGGCGCGAACCAGGGCCGCCAGATCATCACCATCACCGGCGACACGCCCACCCGCGAGACCACGGGCCAGCTGCGGATGACGACCATCGAGGCGACGGGCCCGTCCACGGACGTCGACTTCGGCGATGTGGTCGCGGGCTGGTTCCGTACGGACCGGGCCGTGCTGCCGCGCGAGGCGGTCTATCCGTCGGGCAAGTCCGACAAGGAGATCCGGCAGCACAACGTCCACGACATGGTCCAGTCGCAGGACTCCGCGACCCGCGCCGCCCTCGGCTACCTCGGCAAGAACCCGAGGAACGTCGACGTCACCCTCCACCTCTCCGACGTCGGCGGCCCCAGCGCCGGCCTCCTCTTCGCGCTCGGCATCGTCGACAAGCTCGACGGCGACGGCACGGGCGGCGACCTCACCGGTGGCCGCGTCATCGCCGGTACGGGCACGATCACGGGCGACGGCGAGGTCGGCGCCGTCGGCGGGGTCGCGCTCAAGACCCAGGCGGCGGGCCGCGACGGGGCGACCGTCTTCCTCGTACCGAAGGCGGAGTGCTCGGACGCGAAGAGCGAGCTGCCGAAGGGGATGCGGCTGATCCCGGTGACCACGCTCAAGGGCGCGGTCTCGGCGCTGAAGGCGCTGGGGAAGCAGGACGAGAAGGTCCCGGCCTGCTGACTGGGCTACGGAGCTACTGAGCTACGGAGCTGACGGCTGCGCCCGCAAACCGTTGGCCGACCGCCGGACCGACGTGATGTGATCGGCCAACATGAAGCGGATGACAGGGCCGGACCCGGGCGAGCACGACCTGCTGCGCAGGATGGAGCAGAACCTCGCGGAACACGCCGCCCACCTCCACCGGCGGATGACAGGCGCGAGCACCGCCGAGGCCGATGACCTCCTCATCGCCGACAGCGGTCTCGACGACGACACCTTCAACATCGTCGCCGCCGCCCGCTTCACCGAGGCGACTGCCCCGGCGCGGATCGCTGAGACCCTCCGGGCTCTGACCGCGACCGGCCGCCCGTTCTCCTGGTGGGTGGGGCCCGCGTCCGCACCGGCCGATCTGAGCGCGCGCCTCTCGGCCGCCGGTCTGCCCGTCGCTGAGCGCGAGACGGCGATGTGGGCCGAGCTGACCGACACCGCGCCGCGTCCGTACGTACCGGACGTACCGGAGGGACTCGATATCCGCCCGGTGACCACGCCTGAGCAACTGGACGACTACGCCACGGTCCTCGCCGCCAACTGGGATCCGCCCGCCGACACCGTCCGCCGCTTCTTCACCCTCGCCGCCGCCGAACAGGCGTCGGCCCTGGCGCCCGACAGCCCGGCCCGCTACCTGGTCGGTTACGTCGACGGCCGTCCGGTCTGCTCGGCCGAGGTCTTCCTCCATGCCGGTGTCGCCGGGATCTACAACATCAGCACCCTGACCGCCCACCGCCGACGCGGCTACGGCGGCGCCATCACCCTCGCCGCGCTCCGCACCGCCGTCGACCTGGACCACGGCACCGCCGTACTCCAGGCGTCCACCGACGGCGAACCCGTCTACCGACGCCTGGGCTTCCACCCCTGCGGCCAGTTCACCGAACACGCCCTCCTGGCCCCGGAGCCCGCATGACCACCGTAAACGCCCCTCGGAACGCACCCTGGCTGGAGGAGATCACTCCGGCCAACCTCGACGCCGCGCTCGGTGTACGGGTCCACCCCGATCAGGAACGGTTCGTCGCACCGGTCGTGAAGTCGCTGGCCGAGGCATACGTACATCCCGGTGTGGCCTGGCCGCGCCTGATCGTGGACGGTGACCGGAGGCCGGTCGGCTTCCTGATGGCCTTCCTCGGCATCGACTTCAAGGGCGACGGCACGGGCACCGACATCCGCTCCGGCCTCTGGCGCCTCAACATCGCGGCCGGTGAACAGGGGCGCGGTTACGGCCGCTTCGCGGTCGAGGCCGTGGCCGCCGAGATCGCCCGCCGGGGCGGCACCCGCTTCACCACCACCTGGGAGCCGGGCGAGGACGGCCCCGAGGGCTTCTACCTGGGGCTCGGCTTCCGGCCTACGGGAGAGCGGAGCGGCGGGCAGACGGTGGGGGAGCGCGAGCTGTCCGCCGTACGGTAGCCACCCCGGCGGCCGACGCAGACGCGGTCTACTGGCCGGCCTGCACGCGCCCGCGCCCTGACGCGTACGTGACGAAGTCCCCCCAGGCGGTGGGGGCGAAGCCCAGGTGGGGGAGGCGGATGTCCTTGGTGTCGCGGACGTGGATGGTGTGAGGGGTGGCGGCGACCTCGACGCACTCCGGGCCGTCGTTGGTGCTGTAGCTGCTTTTCGTCCACCTCGGCGCGGAGCCGTCTCCGGCAGAGGGCTTGAGAGTCATGTTTCTCCAAGAAGCTTCTCAATGAAGGCCATCGATTCTCGTGGCCTCAGTGCCTGCGATCGGATCATCCCATAGCGCATATCGAGGATCTGGACCTCCTTGGGGTCGGAGATCACACGACTGATGAGCTGGACTTCGTTGTGCCCCACTGTCGCGCCGTTCTGGAGCTTCAGTACCTGGAGCGAGCCGCCCAAGCCTGAGTGCTCCTCGGCCGATGTGGGCATCACCTGGATTTCGACGTGCCGCAACTTGCCAATTTTCAGGAGGTGTTCGAGCTGTCCCCGCAATACCATTCTGCCTCCGACGGGCCGCCGGAGCACCGCCTCTTCCTGCACGAACGTGAGCAAAGGGAAGGGCCGCCGATCGAAGATGCTCTGCCGCCCCAGCCGGGCGGCCACCAGACGTTCGAGTTCGTTGTCATCGTAAGCCGGTCGCCGTAGCCCGTACAGCGAGCGGGCGTACGCCTCCGTTTGGAGAAGCCCGTGAACAACGGTGTTTCCATATGCGCCCAGCTCTACCGCTTCCGCCTCAAGCTTCGCCAGGTTCCGGACCTTCCGGGGGTAGCGAACGACCGCCACGTCCGCCTTCATCGCGGAGATCCTGCCGCCCGCCTTCAGGACCTTGTCCGCCTTGTCCAGGAACTCCGGTCTGGGGATGCGTTTTCCGGCCTCGACCTTGTAGACCTGGTTCTCGCTGTACCCGATCGCCACCCCGAACTCGATCTGGCTCAGGCCCGCCGCCATCCGCCAGAGCTTGATCTGCCGGCCCAACGCAGTGATGACCCCGTCGGACTCCTCGTCGGAGCCGGGCTCCCAGTCCGGCTCGTCCGTTCCGTCCGCTCCCTCTGCCGCGCCGCTGTCCGTGCCCGTACCGCCGTTGTCCACGCCCACTGCGTACACCTCCGAAACGAGACCTCGCTCGCTACGTAATCCCCTCGACGCTGCGAAAAGTCACGCCCCGCGCACCGGACAGAACCCGTACAACACCCGGACAGAAACCCGGCCATGCCGCTCGAACGCGCGTGCAGTCGGGGTGGGAAGTCCTAGGCCGAAGGTCTCCTTCCCCTCTCCACGAACGGCTTGTGATGATGTCGGCGTGTCCGGCACTCGCATGAACTTGGAACACCAACGCGTCGTCATCACGGGTGCGGCCCGTGACTTCGGCCGTACTCTCGCCATCCGCTTCGCTCAGCAGGGGGCTGAGGTCTATCTGTCCTCCCGTTCCCTGGAGGCGTCGCGGCGCGTGGCGGCCGAGATCCGTGACCTCGGGCATGAGCGGGTGCACGCCTTCGCCTGCGACGTGGCTGAAGCCGCCTCGATCCGGTGGTTTGCCGCCGAACTGGCGGAACGTACCGACCGGGTGGACGTGCTGGTCAACAATGGGGCCCGCTGGCTGGAGGGGCCGGATCTGCTCTCGGCTAGCGACGAGGACGTGATCGACACCATCGCCTCCGGGGCCACCGGCACGGTCCTGATGGTGAAGCGCCTGCTGCCGCTGCTGCTCGCGTCCGACCGCCCGGACATCGTCAACATGATCTCCGCGGCTGGGCTCCCCGGCCACCACCGCTCCGACGCACACGCCGCCTTCTACGCGGCGAAGAGCGCACAGGCCGGCTTCGCCGACGTCCTCTCCAAGCGGCTGAGACCCCACGGTGTGCGGGTCATCTCGCTCTACCCGCCGGACTTCCACAACCCGGATCCGCTCTCCCCGCAGTGGGAGACCACACCGCGCGGCTCCGGCGACATGCTGACGGCCCAATCCGTCGCGGAGTGTGTGTTCTTCGCACTCGGCCAGCCCCGGGACTGCTTCATCAAGGCGTTCCACTTCGAGCAGCTCCCCGAACAGGGCCCCCACCAGACGTGATTCTTACTGGCACAGGCGGGAATTCCTCGCGTGGACGGTCTGCACTGAGACCCTTCGGCGCGTGGCTCGCGTCCGCCGTTTGACCGGGCGGGTACCCCATACCCGCCCGCTGGCTGAGCGGCAGGGATCCGCAGCAACACAGAGCCCCCGCGCCGTCATCTACACCAGGTGACGGATGCGGGGATTTCTGCGTTCTCAGGTGCAGGCGGGCCAGTCAGTCTCCTTTAGGGATTGCCTTCAATCCCTGGTAAGCCTCTCGCAGATCGGACGCTTCCGGAAGCTGTCGCCGCTCCACGGCCTTAACGACTTCAAGCGCGCGCCAGTGATTTGAAGGAACGATGCGGCCGGAAAGTATGGCCCGCTGTGCCGCATTGCACGCCTCGTCCAGCCGGTCACCACCAAGTAAAGCCAGCGCCAAGTCAATATTTGCTGAAGCCACTCGGCGCGGCCATTTTTTCACGTCGCCACTGGGCGCCAGTCTGGTGATTACCTGGCGGGCGTAGTCCTCCGCTGCTGAATCTCCGATCCATGCAAGGGTCGTCGCCGTATAAGCCAGGGCCTTACCGGGATCATATTGGTAGTGATGTTCAGTTCCCTTGCGTGGGGACATTGCGGATGACATTCTTTGAACTCGGTCTATCGCCGCGTACGTTTCGGGCCCCTCTCCGAGTCGCGCTCTCGCCCGCCCCTCTTGCGCTGTTGCCTGGATTGCGGCCGATGTTCCGGTCGGCGCCAATTCCTGTGCGATCAGAGAGAGTTCCAGCGCGCGGGCGTAGTCGCCATCCGTGAGCACTCGCCAAGCGTCCGTTTCGTAACACCATGCCTCAATTTCACGGTGCTCTGCGTGCTGAGCGAGGGTAGCTGCCGTCTGCAACCGGGCAGTCGCGGCGCACTCTTGGTTCAGGTCGATATGCAGAGTGGCTCCCAAAAGTTGGAACCAGCCTCCGGTCACATAAAGGCGGCGCTGTTCTGTAAGCGTCATGCGTGCATCCATGAGGCGAGTCACATACGCGGAATGCTTGCGTACTCTTTCGAGCAGGTCTTGCGGAGGAGACACGGGGTATTTCATAGCCAGTTCATCAAACGCACCTTCGAGACGATTCAATGTCTCCTTCCCTACGTCGCTGGCTGAAACCCGTCGAGCCAATTCGAGTGCGTCAAACTCGTCTTCACTATCCGGAGATGCGGCAGTGAGCCAACCGGCACGAGACTGCGGCGGGGCGTAAGCGTCAGGAATCAGCAGCACGTCAAGTTCTCTTGAGGTGATCGACAACGCCTTAGCGATCTTCGGGCGCTGCCAAGGTTGGGGGTCGTTCTTTCCGCTCTCCCAGCGCTGGACCGTTGAGCGATCAGCGCCGACTGCTTCCGCGAACTCCTCCTGATTGAACCCGCACGCTTTCCGGCGCTCCGCCAACCTCCGTCGCCTGCTGGTCATCGTGGCCGGCCTCCTCTCAGGAACACGTCTTCCCTGGTCAGCGTAGCCAGTGCGGCCAGGGCGCGGCAGGGTTGCGGCCCTTTTGCTGTGGTGTGCGGACCTTCATCAGGCTTGTCTTGACCAACGGGCAGCAACGGACTTGCCGAAACGAGCGGGATGGTGACCATGGCGACCAGGACACGGACCACGCAGGAGAATCCCGTAGATCTCCCGTTGAGGTTGGAGAGTGACCCGAAGCCGGTCCCGGGGTGCGCGCACTGCGACAACGTCGCTATGGAGCGCGACCGGGCGCAGGCGAACGGCGACGGGAGCAAGCAGAGCGACTGCAACGTCAGGATGATCCGCCACCACGCGGACGCCCATGGGTGACCAGGCCCGCAGTGCGAGCCCCCGTACGTTCAACCAGCTGGCCGGAGAGACAGATCGAGAGCGTCCGGGCGGGTGCGGAGAAGCCTGGGCGTGACCTGCACCCCACGGCATAGGTTGAGCCAGCATCGCAAGCGCTGGACACCGCTTGCCTTATCGAAAGGGTGCATATGAAGCGAATCATTGCTCGAATGTGGAAGCTCATTCGCGGCCCGCTGCAATGGCGTGTTCTGTGGTTCGCGCACGCCAAATTCATGGTCGGCGTTACGGGCATTGTGCGCAATGAGGCGGGGGAAGTCCTGCTGTTGAAACACCGCATGTGGCCCGCTGACCGCCCGTGGGGTCTTCCTACCGGGTACGCCATCAAGAGTGAGGAATTCCCGAAGACCATTGTTCGGGAGGTCCGAGAAGAAACGGGCCTCGACGTGGTGCCGGGGCGACTGGTTCAGGTGACCAGCGGCTACAAGCTCCGCCTGGAAATCGCGTACGAGGCTCTGCACGTGGGTGGAACGCTCAAGATTGACGACTTCGAGATTCTGGAGGCAAAGTGGTTCAGCCCGGACATGCTCCCGGAGGGGATGCAAGAGTCTCACATTCAGCTCATCAAGTCGGGTACCCCGACTTAACGGAACTGGCCCCGAACGAGTCCGTGACGGGAGCGCGGGCAATGGCGGCCCTCTCTGCCATGCGCGCCGACACGTCCCCACTCACGGGAACGCACCCCGCCCACGTTTTCCACCCGCTCTCGGAAATCCTCAGCCTATGGGCGGCCGACGGGATCGACACCACTCCTTTCCGCGCCGGTGTGGAGAACGCCCAACGTCGTTACACAGGTTACGGGTTGTCGAGGATGCTCCCGCTCGACCGGGTGTTGGTCGGCTGCGAATCCTCGCGCGCTGGGGCCTTCGGCGGATTCCACCACCCGAACCAGGGTTACCGGCATCTCCAAATGGTCGCTGTCATCACCATGCACGGCCCCATGGAACGCCGGAATCCTGAACGCCCCTCGCTGGCGCTGCTCGACCTGCTGCGTGCGTACGCCCATGACTGCCTTCACTACGGATCGCGTCGGCGATATGCGGAGGTGGCAGGCTTGCCAGTCCGTACTCAGTACGGAATCAACTACCGTCGCGTGACCGGACAGTCGTACTCGGTTGCCGATGAGCGCGGAAGCCGCCACACGCGCAACCTCGGAATCGTCATGGAGGGCGCGTGCGACAAGGAAGCGCGCTCCATCACCCGGAAGACCGCTGAACGGTTCGGTTTCACGGAACCCACGGACGTTCTTGGTGCGCTCGCCTTCAGGGACGTGACGGGAACGCTCACCAAAGAGGACAGCCGGCGAGCGGTGGATGTGCCGGAAAGCGCGGAACAGACACAATATGCCGCAGCACTTCGGCACTACGAAATGGGCGTGAACCGGCGGTACTTGCACTTCCTCGAAGAGTTCGCCCCGGGGGAGGAAAATGAGTGCCACACGCGCTTGCTCGCGGCCGTCATCAGCGGCGACACAACGACGCTCGGGGCATGGCTCGACGACCGCCACGGCCCCGGTACGTTCGCGGGACTGTTCCGGACGCCAGGCTACTTCGAGCCGGTGACCGCGTAGGCGGTCGCCTGGTCGGCCCCGTCCGCGCGTCGTTCCGTGGCGTGTGGACGGGGCTATTGCGCGTCCTAGTGCTCGTCCTAGTGCTCGTCCTCGCTTTCGAGTAGCCGCCGGTGTCAGGCCGCGAGTGTGGTGACGGCGGCGAGCAGGTAGAGGCAGCCGCCCGTTGCCACGGTGGCCCCGGCTACGACCGGGGTCCAGGACGCCAGGCGCCGGGCCGCAGTGCCGCCGCTGAAGCGGCGTTCCAGGAAGGCGAAGCCGCTGATGGAGGCGGCGCCGACGCCTGTCAGGGTCAGCGCCATCCCGATGCCGAACACGATGACCAGGACGACGGCGCCCAGGGCGCGGCCGGTCAGCAGGCCGCTCACGAGCACCAGGAAGGCGGACGGGGAAGGCAGTAGACCCCCGGAGAGCGCGAGAGCGGCCAGGCCGCGCCGGGACCAGGGGTCGGTCGGAGGCGGAGGCGGAGACGGGTGTTCGTGGGGGTGGGGGTGGGGGTGGTCGCTGTTGACGTCGGCGTGGTCGTGGTCGTGCTTGTGGCCGTGTGCATGGCTGTGCGTGTGGCTGTGGCCGTGCCCGTGGCTATGCCCGTGCCCGCGTCCCCGTACATGCCGGTACACCAGGTTCACCCCCACCCCGACCACCACGATCCCTGCCACCGCCTGCATCCACCCCGTGATCGTCCGCGTACCCGTGGCTGCCAATCCGCTGACGCCCACCCACAACAGGGCGAGTACCAGCACCGAGAAGGTGTGCATCGCGGCGACGATCACCCCGAGGCGCGCCGCGTCACGGTAGCGGCCTCGCGTACCGGCCAGGTAGGCGGCGGTGATGGCCTTGCCGTGGCCGGGGGCGACGGCGTGGGCCGCGCCGACGCCCAGGGCCACGACCAGCGCGACCCAGAAGACCGTACGGCCGTCGAAGAGGGCGACCAGTCGGCTGTCCAGGCTGCCGAGATCCGTCATGTCGCGCTCCCCGAGGGCGTGTTGGTCGTCTGCTGCCGCGCTCTGCGTACTCGGCGCGTGACTGGTACGGCCAGCGCGGCGAGTGCGGCGATGGCGGTGCCCGTGGCCACGGCGGTCACGGTGTTCCGTACGCCGTCGCCGGAGGCGGTGAAGCGCAGCCGGTGGGTCGGGGCGGCGGAGGTGAAGAGGGACTGCTTGGGGGTGGCGGCGCCCTCCGCCGTGAGCATCGTGCGGTACGACTCGTTCAGATCGGTGAGCGGGCTGAGCGTGACATCCGCCTCCACCAGCGGTTCCGGGCAGTCGAAGGTGAAGCGGGCCCCCTGGTCGAGCAGCCCCTCCAGCGGTGCCACCGTGGCCCGGCACGCGCGTCCGGCCTGGCGGACCTCGATATGCCGCAGCAGGTACGTGTGGACGGCCTTGGAGCGCTGGAGCTTCTGTTCGCCGGTCAGCTCGGTGAAGGCCGGGTCGTCGTCGGGAGAGTCGAAGGCGCGCAGCGAATGGCCCAGCGCGACCCAGTCGTCCGCCTCGGCCTGCCAGGAGAGGGAGATCCGGGAACCCTGCGCGCTGATCCCGGCGGTCGACGGCGGCCCGAAGGGGTGCGCGGACGCGGGCGGGGCCGCGAGGGCGAGGGCGAGGGAAGCCAGGGATACGAGGGGTACGAGGGTTACGAGCAGCGCTGCGGCCCGTACGACCGTAACCCTGCGGGCCCGGGACCGGGACTGGGCCCGGACCGCCCGGGACGCGGCCCCGGTGCCGCGCGCCGGTCCTTGCGCTCGTGGCGGCTGGTCGGTGGTCAAGGGATCTGTTCTCCTGAGCGGCCGGGGCGAGGGGTCAGTCGAGGGGCGGAGCGCGCACACCCCCGCCGGGACCCGAGCCTCCGGCTCCGTCCCGGCGGGGAGGTGAACGGTGCGAGAACGCCGACCGAATCAGTTGGTGACGGTGATGACCGGGCTGGTGATCTTCTGGTTCTTGCTCTCCAGGTGGATCACGTACGTGCCCTTGGGCATGGTCAGCGGGTTCAGCCGGGCCGTGTGCCGCAGCCGCCCCAGCTCGTCGGCCTTCGCCACGCCGATCGGCAGCTGAAGGATGACCTTCTTGCCGTCCGTGCGCCGCATGGACACGGTCGCCGACTCGCCCGGGTCGTAACCGAAGGCCGAGACGTCCACAGTGCCGAGCCGGTTGGACACCTTCGTCTTGTCGACGGTGACGTGCTCGCCCACGGAGTTCTCCGGGGTGCGGATCTCGTTGACCGTCTTCTCGCCCTTGGCGTTCTTGCGGACGGTGAACCCGTCGAAGTGCTCGCCGTTGGCGTACCGGGCCTCGAAGCGCAGCTGGTCCTTCTCCACGTCGATCAGCTGGTAGAGCTGGGTGCGCTCGCTGTTGGCGACCGGCTCGGCGCCGTTGCCCGTCCAGTTGGCGCCGTTGTTGAGCGCGTACATCTTGCCGCCGGAGACGGAGACGACGTACGTGACACCGTTGTGCGTGGTGACGCTCTTGCGGTTCTCGGTCTTGTTGCCGCGCCCGTAACTGTGGTCGTGGCCCTGGAGGACCAGGTCCACACCGTACTTCTCGAAGAGCGGGCCCCACTGGTCGCGTACGGCGGCGTTGTTGCGGGAGCCGGTCGTGGAGTAGACGGGGTGGTGGAAGGTGACGGCCGTCCACTTGTTGGGGTTGTTCTTGAGCAGGCCCTCCAGCCAGGCGGTCTGGGCGGCCATCAGCTTGGCGTCGCTCTGCACATTGGAGTCCAGGGCGATGAAGCGCACGCCCTGGTAGTCCACGGTGTACGCGGTCTGCTTCAGCGCGGCGTCACCGGGGCCGTTGTCCGGGTACGGGAACTGCGGGCGCCAGAAGTTCGACAGGCCGTTGCTGTACTCGTGGTTGCCCGGCACCGAGATGCTGTTGACCTGCGCGTCGATGAAGCTGCCGGCCTGGTACCACTGGCCCCACTGCTCCTCGCTGTTGGCCGTGTCGATGAGGTCACCGGCGTTGACGACCACCTTGGCCTCGGGCCGGTCCGCGAACGCCTTGCGGAAGACGCGCGGGACCGCCGAGTCGATGTAGTTCTGCGCGTCGCCGTAGTAGATGAAGGAGAACGGCTTCAACTCGGCGGCGGCCGTGGTGAAGTCGGTCCACGGGCTCCAGTTGGTGCCGTCACCGACGCGGTAGGTGTAGCGGGTGGCTGGCTTGAGGCCGGTGAACTGCGCGGTGTGGTACGTGGAGGCGTAACCGAGCGAGGTGTTGACCGAGTTGGTCGCCTCCGCCTGTACGGAGGTGACCGCGCCCGCCGCCGGGGCCACATCACCGAGCGCGCGCGGCGCCTCCATGAACTGCGCCTGAGCGTAAGGGGCTTCGGCCTTGGCGCGCCAGGTCACCTTCTGGCTGGTGGCGGGGGTGGTGGTGGGCGTGAGCAGGATGCGGTCCGGTATCGCGGACGGCTTGTGGACCTCGGCGGCGGGGACCTTGACGGGAGGCGTCGCGTTGTCGCCGAAGGCGGCGGGGCCGGCCACCACACCGGCGACGACCAGGACGGCGACACCGGTCGTGGTGATCTTCACGCGGCGGGAGGCATGGGTCCAGGGGCTTCTGACATCGTTCACAGGAGAGCCGTATCCCTTTGAGGAGAGAAAGCACGTAAAAGCGCGTTCCATGGCGGTTGCCTGGATTGCCAGAAATTTAATCAGCGTTGACTTAACTTTTACTTATGTTGATCTGTACGGCGGCGGAACAGTGGCGCGGTGGCGCGCCGAGCCGCGTGCCCGTTTGTCGTCGGCTGTCCGCCTGGGCTTTGCCCGTACGGGATCTGACGTTCATTCGGCGCCGCCTATGGTCGGTCGGTACCGAGGGGGCACGCCGCCCCCTTCTCAGCCCCCTCTTCTCTGCCCTCCCGACTACCCGTTCTCCCCGGTCAGGTGGATGCCGTGCTGGATGCCGTGCCTCTTGCGCCCGTACGCCGACGTCGAACTCCCCGGCTGCTGGCCGCCGTTCCCAGCCTGCTCGCGCTGGGGACGCTGCTGGTCGAGCCCTCGCCCACGGTCATGCGCAAGGACGACACCTTCATTACGGCCGCGACGCCGGGCATCCTCAACATCGAGGGCGCGGAGTGCTTCACCGACCCCACGTACTCCGTGACGGCCGACGAGAAGGTCGTGCTCTACCGCGCGTGCGACGAGGGCGCGGCAAACCAGTCGTACGGCTTCCTGCTGGCCGACGACGGCGCCTATGACCGCCCCGCGCTCGCGGAGTTCGCCCGGCGCGGCTGCGAGCGCGGCTTCCGCGAGCAGTGGGGCGAGCGGGAGACGGCGGAGTCCGCGCTCGACTTCTATCCGGTCCTGCCGACGGCGGAGACGTGGGCGGGCGGCGACCGCGACATCATGTGCGTGGTCTACAGCCCGCGCGGGGAGCTGACGAAGTCGATGCTGCCCCTGCTCTGAGGCGGGGCGGCCATCTGTATGCCCCCACCCCTCCTCTGCCCCCTCCGCGATCAGATCCAGCGCTGAGCCGCCTCGACGCTGGTGTCCGGGCCGGTGTTGAAGGCCACGGCGGCCTGCGGCGCGTACCGCCGGACCAGGTTCACGATGCGCTCGAACTGGACGAGCGCCGGCTCGGGCGTACGGACACCGGCGCCGATGACGACGACATCCCACGGCCGGTCGGCCAACTGCGCCACGAGGGCGGGCTCGGTGGACTCGTCCGCCGTGACCAGGGCCGCGGTCGCGCTGATGCCGAGCCCCTCGAAGCGGGCCATCTCCTGGTCGAGCTGCTTGAGCAGGGCCTCGGCGTCGGAGTCCGGGATGGAGTGCGGGTCATAACCAACAATCAGTACGGAAGGCATGGCGCCAACCTACTGAACTCCGGCCGTGGAGCGGGGGCGTTCCGCGACAGATGCCACCTCAGGGATGATTTCGGCAGGGACGGTGGCGGGGGCTACGGCGACTGGGCGGATGGCCCGATGAACGCAGCGGGCACCGATCAGGGAGCCGACGCTCGCCGGTACGAAGTGCAGCAGCACCCATCCGTTCCAGACGAACACGCTGATCACCCCCGTCACATGGACCGCCGCCGCCAGCGCATACACCGCGGCAAGTTCCCATGCCGCACGTCTTGTCCAGCCGTTCATTCCGTCCCCGTCCCCGTCCCCGTACAGCCCGCACATCGCGGGTGCCACTACAACCAATTGATCATGGTCGCGGTTCTTGGGAAAGTGAGATTCGTCGGCGAATGGGTGATGGGTGACGGGTGATAGGGGATGGGTTACGGGCTACGGCTTCCCCTTGGCCGGGCGGCCACCCGCCAGCCGGGCCCTGACCCGTCTCGCCCATGCCTCTGAGGGCCATATCGCCGGGGACAGGAAGAGGAACCCGGCTATCAGGGCCGTCGGGACGAGAAAGGCGGCACTGGCGAGGAAGTCGCCCAGCCCGGCGATCGAGTCAGCCCAGGTGCCCTCGCGGAAGGCCAGCCCGAGGAGCGGGCCATTGACCACGAGGACGAGCAGGGTCGTGGCCATGACGCCGAGAAACGCCACGGCCCGCCAGCCGAATCCCGAGGGCCGGAGATCCTCCCCGGGGAGCACCAGCCCCGGAGTGGGCCGGGGGTAGAGAAACGGCCGGAGGACCACCAGCCACAGGGCAAGCACCCAGCCCCAGAGGGGGAAGCCGTCAAACAGGCTGCGCCACCCGTCCCAGCCAGTCCTGATCGCCTGACCGGACGACGCTACCCAGATGAGCCACAGGAAGGCCAAGGACACAGCCACCCGGTTAGCTGTCCATACATCAGGGCTTCGATGGTTCACAGTTCTCCTGCTCTCTTGCTGCGTTACGGTCGCCCACCGGATGCCCGGCGTCAAGGCGCCGACGTGCGGCGACTTGGGACTCATGTGCTGCTGGGCGCGGTGGGGTTGTTGGGTGCAGGTTAGAGCGGCGTTGAGTGGGGTGGGTTGGTGGTGGGGGTTGTTGGGTGTGGGGCCGCCCCTCCGGCCTTTGAGTGTCGCGTCTCCGGTGGAGGTGTAAAGGGCGCTCCTTCGTCGCGTCGGCTGCGCCGACTGCGCTGCGCTCCGCCCTTGACACCTCCTCCGGAGTCGCAAGTGCGGGTGCGGGAGGGGCGGCCGGGGGGAAGGGGGGCCCAGGAGGTGGCGCCGTTCTGCCGGTCGGTTCAGGGTCCGGCGGCCTGGTGGGCCCTGCGGGGCTGCGCGGCAGAGGAATGGGGCGGTCCCACACCGGCTCAGCGGCCAACGGTCCGCTGTTTGCTGAGACTCAAGCCCCGCTGGGCACCGAGTGTGGGTTGTGGGGTTGCTGGGGCGTGTGTGACAACAAGTGGGTCCCTGAAGGCCGTCCATGCGTCCTGGAGTGCCGCTAACGCACCTGAGGACGCATGTGCCGCCCAAAGAGACCTCCAATCGCCCCCCAAATCGCCCCATATCGGGCGGATCGGCAGGGGGGTGGCCCGCAGACCCGAGCCGGGCCGCAGAACCCGTCCGCCTTCCGGGCACCACAGCGCAACGGTGACCAGCGGGGCTTGAGTCGCAACCAACAGCGGACCGTTGGCCGCTGAGCCGGGGCCGAGTCACCCCATTCCTCTGTCGCGCGCCCCGCAGGGCCCACCCACCCGCCAGCCCCTGAACCGAGTGGCAGAACGGCACCACCCCTCGGGCCCCCTCCCCCCGGCCGCCCCCCTCTCCCGTACACGCGCCGGAAGGGGAGGTGTCAAGGGCGTAGCGCAGCGGAGTCGGCGCAGCCGACGCGACGAAGGAGCGCCCTTTACACCTCCCCTGGAGGCGCGACACTGGCGAAAGGAGGGGCGGCCCAGCGCCAAGCACCTTGCTCCCGTACACCCCGCTCTACCTCTTGGTACTGACCCGCAGACAACAACCCCACCCGGCACCCGGCCCTAGCCCTAGCCCTTCTTGATGAAGCCCTCCTTGATCAGCCACTGCTTCGCCACGTTGTGCGGGTCCTCGCCCGCCACGTCCACCTGGGCGTTCAGCTCCTGGGCGACCTTGGTGTTCAGGCGTTTCGAGAGCGGGTCGAGGAGCTTTGCGATCTGGGGGTGCTTCTTGAAGGTGGCCGCGTGGATGACCGGGGCCGCGTTGTAGAGGGGGAAGAAGTGGCGGTCGTCGGCGAGGATGTCGAGGTGCAGCGCCTGGATGCGGCCGTCCGTGGTGAAGACCTCGCCCAGCAGGCAGGCGCCCTTGGCGACCTGGGTGTAGACGATGCCGGCGTCCATCTTCTTGATCTGGGACGCGGACAGGGGCATGTCGTACGCCTTCTGCATGCCGGTGAGGCCGTCGTCGCGGGAGGCGAATTCGTTCTCCACGCAGACGCTGACCGCCGACGGGTTCTTCCTCGCCAGCGCTGCCGCGTCGGAGAGTGTCCTGAGCTTGTACTTCTTGTTGTTGGCCTGGTTGATGCCCAGTGAGTAGGTGTTGTTGAGGGTCGACTGCGGCAGCCAGACCACGCCGTGCGCGCGGTCGGCGTTGCGGACGGCCGCCCACTGCTTCTGGCTGTTCTGGATCGGCTTCTCATGGCCCAGATAGGTGATCCACGCCGTACCCGTGTACTCGTACATCGCGTCGGCGTCGCCCTTGACGATCGCCTCGCGCGCGCTGATCGAGCCGGGGAGGTTCGTACGGTCCAGGACCTCCGCGCCCGCCGCCTTGAAGATCAGGCCGATCATCTCGCCGAGGATGATGTTCTCGCTGAAGTTCTTCGAAGTGACCGTCAGAGAGGCGCCCTTCAGTGGTTTGCCCGCGCCCAGCCGGCCCGGTTCGACGTTGTCCACCATCGGGGAGCCGCTCTTCAGGCCGCAGCCCGCCAGACCCGCCAGTCCCGCCAGCACTGTCAGGGTTGCCAGCGCCGTCCGGGTCGTCAGCGCCGTCCGGGAAGTCGTCCGACAGCTGCGCATCAGATCGTCTCCAGTCCGTGCGGCGTCAGGACGACCTCCACCAGCGACGCCAGCCAGTCCACGATCAGCGCCAGGCACACCGTCAGTACGGAACCGATGATCAGCACCGGCATCCGCTGCGTCTGGATCCCCGAGGTGATCAGGTCACCGAGCCCGCCGCCCCCGCCGAACGTCGCGAGTGTCGCCGTACCGACGTTCAGGACGAGGGCCGTCCGTACCCCCGCGAGGATCAGCGGTACCGCCAGCGGCAGTTCCACCCTCGCCAGCGTGCCCCGCCCCGACATGCCGATGCCCTTGGCCGCCTCCACCAGGCCCGGATCGATCGCCCGCAGCCCGGCCACCGTATTGGCCAGCACCGGCAGTACGGCGTACACGACCATCCCCGCGATCGCCGTCGACGGCCCGATCCCCAGCCAGATCACCAGCAGCGCCAGCAGCCCGATCGCGGGCGCCGCCTGCCCGATGTTGGCGAGCGCCGTGACCCCCGGCGCGGCCTTCCGCAGCGCGGGCCGGGTCAGCGCGATACCCAGCGGCAGCGCGATGACCAGCACCCAGAACGTGGAGATCGCGGTCAGCTGGATGTGCTGCCACAGCCGCAGCTGCACATTGCCCCCGCTCAGCGAGTTCCTGGCGATCGAGTCGAGGTGGGTGTCGCTGACGTACAGCCAGGTCAGCAGCAGGATCACGACGACCGCCCCCGGCACCGTCACCAGCTTCCGCCAGGTGATCCGGCGCCGCAGCCCCCTGAGCCGCGCACCGCGCAGTCCGACCGCCGGGTCGGGTGCCGGGCCGCTGGGCGGCGACGGAGTGGGGTCCTCCGCCTCCTCCCAGGCCGGCCGGTCCGGCGGCGGCGGGCCACCGCTCCACCGCGTGGCCGCGTTCACGCGCCCGCTCCGCCCGGTCCGCCCGCTCCGCCCGGTCCGCCCGGTCCGTCGGCCTCATCCACCCGGCTGGCGCCGTCCGTGGCCCCCGCCCCGCCTGCCTCGCCCGCGCGGCCGGTCCCGTCGAGCAGCTCCGCCTGCTCGTGCTGGTGCTCGAACGCGGCCAGCCGGTCCGCCTCCAGCATCTCGTGCACGGAGTTGATCAGCGTCTCCATGTCGACCACCCCGATGTACTCCCCGCGCCGCCCCGTCACCGCCACCCGGCCGCCGCTGTCGATCAGGACCGCCTCCAGCGCGTCGCGCAGGGTCGCGTCCCGGGTCACCGTGTCGTGCACCAACTGGCCCGCGCGCGCCAGCGATCCCTTCGCGCGCATCAGATCGCCGCGCCGCAGCCACTTGTACGGACGGTTCCGCCGGTCCAGCATCAGCAGCTCGTTGTGCGGGCCCGCGCGCAGCTTGTTGAAGATCGACTGGAGCGGGTCGTCGACGGTCACCGTCGGGAAGTCTGCGATCTCCACCTCCCGTACGCGCGTCAGATTCAGCCGCTTCAGCGCCGCGCCCGCCCCCACGAAACCGGAGACGAAGTCGTCCGCCGGATTGGTGAGGAGCGCCTCCGGTGTGTCGAACTGCGCGATCTGCGACCGCTCCCGCAGCACCGCGATCCGGTCCCCGAGCTTGATCGCCTCGTCGAAGTCGTGCGTCACGAACACGATCGTCTTGTGCAGCTCGTGCTGGAGCCGGATCAGCTCGTCCTGGAGATGGTCGCGGGTGATCGGGTCGACCGCGCCGAACGGTTCGTCCATCAGCAGTACGGGCGGATCCGCCGCCAGCGCCCGCGCCACCCCCACCCGCTGCTGCTGCCCGCCCGACAACTGGCGCGGATAGCGGCCGTGGAACTCACGCGGATCGAGCCCGACCAGATCGAGCATCTCCTCGACCCGGTCCCGTACCCGCGCCTTGGACCAGCCCACCATCCTCGGTACGAGCGCGATGTTCTCGGCGACCGTCATGTGCGGGAAGAGGCCGGACGACTGGATCGCGTAGCCGACCCGGCGGCGCAGCTTCACCGGGTCGATATCGGTCACGTCCTCGTCGCCGATGGTGATCCGGCCGCTGGTCGGCTCGATCAGCCGGTTGATCATCTTGAGGGTGGTCGACTTGCCGCAGCCCGACGGGCCCACCAGGATCACCGTCTCGCCGGGCCTGATCTCCATGTGTACGTCGTCCACGGCCGGCTGCTTGCTGCCCGGATAGCGCTTGGTGAGGCCCTCCAGCAGGATGCCGGCCCCGGAGCTGGAGGCCGCGGGCCGCGTCTCGGGCGCCTCGTACGCCCCGTGCGTCTCGTGCGTCTCGTACGAACCCGGCGGCTTCTCCTCAGACACGGATCCCCCTCGGGATGGTCAGCCTGCCCAGCAGGATGTACGCGGCATCGAAGAGCAGCGCCAGGATGACGATCCCGAGCGTCCCCGCGAGCACCTGGTTCAGCGCGTTCGCGCTGCCCAGCGAGGCGATCCCGCGGAAGATCTCATTGCCGAGCCCCGGCCCCGAGGCGTACGCGGCGATCGCGGCGATCCCCATCAGCATCTGGGTGGAGACCCTGATACCCGTAAGGATCGGCGGCCAGGCCAGCGGCAGTTCGACCCGGAGCATCCGGGCCGTACGGGACATCCCGATGCCCTTGGCCGCGTCCACCAGCGCCGGATCCACCCCGCGCAGCCCGACGACGGTGTTACGGACGACCGGCAGCAGCCCGTACAGCGTCAGGGTGATCACGGTGGGGGCGACCCCGAGACCGACCACGGGGATCAGCAGACCGATCGCGGCGAGGGAGGGGATGGTCAGCATCGAGGCGGTGGAGAGGATGGCCAGATTCCCGCCCCAGGAGCTGCGGTAGCTCACGACGCCGATCAGCACGCCCAGCGCGGTGGCGATCACCATGCACTGGAACACGGCGCTGACGTGCTGGAACCCGTCGGTGAGCAGTTGGCCGCGCTGGCTGTCCAGATAGCCCCAGAAACTCAACTGTGCTCCTCTCCCACTCGCTCTCGCACACGCGCCGCCGTTCCCGCCGCCGTTCCCGCCGCCGTTCCCGACCCCGCTCCCGACCCCGTTCCCGCCCGCTGCCGTGCCGCCTGCTCCACCAGCGGGATGATCCGCAGGGGTACGGGGTTCTCCATGACGATCGCCGTGGAGGCCCGGACAATGCCATCAAACCCGACAACCCGGTCGATCACTCGCTGAAGATCGGCGTTCGAGCGGGCCACGAGCCGGCACAGCATGTCGCCCTGGCCGGTCGTGGTGTGCAGTTCGAGAACCTCGGGCACGGTCGCCAAGTGGGCCCGTACGGCGACGCCTTTCCCCTGCTTGATCTCCAGCGTGGCGAACGCCGTGACCGGATAGCCGAGCGCCGCCGGGTCGACCGTCGGGCCGAATCCCCGGATCACTCCATTCGACTGAAGCCGGTCCAGCCGCGCCTGTACGGTCCCGCGCGCCACCCCCAGCCGCCGCGACGCCTCCAGCACGCCGATCCGGGGCTCCCGCGCCAGCAGGACGATCAGTCTGCCGTCGAGTTCGTCGATGCCGTCGGTCGTCATGCGCCATCTCCCCTGTCGCGTGAGTCAAACATGGTCATCATGTGCAGACAGCCGAGTGGATTCCGCCCGCTGCTGTACAGATTGCCCAGCGAAAACATGAACTATTGCGCACCTTGTGAAGCGGCGAGACGCTGGCCCCATGGCTGACACCGCAGTGCACAGCGCCGCCGCCCCCGTCCCCTCGCGCCCTCCGAGCCCGGCCACCGACGCCTTCCCCGTCAAGGGGATGGACGCGGTCGTCTTCGCCGTCGGCAACGCCAAGCAGGCCGCGCACTACTACTCCACGGCCTTCGGCATGAAGCTCGTCGCCTACGCGGGACCGGAGAACGGCAGCCGCGAGACCGCCAGTTACGTCCTGGTCAACGGCGCGGCCCGGTTCGTGTTCACATCGGTCATCAAGCCGTCCACCGACTGGGGCCGCTTCCTCGCCGCGCATGTCGCCGCCCACGGCGACGGGGTCGTCGACCTCGCGATCGAGGTGCCGGACGCGCGGACCGCGTACGCGTACGCCGTCGAGCACGGCGCGCGCGGCATCGAGGAGCCGTACGAGAGCAAGGACGAGCACGGGACCGTCGTCCGGGCCGTCATCGCCACGTACGGCGAGACCCGGCACACCCTGGTCGAGCGCTCCGGCTACGACGGTCCGTACCTCCCGGGCTTCGACGCCGCCGAACCGATCGTCGAGCCGCCCGCCCGCCGTACCTTCCAGGCCATCGACCACTGCGTGGGCAATGTCGAACTGGGCCGGATGAATGAATGGGTCGGCTTCTACAACAAGGTCATGGGCTTCACCAACATGAAGGAGTTCGTGGGCGACGACATCGCCACCGAGTACTCCGCGCTCATGTCGAAGGTCGTCGCGGACGGCACCCTCAAGGTCAAGTTCCCGATCAACGAGCCCGCGATCGCCAAGAAGAAGTCGCAGATCGACGAGTACCTGGAGTTCTACGGCGGCGCCGGCGTCCAGCACATCGCCCTCGCGACGAACGACATCGTCGCGTCCGTACGGGCGATGCGGGCGGCGGGCGTACGGTTCCTGGACACCCCGGACTCGTACTACGACACGCTCGGCGAGTGGGCGGGCGACACCCGGGTGCCGGTGGAAACGCTGCGCGAGCTGAAGATCCTGGTCGACCGGGACGAGGACGGCTATCTGCTCCAGATCTTCACCAAGCCGGTCCAGGACCGGCCGACGGTCTTCTTCGAGATGATCGAACGCCATGGCTCGATGGGCTTCGGCAAGGGCAACTTCAAGGCGCTCTTCGAGGCGATCGAGCGCGAGCAGGAGAAGCGCGGCAACCTGTGAGACGAGGGTCGCGGGGAGGGGTACGGGCGGCCCGTACCCCTCCCGCGTCCCTCCCCGCGACCGTTACGTCCCGGACGACGCCGACGCCGATGCTGACGCCTTCGGTGACGGCGACGGTGACGCCTTCGGCGCCCCCGGCTTCCGTACCCGCGTCGGTGCCTCCGGCGGTGCCGTGGCGTCCATCTGCGCCGGTCCGCCGCCCGCCGGTTCGCCCAGGTCGTCCAGCGCGTCCAGCGCCCTCGGCACCAGCAGCGGCGAGAAGTGCGGATCGGTCCGCAGCGCCTCCTCGATATGGCGCCGGGCCGCCCCCGCCATCCCCAGCGACCGTTCGATCTCGCCCCGGTGGTACGCGAACAGCGCGCTGCGCACCCCCTGCTCCGACGCCTTCTTCGCGTACGGCAGCGCCTCCCTCTCCTGCCCGGCCCGGTACAGCGCCCACCCCAGCGCGTCCGCCACCGCCATGCTCCGGCGCCCCTCCCGCCACTCCGACTTCATCCGCAGTACGGCCGCCTGCGGATCGCCGTGGTCGGCCTCGAACCGGGCGAGGACCAGCTCCTCGTTCACCCCGCCCCGCCGCTGGGCCGCCCCGGTCCGCGCGCGCAGGGTCGCGTACTGCGTACGGGCATCGCCGTCCAGGCCCATCGAGTCGTACAACTCGCCCAGTTCCAGGGCGTATTCGGGGTTCGGCTGCTTGCTCAGCGCCGACTGGTAGGCGCGGGACGCCTCGTCCGTCCTGCCCAGCGCGGCCAGCGCCCGGGCCCGGCCCGCCAGCGCGGGGGCATGGTCCCGGGTCACCGCGAGCGCCGCGTCGTAGCGGCCCAGCGCCTCGGTGTGCTCGCCGCGCTGCCCGGCCAGCTCGCCCAGGGTGCCGAGCGCCTGTGTCTTCTCGGCGGGCGAAGCGGCGCGCGCCACCGCCTCGGTCGCCTTCGCCTCCGCGTCCTCGCGCCAGCCCCGGTCGCGGTACACCTCCGCCGCACGGGTGAGCACCGGCGTGTCGGAGCGCAGGTCCTTCAGCTTGGTGAGCGCCTTTCCGGCCGCCGTGTAGTCGCCGAGCCCCCGGTACGCCGTGATCAGCACCGGATACGCCGTCCACTCGGCCGGCCGCCGGGCGCGCAGGCTCTCGCCCCACCGCTTGGCGGCGGCGTAGTCGTGCCGGGCGTTGGCCAGCGCGCCGAGCCCGGCCAGCGCCCCGGGGTTACCGCCGGGCGCGGCCCCCTTCGCCTTGCCGTCGGCCCCGGAAGCGGCCCCGGCCCCCGGGCCTCCCGCCGCCCCGGCGTCCTCGGGCCGTACCGCCAGCGAACGCCGCAGCGCGTGCTCCGCCTTCCCGTAGTCCGCCGGATCGCCCAGCCCGGTCCCGCGCTCCACATACGCCGCGCCGAGCACCGCCCACGCCCCGTCGTCGTCCGGATGGTCCCGTACCCGGGCCTCCCGGTCGCGGACCAGCGCCGCCAGATCCGGCAGGGCCGCCGGGGCGCCCGCGCCGACCGCCGCGAGCGCGCGCGCCTCGGGGCTGGGAGCGGCGGGTCCGCCGCTCCGGTCGGGTACGAACAGCAGCACACCCCCGACCAGTACGGCTCCCACCCCGGCCGCCAGCGCCGCCCTCCTGACCTGCCGGATCGGACCGGTCCGCCGGGTCTGCTCCGTCTTCATGGCGTTCATACGGATTACTGTGCGTCAATACGAAGAGGGGGTCCGGGGTTGCCGGGTGGATCGCAGACGGGTTCACACCGATGGCCCCGGATGCGACGCTGGGCCCATGGATGATCTCCTCGCACAGCTGCGGTCCTCCCTCCCCGCCGACGCGCTGATCACCGATCCCGATGTCATGGCCTCCTACGCCCACGACATGGCGAGCTTCTGCGCGGCGGGCACACCGGCCGTCGTCGTCCTGCCGCGCACGGTCGAACAGGTGCAGCACGTGATGCGCACCGCCACCGCGCTGCGCGTCCCCGTCGTCCCGCAGGGCGCCCGTACCGGGCTGTCCGGGGCCGCGAACGCCACGGACGGGTGCATCGTCCTGTCCCTGACGAAGATGGACCGGATCCTGGAGATCGGCCAGGTCGACCGGATCGCCGTCGTCGAGCCGGGCGTCGTCAACGCGACGCTCTCGCGCGCGGTCGCCGAGGTCGGTCTGTACTACCCGCCGGACCCCTCCAGCTGGGAGACCTGCACCATCGGCGGGAACATCGGCACGGCCTCCGGCGGTCTGTGCTGCGTCAAGTACGGCGTCACCGCGGAGTACGTCCTCGGGCTGGAGGTCGTCCTCGCGGACGGCCGGCTGCTGACCACCGGGCGCCGTACGGCCAAAGGCGTCGCCGGATACGACCTGACGCGGCTCTTCGTCGGCTCGGAGGGCAGCCTCGGCATCGTCGTCAAGGCCGTACTGGCGCTCCGGCCGCTGCCGCCCCGGCAGCTGGTGCTGGCCGCCGAGTTCCCCTCGGCCGCCGCCGCGTGCGATGCCGTCTGCCGGATCATGGAGCGCGGGCACACCCCGTCCCTCCTCGAACTGATGGACGGTACGACCGTACGGGCCGTCAACGCGATGACCCGGATGGGCCTCCCGGAGTCCACCGAGGCGCTGCTGCTCGCGGGCTTCGACACACCGGACCCGGCGGCCGACCTCGCGGCGGTCGGGGAGCTGTGCGTGGCGGCGGGCGCCACCGAAGTGGTGCCCGCCGCGGATGCCGCCGAGTCCGAACTGCTGCTTCAGGCCCGCCGTCAGTCGCTGATCGCGCTGGAGAAGGTCAAGTCGGCCACCATGATCGACGACGTGTGCGTACCGCGCTCCCGGCTCGGCGACATGCTCGACGGCACGGCGGCCATCGCCCGTAAGCACGACCTGACCATCGGCGTCTGCGCGCACGCGGGCGACGGCAACACCCACCCCGTCGTCTGCTTCGACCAGGCCGACCCCGACGAATCCCGCCGGGCCCGCGCCTCGTTCGACGAGATCATGGCGCTCGGCCTGGAACTGGGCGGCACGATCACGGGGGAGCACGGCGTGGGGGTGCTCAAGAAGGAGTGGCTCTCGCGCGAGCTGGGGCCGGTGGGTCTGGAGTTGCAGCGGGGGATCAAGCAGACGTTCGACCCGCTGGGTTTGCTCAACCCGGGCAAGCTGTTCTGAGGGGCGTTACGCACGTGACGGGCGCCTTTCGTGCGCTCGGCGCCCTCCGCGCCCTCCGCCCGACCGGCGTGCCGGACACGGTACGGCCCCCGCGGCCACCCGTGTCCGGCCCCGCCGCCTCTACGCATCGCCGTCCGCCGTGCCGTCCGACGGCCATGGGTCCCGCAGCCACAGATCGTCCGCGGGCAGCGGGGAGAGCAACTCCGTCAGCCCCTCGTCGAGGCCGAGCCGGTCGGCCTCGGTCCCCGGCTCCACGATCCGCAGCGTGCGCTCCACCCACGCCGCCACCGCCACCGACGGCGCCTCCAGCAGCGCGTCGCCGTCCGGCGAGGAGAGCGCGAAGCAGAGCACGCCCCGGCCGGCGACCTTCGTCGGCCAGATCCGTACGTCTCCGTGCCCGCACGGCCGGAACACCCCCTCCACCAGCAGCTCGCGGGCGAAGGTCCAGTGCACGGGGGTGTCCGAACCGATGTGGAAGGTGATGTGCACGGCATACGGATCGTCCGTGCGGTACGTCAGCCGGGCAGGGACGGGGATGCTGCGCTCCGGCGACAGCACCAGACTCAGTTCCAGTTCTCGTTCCACCACGGTGTGCATGAGCGGCACTTCCTCTTCTGGCCAGGGCCCCGGACCGGGGCCGTACCAGATGAGAGGCGCCACCCCGCCGGCTATGACGCGACTTCGGGCAGGAATTTTCGCCGGTCTTCGGTGAGGGGCGAGTGAGGGGCGAGTGAGGGGTGGGTGGAGGGTGCCCGGGCGTTCCGTGGGTACGGGTGTGCGCCGCCTCGTACGCCGTTTCGTATGTCCTGACGAACCGGCCTCGCCCGGTGACCCCGTACCGCGCATCGGCGTCCGGAGAGCGCCGTCCGCGTGCGATTCTTGTCCTCGGTCTCTGTCCTCCGGTCCCCGCGTTCTTCGTTAATGTCTTCCTTGGACAAGCGGCGTGACGCGCCCGGACATGTCCGGCAGCCGACAGCCCGGACAGGTCAAACATGGTGCGAGTGAACGGAGTTGGGGTCATTGGCTACTCCTCCTGGCGACGGCGGGAACGTACCCCGGGAAGGCTTCTACCCGGATCCCTCGATCCCCGGATACGTCCGGTACTGGAACGGTGCCGCCTGGGTGCCCGGTACGAGCCGGCCCGCGCCGCAGGATCCGCCCCCCGAGCGGGGCGCCGAACGGGCCGCCGCGGGGCCCGGCTTCGAGGAGACGGGCCCGGTGTTCCTCGACGAGGGGCCCGCCGGACCGTCCCGGCCGGAACCGGCGTCCGCGTGGCAGGCCGACGCCTCGCGGCAGAGCGGCTTCGGCGGCGACCGTGACGCCCGGATCTCCTGGGGAACTCAGGGTCAGGACCAGGGACAAGGTCAGGGGCAGGGTCAGGGACTGGGACAGGCTCAGGACCCCCGGGTCCCGGGACCGCAGTCCGCCTCCGGGCCGGGCGCCGGGCCCGTCGATCCCCGTATCGGCGTACGGAACCCGGCCGCGAGCCCGTCCGCCGGTGACCCGACCCGTGGCGCGCTGCCCGGCATGCGCGCGCCCGACTCCCCGGACGGCGCGTCGGACCGTACCGCCGTCGCGGGCGCGCCCCCGCCCCCGTCCGAGCCACCGGTTTCGGACGGTACGGTCGCGATCCGGGCCGGCCGGCGCGGCCCCAAGCAGGGGTCCGGCAGCGGCACCGGTACGGGTGTGCCGGACCGGCCGCTGGTGCCGCCGCCGAGCGCGCAGCCCCCGGTGGACAGCACCGTCGCCATCCGCGCCCTGCGGGCCGCCCGGCGCGCGAAGGCCGAGGGCGACGCGGCGGCGGGCCGTACGGGACAGGCCGACGGGACGATGGCGATCCGCGCTCTCAGCCAGGGCGCCATCGAGGCGAGCAAGGCCGCGAAGGCCCTGCCGAGGGTGCCGTCGCAGTCCCCGCCGACCCCACAGCTCCCCCCGGCCCCGCAACTCCCGCCCGCCCCGCAGCTCCAGCCGCCGCAGCCGCAGCAGGCCCCCCAGCTCCAGCAGCCCCAGGCCCCGGCCCCGGCTCAGGCGCAGCCCACCATCGCGCAGGAACCGCCCGCCGCGCCCGCCACCCCCACCACTCCCGACACCCCCATCAGCACCGGCACCGGCGGCGGCGCCACTTCCTGGGCGCAGCAGGTGCACCGGCTCGCCCGCGCGGACGGCGCCGACGAGCCCGTCGTGCCGTGGAAGCCCCCGGTCGAGGACCCGTTCCTCCAGGCGGCCCGCGCCCAGGCCGCGTCCAGACCCGCCGGGCTCGGCAAGCGGCTCGTCGCGCGGCTGATCGACAGCTTGGTGCTGGGCGTCGTCGTCGGCGCGCTCGCCGTGCCGCTGGCGCTCCGGGCCCGTACCCACATCGACGACAAGGTCGAGGCGGCCCGGCAGACCGGAGAGACCGTCACCGTCTGGCTGCTCGACGCGACGACCGCCTCCTACCTCGGCATCGTCATCGCCGCGCTGCTGGTCGTGGGCCTGCTGTACGAGGCGGTGCCGACCGCCAAGTGGGGGCGCACGCTCGGCAAGAAGCTGTGCGGTCTGGACGTGCGCGACATCGAGACGCATGAGGCGCCGGGCTTTGGCGCGGCGCTCCGGCGCTGGCTGGTCTACGGGGTGCTGGGGCTGCTTGTCGTCGGGATCGGCAATGTGCTGTGGTGTCTGGTCGACCGGCCCTGGCGGCAGTGCTGGCACGACAAGGCGGCGCACACCTTCGTCGCGGGCTGACCGTTGCGGGCGTCAGACCGCGCCGCTGGCTGACGCGGCGGCTGACGCCCGGTGAGCTGACGTACCGGCAGGCGCGGCGTTCCTCCGAACGGACGCCGCGCCGTTGCGGGCCCCTGCCCGGCGGGATGCACTGCCCCCATGAGCAACGATCAGCCGCCGCCAGGCCAGCCGCCCGAGGACGACCCGTTCCTCAAGAAGCCCCCGCCGTCCGGGGAGCACCCGCCCTCGGGGGAGCCCCCGACTTCCGGTGGTTCCTCCCCCTACGGGAACGCGTACGGCGGCCCCGGCGGTCCGCCCCCGTCGTCCCCGTACGGCGGCGATCCCTTCGGGGGCAGCTCCTACGGGGGGACCGATCCGCTCGCCGGGATGCCACCGCTCGCGCCGTTCGGCAAGCGGCTGGCGGCGCGGATCATCGACATCCTGATCATCTTCATCCCGCTGGCGATCATCTCGGCCTTCACCGGCGGCGCCTGGGACTCCACGAACGGCGACAGCTGGAACAGCGTCACCAATCAGGTGAACACCGGCCGGCACTGGATCTGGTCGCTGATCTCCCTCGTCGCGTATGTCGGCTACGACACCTATATGACGCGGAAGTACGGTCAGACCCTCGGCAAGCGCTGGATGAAGATCCGCGTCGCGATGCTGAACCACGGCACCATTCCGGACACCAACGCGTCGCTGCTGCGCGCGGCCGTGCTCTGGCTGCCCGCGCTGCTCTGCTGCTTCGTGCTGTGGTGGCTGATCATCCTCGCGACCGTCCTGGCGAGCAAGCCCTACCGGCAGGGCCTGCACGACAAGGCGGCCAGGACGGTCGTCGTATCGGACACCGAGGGGACCTCGACGACCTCAGCGCCGCACTGAGTGCGGCGCCGGTGCAGGTGCGGGTGCGGGTGCCGGCGCACCGGACCCGGCGACGGGCCGGGTGCTTCCGGCATCCCCGGCGACGGGCCGGGTGCCCCGGGCGCGCCCGCGCGGCAGCGGCAGGGTGACGGCGACCAGCAGGCCGAGCGCGAGCGCCGCGACCCCGATCAGCGCGGCCCCGACCCCCGTGGTGGTGCCGGAGAGCAGAAGCATGGCGAGTGTCGAACAGATGATGGTGGCGGAACCGTAGGCGAGCTGTGCGGCAGTCGGACGCGGCATGGCGGAATCCGTCCCTCGAAGCATCGTGTCGGACGACTCACTGTCAGGCGACTCTACGACGGTGGATGCCCGAGGCGGCGGGAAGTAAGCCTGACCTCACCCGCGGTGCCGGTGCACGGGGGGCGCACCGAGTCATTCCCTCCCGGCAAGTGGCCGAAAAAGTGTTCCCGTTGCCCGAATTCCTCCCTGTCCGGCCGCGCGTCCGGATACCGGAAGTGGACGGACGCATAGTGCAGTTGACCTGTGCAAGTCAAGATCTGTCTTTTCTTCTGCAACTCCGGTCCAATGTCGTCACTTATGTCGCGCAGACGCGCGCGGATCCCCCACTTACGGTCCGCGGATCGCGTGCGCCGGGGAGGAAACACATCAAGTGATCAGCTATCGACGGACGAGACGGCTGTCCGCGGTCATCGTGGCGCTCGCCGCCACCGCCGCGACGGCCTCGGCCTTCACCACGGCACAGGCACAGCCCGGGCCCACCGGTCCGGCGGCGGCCCCCACCGGAATCGAGACCCGCGATCCGGCCCCCCAGGAAGGCGTGGTCGAACACGATCTGGAAGGTCCGTTCAGCAAGCAGCAGTCACAGCAGCGCGAGGCCGCGCTCCAGCAGGTCATCTCGGGCGGCGCCAAGATCCAGAAGCGCGGCGGCTCCCAGGTCGTCAAGCTCGACGACAAGAAGTACGTCGAGCTGGGCCGGGAGAAGACCGACAAGATTTTCACCATCCTCGTGGAGTTCGGCGACCAGGTCGACAACGAGACCCTGTACTACCCGCAGGGCCCCTCCGGCCCGTCCGTCGTGAAGTACGGCGGCACGCCCGGTCCCCTGCACAACGAGATAGCCGAACCCGACCGTACGGTCGACAACTCCACCGCCTGGCAGGCCGACTACAGCCAGGAGCACTTCCAGGACCTCTACTTCGGCTCCGGCACGGACCTCAAGGGCCGGCCGAAGGAGTCCCTGAAGACCTACTACGAGAAGACGTCCTCCGGGCGCTACTCGGTCGACGGCCAGGTCTCCGACTGGGTCAAGGTCCCGTGGAACGAGGCCCGTTACGGCTCGAACTACTGCGGCTCCAGCAACTGCGCCAACGTCTGGGACCTGGTCCGCGACGGCGTCAACGCCTGGGTCGCCGACCAGAAGGCGCAGGGCAAGTCCAGCGCCGAGATCAAGGACTACCTCTCCCAGTACGACCAGTGGGACCGGTACGACTACGACAACGACGGCGACTTCAACGAGCCTGACGGCTACATCGACCACTTCCAGATCGTCCACGCCGGTGAGGACGAGTCCGCCGGCGGCGGCGTCCAGGGCTCCGACGCCCTGTGGGCGCACCGCTGGTACGCGTACGGCACCGGCGCGGGCAGCACCGGCCCCGGCGACAACAAGGCCGGCGGCGCCCAGATCGGTGACACCGGCATCTGGGTCGGTGACTACACCATGCAGCCGGAGAACGGCGGACTCGGCGTCTTCGCCCACGAGTACGGCCATGACCTCGGCCTGCCCGACCTGTACGACACCGCGGGCGGCGAGAACTCCACCGGCTTCTGGACGCTGATGTCGTCCGGCTCCTGGCTCGGCACCGGCAAGGACGCGATCGGTGACCTGCCCGGCGACATGACCGCCTGGGACAAACTCCAGCTCGGCTGGCTCGACTACGACCGGGCCAAGGCGGCCACCGCCTCCACGCACAAGCTGGGCGTCTCGGCGTACAACACCAAGAACCCGCAGGCCCTCGTGGTCGATCTGCCCAAGAAGACCCGGACCACCACCGTGGTGAAGCCCGCCCAGGGCGCCACCCAGTGGTGGAGCGGAATGGGTGACGACCTCAAGAACACCCTCACTCGTTCGGTGGATCTGACGGGCAAGTCCTCCGCCGCGCTGGAACTCCAGGGCTGGTGGGACATCGAGGCCGACTACGACTTCCTCTACACCGAGGTCTCCACGGACGGCGGCAGCACGTACACCCCGCTCGACGGCACCGCCGACGGCGCGCCGCTGCCGCGCGACTCCGCCGACAGGCCGGTCCTCACGGACGTGTCGGACGGGTACCGGAAGCTCGTCTTCCCGCTGGACGCCTACGCGGGCCAGAAGCTCGACCTGCGCTTCCGCTACCAGACCGACGGCGGCGTGAGCGGCCTCGGCTTCACCGCCGACGACATCACCCTGACCGCCGACGGCACACCGGTGTTCAGCGACAACGCCGAGACGGCGGACCCCGCTTGGACCGCCAAGGGCTTCTCGCGCATCGGTGAGTCCTTCACCGAGGACTACGACCAGTACTACATCGCGGAGAACCGGCAGTACGTCTCGTACGACAAGACCCTCAAGGTCGGCCCGTACAACTTCGGCTTCACCGCGCCGAACGACGGCAAGGTCGAGCACTACGCGTACCAGAACGGCCTGCTGATCTGGCTCTGGGACACCTCGCAGAAGGACAACAACACCAGCCAGCACGAGGGCGAGGGCCTGATCCTGCCGGTCGACGCGCACGCCAAGCCGCTCAAGTGGTCGGACGGCACGCTGATGCGGGCCAGGATCCAGTCGTACGACTCGACGTTCAGTTGGTGGCCGACGACGGGCATGACGCTCCACAAGGCCGACAAGGCGACGCGCGTAGCGCCGCAGCTCGGGGTGCCGGTCTTCGACGACCGCAAGGGCACGTACTGGAGCGCGGAGAACCCGCGCGCGAGCGTCAAGGTTCCTGACACCAACACCAAGATCAGCATCATCAGCCAGCCGCTGGATGGGCTGACGATGACGGTCAAGGTGGGCAAGTCTGGCAAGTAACCGGGAGTAATCCCAGGTCAGAGCCGTGATCGGCCGTCGCCCCCTAGCGGGCGGCGGCCGATCGTGTTTAGGTGCGTCCTACGGATCCTTATTGACACGATGGCTCACGGCGGAGATGAAGACCATGGCAGGCGGAGGCTTCAGCAGACTCCCGAACGGCACGGTGGTGGTGGCACTCACCCTGCCCAGACCCGCGGCCGAGGCCCCGGGCGGCGCCTCCGGCGAGGGGTCCGTACGCGTCCTGGTCCACGCGGCGAACCGGGCCCGCGCCCTGACCCGGCTGCGCAACCTCGGACTGCGCGCGGTCTACCTCCGCGGCAACGCGGAACCGCCGACCCCCGACGAGATCACGGCCGTCCTGCACCACCCCGACGGGCTGCTCTGGCGCACCACCCCCGAGTGCCTGGAGCAGCTCTGGCAGCCGATACGGGCCCTGATCGGCACCCCGGCCCGCGCCCACCGCAGGGCACCCCACCGCCCGGTGCTGCCCGGCAGGCGCACTGACGTTCCCCTCGCGCGCCTGGTTTAGGATCCCCCGCTCCGGGTTGCTAGGTTGTGCCGCCGACCAGCAAATCGTCACTGACAGGAACCCGGGGATCACCTGTGCGTCACATCCACCGTCCGGCCACGCCGTCGCGCTCGCCGCGGCCCCTGCTGCGCCCCCTGATCGTCACGGCGGCGCTGCTGGCCGCCGTGACCGGCTGCTCCGGCAGCTCCGGCAGCGGCTCGGAGAGCGGCTCCGGCAAGAACGCGGCCTCCTACGACAAGGCCGGCGACCTCGTCAAAGAGGTCAACAAGGCCATGAAGGCCACCGCCTTCCACGCCTCCGGCTCCTCCACCGCCCTCGGCGGCGGTACGCAGGAGACCTGGTCGGACCCGGTCGAGGGGCTGCGGATGAAGTCGGCCGGCGCCGACGGGGCCGGCGAGATGTTCTGCAAGGACGGCAAGAACTACATCAGCGCGTCCCTGCTCGCGGCGAGCGTCGAACAGACCGGCCAGAAGATCACCGTGCCGCCGAAGCTCGCCGATGTGTACGTCTCCAACGAGGCCGGCCAGAGCTGTGACGCGTACTACCGCATCGACGAGAGCGCGAAGTTCGCCAAGGACCGCAACGGCAAGGTCGGCGGGCAGGAGACCGTGGCGCTCACGATGTCGGTCGGCGCCACGTCCGACACGTACCACGTGGCCGCCGAGGGCCCGCCGTACCTGCTGAAGATGGACTCGACGCGGGAGGGCCGGACCAGCTCCACCACGTACGGCCGGTTCGGTGAGAAGAACACGATCACCCTGCCGAAGGAGGCCGACACGATGCCGATGGCCGACTTCCGCAAGGAGGTCATGGGCAGCTGAGGTCCGGACAGCTGAGGCGCGGCGCCGGCCGGGCATTCACGTACGTACTACGTACGTACGCGCACCCGGCCGACGGCGCCCTCCTCGCGCCCGCTACGACGCCAGGACCGGCGCCCCGCTCAGCTCCACGCCCGCCGTACGCAGTTCCACCAGCGCCCGCTCGGTGGTCTCCTTCGCCACCGCGGCCGTCAGATCGAGCAGGACGCGCGTGGTGAAGCCCGCGCGGACCGCGTCCAGCGCGGTGGCCCGGACACAGTGGTCCATCGCGATCCCGACCACATCGACCTCGGTGACCTGGCGCTCCCGCAGCCAGTCCGCCAGCCGCTCGCCGTTCTCGTCCGCGCCCTCGAAGCCGCTGTACGCCGCCTCGTACGCGCCCTTGTCGAAGACCGCCTCGATCGCCCCGGAGGCGACGGTCGGCGCGAAGTTCGGGTGGAAGCCCACCCCCTCCGTACCGGCGACGCAGTGCACTGGCCAACTGTTGACGAAGTCCGGGACGGCCGGGGGAGTGGCGAAGTGGGCGCCCGGGTCGACATGGCAGTCGCGGGTGGCGACCACATGCCGGTACCCGGCGGTGGCCCGGCCGACCAGATCCGTGATGGCGGCGGCGACCTCGGCACCCCCCGTCACCGCGACGCTGCCGCCCTCACAGAAGTCGTTCTGGACATCCACGACGATCAATGCGCGGTGCATGACGATTTTCCTTCGATAGTGGGGGACGGACGGTCGTTTTCGAGCCTAAGCACGCCGCACTCCACAGACGAGGGGCTCGGACGACGTGTCGCCGGCCCGTGCGGCTCGGTCACACGTACTCGGTCGGGATCACCGGCTCCCCGCGCGACAGCTGGATCGCCGACATCGGCAGCCCGGCCCGCGCCGCGACATGCCGCGCGCGGACGACATCCAGCGGCTCCCGCGCGACTATCTCGCCGCCCTTGACCAGCTCCACCAGCAGCTGCCGGTCCAGCAGCTCCGGCGGCACCGGCCCGGTGCCGATCACCTCGGCCTCCGCGTACCCTTCCGCGTCCCGCCGACGCGCCGCCCACTTGCGGCCGCCGACCGAGGTCTTGCCGCCGAGGGACTTCTTCGCGACGGGGTGCAGCGGGGCCTTCGGGTCCGCGGACCCGGCGCGGGCGACGATCTTGTAGACCATCGAGCAGGTCGGGTGCCCGCTGCCGGTGACCAGCTGCGTCCCGACGCCGTACGCGTCCACCGGCGCCGCCGCGAGCGAGGCGATGGCGTACTCGTCCAGGTCGGAGGTGACCACGATCCTGGTGTTCACCGCGCCCAGGTCGTCCAGCTGCTGCCGTACCCGGTGCGCGACCAGCAGCAGATCCCCCGAGTCGATCCGGACGGCCCCCAGCTCGGGGCCCGCCAGCTCCACGGCGGTACGGACGGCCTCGGCCACGTCGTACGTGTCGACCAGCAGCGTGGTGCCCCGGCCGAGCGAGTCGATCTGGGCCCGGAAGGCGTCGCTCTCGCTGTCGTGCAGCAGGGTGAACGCGTGCGCGCTCGTCCCCACGGTCGGAATGCCGTACCGGAACCCGGCGGCCAGGTCGGAGGTGGTGTCGAAGCCGCCGACGTACGCCGCCCGCGCCGCCGCGACCGCGGCCAGCTCGTGCGTACGGCGCGCACCCATCTCGATCAGCCCGCGCCCGCCGGCCGCCGCCGCCATCCGGGAGGCCGCCGCGGCGATCGCCGAGTCGTGGTTGAGGATCGACAGGATCACGGTCTCCAGCAGCACGCACTCGGCGAACGAGCCCTCGACGCGCAGGATCGGCGAGCCGGGGAAGTACACCTCGCCCTCCGGATAGCCCCAGATGTCCCCGCGGAACCGGTACGAGCCGAGCCACTCCAGCGTCGGCGCGTCGACGATGCCCCGGTCGCGCAGGAAGCCCAGCACATCGGAGTCGAAGCGGAAGTTCTCCACGGCGTCCAGCACCCGACCGGTGCCGGCCACTACCCCGTACCGGCGCCCCTCGGGCAGCCGCCGGGTGAAGACCTCGAAGACCGAGCGGCGATCGGCCGTTCCGGCACGGAGCGCCGCCTGGAGCATCGTCAGCTCGTACTGATCGGTGAAGAGGGCGGTCGACGGAACATCCACCGGCAGCCCAAGGTCCGCAGTGTTCATATGAAGATGCTACCCCCGGATATTCGTCAGAGTGACGATTTCTGTCCGGCGTTTGTGCGACACGCCGTGACGGGTGGCAGCATGGGACGGGTGGGCCTGTGAATTCCGGCACACCACCGCACACCAGACAGTTTTCCCAGCAGATCCCAGTAGATCCAGCAGATCCAGCAGATCCCGGCAGAGAAGAAGGTCGTCCCCAACCGTGAGTGTCGCTCCGACTGAGATCGAACGCCCCGAATCGGCAGAGGAGACCTTCGTTGTCCCCGAACCCGATGTGCCGTGGGTGACGATCGTCCACAACGATCCGGTCAACCTCATGAGTTATGTGGCGTATGTCTTCCAGACCTATTTCGGCTATTCGAAGGACAAGGCGCACAGACTGATGCTCGACGTCCACCACAAGGGCCGCGCGGTCGTCTCCAGCGGCAGCCGCGAGGAGATGGAGCGCGATGTGCAGGCGATGCACGGCTTCGGGCTCTGGGCGACCCTCTCCCAGGACCGCAACTGATGGCCGGGCACTTCGAGGCGATCCCGGGCGGCGGCGCGGCCGTCGCGCTCGACGAGGTCGAGATCTCGATCCTGCGCTCGCTCGCCGTACAGCTGCTGGAGCTGATCGGGCCCGGCGACGAACCGGCCCAGGGCGAGGACCCGCTCGCCCAGCTCTTCGCCCCCGGCCCCAGCGAGCCGCCCGCCGATCCGGCGCTGGCCCGGCTCTTCCCGGACGCGTACGGCAACGGTGACGACGAACTGTGCGAGTACTCCGCGGAGTTCCGCCGGTTCACGGAGAACGACCTGCGCGGGCGCAAGCGCGAGGACGGCATGGCGCTCGTCCGTACGCTGGACGCCGTGACTGCCGCCGGTGGGGGCGTCACCGGTGGGGGCGGCGCGGTCCTCAAGCTCACCCCCGAGGACTGCCGGCACTGGCTCGGCGCGCTCAACGACCTCCGTCTGACGATCGGCACCCGGCTGGAGGTCACCGACGAGGACGAGGGCGGCGAGCTGTACCGGCTGCCCGACTCCGACCCGCGCAAGCCGATGGTGATGGCGTACCTCTGGCTCGGGGCGCTCCAGGAGACACTGGTCGAGACGCTGATGCCGTAAGCGCCCCATTTCTCGGTCTCCATATCCTCAGATAATGCTCAATTCGGGATAACAATCCCGTTACCACCCCCGAGGCTTTTCTTGCCTCGGGGGTGTTTTGTCTGAATTTTCTCGTGCGGTACGTCACAGAATCGCCCGTGGATGGCTGTTGCGACCGTGGTAAATCTTCTCGTCCCCCCGGGGACGCCACCCCTGTCCCCGGGGGTGCCTTCCCCGGCTGACCGCCGGTGGCACTCCATCCATATCCGGGGGGATCAGGAACTGGTCCGCGGCCGACGAAACCGGCGCGCGGACCGGTGTGGAGAAAGGCAGCACGACCATGACCTCAGCGAAGGTCGACACGGAGTTCGGGGGCGACGGCGCCGCCGGCCGCCCCTCCGGCGGCACCCCGCCGGAGGAGGAGTACGAGCGCGGACTCGGCAGCCGCCAGGTCCAGATGATCGCCATCGGCGGCGCGATCGGCGTCGGCCTCTTCATGGGCGCCGGGGCGAACATCGCCAAGGCGGGCCCCAGCATCATCCTCATGTACGCCCTCGCCGGCGTCGTGATCTTCTTCATCATGCGGGCGCTCGGCGAGCTGCTCCTGTACCGGCCGGTCTCGGGCTCCTTCGCGGAGTACGCCCGCGAGTTCCTCGGCCCGTTTTTCGGCTTTGTCACCGGCTGGACGTACTGGCTGATGTGGGTCGTCACCGGCATGGCGGAGCTGACCGCCGCCGCCATCTACATCCACTTCTGGTTCCCGAGCATCCCGCAGTGGGTCAGCGCCCTGGTCTTCCTCGTGGTGCTCTTCGGCGTCAACCTGATCTCGGTGAAGATCTTCGGCGAGGTCGAGTTCTGGTTCTCGATGATCAAGGTCACCGCGATCATCGGCATGATCGTCATCGGCCTCGGCGTCCTCACCCTGGGCTTCTCCAACGCCGGCGAGACCGCCACCGCCGCCAACCTCTGGTCGCACCACGGGGTCTTCCCCAACGGCATCGGCTCCAGCCTGATGACCCTCCAGGGCGTCATGTTCGCCTACCTCGCCGTCGAACTGGTCGGCGTCACGGCGGGCGAGTCCGAGGACCCCGAGAAGACCCTCCCCAAGGCCATCAACACCCTGCCCTGGCGGATCATCGTCTTCTACGTCGGCGCGCTCCTGGTCATCCTCTCGGTCGTCAAGTGGACCGAGTTCTCGGCGGGCGTCAGCCCCTTCGTCTACGCCTTCGAGAAGATGGGCATCCCGCTCGCGGCCGGCATCGTCAACTTCGTCGTCCTGACCGCCGCGCTCTCCTCCTGCAACTCCGGCATGTACTCCACCGGCCGGATGCTCCGTAACCTCGCCGCCAACAGCGAGGCACCGAAGATCTTCGGACTGCTCAACTCCCGCAGGACCCCGGCCGTCGGCATCACCGTCTCCGTCGCCCTCATGGGCGTCGGCGTGATCCTCAACTACATCGTCCCGGAGAAGGCGTTCGGCTACGTCACCTCCGTGGCGACCGCGGCCGGCATCTGGACCTGGATGATGATCCTGCTCAGCCACATCCGCTACCGCCGCGCCGTCAGCCTGGGCACCCTCCCCGGCTCATCCTTCCCGGCCCCCGGTGGCGCGCTCTTCAGCTACGTGGCGGCGTTCTTCCTGCTCTTCGTCACGGTCCTGATCGCCCTGGACGACGACGCGAGGGTCTCGCTGTACGTGGGCGCGGTCTGGGCCGCGGTCCTGACGATCGGCTGGTACGCCCTGAAGCGAGGCGGCAACACGAACGAGAAGTGGCCGGACCCGCAGTACGCACAGGCCGAATAACCCAACACACGACCCCCTCCCCCCCCAGACCCCCATGCGTGAAGGCCCCGGACCCTGTTATCCACAGGTCCGGGGCCTTCGCGTGCCGCCATGCCTACTATTTTCCGAAGCGGGCCAGGTCTGTCCGCGCGTCGAGGTAGAGCCGGCTGATGGGTGAGGCCGGGTCGTACAGGGCGTTCATGTAGTCCCAGGTTGTCGTGAGCGCGGTCCGTGTCTCTGGCGGGAGTCCCGGGTCGTTGCTGATGTTCTTCCGGCTCTGGGCTTGCAGGTTGGTGATGAGAGCCGTGCAGTGCTCGGCGGCGCCGGACGCCTCGATCAGGCTGAGGACCGTGAGGAAATCGGTGTCGGCGCCGTTCAGATAGGCGGTGAGCTGTGCGTGGTCCCCGCCGGGGAGCCGGTTGAGGGCGGTGTGGACCAGCACGGTTCGGCGCCGGCGCCCCAGATCGGAGGTGTTCGCGAGGGTCAGGGCCGATTCGGTTTCCGGATCGCTGGTGAGGACCCGCGCGAGTTCGGTGTATCCGGCGAGGTCGTTCTGTACCTGGAATGCCTGGCACAGAGGCACCCCGGCCTCGGTGATCCGCGCGAGTGCGGTGTCGCCGAGGCCGGCCAGCGCGCCGGCCAGGTGGATCGAGCACATCAGGTAGGGCGCGAACTGGCCGGCGTGGATGCGGAGGATCTCGTTCTCGCCAACCGTATTGGGGTCGCGGCGCACGTCGAGGTGGAGCTGTTCGATCTGTCCTGCGGCGACCAGGGCCGTATTCGCCTGGAACAGCTCGCACAGACGGGACCGTACGGAGCCCGGCAGACCGGAGCCCAGGATGGGCAGGGGTGCCATGCCTGCCAGGATGTCGCCGGCGAGGAGGGCGGCACCGGCCGCTTCGTCGGGGCCGAACGGGTTTCGGAGGGCGTGGTGGGCGGTGGGATGCCCGCCACGTCGGGTGTCGCCGTCCACGATGTCGTCGTGGAGGAGGATGGCGCCGTGCCGGATCTCCAGAGCGGCCGAGACGGCGATGAGGTCGTGGAACCGGTACCCGTCGACGCCGAGCATGTGGGCGGCGTGGAGGAACGCCATACCGAGCAGCCTCTTGCTGGGGCGGGTCAGGTAAGCGACGGCCGCTTTGTGCACGAGCGGTTCGCTGATCCGGGCGGTGAACTGCGTGTCAGAGGCGATGCGGATGAGCTTCGCCTCCAGTTCCTGCTGCCAGGAGATGAGCGTGCCGTGGGACGGTACGTGCATGGCGTTCCTCCGTGGAATGTCAGAGCGTGAGGTCGGGCCAGGGGACATCGGTCTCGACAGGCTGGGTGTAGTCGATGCCGGGCACAGCGAAGCCGTAAAGCCGCTCGACTTCCGCGTGGAACCATCGGGTGTCCGCGAGCCTGGTGATGGTCCCGGTCGTGGCGGCGTTCCACCGTTCGGCGACGGCGGCCTGGACGCCGGGGTCGAGTTCCCAGGTGTCGAGGCGTACTCGGCCTTCGGCATCCAGGGCGAGCGGGCGGGCCCCGGTGAGCTGGTCCCACAGTTCGGCGAGCTGGTCGACGGGCGGCACCATCGCGTTGCCGAGGACGCCGCGAAGCAGCCCCACGTAGAGGGCGATTCCGGGGATGGCGGTGCTGGACTGGGTGACGGCCGCCGCGTTGACCGATGTCACCGCCCGGCCACCGACGAGTTTGCCCAGACGCTCGTCCAGCGTGCGCGCGGTTTGTTCGAGGTGGGTCTTCGCGGCGCCGATGGTGCCCTGCCGATAGATCTCGCCGGTCAGTGTGGAGCCGATGTAGGAGAGCGCGGCCGTGGTGAAGCCGTCTGCGAGCAGACCCCTTGCGGCGAGGCGGCCGATCCACCGCTCCCAGTCGGCGCCGCCCATCACGGCCACTGTCTGTGCGATGTCGTCGCCTGCTGCCGGCTGCATTTCGGCATCCGTCACCTCGGGCTCCCCGTCACCGTCGAAGACGAGGGTCTTCGTCCGGTACGCGTGACCGATCGGCTTGAGAACGGAGGCGTAGGTAACTCCCGTGTCGGGATCTGTACGGCGCGGGGCGGCCACCGAGTAGATGAGGTAGTCGAGCCGTCCGCCGAAGCGCTGCTCGATGAGTTCGGCGACCTGGTCCTTCATCGCGTCGGAGAACGCGTCGCCGTTGAGGAACACCATGTCGCGGCCGTGCCGACGCGCGAGTTCCGCGGTGGCGGCGGTGCGGTACCAGCCGGCGGTCCCGGTGCGCCGCTCGGGTGCCTTCTCGAAGCTGATACCGATGCCCCGGATGCCGACCCGGGCCAACCCGGTGACGGTGGCGGCCAGTCCGTATCCTGCGGACGACCCGATGATGAGCGCGACGGGCGCGCTGTCCGGAACAGAGACCGGTGGGGCGGCGGCCTGCCACATGTCGTTCACCACACGCTCGCAGCCCACGGGGTGGGAGTCGATGAACAGGAAGCCGCGGTTTCGGGGCGTGATGACGCGTTCGGTCATGAGGATGTGTCCTTCGGGGGCGTAGTCGCGGATGCGGTGACCAGAGAGCGCACCGCATCCTGCAAGTCTGCGACCGTCCGGACACGAGCGGTCACCTCGTCGGGGACAGCAATGCCCAAGCGCTCTTGGAGGGTCTCCACCACTTCGAGCAGCGCGAGACTGTCCACACCCAGTTCGTGTTCGAGTACGGCGTCGGGCCGCTCACACGTCTCCTGCGGCCGGCCGGTAACCAGAGCAAGGGCTACCACGACGCTGGTCGCGGTCCGGTCGCTCACGCTTCCCCTCCCGCCGTGCGATCCGTACGGGAGCGCAGCGCGGCGACGGGAATCAGCGGGGCCGATCTCCCGCGCCCGGTCACCTGTCCGGTCTCTTTGTCGAAGCGGTCGATGAGCAGCGTGCAGGAGTCGCAGAAGCTGGTGCAGGGGGTCTGCTCCGTGAACGAGCGCGGTACGACATCGTGCAGCGCCTTCAGCCCGTGGCCGGCCCGCACCCGGGCCACGTAGGCGGACCGGTTGGCGTGGCCGATGACGTCCGTGGCCCGCTCACGCAAGAGGTTCCCGAACGCCAGTTTCTCCGGCACATTGAATGCCGCGCAGGTGTACCAGTCCCCGTTCTGCTTGAGCAGGGAGGTCGGCAGAATGTACGCGCCGACGGTGGGCGCGAAGCAGTCGAAACAGCGGTCCATCCACCGCGCGACCGGAGTACGGCCGGGCCGGTTGACCTCTGCCTGCTCGTCCAGACGCTCGTTGTTCAGGTAGACGCGCATGGTGGAGTGCACCCGGTCGTGCGGGAAGGTTCCGTACACCTTCTCGTAGACAGCGATCAGCTCATCGATCCGATGGACACGGGTGGCCGGATCGGCGAGCGAGGACACCGCCACGTTCAGCTCTCGGTCGCTGTAGTGGCTGACCGCGTGGTGCAGGATGCGCGCGACGTCTTCCAGAGGTGTGGTCTGCTCGCCGATCGACAGCATCAGCAGCGGCACGAACAGCCGGGTGCCCAGGAAACCGGCCTCTTCCAGACGGTCGAAGACCGGCCCGCACCGCCTTGCCGTGCCCCACACCCCGTTCGTCGTCAGCTTCGAGATGTCGATCTGACGCTCCTGGGCCCCTTCCAGCACTTTCAACAGGGCCCGCCACGCAGTGAACGGCTCTCCGCCGGTGACCGCCAGCGACGGCAGACCGATGGAGGCGAACTGATCGAGCAGGAAACGGATCTGGCCGTCCGTGAGAGTCCGGCCCTCGGCCAGGGGCAGGGCCCCCATTCCGCAAGTGACACAGGTGTCGTTGCACTTGGTGGTGAGTTCCATCTCCACCCGCATCGGCAGATAGGCCGAAGCCGGGTCGAGCCCGACCCGGGCCCATCGCTCACGTACCCGGGCGAAGATGTCCGGCGTCTTGACCGCGTACTTGCCCCGGAACGCCACCACCTCGTCCCGGCCTTCGACGAACTCGTTTAATCCCTCTTTGATCACGGCAGGCTCCTCCGCCAGGCACAGCGCGGTGCCCGGCTTGTCAGTGGAATGGGGGCCGGGGCCAGGGGCGGCTTCGACGGCCAGTGCGACGGCGAGGGCGGCGGTGGCCGCGAGGCAGGCGAGGAGGGTGAGGCCGGTGGCGAACACCGCGACCATGACGCGTTTCTGGTCTTGGACTTGGTCGTGGTCGGTCACTGTGTGCGGGTCGCGAGGATGAGCCCGAGAGCGATGAACAGGCAGCACACCGTGACGCCGAACCCCCAGGCGGTGTCGGCGGCCTTGCGGCGGGTCGTTCGTTTCAACTTCCTTCTCCTGGTACGTGAGGTGATCCGGCCGGACCCGGAGATCCGTGCGCCGAGGTGAGTACCCCGGTGGCGTACGGACCGGACCGCGCGCTGCGGAACTGCCGGCGGTGCGCGGGAGTCCGGTGGTCCGGCCGCCGAGTTCAACGGGACCGTTGCGCACCCGTCCGCCGAGGTCCGGCCCGGTCGGGGCGTTCCGCGAGCGGCACCACGACTGCTAGCTCGGAGCCGTTCTCAGTGGTCCAATTCCCGATGCCGTGGAGTGGACGCAGTACGTAGGTACCGCCGCGCACGTCCGTGACGATGCCGTTTCGACCGGTCTTCTCGTCGTGGATCTGATCGCCCACCCATGGCTTGCCGTTCTTCACGACGGCGCCTTCCCGCATCGCAGCTCGCCCCATACCTGTTTGCCCCAGGGGTAGAGATCAGCGCCCCAGCATTCCGTCACGGAGTCCACGATCATGAGCCCTCGGCCCCGGGTCTGGTCGCCGTTGGAGTCCGTACGCCTCTCGGGGGTGACCCGGGAGCGGTCGACCACCCCGATACGTACCCGATTCTCGCCGGAGCGGGAGACGATCACACGGATCGATTCGAGCCGGGCGTGATCGGACGCGTTGGAGACCAACTCAGTGATAACGAGGGCGGCGTCCTCGGCCAGGTCCTCCAGGCCCCACGCGGCCAGAGCCGTGCGGACCAGCCTGCGGGCGACAGCAGCGCTCTCCGGCTGTCTCGGAAGGGTCTCGGAGTACCCGGGATGCCCGGTCGGACCCGGTGTGGCAGTCACAGTCATCAAGGACCTCGTTGCGTGTGTGGACTGCCTGAGGTGTCCCCAGGCAGCGACGGCCTTGATTCAGTGAACGACCGCCGGCGCCCCGGAAGGAGGAAATGTCGCTCTGATGTGCATACGGTCGCACCGGAAATTTCCTTGCGTAACCAGCTCACTGACGGATGCCCAGTCACTACCGTGGGTACATGGAGGAGAACGAGCGCCTCAGCAGTGCCATGCATGAGCGCGGCTTCACCCAGAACGAGTTGGCCGATGCCGTGAACACCCGTCTGATCGGCGCCGGTCACGAGGGCACCGTGAGCGACCGCACGGTCCGCAACTGGCGAACCGGGAGAACGAGGTGGCCCCACTCCCGGCAACGCGAGGCACTGGAGGCAGTATTCAGCTGTACCGCGGATGAGCTGGGCTTCAGCCCACCAGCGGTACGAGAACCCCCCTCAACTCCTCCGGAGGACCCGGTGAGGCGCAGAACCTTCCTCGCTGCCGCCAGTGGCACGACTGCCGCCGTCGCGGCGTCGTCGTTTGTCGGCGCTCCTCCCCAGGTCGGTACCTCCGATGTCATCCGTCTCCGCAGCGGGCTGGATGCCTTGGTGGAGCTGGACGACAGCCGGGGCGGCCATGACGGCCTGGAGCGGGCGGCGCTGGCCGGCGCCGCCGAGGCTCTGGAAAAGCAGAAGCTCAGCGCCACACAGCGCGTCCGGCAGAGGCTCTTCAGCGTGGCGGCCGACTACACCGCCATGGCGGCCTGGAGCGCCATCGACGCCCGGCGGTCCGACCGTGCGCAGGCCCTTCTGGCCCGTGCCCTGTACCTCGCGGGGATGGGCCAGGACCCCGTGGTGGAGCTGAAGGTCTGGAATTCGTACGCGATGCTGGCCCACCAGCGTGGAGAGCGCACGGATGCAGTGGACGCCGGACTGGCCGCCCAGGCCACCGCGATCACGAAACGGGACCCGCTGTTCGCCTCCTTGGCTCACGCGCGTACGGCCCTCGGACACTCCAGCCTCGGCGAGCGCCACGCCGCACTGCGATCCCTGGGCCACGCCCAAGAGGCGCTGGGCAAGGCGGAGGTGCGGCCTCGTCCGAGCTGGGTGGCTTTCTACGGGCCCGCCGAACTGGCGGCCATCACCGCCATCGTCCGGGACAGAATGGGTGACGCCGCGGAGGCCGAGGCGGCTTCTCACAGGGCCCTGGCCAGCATTCCGGAACAGTTCCGCCGTAACCGGGCCCTTGCCACTGCACGGCTTGCTCTGGCCCAGCTTCACCAGCAGGACGTCGATCAGGCGTGCGCCACGGCGTCGAGCGTTTTCGGGCTGATGGCAGGATCCCCGGTCCCTGGGCGCATGCGGTCGCTGCTCGGTGACTACTACCGGGACCTGATCTCCCTTGTGCCGGACGCGAGGGTCGCCCGAGAGTGGGGAGACAGGTATCGATCTGAATGGAGCCGAGTTTGAGCGCCGCCGAGCTGGACGTCCGACGCTTCACGCACAACGACCTTCCGCGGATTCGCCAGGCTCTGATCGATGTGCACGCCGATGCCTACGCCGAGGCGATGGAAGACGAGTTCAACCAGCGCTTTCCCTGGTTCGTGGAGCACTGGGGCGGCCACCCCGACTTCGCCTGCGTGATTGCCTTCGACGGCGATGAGGCCGTGGCCTTCGCGTACGGGGCCCCGTCGACTCCGCAGCGCGAATGGTGGCGCGAGCACCTCGATCCGGCCCCAACGCGGAGCAGGACGTTCTCCTACTCCGAGCTGGCCGTTCGAACGAAGTGGCGGAAGACCGGGACGGCGGAATTGGTGACGAGAGCGCTCCTGGAGGACCGGGACGAGGATCTCGTGGTTCTACTGGTCGATACGGGCCACCCCCGTGTCCAGGCTCTCTACGAGGCGTGGGGATTCCGAAAGGTCGGTGCCCGTCAGCCCTTCCCGGACTCCCCGGTGTACGCGGTGATGCTGGCGGATCTCCCGCTGGGCTGAACCCGAACATAAGGACCCGCCCCTTCGCGTAAAGCCCTCGCGGGGCGCACGCACGCGGGCGGCCGTACGCTCACGGCCACGCGCCCCGGCCGATTCGTCGACGGGTTGCTTATATTTTTCCCATGCTGACCATCACCCAGGCCCTGCACGACCAGATCGTCGCTCATGCCCGCGCCGACCATCCCGACGAGGCGTGCGGGATGGTGGCCGGGCCCGCCGGGAGCGGCCGGGCTGAGCGGTTCATTCCGATGCTCAACGCGGCGCGCTCGCCCACGTTCTACGAGTTCGACTCCACGGACCTGCTCAAGCTCTACCGCGATCTGGACGACCGGGACGAGGAGCCGGTCGTCATCTATCACTCGCACACCGCTACCGAGGCGTATCCGTCGCGTACGGACATCACCTACGCCAACGAGCCGGGCGCCCACTACGTCCTGGTTTCGACCGCCGACACCGACGGCGCCGGACCGTTTCAGTTCCGCTCGTACCGGATCCTCGAAGGCGAGGTCACCGAGGAGGAAGTCAAGATCGTCTGAGCGTCGCCACAGCCCCCTGTCCACGATCCGGCCCTCTGCCGTCCGCCATCCGAGAACCCCTATCAGGCCAGGGACCGGGAATCGATACGATGACCGCATGGTTTCCATCGACGTGAGCGACAAGACGCCGAGCACCCCGCTGCTCGTCGCGCGGCTGCACGTCGACCTGTGCCGTCTCGCCAGTGCCATCTGTCCCGACAGCGCCGCCGGCTGAGCCACGGCCCCGGGCACGGCCCGCCGCACGCGATCGCGAACAGCACCACCCCTCCCCACCCCCCGCGCGGGGGGCCCAGCCGCGCGTCCGACACGACACCTCCCGACAGGAGCCCATGCCATGTCCATCGAGGTCCGCATCCCGACCATCCTCCGCACCTACACCGACGGCGCCAAGGCGGTCGACGGCACCGGCGACACCATCGCGGCGCTCTTCGCCGACCTCGAAACCCGGCACGCGGGCATCCAGGAGCGGCTCATCGACCCCGCCAAGGACAACCAGCTCCGCCGCTTCGTGAACGTGTACCTCAACGACGAGGACGTCCGCTTCCTCGACGGCATCTCCACCAAGCTCGCCGACGGCGACACGGTCACCATCCTCCCGGCCGTCGCGGGCGGCGCGCTCGAAGCGCACACGGCCTGATGCGGTACGACTCCCCGCTGGCGGCGGTCGGCAACACGCCCCTCGTCCGGCTCCCGCGGCTGTCCCCCTCGGACACCGTACGGATCTGGGCCAAGCTGGAGGACCGCAACCCGACCGGCTCCATCAAGGACCGGCCCGCGCTCCACATGGTCGAACAGGCCGAGAAGGACGGACGGCTCACCCCGGGCTGCACCATCCTGGAGCCCACCAGCGGGAACACCGGCATCTCGCTCGCCATGGCGGCCAAGCTCAAGGGCTACCGCATCGTCTGCGTCATGCCGGAGAACACCTCCCAGGAACGCCGCGACCTGCTCGCCATGTGGGGGGCGGAGATCGTCCCGTCCCCCGCGGCGGGCGGCTCCAACACGGCCGTACGCGTCGCCAAGGAACTCGCCGCGCGGAACCCCTCCTGGGTGATGCTCTACCAGTACGGCAACCCCGACAACGCGGGCGCGCACTACGCCACCACCGGCCCCGAGATCCTCGCCGACCTCCCCTCCATCACCCACTTCGTGGCGGGCCTCGGCACGACCGGCACCCTCATGGGCGTCGGCCGCTACCTCCGCGAGCATGTCCCCGACGTCAAGATCGTCGCCGCCGAGCCGCGGTACGACGACCTCGTCTACGGCCTCCGCAACCTCGACGAGGGCTTCGTCCCCGAGCTGTACGACGCGTCCGTCCTCACCACCCGCTACTCCGTCGGCTCGGCCGACGCGGTCACCCGCACCCGCGAACTCCTCCAGCAGGAAGGCATCTTCGCCGGCGTCTCCACCGGCGCGGCCCTCCACGCCGCGATCGGCGTCGGCCGCAAGGCCCTCCGGGCGGGCGAACAGGCCGACATCGCCTTCGTCGTCGCGGACGGCGGCTGGAAGTACCTGTCGACGGGCGTCTACACGGCGCCGACGACAGAAGAGGCAATCGAAGCCCTCCAAGGCCAACTCTGGGCGTAGCTGTCTCCCGACGGGGGCCGTGGTCTTTCTTGGCCGGGGCCCGGTGCACACCTGCGGGTTCCCGCACGGACCCACCGGGCCAGGCCCGGGACGTTTGTGCGCCGGCGGTCCACCTACCGGAGGGGGCCGGGGCCGCAGGAGGTGACGTCCCCGGATGTAGAGCGCGATTTGTGCCGCTGAACGCACCCGCGGTCAGAGAACCCTGCCGCACGCGGCGTAAATCGTGCATCCGGGGATGCGCCTCCGGAGTGCCCCGGCCCCCGGCACGGGACGGACCGGCCCGCACCCCGCCCCACCGCCACAGACCACGACCCCCTCGCCGGGAGGCGACCTCGCTGCGAGGCGACCCGCCGAACCGGTGACGGCGGTGGTGAGTTCCCCCACAACGGCCCGCCCTGAAGGAGCGACCAGCCGTTTCGCGCTTTACGCTCGACGGACCGCATGAATCCCGTACGACCCCCGTCGCCCCCCTTCCACGCCACGGAGGTTCACGCTCCATGAAGCTCACCGTCGTCGGCTGTTCAGGCTCGTTCCCCGCCGCGGGGTCCGCCTGCTCCAGCTACCTCGTAGAGGCCGACGGCTTCCGGCTGCTGCTCGACATGGGTAATGGCGCCCTGGGCGAGTTGCAGCGCCACTGTGGTCTGTACGACCTCGACGCCATCTTCCTCAGCCATCTCCACGCCGACCACTGCATCGACATGTGCGGCTACTTCGTCGCCCGTTACTACCGCTTCGACGGCGGTCGCTGCGACCCCATCCCCGTCTACGGCCCCGAGGGCACCGAGCAGCGGCTCACCGCCGCGTACGCGGACACGCCGACGGAGAAGTCGATGAGCGAGGTCTTCGACTTCCACACGCTCAAGCCGGGATCGTTCGACATCGGGCCGTTCTCGGTGCGTACGGAGAAGGTCGCGCACCCGGTCGAGACGTTCGGGATCAGGGTCGAGTACGGCGGCAGGTCGCTGGTGTACTCCGGGGACACGGGCGCCAGCGAGGCGCTCGTGGAGCTGGCGGAGGACACGGACCTGTTCCTCTGCGAGGCGGCGTTCACGTTCGGCAAGGAGGACGTCGAGGGTCTCCACCTGAACGGCAGGGAGGCCGGTGCGCACGCGGCGCGGGCGCGGGCGCGGCGGCTGGTGCTGACGCACATCCCGCCGTGGACGGACGGCGAGCTGAATCTGGCCGACGCGCGCGAGGTATACGCGGGCCCGTCCGAGCTGGCGGCCCCAGGCATGGTCTACGAGATCTGACCGCCGGGACGGCACGACGCCACGGCACGACGCACGGCACGACGACAGGCCACGGCACGCCACGACGCCACAGCGTCGCCCCGCCGGGGCCTACGGCCGTACGTTCTGCTGCTCCGCCTCCTCCTCCAGCTCCTCCGGCTCGCGCCCCGGCGTCGGGATGTCGAACCGGGTGATCGCGAAGCGGAAGACGGCGTAGTACACGAGCGCGAAGCAGAGCCCGATGGGGATGATCAGCCAGGGCTTGGTGTCGAGGTGCCAGTTCACCACGTAGTCGATCAGGCCCGCCGAGAAGCTGAAGCCCGCGTGCACGCCCAGCGCCCAGGTGATCGCCATGGACGCCCCGGTGAGCAGCGCGTGCGCGCCGTACAGCAGGGGCGCGGCGAACATGAAGGAGAACTCCAGCGGTTCGGTCACGCCGGTGACGAACGAGGTGAGGGCCACGGAGAGCATCAGCCCCGCGACCCGCTTGCGGTGTTCGGGGCGCGCACAGTGCGCGATCGCGAGCGCGGCGGCGGGCAGGCCGAACATCATGATGGGGAAGAAACCGGACATGAACTGACCGGCCGTCGGGTCCCCGGCGAAGAACCGGGTCAGATCGCCCTGGACGACGGTGCCGTCCGGTTTGGTGAACTCGCCTGCCTGGAACCAGAAGAAGGTGTTCAGGAACTGGTGCATACCGATCGGAATTAGTAGCCGGTTGGCGACACCGAAGATGCCCGCGCCCCAGGCGCCCAGGTCGATGAGGTGTTTCGCGAACGCGGTCAGCGCGTCACCCACCGGCTGCCAGAGCAGCCCGAAGAGCACGCCGAGGACGACGCCGATGAAGGCCATCAGGATCGGCACCAGCCGGCGGCCGTTGAAGAAGCCCAGCCAGTCGACCAGCCGCGTCCGGTGGAACCGCTGCCAGACGACCGCCGTCAGCAGCCCGATCAGGATGCCGCCGAGCACGCCGGGGTTCTGCGGGGTTCCCGCCGGGAGCGCCTCCGTGACCGTGCCGTCGATCGGGAACGCGGCCAGTACGCCGTGGTAGACGAGGAAGCCGGCGACCGCGGCGAGCGCCGTCGAGCCGTCGGCCTTCTTCGCGAAGCCGATCGCGACACCGATACAGAAGAGCAGCGGCAGCCCGAACGCCCCGTCCAGGATGGCCGTACCGCCCAGGGTGAACACCTTGGCCGTCTTGTCCCAGAACGCGCCGTGCAGATATGCGGAGAACAGATTTCCGAGACTGACCAGCAGCCCGGCCGCGGGCAGTACGGCCACCGGCAGCTGGAGACTGCGCCCGACCTTCTGGAGCCCGTTGAACAGCCCGTTCCACCAGCGCGGACGCGGGCGGCGGTGCGGGGCGGGGGTGGCCGCGGTGCTGGAGGCGCTCATGGTCTGACTCCCGTCGTTCTTCCCATCCTCGGTACGGGGGTGACGGTCCGCCCGTGAAGATGCGCCAACTGTGCGTTACCGTGACAAAGCGGATGCAACGGATGCGGCGGGTGCGGCGGATGAAGCAGGTATGACCGAACGGACGGGAGAAGAGACATGGCCAGCAAGGCCGAGAAGATCGTCGCCGGGCTCGGTGGCCTCGACAACATCGAAGAGGTCGAGGGCTGCATCACCCGTCTGCGCGCCGAGGTGGTCAACGCCGATCTCGTCGACGAAGCCGCGCTGAAGGCCGCCGGGGCCCATGGGGTCGTACGGATGGGGACGGCGGTCCAGGTCGTCATCGGCACCGACGCGGACCCGCTGGCGGCCGAGATCGAGGACATGATGTGACGGGCGTGCGGACGGGCGTACGGATAGACGTACGGGCGCGGGGTCCTGCCGTACGGCGTGAAGCCACCGGTCCACGCCCACCTGGACCAGACCACTGACGTAGGTCCCGATAGGCTCACGGTCATGTCTCGAATCGACGGCCGAACCCCCGAACAGCTCCGTCCCGTTACCATCGAACGCGGATGGAGCAAGCACGCCGAGGGCTCCGTCCTCATCTCCTTCGGTGACACCAGAGTCTTCTGTACCGCCTCGGTCACCGAGGGCGTCCCGCGCTGGCGCAAGGGCAGTGGCGAGGGCTGGGTCACCGCTGAATACTCGATGCTGCCGCGCTCGACCAACACGCGCGGCGACCGCGAGTCCGTCCGCGGCAAGATCGGCGGGCGTACGCACGAGATCAGCCGCCTGATCGGCCGCTCGCTGCGCGCGGTCATCGACTACAAGGCGCTCGGCGAGAACACCGTCGTCCTCGACTGCGACGTCCTCCAGGCCGACGGCGGCACCCGTACCGCCGCCATCACCGGCGCCTACGTCGCCCTCGCGGACGCGGTGTCCTGGGCGCAGGGCAAGAAGATCGTCAAGGCCGGCCGCCGGCCGCTGACCGGTACGGTCTCGGCGGTGAGCGTCGGCATCGTCGACGGCGCGCCGCTGCTGGACCTCTGTTACGAGGAGGACGTGCGCGCCGAGACGGACATGAACGTCGTCTGCACCGGCGACGGCCGCTTCGTCGAGGTCCAGGGCACGGCGGAGGCGGAGCCCTTCGACCGCAAGGAACTGAACGCGCTGCTCGACCTCGCCACCGCGGGCTGCGTCGACCTGGCGACACTCCAGCGCACGGCGCTCGAACAGACTCTCTGACGGGTCGGATACGGGGCGGGGTCGGCCTTCGGGAAACGTACCCTCCGCACCCGTGAACGTGGACGGGCCCCTGCCTATTGGCGGGGGCCCGTCGGCGTACCGCAGGCCGGGCCATTCGGCGGGCGATTCATTCGGCGGGCCGGGTCATCCGGCGGGGCGAGTCATTCCGCGGGGCGCGGTGCGTCGGGCCCTTCCCCCTCGGCCGGGCCGGCCGTCACGGCGGCGATGCCCGCCCCGAGGAAGTTCATCGCGGTGGCGATGTTCTCCTCGCTCGGGTGGAGAAACACCTCGCTGATGACCGCCGCGGCGACTCCGGCCACCATGCGCGGCACGAAGCCGTCGGGGGCCTCGCCCCGCTCGGCGGCGAAGATGCGTGCGCCTTCCTGGATGGCCGAGGTCAACCGGTTGTTGGCGATGGCGCGCAGTGGGGGGTTGCGCTCCATCATGCGGTCCCAGAGCGCCTCCAGATCGCCCTGGGCGCGTGTGCCGGCGATCTCCGCGCGCAGCCAGTTCTCCAGCGCGTCCGAGCCTGCGCCCCCGCTCTCGCGCAGCGCCTTCTCCAGCCGCTCGACGATTTCGTCGAGGTAGGAGGTCGCCAGCTCCAGCTTGGAGGGGAAGTACAGCGTGACCGTCCGGGGGGACACCTCCGCTTCCGCGGCGATGTCGGCGATGGTCGTCGGCTCGAAGCCGCGGTCGGCGAACAGCTTGTAGGCCGAGCGCAGGATCGCCTGTCTGCGTCGGGCTTTACCTCGTTCCCGTACTCCTTGTTCCATGACGCCAATTTACCATCGAACGTAAACTTGCAGTCGACTGTAAATATGCAGCATGATGTAACCAAGTTGGTCGTCGGAGAGCGAGGAAGACGGACATGGCATCAGTGCTGTTCGCATGGGGTAATTGGGCGGTTCGCCGCCGAGGCTGGGTGATCGGCGTCTGGTTGTCGCTCCTCGCCGTGATCGGCGGCCTGGGCGTCACCATGGCCGGTTCCCTCAGCACTCAGTTCTCGATCCCCGGGCTGGAGTCGCAGCGGGCGCAGGATCTGCTGGAGAAGAAGATGCCGGGTGCGGAGAGCGGCACGGCCCGGGTGGTGATCGCGGCCCCCGCCGGTGGCACGCTCACCACCGCCGGGCACAAGAAGGCCATCGAAACCAGCCTGGACAAGGTGAGCGGGATACCGGGCGTCGAGGGCGTCGCCAACCCGTTCGAAACGCAGACGATCTCACCGGACCGGCGCATCGCCTACGCCGACGTACGGTTCCGCCAGTCCGCCGACGAGGTGTCCGAAACCTCCAAGGACGCGCTGTCGGACGCGATGGACGACGCGCGCCGCGCCGGGCTGGCGGTCGAGTTCGACGGCCCGGTCATGGAAAGCGTGCTGGAGGGCGGCGAACTGGCGGAGGTGGCCGGGGTCGTGATCGCGTTCGTGGTGCTCGCCCTGGCCCTGGGCTCGATCGTGGCGGCCGGGCTGCCGCTGCTGACCGCGTTCGTCGGTGTGGGTATCGGGGTGCTGGGGGTGCAGTTCATCTCCGGCTTCGTCGATATGACGAGCACGGCCAATGTGCTGGCACTGATGATCGGACTGGCCGTCGGGATCGACTACGCCCTGTTCATCATCGCCCGGCACCGCGAGCAACTGGCCGACCCGGACACCGGGGTGGAGGAGTCGATCGCCCGCGCCGTGGCCACCGCCGGCAGTGCCGTCGTCTTCGCCGGCGCGACCGTGGTCATCGCGCTCGCCGCGCTGGCCGTCATCGGCATTCCGTTCCTGGCCGTCATGGGACTGGCCGCCGCCGCCACGGTGCTCCTCGCGGTCCTCGTCGCGATCACGCTCGTCCCCGCCGTACTTGGAGTGGCCGGCGACCGACTGCGCCCCCGGCCCCGTACACAGCCCCGGCCCCGCTCCCGGCCCACCGAGCAGGGCCGGGGTGCGGCGGTCTCCTGGAGCATGGCGTGGGGCCGCGCGGTCACCCGCAGGCCACTGCTCGTGCTGCTCGTCGGGGTGATCGGTCTGCTCGCTCTCGCCTGGCCGGCGAAGGACCTGCGCCTGGGACTGCCCAGCGGCGCCGCCCAGCCCGTGGCCAGCACCCAGCACAAGGCGTACGACCTGGTCGCCGAGGGGTTCGGAGACGGCTTCAACGCCACCCTCACAGCCGTCGCCGACACCGGCGCCATGCCCGCCGCGGAACGTCAGCGGGCGGTCGGCGCACTGCGCGACACCCTCGCCCTGGACCCCGGCGTGGCGTACATCTCGGAGCCGGTCGTCAACCCCGACGCCACCGTGTCCGCCCTCTCCATCGTTCCGAAGACCGGACCCGACGACGAGGCCACCACCGACCTGGTCCACCGGCTGCGGGAACAGGCGAGCGCCTTCTCCCAGCAGGGCGGCACCCTCTACATCGCCGGCGGCACCGCCGCGGCCATCGACGTCTCGGCCAAGCTGTCCGAAGCACTGCCGCTGTTCATCGCCATCATCGTGATCCTGGCCGTGATCCTGCTGACCGTCGCGTTCCGCTCGCTCCTCGTACCGCTGAAAGCCGTGCTGGGCTTCCTGCTGTCGGTCGCCGCGTCCCTGGGGTGCACCGTATGGATCTTCCAGAACGGCCATCTGAACGGGCTCCTGGGGATTCCCTCGGCCGGTCCTGTCACCAGCTTCCTGCCCGTCGTTCTCATCGGCGTCCTGTTCGGCCTCGCGATGGACTACGAAGTCTTCCTCGTCAGCCGGATGCGGGAACACCACGAGCAGACCCGTGACGCCGCCGCGGCCGTCGTCAGCGGCGTGGCCAACAGCGGACGGGTGGTCTCCGCCGCGGCCCTGATCATGGTCGCGGTCTTCGGCGGGTTCGTCTTCAACCAGGACCCGATCACCAAGTCCATCGCCTTCGCCCTGGCCGTCGGCGTGTTCATCGACGCCTTTCTGGTGCGCATGGCCCTGGTGCCGGCCGCCATGGCCCTGCTCGGCCGCCGCGCCTGGCATCTGCCCGGCTGGCTCGACCGCAACATCCCCCACGTCGACCTCGAAGGAGCGAACCTCCCCACCACCGAGGACCCCACCGAGCCCACACGTAACCCCGTCCCCACGGGACACGGAGCTTCAGGCAGCTAGATACCCGTCCCGACTCCTGCGGCCGCTCCATCCCCACGCACCGTGCCCCGGGTACGGTGCGTGGCTCGTCCTGGGCCTGTCGCGGATCCCGCCGAACAGGCGGCTCACGCCCTCGCCCGATACTTGACGGCATGACCCGTCTGATCCTCGCCACCCGCAACGCCGGGAAGCTCACCGAACTCAAGGCCATCCTCGCGGACGCCGGCCTACCGCACGAACTCGTCGGCGCGGACGCGTATCCGGAGGTCCCCGACGTCAAGGAGACGGGCGTTACCTTCGCGGAGAACGCCCTGCTCAAGGCGCACGCCCTCGCCGCCGCGACCGGCCTGCCGGCGGTGGCCGACGACTCCGGCCTCTGCGTCGACGTCCTCGGCGGTGCCCCCGGCATCTTCTCCGCCCGCTGGTCGGGCGCGCACGGCGACGACGAGGCCAACCTCCGCCTCCTCCTGGCCCAGCTCGCCGACATCGCCCCGCCCCACCGCACCGCCCACTTCGCCTGCGCGGCGGCCCTGGCCCTCCCGGACGGCACGGAACGCGTCGTGGAAGGCCGCCTCCTGGGCACCCTCCGCACCACCCCGTCCGGCACGGGCGGCTTCGGCTACGACCCGATCCTCCAGCCCGCCGACGACACCCGCACCTGCGCGGAACTGACACCGGCGGAGAAGAACGCGATCAGCCACCGCGGCAAGGCGTTCCGAGCCCTGGTCCCGGTGGTACGGGAGCTGCTCGCCTGACGCGGGGCGAGAGCGGGAAGGGCACGGCTTCTCCTGGAGATCCGTGCCCTTCCGCTGTGGGCCCGGTGGGATTCGAACCCACGACACACCGGACCTAAACCGGCGCCCTCTGGCCAGCTGGGGTACGGACCCGCAGCGATCAGCTTACTGTGCCTCACGGATGGCCTTGGCGAAGGTGTTCGTCTGGCTGTGGCACGAAGGGCATAGGTAGCGCAGGTTCCCGGCTCGGTTGTCCAGCCGGTCACCGTTGACATGATCGATTTCGAGTACGAGCCGCTTGCCCTGCCACATATCCCCAATGCCGCACTCGGCACAGACGCGTGGCGTCTCAAGCTCATCGAGTGCTCGTCTCAGCATGACGGTCTTCGTTCGAGGAGAGCCGGGTGCGAGGCGTAGCAGCAGGTCGGCTGCCGACTTCCTGTGAGGTGAGGGGAGGCCCTGTGTGTGGCCCTGACCGGTGAAATGCGCGGATGACAGCCCGTGGGCCGCGATGCTGCGTTTCACGCGAGCGCGGGCGGCCCCACCGTCCCGCAGGCCGAGGAGTCTGATGACACCGGCAAGACTCGTGGAAGCGGCGACAGCCGGTGCCAGCTCGCTCAACGGCAGGATTCCGCCGCCCGATCCATAGCGCCGGGTGAAGTGCGACGTGTCGATGCCGAACTGATCAAGTTTCTTCCTGATGTGGCCATATGGGCTGTCGCAGGGCGGGAAGCCCATGAACTCAAGTATTTCCCGAATGCTGTTTGATTTCGCGGCGGCTTCCGCCAGCCGCTCCCGTGTGTAGGAACGACGGTCGCGCGGAGGGAGTGGTTCCTCACGAAAGTGCGAGGTGTCGATTCCGTACACCTCAAGTCTGCTTCTCACATAGCGAAAGGGCGAACTTCCTAGCGGAGTACCCAGCCTGCGGAGCAGATCGACCAGGCTGGTCGCCTCGGCCGCAGTGCGTTCCAGCAGCTCGCGGGGGTACGAGTTGCGGCGGCCGGCCGTGCTCATGCGCCCGTCCTTCGCCGCTTACGGCCGCGATACGTATCGGTGACCGCATGGCAGTTGGGACAGAGCAGCCGCAGATTCTCCGGGCGGTTGTCCCACCAGTCGCCGTTGCGGTGGTCCGTTTCGAGCCTCAGCGGCTTGCCGTTCCACTCGGTGCCGTTACCGCACATGGCACACAGCTCCGGCACCCCGGTGTGGAGCAGTGCGCGCCGCAGGCGTTCTCCCGCCACTCTTCCGCCCGCCGGTGTCCCCAGGACCAGGATTTCTCTGCGGATCCCCTTCGCCCGCTGCGGAGGCACCTGCGAGAAGTGGGAGGTGTCGATGCCGAGCCTCGCGATCCGGCGGCCGATATGCGTGTGATTGCCGCCCACCGGGCTGATCCCCAGCCGCCGTACAACCTCGGCCACGCTTGTCGAGCACGCGGCCAGCTCGCGCAGCCTCTCGTCCGTGTGCCGCACGCGCCCGGTGGTGAAGTGCGACGTGTCGATGCCCGCCTCGGACATCTTGGTCCGGAGGTACCGGCGGCTCCCCGGGGTGGGCTGGCCGCCGCACCACCGCACCGCGTCCTCGACGTTTGTCGTCTCCCGCGCCGCCTCCCGCAGCAGCGTGAAGGTGTACCGCACTGGCATGATCCCGCCCCCCGTCCCGGCCGCGTGTTCGCGGCGTCGTACTGATCAACGAACCGGATATCGGACAGTTACGCCGTCCGGAGCAGCAAAGGGGACGAGGCCCCGCCTGGGCGGGGCCTCGGTTGTGTGGGGGAGGGGTGGCGGGGGTCAGATGCCGAGGTCTTTGATGATCTTCGCTACGTGGCCGGTGGCGCGGACGTTGTAGAGGGCCTGTTCGACGTGGCCCTTCTCGTCGATGACGAACGTCGAGCGGATGACGCCGGTGACCGTCTTGCCGTACAGCTTCTTCTCGCCGAAGGCGCCGTACGCCTCCAGGACGGCCTTGGCCGGGTCGCCCAGGAGTGTGACCTTCAGGTTCTCCTTCTCGCGGAACTTCGCGAGCTTCTCCGGCTTGTCGGGCGAGACGCCGATGACGTCGTAGCCGGCGCCGGCCAGCAGCTCCAGGTTGTCGGTGAAGTCGCACGCCTGCTTGGTGCAGCCCGGGGTGAGCGCGGCCGGGTAGAAGTAGACGATGACCTTGCGGCCCTTGTGGTCCGCGAGCGAGACGTCGTTGCCGTCCGCGTCGGGCAGGGTGAAGGCGGGGGCGGTGTCGCCGGGCTGGAGGCGCTCGCTCATGGTTCTCCTCGGGATTGGCCGGTGGATCGGTGGTACGCCGCCGAGCGTAATCGGGGGTGCCGCCGGGTGCGGTGGGCGTTGAGCTGACAGACTGTCGACGTAGGACTGACGTAGGAATATCGGACACGACCACGGAGGCAGCGCGGTGTCGGAATCCAGGACCCCGGCGCAGATCGAGGCGGACATCGTTCGCCGGCGCGGGCAGCTTGCCGAGACGCTCGACGAGATCGGCGTGCGGGTGCATCCGAAGACGATCGTGGGCGACGCGAAGGCCAAGGTGACCTCCACGGTCGACCGTACGGCGGGGCGCGCGTTCGTCGCCGTGAACAGGACGATCGCGGGCGTGCGCGCCTCGTTCACCGACCACGCGGGCGCCCCCCGGCTGGAGCGCCTGGTGCCGGTGGCGCTGGTCGCCGTCGGCGTCGTCGGGCTGCTCGTGGTGTCCACCAAGCGCCGCCGGGTTTGAGCCCGCGCCACCCCTATGGCGTACGGCGGCGGGCCCGGCAGGTAGGTTCTGGGGCGTGAGCGAGAAACCCCACAGCCAGCACGACAAGCTGCCCATCCGGATGCTCCACGACCGGGTCCTGGTCAGGACGGACATTCCGGAGGGCGAGCGGCGCTCGTCCGGCGGCATCCTGATCCCGGCGACGGCCGAGGTCGGCCGTCGGCTGGCCTGGGCCGAGGTGGTGGCCGTGGGACAGAGCGTACGGACGGTGACGCCGGGGGACCGGGTGCTGTACGACCCCGAGGACCGGGCCGAGGTCGAGGTGCGCGGGGTGGCGTACGTACTGATGCGGGAGCGCGATCTGCACGCGGTCGCGGCGGACCGGTTCGAGGGGTCCGAGGACTCGACCGGGCTTTATCTGTAGTTCCCCTGGTTCTCCGGGCCGTTCTCCGGGCCCCCGTTTCTGGGTGCCTCGCTTTGTTTGTTAGCGTGGGGTTCCCCGACGAGACGCGCCGTACCGGGTCATCGAAAGACGACGCACCTGTTGTTTCCGCGTTCTCGCCGGGAGGTGCCGTCATGGCCTGGGTTCTGTTGATCGTCGCTGGTCTGCTGGAGATCGGCTGGTCGATCGGGATGAAGTTCACCGAGGGGTTCACCCGGCTGTGGCCGAGCGTGTTCACCGGTGCGGGGATCGTTCTGAGCATGGTGCTGCTGGCACAGGCGGCGAAGACGCTGCCGATCGGTACGGCCTACGGCGTGTGGGTCGGGATCGGCGCGGCCGGGGCGGCTGTGGTCGGGATGGTGGCGCTGGGTGAGCCGGCGACCGCCGCCAGGATCTTCTTCGTCTGTCTGCTGCTGGTGGCCGTGGTGGGGCTGAAGGTCACCTCCGGGCATTGAGCCGTCTGCTTTTACGGGCTCTTTTTACGGGCCCTTGCTTTTTACGGGCCTTGGCCGTCCGTGCTCGTTCCCGGGAGGGACGTTCCTGGGAACGGGAACGTCCCTCCCGTGTTCGTGCCTCCTGTGCTCGTCCCCGCGCCGCCGTCCGTCGTCGCGCCCGTGTTGTCGCCGCCGGTGGTGGCCGCGCCCGTACTGCCGTCGCCCGGGCTGCCGCCGCCCGAGTCCGTACCGCCGCCGGTGGTGGTGCCCGTACTCCCGCCGCCTGTGGTGCCGTCGCCCGTGGTGGTGCCGGTCGTCCCGGTGGCGCCCTGGGTGCCCGGGGTGGTGGTCCGGCCCTCGGAAGAGCCCTGGGTGCCCTGGGAGGTGCCCCGCGTGTCAGGGTTCTGCGACTGGCCGGAGCGGTCGGGCCGCGGGGACCCCGTCTGGTCCGGCAGCGCCGAATCGGCCGCGTCGGGTGTCACGCGGAGGTCGAAGTCCTTGACCGCGGTGCCCTGGAGCGCGGCGGCCGTGTACTGGCCCCAGATCTGGGCGGGCGCCCCGCCGCCGTTGATGCGGCCCAGGCCGAGGGCTCCGTACAGCGGCGTCTGCTCGGCGGTCTTGGGGTCGGCGCCCATTACGGCCACGACGGTCGCGAGGTTCGGGGTGTAGCCGGCGAACCAGGCCGCCTTGTCCTTCTCCGCCGTGCCGGTCTTGCCGGCGGCGGGGCGGCCCGCGGACTGGGCGGCGGTGCCCGTACCGCCGTCGACGACGCCGCGCAGCACGGAGGTGGTGGTGTCGGCGGCCTCGCGGCTGATCGCCTGCTTGCTGTCGTGCGCGGGCAGGGCCAGCTCCGTACCGTTCCTGCTGATGTCCCGGACGAGGCTGTACGTGCCGTGCGCGCCGTGGTTGGCGAGTGTCGCGTACGCCTCGGCCATGTCCAGGACGCTCGCGGTGGCCGGGCCGAGCGCGATGGAGGGGGTGGCGGTGAGGTCGGGGGTGTTCTTGGGGATGCCGAGGGCGATGGCGGTGTCCTTGACGGTCTCGGGCCCGACGTCCTGGGCCATCTGCGCGTAGACGGCGTTGACGGACTTGTCAGTGGCGACCCGTACGGTGATGGGGCCGTAGTTGACATCGTCCTCGTTGGAAGGGGCGTAACCGGTGGGGCCGCTGGGGCCCTGGACCATGCGCTGGTTGGTGCCGTCGTACACGGTGCTCGGGGAGATCGTCCGGCCGTCCTGGGTCTCGGAGCCGTTCTGGAGGGCGGCGGCGAGGACGAACGGCTTGAAGGTGGAGCCGACCTGGTAGTCGCGGCGGGTCGCGTTGTTGACGTACTGCTTGGTGTAGTCGATGCCGCCGTACATGGCGACGACCTGGCCGGTCGCCGGGTCGATGGAGGCGCCGCCGACGCGGACGTTGCGGTCGGCCGTGCGGTCGGCGCTGAGCTGGGAGGTGACCTTGTCCTTGACGGCCCGTACGAAGGCGTTCTGCTTCTTGCGGTCGAGGGTGGTGGTGATCCGGTAGCCGCCGGTGGCCAGGGTGTTCTCGTCGATGATCTTGTTGCTGGTCAGATAGTCCTTGACGGCCTGGACGATATAGCCGCGCTGGCCCGTGAGGCCGGAGGAGGAGGGCCGCAGGTTTCCGGGCTGCGGGAAGGCCATCGCGTCCCGGTCGCGCTCGCTGAGCCAGTGCTCCTTGACCATCCCGTCGAGTACGTACTTCCAGCGGGCGACGGCGGCCGGTCTGTTCTCGGGGTGGACGACGACGTCGAACTCGCTGGGGGCGTTGAGGAGGGAGGCCAGATAGGCGCCCTCCGCCGTGCTGAGCTTCTCGACGTCCTTGCCGTAGTACGCCTGGGCGGCGGCCTGGATGCCGTAGGCGTTGCGGCCGAAGTAGCTGGTGTTCAGATAGCCCTGGAGGATCTGGCCCTTGGACGCCTCGCGGTTGAGCTTGATCGCGATAAAGAATTCCTTGGTCTTGCGGATGACCGTCTGTTCCTGGCCGAGGTAGTAGTTCTTGACGTACTGCTGGGTGATCGTGGAGCCGCCCTGGGTGCCCTTGCCGGTCGCGGTGTTCCAGGCGGCGCGGACCATGCCCTGCGGGTCGACGGCGGGCTCGCCGTAGAAGCCGCGGTCCTCGGCGGCGAGCACGGCGCGCTGGACGCTCCGCGGCACCTGCGAGAGCTTGACGTTCTCGCGGTTGATCTCGCCGTCGCGGGCGATCTGGGTGCCGTCCGTATAGAGGAAGACGTTCGACTGGGCGGTGGCGGCGGCGTTCGCGGCCGGGATGTCGACGTACTTGTAGCCCACGACGAAGCCGCAGACGAGCAGAAGCGCGCAGCCCAGGAACGTGCCGGCCGTCATACGCCAGGTGGGGACGAGCCTGCGCCAGCCGGTGCGCCGGCGCTTGCGCTCGGCGCGCCTGGCCGCGCGCCTGGCCCGGCCGGTGAGGGCGGGGCCGGACGCGGGGTCGGTGGGGGCAGGGTCGGACACGGGGTGGGACGCGGGGTCGGAAGGGTCCCGTGGGGCCCAGCCCTGCTGCTGTGGCTCGTCACTCATATGCGTGAAGACTCCTCGGCCGCAGCCGGAGGTTCACTTCCCGGCATAACGGTGTCGTATCAGGTCAATCCCATAAAACACGGCCAGAAGGGAGAAGCGCGAGCCGCCGGATATTGAGTCGCGGCGGCGTGGGCGCGTGGACTAGGTTCGTGCGCTTTGGTGCCGCGAAGTTCTGTGCCGCGGCTCGGGGCGTTGCGAAGGGGGAGGGGAGGGGCGCCGGTGCGGCTGTACGCAGTGGTGACCTTGGGCGGTTTCCGACGGTACGCGACGTATCGCGTGGCGACCTTCGCCGGCGTGTTCACCAACACCGTGTTCGGCTTCATCCTGGCGTACGCGTACACCGCGCTCTGGGACGAGCGGCCGCGGCTCGGCGGGTACGACCTGCCGCAGGCCATGACGTACGTATGGCTCGGGCAGGCGCTGCTGGCGGCCTGCGCGCTGATGGGCGGCGGCTTCGAGGACGAGCTGATCGAACGCATCCGTACGGGCGACATCGCCGTCGATCTCTACCGTCCGGCCGATCTCCAGCTGTGGTGGCTGGCGGGGGATCTGGGGCGGGCGGCGTTCCAGCTGCTCGGGCGCGGGGTCGTGCCGATGGCGATCGGGGCGTTCGCCTTCGAGCTGGCGCTGCCGGGCGATCCGCTGATGTGGCTCGCGTTCCTGGGGGCGCTGCTGCTGGGGCTGGTGGTGAGTTTCGCGATCCGGTTCCTGATCGCGCTGTCGGCGTTCTGGCTGATGGACGGCGCGGGGGCGGCGCAGCTGGGGATGCTGGCGGCGATGTTCTTCTCCGGGATGCTGCTGCCGCTCAACGTCTTCCCCGGCGCGCTGGGCGAGGTGGCGCGGGCGCTGCCGTGGTCGTCGATGCTCCAGATTCCGGCGGATGTCCTGCTGGGCAAGCACACCGGGTGGGACCTGGCGGGCGTGTACGCGTTCCAGGCGGGCTGGGCGGTGGCGCTGCTCGGGGCGGGCCGGGTGCTTCAGTCGGTGGCGACGCGGAGGGTGGTGGTCCAGGGTGGCTGAGGATGCGGGGGCGGCGGGGGAAGCCGTTGTGGGCTCTGTGGGCTCGGCGGGTTCTGCGGTCGATTCGGTGGGGGGCGCTGGGCCGTCGGTGGCGTCGGTGGCTCTTCCGGAATACCGGCTTCCGGAAACCTCGCGGTGGGACATCCTGTGGTCCGGGCTACGGGCGTACGGCCTGATCGTGGCGGCCTGGACGCGCTCCACGCTCACGTACCGCGCGTCCTTCGTGATGATGGCGTTCGGGAACTTCGCGGCGACCGGCTTCGACTTCCTGTCGATCCTGCTGATGTTCTCGCACATCGATGCCCTCGGCGGCTACTCGCTGGCCGAGGTGGCCTTTCTGTACGGGACGACGGGTACGGCCTTCGGCCTGGCCGACCTGTTTCTCGGGTCGATGAACGGCCTGGGCCGCCGGGTGCGGGACGGCACGCTCGACACGCTGCTGGTGCGGCCCGTCCCCGTACTGGTGCAGGTCGCGGCGGACAGGTTCGCGCTGCGGCGGCTGGGCCGGATCCTCCAGGGGCTGCTGGTGCTCGGCTACGCGCTGCTGCTGGTGGACATCGACTGGACGGTGGTGCGGGTGCTGATGCTGCCGATGATGATCGTGAGCGGCGCGGCGATCTTCGGGGCGGTGTTCGTGGCGGGCGGCGCGTTCCAGTTCTGGGCGCAGGACGCCGCGCAGGTGCAGCACGCGTTCACGTACGGCGGCAACACCGTGCTCCAGTACCCGCCGTCGGTCTTCGGCCGGGAGCTGGTGCGCGGGGTGACGTTCGTGGTGCCGCTGGCCTTCGTGAACTGGATCCCGGCGCTGTACGTGATGGGGCGCGAGCTGCCGCTGGGGTTGCCGGCCGCGGTGGCGTTCCTGCCGCCGGTGGTCGCGCTGGTGTGCTGCGCGGCGGCGGGGCTGGCGTGGCGGGCGGGGCTGCGGGCGTACCGCAGCACGGGAAGCTGAGAGGACGGTCGTGGTGGCTGAGGACGGCGCTGGTTTCATTGAGCTGGACGGGGTCGAGAAGGTCTTCGACGTACGCCGGAGGGCGGGGCTGCTGCGTCGGGAGAGACATCAGGTGCGGGCCGTCGACAGCCTCTCCTTCCGGGTGGCGCGCGGCGAGATGGTCGGCTACATCGGCCCGAACGGCGCCGGCAAGTCCACCACCATCAAGATGCTCACCGGCATTCTGACCCCGAGCGCCGGCCGGCTGCGGGTCGCGGGCATCGATCCGTCCCGGGAGCGTACGCGGCTGGCGCAGCGCATCGGCGTGGTGTTCGGGCAGCGTACGACGCTCTGGTGGGACCTGCCGCTGATCGATTCGTACCGGCTGATGCACCGGATGTACCGCGTGCCGGACGCGCGGTTCCGGGTGAATCTGGAGCGCTGCGTCGAGCTGCTCGACCTGGGCGCGCTGCTGGACGTACCGGTACGGCAGCTCTCGCTCGGCCAGCGGATGCGCGGCGATATCGCGGCGGCGCTGCTGCACGATCCCGAGGTGCTGTATCTGGACGAGCCGACGATCGGCCTGGATGTGATCTCGAAGGCCAAGGTCAGGGGGTTCCTGCGGGATCTGAACGCGGAGCGCGGCACGACGGTGCTGCTCACGACGCACGATCTGACCGATATCGAGCAGCTGTGCGAGCGGGTGATGGTCATCGACCACGGGCGGCTGCTGTACGACGGCTCGCCGTCCGGGCTGCACGAGGTCGGGGAGAGCGAGCGGACGCTCGTCATCGATCTGGAGCGGGAGCTTCCGCCGATCGATCTGCCGGGCGCCGAGGTCCGTACGGTGAAGGTGGAGGGGCCGCGGCAGTGGCTGGCCTTCCCGGCGGCGGCATCGGCGGCGCCGCTGGTGGCCCGGATCGCGGCGGAGTTTCCGCTGGTGGATCTGTCGGTGCGGGAGCCGGACATCGAGGATGTGATCGCCAAGATGTACGCGGACCGATCGGCTGTGTGACGGGGACCGGGCGGTTGACTAGTCTGCTGTTATGACGAGCGAGCAGCCCGAATCGCGCCCCGGATCGAGCCCTGAACCGCGCCCCGAACCGAAGCATGCGGTGAGCCCGCCGGCAGTGCCGGATACGCGGTCGGCGGCGCCCGATCCGGGTCTGGCAGCGCCCGATACGCGGGCTTCCGACGCCGAGCGGGAGCAGATCGCGGAGCGGCTGCGGGAGGCCGTCGCGGAGGGTCGGCTCGACATGCTGGAGTTCGAGGAGCGCCTCGACCTCACGTACAAGGCCCGTACGCACGGTGAGTTGGTGCCGCTCGTACGGGACCTGCCCGCGCCGGGGACGACGACGGACGTCGTGGGGCAGGCGGGACAGCCGGCGCGCGGGCTGGCGCCGGAGACGGCCACCGGTGGCTGGGCGGACCGGATCGGCCGGGAACCCGCCACGTCCAAGGGCGCGTTCGCCTTCTGGGGCGGTTTCACCCGCAAGGGGCGGTGGACGGTGGGCCGGAAGTTCACGGCCGCCGTCTTCCAGGCGGGCGGGGACATCGATCTGCGCGAGGCTCGGTTCGAGGACCGCGATGTGGTGATCCGGTGCTTCGCGATCATGGGCGGAATGCAGGTGACCGTACCGCCGGACATGAACGTCGAGGTCAGGGGCATCGGGCTGATGGGCGGCTTCGGCGAGGCGCGCAGCAGCGGGGATGTGGAGATCAGCCCCGGGTCGCCGCGGGTGATCGTCACCGGGTTCGCGCTGATGGGCGGGGTCGGGGTCGAGCGGAAGGCCACGGAGGCGGAGCGGCGGCGGCTCAAGGAGCAGCGCAAGCGCGAGAAGCTGGAGAAGAAGGCGGAGCGCAAGGAACTGGACGGCTGAGCGGCCGGCCTGACCCCTTATCCACAGGCTGCGCCATCCTCGCCCTCTGCGTTATCCACAGGTCACGTCGTCCGGCATCGCGGACAGGGACAATGTGTACGAATGATGCACGGTACGTACGTGGACGGGTGGAATGAACGGTGGAGCGGATGGAACGCACGGATCCGGAGCGAGCGCCTGAGCCCGGGAAGGGGTCCGGGGCAGCGGGGGCGCCTGGGGCTGCTGAGGCGCCTGGGACGGTGGGGGCGCCCGCTCGTCAGCAGGCCGCACGCGGGCTCGGCTCCTTCTCGTACACGGCGGCCGATGAGGAGAAGCTCCGCGGCGTCCGCCGGATGAAGGCCACGGCCACCGGTCTGCTTCTGCTGGTCGCGGTGGTATTCGCCCTCGCGACCTGGGCGAAGAACTCGGGCGCGGGCAGCTGGGCGGGCTATGTCGCGGCGGCGGCCGAGGCGGGGATGGTCGGCGCGCTGGCCGACTGGTTCGCGGTGACGGCGCTGTTCCGCCGGCCGCTGGGCCTGCCCATTCCGCACACCGCGATCATCGCCAACAAGAAGGACCAGCTGGGCGCCTCGCTCGGCGCGTTCGTCGGGGAGAACTTCCTCTCGGCCGATGTCGTACGGAGCCGGCTGCGCGCCCTGGGCATCGGACGCCGACTCGGCACGTGGCTCGCGGAGCCCGCGCACGCCGACCGGGTCACCGCCGAGCTGTCCACGGCGCTGCGCGGCGCGCTGACCGTGCTGCGGGACTCGGATGTGCAGGCGGTGGTGGGCGAGGCGATCACCCGGCGTGCGGACGCCGTGGAGATCGCCCCGGGCATAGGGAAGACCCTCGACAAGGTCGTGGCGGACGGCGCCCACCATCGCGCCGTCGACCTGATCTGCGTCCGCGCGCACGACTGGCTGGTGGAGCACGGCGACTCGGTCATGGATGCGGTGCAGGGCGGCGCGCCCGGCTGGACGCCGCGCTTCGTGGACCGGCGCATTGGTGACCGGGTCTACAAGGAGCTGCTGCGCTTCATCACCGAGATGCGCGACATGCCGAGTCATCCGGCGCGGGGCGCCATCGACCGGTTCCTCCGCGACTTCGCCACCGATCTCCAGTCGGACACGGACACCCGCGCGCGGGTCGAGCGTCTGAAGTCGGAGCTGCTCGCACGTCCCGAGGTGCAGGACATCATCGCCTCGGCGTGGTCCTCCGTACGCGCGATGATCATGTCGGCGGCCGAGGACGACCGCAGCGAACTGCGGCTGCGGGCGCGCGCGTCGCTGCTGTCGCTCGGGGCGCGGCTGTCGACGGACGAGCGGTTGCAGGGGAAGCTGGACGGCTGGATCGAGGAGGCGGCGGCGTATGTCGTCGCGACGTACCGGGGGGAGATCACCTCACTGATCTCCGACACGGTGGCGGGCTGGGACGCGGCCGACACATCGAAGAAGATCGAGGCGCATATCGGCCGTGACCTGCAATTCATCCGGATCAACGGCACGGTGGTGGGGGCGCTCGCGGGGCTGCTGATCTACACCGTGTCGCATGCGCTGGGCGGGTAGGCACAGCCGACGAGGCTGGCGCGGGCGGTGCGTAAAAGATTGCTGGGCGCGTGACGCGGACCCTGTCGTCCGTTCACACGCCCAGCCACCATGGGGGAGTTGCTCTTGAGTACGAAGAAGATGCCGGGGGTGTTCAGCGGGCGCCGAACTTTATTTCCCGCGCCCTTATGCGCCGGCGCGCCGGGTGACCGCCCAGGACGCGGCGGCCACCCCGCCCGCCACGGAGAAGACCGCGGGCCACGCGCCGACCTTCTTCGCGAGCGGGTGCGCGCCCGCGAAGGCGGCGAGGTAGGTGGCGCTCAGCCCGACGGCCGCCTTCGTCCCGCCGGTGCGGTGCCACTCGTACGCGGCCACGGCGCCCGCGGCGGCCAGCGCCGCCCCGCCGAGGGGACGCTTCTTCGTCCACCGGGCGAGCGCGTAACCCCCGACGATGCCGCCCGCCGCCACGGCCGTCGCCGGGATCCTCGCTGTTGCCGCCGCCATGACCGCCACCTTTCGTCGTCCCTGTCCGTTCAAGCCTGTCGCTGTCCGACCTGTCCGCCATGTTCCGCGGACGCTGTCGAGCGTACGAGACGGGGAAGGCGGCCGGGGGTGCCGGGGGCGGGCCCCCGGCCCGGTCATCGGTGCTCGGCTCGCTCCCGTTCGACGATGCGGCCGTCGCTCAGCTCCACCACCCGGTCCGCCAGATCGAGCAGCTGCGGGTCGTGCGTGGCGACGAGGGCGGTCGCGCCCTCGCTCCGTACGACCGTACGCAGCAGCTCCATCACCATGAGGCCCGTGTGGGCGTCCAGTTGGGCGGTCGGTTCGTCTGCGATCAGCAGGGACGGCCGGTTCGCGAGGGCACGGGCGAGGGCGACGCGCTGCTGCTGGCCGCCGGAGAGTTCGCCGGGGCGCTGCGCCGCGTGTTCGGTGAGGCCGACGAGGGCCAGCAGCAGCGCCACCCGCTCCTCGCGCTCGCGCGGATCGGCGCCACGCAGCCGCAGCGGCACCCCGACGTTCTCGGCCGCCGTGAGGATGGGGATCAGTCCGAAGGACTGGAAGACGAATCCGACGCGGTCGCGGCGGAGTTCCAGCAGACCGCGCTCGCCCAGCTCCGAGAGATCGGCGCCGTCGACGACGATCCGGCCCCGGTCCGGCGAGTCCAGGCCGCCGACCAGATTGAGCAGCGTGGTCTTCCCGGCCCCGGACCGGCCTTTGAGGGCGACCAGTTCACCCCGCGCGATGTCGAGGGAGGTGCCGCGCAGCGCGTGGACGGCGGTGGGACCGCTGCCGTACGAACGGTGCAGGCCCTCGGCGCGGACCATCGGCCCGCCGTCGGACGGGCGCGTGCTGGTGTCTTCCGTCGTGGCCTTCTCCGTCATGGCCCTCTCCGTCATGGGCGCTTCCCCCGCGCGTTGTTGTCCGTTGTTGCCGGCCCGGCCACAGTATGCGCGGGCACGGGAGGGCGGAAGCGGTCGCAGGGCGGGCGAGTTGGCGCACCTAGGCAACCGGATCGTTTTGTGTTTGGCTGATCGCCGACCGACGAGGGAGACGTCAAGAGCGCCGTTCCGGCCGAACGGTGAGCGGCGGGCTGGGCCGGCGGGGGACGTGTGACGGGGTTCGTTTTTCTGCGTGCGACAGGGCAGCGGCTGCTGCTGGCCGCCGCGCTGCTCGCGGTGGCGCTGACCACCTGCGTACTCGCCTCCCTCACCGCGTTCTCGGGCTCGGTCGGGGACACCGCGCTGCGCGAGACGCTGCGTGGCCGGGACGCCGCGTCCACCGTTCTCGTGATCAGCGCGGACATTCCGGCGGAGCGCCGGGACGCGGCGGAGAAGGCCGTGGTCCGGGGCGCGCGGGAGACGTTCGACGGGCTGCCCGTGACCGTACGGAAGCTGGAGCGCTCGGGGCCGTACGCGCTGCCCGGATCGCTCCGTACGGCCACCTCCTCAGGGGCCGCCACGGGCGGGGAGAAGCCGGACCTGACCCACTTCGCCGTGCTGGACCGCTCCCGGATCACGCTGGTGGCGGGCGAGCTGCCGGGGGCGGCCGGCGCTGAACGGGACTCCGCGTCCGATGCCACTGCCGACACCGAAACCGACACCGATACCGCTCCCGTTTCCGTGGCCCTGCCCGAAGAGGCCGCCCGGCGGCTGGGGCTGGCCCCGGGCGCGCGTATCGCGCTCACCGACCGGCTGACCGACGACCGTCTCACGGTCCGGATCACCGGTGTCTACAAGGCCACCGACCCCACCGATCCGTACTGGCGACTGGACGCGCTCGGCGGATACGGCGTCCGCGAGGTTGACTTCACCACCTACGGCCCGCTCCTCACGGACGCGTCCGTCCTCACCGGCGGACGGGTCTCGCCCTCCGGCACCGGCTGGCTGGCCACCGCCGACTTCCGGGGTGTCACCACCGGCCGGATCGACGCCCTGCGCGACGCGGCCGTCCGCGTCCCCGAGCGGCTGCGCGAGGATCCGGCGCTCGGGGGCGGTGCGACGGTGAGCACCTCGCTGCCGGCCCTGCTGGACCGGACCGAGCGGGGGCTGTTGGTGGCCCGCTCCACCCTGGCGATCGTGGCGCTGCAAGTACTCCTCCTGGCCGGGTACACCCTGCTGCTCGTGGCCCGCTCGCTCGCCGCGGAACGGGCCGGTGAGACCAGCCTGTTGCGCGCGCGGGGCGCTTCGCGCGGCCGGCTCGCCGCACTCGCCGCGACGGAGGCGCTGCTGCTGGCGCTCCCGGCGGCGCTCTGCGCCCCGCTGCTGGCGGCCCCGCTGACCGGGCTGTTCGCGCGGGGGTCCGCGCTCGGCGGCGACGGGCCGGACGCGGGGACACACCTCGGTGACGTGCCGCAAGGGCAGGTGTGGTCGGTCTCGGCGGCGGTCGCGCTCTGCTGCGCGGCGGTGGTCGTCCTGCCCGCCCTGGCCGGGTCGGGCGGAGCGGCCGGGGCGGCCGGTACGGGCGCGGCAGTGGGAGGGGCGCGCGGCCGGCTCGCCGCCCTGCCCGCACCCGTACGGGCGGGCGCGGACATCGGGCTGCTGCTCATCGCCGCCCTGGCCTACTGGCAGTTGGACCGCCGGACGGCCGAGGGCGCGGCGGGAGCGCTCGGCGGCGACCGCGACGGCAACCTGGGCATCGATCCGCTGCTCGCCATGGCCCCCGCGCTGGCGCTGCTCGCCGGTACGGTGCTCACGCTGCGCCTGCTGCCGCCCCTGACGCGGTTCGCCGAACGGCGCGCCGCTCGCGGCCGGGGGCTGCCCGTCGCGCTCGCGGCCCACCGCCTGGGCCGCCGGTCGCTGCGCGGCGCCGGTCCCGTACTGCTGCTGGTGCTGGCCGTCGCGACGGGCCTGCTCGCCCTTGGCCAGAGCGCGTCGTGGGACCGTTCGCAGCGCGACCGGGCGGACTTCGCCACGGGCGCGTCGGTACGTGTCCTGGACGGCAGGCCCGCCGACCCCGGTCAGGCCGGTCTGTACGCCTCGCTGCCGGGCGTACGGCAGGCGGCTCCCGCCCACCGTACGGAGTCGAGCCTGTCCGGCGGGCTGACCGCGACCGTACTCGCGCTGGACACGGCACACGCCGAGGAGCGGATGCGGTTGCGCGCCGATCTGGCCGACGAACCGGCGAAGACGCTGGTGGACGGGGTGGCGGCCCCGATGGCGGGGTCGGGGCGGCCGTCGGAGCCCGCGGACCGTACGGGGATCGTGCTGCCCGCCGACGCCCGCCGGCTCTTCCTCGACGTACGGATAACGGCCGCCGGTAAGGGCGACGGGCTCGCGCCCGCCCTCCTGGTGGTGGTCGAGGACCGGTACGGCCTTCCGTACCGGCTCAGCGCCGGGCGCGTGCCCGTCGACGGCCGGCTCCACCGGGTCGCCGTCGCACTGGACCGGACCGCGTCGGGCGCCCGCGCCGCCCCGGCCGGGCCGCTCCGCGTGACCGGGCTGAGGCTGAGCGGGACCGCCCCGGACGGGCGGGCTGAGCGGCACCGGCTGAGCGTCGAGCGATGGCTGGCCACGGGGGCCAAGGACGACGCGCGTCCGGTGCCGGTCTCCGTGCCGGACGGGACGCGCTGGCGCGGCAGCGTCGCGGCGCCGGAGGGCACGGAGGTCACCGAGAGTACCGGGGACAGCGCGCGGGTCGTCCGGGAGCTGGTCTTCACCTACTCGACAGGCCGGGCACAGAAGGGCGATACCGGCTACTTCGCCGTACGGCTCGATGTCGTGGGCGCCGCCGCCCCGGAGCGGATCGCGGCCGTCGCCACCGATGGCTTTCTGCGCGCCACCGGAGCCGAACGCGGGGACAGCGTCGATCTGACGCTGGCGGGGGAGCAGGTGCGCGTGACCATCACGAAGACCGTACGGGAGCTGCCGACGGCCGGGGGCGCGGACGTGGACGCGGGACTGGAGACGGAGGCCGGCGCCGAGGGGAGCGTACGGAACGCCGGTGCGCTGCTGGTCGATCTGCGCGCCGTCAACGCCGCCGTCGCCGCCCGCGCCGACCGCGCGCTCCTGCCCAACGAGTGGTGGCTGAGTACCGCCCCCGGTGCCACCGCGCAGGTCGCGTCCGTACTGCGCGACGGCGCGGACGGTGCCGGGCCCGGCCGGGTGCTCGTACGGGACGAGACGGCGGCCGTGCTGCTCGGTGATCCGCTCGGGGACGGGCCGCGCGCGGCGCTGATCGCCGTCGCGATGGCGGCGGCCGCGCTCGCCGCCGTCGGTTTCGCGGTCGGCGCCGCCGCCTCCCTGCGCGAGCGGACCGCCGAACTCGCCGTCCTGCGCGCCCTCGGCGCACCCCGCCGGAGCCTCGTCCGGCTGGTCGTGATGGAACAAGGGGCGCTGATCGGCATCGGTCTGACCGTCGGCGTGGGCCTCGGCGTCCTGCTGACGCGGGCGCTCGTACCCCTGACCGTGCTGACGTCGCGGGCCGACCGGCCCGTGCCTCACGTGCTCGTGGAACTGCCGCTGTCGCAGGCGGCCCTGTTCCTCGCGGGCGTCGCGGCCGTGCCCCTGCTGATCGCCGCGGCTCTCGCGGCCCGACGCGGCGCCGACCTCGCGGTCGAGCTTCGCCACCAGGGGGACCACTGATGGCGGGCGACGACGCACGGAGCGGGGGCGCGTACGAGGGCGACACGCGCGCGGATGGCGTACGTGTGGATGACACGCGCGCGGACGGCGTACGCGTGGAAGGCGCGCGCGAGGACGGCGCACGTGCCGAGCGCGCCGTAGCGCCGTGGGTGCGCACCCGGCTGCGTACGGCCCCCGGCGCTGCCGCCGCCCTTGGGGCGCTCGTCCTGCTCACGGCCTTCCTCGCCGCCGCCTTCCCGAGGGCCGTCGACGCGTACGAGAGCGAAGGGCTGCGGCGCGAGATCGCCGGCGCCCCGGTGACCGGCACCGTACTGCAATTGACCGCTCCCCAGGCGGGCCTGGAGCTGCCCGAGGAGGCCCGGGTGGCCGCGATGCGCCCCGAGGCGCTCGCCGCCGTGTACCGGCAGGCGCTGACGCGGCTGGCGGACCCGCTGCGCGTCGACCTCACCCAGTCCGCGTACGGGGTACGGACCGGCGAGCCGCTGATCGGCAAGGACCGCTGGCTGCCGCGTCCAGACGGGATCCCGCCCCGGTTCACGCTGGCCACGCAGTCGGAGCTGGCCGCCCACGCCACCGTACGGAGCGGACGGCTGCCGTCCGCTTCCGCTTCCGCTTCCGCGTCTTCGTCGCTGTCCTCGTCCGTGGACGCGCGGACGAAGGTGGTGGAGGCCGCCGTGACCACGGAGACCGCGCGCGAACTACGGCTGCGCGTCGGCACCGTACTGGCACTGAACGATGTCACCGGGGCCCCGGCCCTCTCCGTACGGATCACGGGCATCGTCGAACCCCGTAACCCGGAAGGAAGTTACTGGGCCGCCGAACCGCTTCTGCGCACCCCGGGGCTGACCGCGACATCGGCCAAGCCGCCGGAGTACCGCTGGGAGGCGGGCCTCCTGCTGGCGCCCGGCGCCGCGCCCGCGCTCCTCGGCACACGTACGGACTCGGAGAAGTACTGGCGCTTCGCCCCCGACACCGGAGGGCTGACGGCGGCGGACGCCCCGGAGCTGGTACGGCGGATCGCGTCCCTCGAAGACGGCCCCGGCCTGCTGCGGATGCGGGAGATCGCGGGCGGGAACGCGGAGGTGGAGAGCGGTCTCGGCGCGGTCGTCGGCTCCCATCTCGCGACCCGCGAGGAGATCGCGCGCATCGTCACCGTCGCGGCCGTCGGGGCGGGCACGGTCGCGGCGGTCGTGCTCGCGATGGCTGGCGGACTGATAGCCACGGGCCGCGCCGCCGAACTCGCCCTGCTGCGTGCGCGCGGCGGCTCCCTGACCGGCATCGGCGGACGGCTGCTCGCCGAGACCGCCGTGATCGTGCTGCCCGCCGCCGGAGCCGGGCTGCTGCTGGCGGTGCTCCTGGTGGACGGGGGCGGCGGCGGGAGCGGAGGAGGCGGGGTGCGGCTGCTGCCCGCCGTGTACGGTGCGTCCGCCGTCGCGCTGATCGCCTGCGCGGCGCTGCCGGTCCGGGCCCTGCTGCCGCTCCGCAGGGCGCGCGCGTACGGGGACCGCGACGACCTCGCGGCGGCGCGGCCGAGCCGGCGCCGTAACGTCGCGGAACTGACCCTGCTGCTCCTGGCCGTTGCCTCGGTGGTCGCGCTGCGCGGCAGGGGGACGTCCGGGGCTTCCAGCTCGTCCGAGTCCAGGGCTTCCGGCGGCGGGGCGGGTGACCTGCTGGTGAGCGCGGCTCCCGTGCTGGTCGCGCTGATCGCCGCCTTCGTCCTCGTACGGCTGTATCCGCTGCCCCTGCGGTACGCGGTGCGCCCGGTGGCGCGCTTGCGCGGGGTGGTCGGCTTCCTGGCGTTGGCGCGCGCGGGCCGCTCGTCCTCGTCGACGGCCGCGGCACCGCTGCTGGCGCTGATCGTCGCGCTGACGACGGCGGCGTTCGGCGGTTCCGTACTGGCGGGGATCACGGACGCGCGCGACCGGGTCGCGCTGCTCGCGGTGGGCGCGGACGCGCGGATCTCCACACCGGGCGACAGCCTGCCGCTGCCGGCCGGGGCGGAAGGGGCGGTGCGGCGGGTGGGGGGCGTACGGGAGGTGACGGCCGTACGGATCGAATCGGCGAGGCCGGTAAGCGGAGCCGCACCGGCGTCAACGTCAACGTCTTCGGCCGAGAAGGAGAAGCTGGTCACGCTGATCGGCGTGGAGCCGGACTCGTACACCAGGCTGGCCCGGCAGCAGCAGCTCGGAGCGTTCCCGGCCGGGGCGCTGAAGGCGGGCGACGGTCGGGGCGGGGTGCTCGACGCCGTGGCGTCCCCGGCCACCGCCGAGCGGCTGGGCACCGGGTCGCGGCGGATCGTCCTGCCGGAGGGCGAGGTGACCGTACGGATCACCACGGTCCGGTCCGGCACCCCGGCCGCTCCCCGCACCGACTTCCTGCTGGTGGACGCCGGGGGCCTGCCGGCGGCGGCACCGACGACGTTGCTGGTCACGGGAGAGGGGCTGGACGGAGGGAAGCTGAAGGCGGCGGCGACGCCACAGGACCAGCCTCAGCCTTCGGCTTCGGCTTCGGCTTCGGCATCGGCTTCGGAAGTGACCCTGCTGAGTACGGAACGGGCGGCGTTCACGGCGTCGCCGCTCCAGTCGGGTGCCGAGCGGATCTACGCCGTAGCCGTACTGGCCGGCGCGGTCTACGCGGTCATCACCCTCTTCCTCTCCTTCCTGCACTCCACGCGGGAACGGACCGCCCTGCTGGCCCGGCTGCGCACCATGGGCCTGAGCAACGGCCAGGGCCGCCTGCTGCTGGGTCTGGAGGCGCTGCCCCAGGCGCTGCTCGCGGCGGGCGGCGGCGTGCTCGTCGGCTGGGCCACGGTCCGGCTGCTGGCTCCCGGTATCGATCTGGCGCAGCTCGCCGTGGGATCGGGGTCGGGGTCGGGGACCGGGGCCCTGGTGGGTGGTGTGTCGCTGGGTACGGACGTGTGGTCGCTGGTGCTGCCGGCGGTCGGCGTGCTGGTCCTGGCGGGGGCGGTGGCCGCCGGGCAGGCGTGGTGGGCGGGCAGACGCGGATCGATGACGGAGCTGAGGGCGGGAGATTCAAGATGACGGACCGGGAACAACCGAAATCCCCCCTTCCGCCCACCCTCACCGAGCTGGAACGACGCGCGGCGGCGCACCGGGACCGTCCCTCGTACGGGCATGACGCGCTGATCACCTGTGACCGGCTGGTCCGCGTCTTCACCACGGACGGTGTCGAGGTGCAGGCGCTCCAGGGGCTGGATCTCACGGTCCAGGAGGGCGAGTTGATGGCCCTGGTCGGCGCGTCCGGCAGCGGGAAGTCGACGCTGATGAACATCCTGGCGGGCCTGGACGTCCCGACCGCCGGGGCGGCCAGGGTCGCGGGCCGGGATCTGCTCGCGATGGACGCGAAGGTGCGGCTGAACTACCGCCGTGAGGTGGTCGGTTTCGTCTGGCAGCAGACGAGCCGCAATCTGCTCCCCTACCTGACAGCACGCCAGAACGTCGCTCTCCCGATGCAGCTGCGAGGGCGCGGCGGTGCCCGACGGAGCGCGGCGAAGGGGACGAAGGGGGAGCGGACGAAGGACCTGCTGGCGATGCTGGGAGTCAGCGACTGCGCCGACCGCCGCCCGGGGCAGCTCTCCGGAGGCCAGCAGCAGCGCGTCGCGATCGCCGTGGCCCTGGCCAACTCGCCTTCCGTACTGCTCGCCGACGAGCCGACCGGTGAGCTGGACTCGGTGACGGGGGAGGAGGTCTTCGCGGCGTTCCGCCGGGCCAACGAGGAGCTGGGGACGACGATCGTGATCGTCACACACGACCAGGCGGTGGAGAGCGAGGTCCGCCGTACGGTCGCGATCCGCGACGGCCGGACGTCGTCCGAGGTCCTGCGGCGTACGGAGATCGACGCCGAGGGCCAGGAGTCGGTGGTGGCCCGGGAGTACGCGATGCTGGACCGGGCCGGGCGGCTGCAGCTGCCTACGGAGTACACGGCGGCGCTGGGCATGGAGCAGCGGGTGATGCTGGAGCTGGAGCAGGACCACATCCAGGTATGGGCGGACGGCGGAACGGACGCGTAACGCACCTGAGGACACAAGAGATCGTGACAACGAGCCAATAGATGTCCGTTCGGGGTGTGAGGCGGGCACAGACTCCTCATGACAGAAAAACTCAAGCTCACAGATACCCCCCGCACCCCAAAGATCCACACGGCAACGATCCGCACGCCAACGATCCGACGAACGACCGCCGACGAGGCGATCGCCCACCTCTCCCGTACGCAGCAGCGGCTGGCGAACAGCCGCCAGCTGCGGACAGCCGGCCTCTCGGCCGGCACCGCCGCGCGCAGATGCAGGCCGGGCGGCCCGTGGCAGCGCCCGCTGCCGGGGGTGATCCTGATACAGACGGGCGAACCGACCCCGCGCCAGAGGCTGCTGGCGGCGGTTCTCTACGCGGAGAACGGCAAGGGTCCCGACGCCGACGCCCGCGGCGCCCCCGGAGCGGCCATGCGCGACCGGACGGCAGTCCTGACCGGCGAGGCGGCGCTGTCGCTGTACGGGGTACGGGACGCGAGCGACGGCCGCGCCGATGTCCTGATCGGCGCGCGCCGGGGTTTGCGCGACCAGTCGTACGTACGGCTGCGCCGCACCAGCCGCTGGCCGCCGACGCTGCTGGTCGAGGGAATCCCCTGCGTACGCCCGGTCCGCGCGGCCTCCGACTTCGCCGCGTACGAACCGTGCAAGGAGCGCGTCCGGGCGATCCTCGCGGCGACCGTCCAGAGGTGCCCCTGCCACCCGGATGACCTCCGCGCCGAACTCCACGCCTCGCACGCCCTGCGCAATCCGGCGGTGCGCGCGGTGATGGACGAACTCCGGGTCGGAGTCAGCTCGATCGCCGAGGGCGAGGCCCGCGACACCCTCCGCGCCGCCGGCGTCCCCGAAGCCCTCTGGAACCCGACCCTCCTCACCCCGACAGGCACCTTCCTCGCCCGCCCGGACGCGTACTGGGCCTTCGCGGGAGTGGCACTGGAAGTCGACTCCGAACAGTTCCACCAAGGCGTATCCCAGTACCGCGCCACCCTCCGCCGCCGAATGCTCATGGAAGCGCACGGCATCGACGTAATCAGCGCGGTCCCCGCCCTGATCCGAGACCAGCCGCAACTACTGGTAGCCGCAGTCACCGCCAAACTACGCCAAGCCAAATCAAGACCAGACCGCCCAAACGTAGTAATCCGCCCCTACAAATAGCAACACCTCAGGCACGACCCGCCCGCGCCCCGAGCGCACCGGCGGCCCTGACCTCGGCGACACGCGCCCGAACCCCCTCCGGCGAAAGGGGCGCGGGGCGCGGTACGGACACGGCCAGCCCCCGGCACTCGCCACACTCACCACCCACCAGCGCCTCGGGCCGCCCAGGAGCACGGCACTTGGAGCACTCCATGACCCGCAGAGGCGGCCGCACAGCACTTTCCCGAGCAACCAATGGGGCCTCGGGAGGCAACTTGGAGGAGAGCCGAGCCCGGACCAGCCCGGCCGGATGATGCACAGGAAGGGGCAGCCCATTCGTAAGGGCACGCAGAACATCTTCCTCGCCGGCGCCTCGCACGAACCACTCGGCGGCCAGGGGCTCCAGCGCCGCGCAGTCGGCGGCGGACAGCGTCACGGCCGGGTTCCGCAACCCGACGGAGGCGAGCACGGCGTAAGCGCGGGAGCGCCGGGGCCCCGGTTCGGGGAGGGCAGCAGGAACATCAACGACAGCGTCTCCGGGTACATCTCCGGGTACGTCTCCGGAGATGAAGGACACCCACCAGGAGTCATCCCGGGCGACGGGCGAGAACCACGTACGGGTAACCCACCGAGCCCCACCCTCCCCCACCAGATGCTCACGCCCCCGCCGTAAGTACCCTTCCCGCTGAAGCCGGTTGAGGGCCGTACGCAGCGCGCACTGCCCGTAGTCCAGCACTTTGGCCAGGGCCTTCACAGAAATATCGGCACCCTCGGGCAACCGGTCGATGAACCCGGCAATGGACGCCTCGCGAGCGGGCAGCCCACCGAACTCACCCCCGGAACCCCTACCTCGCCCGTCCACGGACCGCTTGCCGTAACCGGGACTGGCCATGGGATGGGGAGTTACGTGCGTGGGGAGCGGGGCACTACTAAACTGGCTGTCAGCCATGGGGATCGCCTCTTGTTCGATCTCGGTGGTCAGGCCTCTGCCAGGTGCTGTGAACACCAGGTGGAGGCCATTTACGTCTGAGGGCACGCTAAACGTCGATCACTCAAAGTCGCAACCTGACTCCAAAAAGTAAGATTTCCCCGCCGCCCAGGCCCAAAGGGGAAGGGAGGGTGGGTGGGAAAAGTAACCAACCAATCAAACAAACAGAGCTCGCCCCTCGAAGCTCAAACCCCAGAACACCGAACCACCCCCCACCCCAGCCTCACTAACGGCCTCCATCACCACCCGAGCCCCGAGCCCCAAACCCCGAGCCCCGAACGCCTCCCAAGAACACCCCCCAAGCGAGACTCCCCACGCCTATGGACTCCCCCCGAAGCCACCCAGAGTCCCGCACCCCAACAACTCCCCCACCCCGAAGCCCGGCCACCTCAACGCACTCGGTGCCACTTCCGCCGCTGTACGACGACTTGAACCACTGTGCGTTGTCGCGATCCATCGCAGTTACAGCTCCTCGCAGACCCGATTCAGGAGCGCGACGGACGCATCGATGTCCAACGCCTGTGCGCGCAGGTACTCGAACGCCAACTTATAGCGCGCCAGTTCCTCCGGCTTCTCCATGAACAGGCCACCGCCGATGATGTCGACGTACACGACGTCGAGTTCGGGAGTGGGGCCACCGAGAATCAGGAAGCTACCGACAGCGGCGGCGTGGGCGCCCGTCTCGAACGGCAGGATCTGGAAGGTGATGTGCGGCTCGCGCGCCCGATCGAGCAGATAACGCACCTGCTCACGCATGACATCGCGCCCGCCGACCACACGCCGGACCACCGCCTCATCGATCACTGCCCAGACGTGCGGCGGCTCGTCCCGCGCCAGAAGCTCCTGTCGTTTCATGCGGATGTCGACCATGTGCGTGATCTCCTGGTCGGAACAGCGCATCTCCGAAGCGCGGTGCACAGCCTCCGCGTACGCGCGGGTCTGGAGCAGGCCCGGGACGTACATGCAGGCGTAGTGATCCTCGCGTACGACCTCGTCCTCAAGGGCGAGCATGAGGTTCATCGACTCGGGGATCGGATCCGCCAGCGACCGCCACCACCCGCGGATTTTCGCGCCCTTGGCCAACTCGACCAGTGTGAGCCGCTCGTCCTCGGAGGCGTCGTATCCCCGGCAGAGCGCGTCGACTGCCGGCCATTTGACGGTGCCCTCCTTGGTCTCGTACCTGCTCAAGGTTGCCTTGGAGATGTTCACCAGTGCTCCCGCCTCGTCCAGCGTGAAGCCCTTCTTCTCCCGTAGTCGCCGTAGGGCGGCGCCGAGTTGGCGCCTTCTGGTCGTTGGTCCGACTGCCATATCTGGGTCCTCCGCGTTGGCCTCCCCGAGCGTGCCTGGTGCCACGCGCCCCGAGCAACAGAGCGCACGCCGGGGCGCGCGACAACCCTGCGTGCTCCCTGACAACACTTCCGGGAGTTCCAAAATGAGAGTTCCGACGTGTCAGGGGGTGATTGATATGAGTAAATGCCGATTCGATATCGCCAGGAAGGGGTGGGATCTACCCTTCCTGGCGGAAGCCGAGGAACTCGCCGGCCTGCGGCGCGTCCTGCGCCTGCATCTGAACCTCTGGGGCCTGCCGGAGCTGATCGACACCGCTCAGCTCTGCGTGACGGAGCTGGTAACCAACGTCATTACCCACGTCGGCCCCGGAACCCCCCACCCCCCTGACGGTCTCCACTCATCTCGGCAACAACCGAAGAAGGGTCGGGCAGGGGTATGGCCTTGGTGGGCGCCATCGCCGCCCGCTGGGGCGTCATCCCCCAAGAAGCGTCCAAGACCACCTGGTGCGAACTCCCCACCAACCTCAACTCGGCCTCTGACCACGCAGGAAGCCCCCAAGTAGCCAAGGCGGAAGCTCTCCTTGCCCTCTACTGCCATCAAGGCGGCGTTGGGCCTCGTCGCAACGAACGACTCGCCGTCGCCATCGCTGAGGAGGTGGCGATCAACATGATCGCCGACCTCCTCCACTGGCTCCGCACCCACGGCCGCGACCCGGACGAAGCCCTGGACCGCGCCCAGACCCGCTACGAAGCGGAGTTGTCCCGGCGTGCCGCGCAAAGGTGATCGTCAACGGAGCTGCCCTGTTCTAGATTTGGTGCATGGGGATACAAGAGCTGCTACGTGAAGTCGCTAATACCTACGATGCGAGCGCGGGGTCGTACCGTCACGTCGTTGGGCAGCAGGTGCTGCGTGGTGTGGCGAGTCGATCGGACTTGGCGCTCCCGTCCCCTCTCCGTGCCAAGGGGTACGGGGGACGGACGACTCCCGCCGCCACGCCTTGGATCGGCGTTTTTGATCCAAGGATCAACGAGAAGCCAGGGGAAGGTCTCTATCTCGCGTACATTTTTAGCGCGGATCTTCGGACGGTGTCTCTGACCCTCCAGCAAAGTATCTCTTATCTTGAGCAGCGTCTCGGTAGAGGTTTGGCGAGGCAGATTCACCTTCGGCGTAATGCTGCACGACTGCGAGCGGCCTTGGGGGCGCAGCGCAGAAACGGGTGGATGGACGAACCTGAGCTACGGCATCGCGCTGAGAGGCCGAGGGCATACGAGGCGGCCAGTGTCATCTCGCGATGCTATGAGACCGATCAACTACCTGCTGAATCCGACCTGATGGATGATCTCTCGCATGCGGCCCAATTGTTGACGAATGTGAATGAAGTGGATCTCTCCTGGTGGTCCCAGGACAATGCTGATTTCGTGACTGCGGGGTACTCATCCAGTGTCCATTCCACTGCGTCCGAGGATCCGCTCTCGGGGTTCCATCCGAAGGACAGCTCGGACTACTTTGCCAAAATTGCAGCTCGACAGCAGGTGAAGAAACGTTCCCACGAGAAGCTCATCAACTCTTTTGGGGTGTATGTGGTGGAGCGTGGGTTCACGCCGACGACGCATCTGATGCATCCCAAAGACCTTGTGCTTCACCGTGCCGAGGAGCGGAGGAGCGCCGATGAGGAATGGCTCGTAGAGGCAAAGGTGGTCCGTCGTGGCAACCCCACCGAGGCGGTGCGGCAAGCTGTGGGTCAACTCTTCGAGTACAGCCATTTCCTGTACGAGGAGAGGCGTCGGCCTGAACCGCATCTCGTAGGTCTATTCACTGAAGATATCGGGGGATACTCCAGTTACCTGGAGAAGCATGGAATCGCCTCGATATGGCAGAAGGGGGATGAGTGGGAAGGTTCTCCCCTCGCGGGGGAGTGGGGAATGGTTAGATAGCTCCCTGAACCCGTCGACGGCCGGATGGCGCGGAACTCAACTCCGTTCGAGGAACGGTTGGCGAGATCAGACCGCGCCATCCGTCTTCTGTCGATGTACGGCCGCCGCTACCTGATCGGCCACGGTTCCGGATGCCTCGTGTTCCCAGAACCGTAGGACAATCCAGCCGAGATCTGCCAAGTGCTCCGTGGTCTCCCGGTCCCTGGCCATGTTGCGGTCGAGTTTCTCCCTCCACCAGGCCGCGTTCGCCTTCGGTTGTGTCGCGTGCTGTGGGCAGCCGTGCCAGAAGCAGCCGTCCAGGAAGACCGCGACCTTGACCCGGGGGAAGACGATGTCGATCGTCCGCCGTGGCATGTCGGGTACGCGCACGTTGACGCGGTAGCGGTAGCCGGAGGCGTGGAGCAGCTTTCGTACGGCTACTTCCGGTGCGGTGTCCCGAGATGTCTGGCGACTCATGCGGGCGGAGACACCGGGGGATGAGGGCTTCGCTGTGCTCATGGCTCCTGCGCGCCCCCGGGAACGGGGGCGGGGCGTGGTCGGGCGGGAGAGGGGCGCTGTGCGCGGGGGCGTCTCGGGCGGTTACGGCGCGCCGTGGCACTTGCCGTAGGTGGTTTCTGCGGTGCACCAGCAGGGGGCGTTTTTGGGTGGGGGCCAGGGGGTGGCTCGGCCTCGGGCGGCGAGGGTGGTGGCGTATTGGGGGAGGAGTGGGGGGTGGGCGGGGGAGGACTGTTCGGAGGCGGCGAAGGCTTCGTATGACGGGACTGTGGCGGTGACGATGCCCAGGTTGGGGGTGCCGGTGGCGGCCAGGTCGCGCAGGGAGGATTCGAGGTCGGACAGGTGGGCCGCGTGGGAGGGGTATTCGGTGGTGAGGGCGGGGTACGCGGTGAGGAGTTCCGTCAGTTCGGCCGTGGGCCAGTGGAGGACCGCTACGGGGAACGGGCGGGACAGGGCCGTGCGGTAGGAGCCCAGTTCGGCGCGGAGGCGGGTGATCTCGGCCTGGAGTTCGGCCGGGTTGTCGGAGCCGAGGGCCCAGAGGCGCTTCGGGTCGTGGAGTTCGTCCAGGGGGACGGGCGCCGGGTTGACGTGGTCGGCGCGGGCGTCCAGCGTGTCGTGGTCCAGGCCCAGCAGGCGGCGGACGCGGTGGCGGCCGATCAGCAGGGACTGGGTGGGGTACGGGACGTCCTCGTCCGGCGCCAGGAGGAGCTTCAGCGCCGTGGTGAAGGTGGCGTGAGCCGCCTCCAGCTCGTCGTGGGCCTCCAGGGTCTCCGCCACGATCTCCCACGGCGCCGGCTCC